>NZ_JAUYWJ010000043.1:0-52941 GCF_032656585.1 Streptomyces herbicida
CGTGATGTGGGCCTGCTGGCGCAACGGCGCCTGTTACGACCCCGTCATCCATCAAGCCAACAGCAAGATCAACACGCCCGCCGACACGCCTCTGGCGGCATAGAGGTTGACTCAGGAAACTCATGCGGCCTCCTTCGTACGGTCCGTACGGTCGTCGCGTCCGGTGAGGTGCAGGAACACCTCGTCCAGGGTCGGGCGGCGCAGGGCGACGTCCGCCGCCTCGATGCCGGACGCCTCCAGGGCCCGTACGACCCCGGAGAGCGCCGCCATGCGGTCGGTGACCGGGGCGCTGAGCAGACGGCGGTCGGGGTCGACGGAGACATCCGCGGCGGGCAGGGGCAACAGAGCGACCGCAGCGCCCAGTTGGCCCGCGTCGCGCAGGACGACGTCGATCCGGTCGCCGCCGGTGAGCGCCTTCAGTTCGCCCGGCGTGCCGTCGGCGACGACCCGGCCGCGGTCGACGACCGAGATACGGTCGGCGAGCTGGTCGGCCTCTTCCAGGTACTGGGTGGTGAGCAGGACCGTCGTACCGCCGTCGACCAGGGAGCGGACCGACGCCCACACCTCGGCGCGGCCGCGCGGGTCGAGGCCGGTGGTCGGCTCGTCGAGGAAGAGCACCTCCGGGTCGGCGATCAGGGAGGCGGCGAGGTCGAGCCGGCGGCGCATGCCTCCGCTGTAGGCGCGGACCGGTCTGCGGCCGGCGTCGGTGAGGTCGAAGCGCTCCAGGAGTTCGTCGGCGCGCACGCGCGCGTGGGGGGCGCCGAGGTGGTGGAGGCGGGCGAACATCTCCAGGTTCTGCCGGCCACCCAGCTCCTCGTCCAGGGCCGCGTGCTGGCCGAGCAGGCCGATGCGCCGGCGGACCGCGCGGGCCTCGGTCACCACGTCGTGTCCGGCCACCTCGATCCGGCCGCCGTCCGGCCGCAGCAGGGTGGACAGGATCCGGACCAGGGTCGTCTTGCCCGCCCCGTTGGGGCCGAGCACCCCGTGCACCGTGCCCTCGGCGACTTGGAGGTCGAGTCCGTCCAGCGCCTGTTTTCCGCCATGTCCGCGGTATGCCTTGCGTGCTCCTACGACGGTGATCGCCGTGCCGGCCACTGACCACTCTCCCTATTAATCAAACTTGACTACTTGGCCGACGATAACGCGGCCGCCTCGATTGGTCAAACTTGATTAGTGATCGTCCCCCGGATGCCGCTCCCCCGTCGCGTACGGGTTCTCCTGGCCCTCTGCGAGGACGCCCACGAAGGGCTCGCCCTCGCCGGCGAAGGTGTAGGCGCCGCGCTCGAGGCGTGCGACGAGCCCATGGGTCCACGCGGCGTCGGAGTCGGCCGTGTGGACCCACAGGTTCATGATCTCGCCGATGTGGCCCAGCTGTTCGGGGCCGTCCTCGGGGATGTAGTGCTCGGTGACGGCGGCCCGCCACTGCTCGATCCGCCGGATCCGCTCCTTGAGCAGGGCCACCGCCTCGTCCCGCGGCAGCTCGACGAGGAAGCCGATGGCCGCCGACTGGATGTCCATCTTCTGGTCGTAGGCGACCAGGGACTCCCGCAGCAGCCGGAGGAACTCCTCGGTCCCGCGGTCCGTGATCTCGTACTCGGTGCGCGGCGGGCCCCCGGCCGTGGACGGCGCGATCTCGTGCGCGTGCAGCAGCCCCTGCTTGGCCATCTGCTTCAGGGCGTGGTAGATCGAGCCGGGCTTGGCGTTGGACCACTCGTGCGCGCCCCAGTACTCCAGGTCGTTGCGTACCTGGTAGCCATGGGCCCGCCCGTGCTGGCGCACCGCGCCCAGCACGAGGAGACGGATCGCTGACATGCGGTCCAGCGTATGACCCGCGGGGTCAGCCCCAGGACGTGCCCTGCTCCTGGGCCACCAGCTCGAACGCCGTCTTCCCGTCCAGCGACTCGCGGATGATGTCGGCGTGGCCGGCGTGCCGTGCCGTCTCGCGGATCAGATGGAGCACCAGCCAGCGCATGGAGACGGCCTCGTCCGGCGGGAACCAGGGGTCGTTCGGCAGCGGGAAGGTGTCGTCCAGGCTGGGGACCGAGCGGACGAACCGCTCCGTCTCCGCGGCGACCTCCTCCCAGTACGCCAACTGCTGGTCGAGCGTCTCGCCCTCGGCGAGCGCGAAACACTCGTGCCAGTTCGACTCGTCCCGCTTGACCGCCGGCGGCTCGCCCTTGGCACGGGCGGTCCAGCCCTGCTCGACCTCGGCGACATGCTTGACCAGCCCGGCCAGGGTCAGCTCACTCGCGCTGGGCCTGCTGGTGGCCTGCTCGTCCGTCAGCCCCAGCACCGCGCGCCGGATGCCCCCTCGCTGCTCCGCGAGGAAGGAGAGCAGCGCCCCGCGCTCGTCGCCCTGCGCCTCGGCTCGCACATGACTGACCATGACCGGCCCCTTTCATCGGGTCCAACGGCTTTCCCTTGCCTGACACCGATGACGTTACGGACCCTTGCGGTCAGCTTCTGTCCTCAATGGCAGAACCGGGTCGGAATGCTCGATGTACTCGAACACGAGGCATTGCGGCCGCCACCCGGAGCGGGGCGAGTTCCGTCGCGCTCCCCGCGACGACCAGGAAGCCGCCGATGCTCGCGACCTCCACCCCGGCACAGGGGAACCGCGACCGGACGTTCTCGCCGGTCAGCTCACGCAGGGCGGGCAGGGCCCGGCCCATGTCGTCCACGTACAGGCGCGCCGGCGTCGCCGGCACCTTCATGTCCGTACTCCCGCACTCCCGCGGCCGGCGCTAGAACGGGAACTCGCTGCGCCCGTGCTGCACCGAGATCCACTTCAGGGTGGTGAAGGCGTCCAGGGTCGTCTCGCCGTTGAGCCGGCCGATGCCGGAGTGCTTCTCGCCGCCGAAGGGGACCAGCGGCTCGTCGTGGATGGTGCCGTCGTTCACATGGAACATGCCGGTGTCGACCCGCTTGGCGAACGCCACGCCCCGCTCGATGTCGGCGGTGTGGACGGCGCCGCTCAGGCCGTACGGGGTGTCGTTGACGATGCGGACCGCGTCCTCCTCGCCGTCGAACGGGACCAGCAGGGCGACGGGGCCGAAAATCTCCTTGTGCAGGAGGGAGGAGTCGGTCGGCACATCCGTCAGGACGGAGGGCTCCACCAGGTTGTCCGTCGTCGCGCCGCGCACCAGGACCGTGGCGCCCTCGGCGACGGCCTGCTCGATCGCGGCCGAGATGGCGTTCGCCTGGAGGGAGTTGATGACCGGCCCGATGACCGTCTGCGGGTCGCTCGGATCGCCCGTCTTCAGCGTCTTGACCTTGGCGACGAACTTCTCGGTGAACTCGTCCGCGACCGAGCGGTCCACCAGGACGCGGTTCGCCGCCATACAGACCTGGCCCTGGTCGACGTACCGGCTGAAGACGGCCGCGTCGACCGCGTAGTCGATGTCCGCATCGTCGAGGACCACCAGCGCGCTGTTGCCGCCCAGTTCCAGGACCGAGCGCTTGAGCTGCGAGGCGCAGACGGTGGCGATGTGCCGGCCGACCTTGTCGGAGCCGGTGAAGGAGATCAGCTTGGGGACCGGGTGCTCTATGAAGGCGTCGCCTATCTCCGCTATGTCGGTGAGCACCACGTTCAGCAGGCCGGACGGCAGCCCCGCGTCCTCGAAGAGCTTGGCGATCAGCGTGCCACCGCAGATCGGGGTGTCCTGGTGGGGCTTGAGGACGACGGCGTTGCCGAGCGCGAGGGCCGAGGCGACGGGCTTGATCGACAGCAGAAAGGGAAAGTTGAAGGGGCTGATGACGCCCACCACGCCGACCGGGACGCGGTAGAGGCGGTTCTCCTTGCCGTCGATCGGCGAGGGCAGGAATCTGCCCTCGCAGCGCAGCGCCAGCTGGGCCGCCTCGCGCAGGAACTCCTTGGCGAGATGCAGCTCGAACCCGGCCTTCATGTGTGTGCCACCGAGCTCGGCGATGATCATCTCGGTGATCTCCCGCTCCCGCTCCTCGACGAGGCGCAGGACCTTCTCGAAGAAGACACGGCGGCGGTAGGGGTTGGTCTCGGCCCATTCCTGCTGGGCTCGCGCGGCCGCCCGGTAGGCCTCGTCGACCTCGTCGATGGTGGCTATCGTGATCGAGGCCAGCTTCTCGCCGTCGTACGGGTTGAAGTCGATGATGTCCCAGGAGCCGGTACCCGGACGCCATTCACCGTCGATGTACTGCTGGGCCAGGTCGGTGAAGCAGGACGACATGTGATCCCTCGATCCCCTTACTGCCGAAGCAGTCGAGACGGACACCCGATCGACTTCACGATCCGATCGGTCTGATAAGACTGATCACATGTCATCGTACTTGTGTTTGCCGTGAGTTGAGCTGACACCTGAGCAAACGAACGCGTGAAGTCAAGAGGGCGTGGATCAGGACAACTGCAAGAGTCCCCGCAGCAGGTCCCGGCTCTCGTCCGGCCCCGGGCTGTCCTGCTGGAGCTCCTTGAGCGCCTGCTCGTACTGGGTCACGTCCTCGCGTTTGTCCAAATACAGCGCACTGGTGAGCTGTTCCAGGTACACCACATCGGACAGATCGGACTCCGGGAAACTGAGGATGGTGAACGCCCCGCTCTCACCGGAGTGCCCGCCGAAGCTGAACGGCATGATCTGAAGCCGCACGTTGGGCCGTTCGGAGAACTCGATCAGATGCTGGAGCTGGCCGCGCATCACCTCGCGGTCGCCGTACGGTCGGCGCAGGGCCGCCTCGTCGAGGACGATGTGGAAGTCCGGGGCGTTCTCGGAGACGAGGTACTTCTGCCGCTCCAGGCGCAGTGCCACGCGCCGCTCGACGTCCGCGACGCTCGCGCCCTTCATACCGCGCCGGACGACCGCGCGCGCGTACTCCTCGGTCTGCAGCAGGCCGTGCACGAACTGCACCTCGTACGCCCGGATCAAGGAGGCCGCGCCCTCCAGGCCCACATAGGTGGGGAACCAGCTCGGCAGCACGTCGGAGTAACTGTGCCACCAGCCCGCGACATTGGCCTCCCGGGCGAGGGAGAGCAGCGACTCGCGCTCCGCCTCGTCGGAGATGCCGTACAGCGTCAGCAGGTCTTCGACGTCCCGTGTCTTGAAGCTCACCCGGCCCAACTCCATCCGGCTGATCTTCGATTCGGAGGCGCGGATCGAGTAACCCGCCGCCTCGCGCGTGATCCCCCGCGCCTCACGCAGTCGCCTGAGTTGTGATCCGAGCAGCATGCGCCGCACCACCGATCCCGGCTCTCCCGCGCTCACGTTCGCCAGCCTCCCCAACCGTCTTCAGGGGCCGAAGTCTGCCACTAAAACACTTCGAGCAGTACTCGTCTGGTTACGGAAACGGAAAGAGGCCAAAGTTTCCGCACAGGATGAAGCAAGCAACAGGTGAGCCAAGTGCATGAGGTTGGCGGAAAAAATGGCCAACAAGCGGTACGGGAGTGCTCAATTCGGTCTCGTGCACGTGCATCTGCCCTTGCATCTGCTGTGCGCATCCGAAACCATGGTCCCGCGCCACCGCTGCATCGCAACGACCGCGAATTCCCGGGAGTGCCTCGCATGGGGACGAATGGATCGACCATGCTCGAGCCGTTACGGCAGGGCCTTCCGCCGCTGGATCCCGCGGCCGTGTCCAACGCTGCCTCCTGTGCACTGCCCGCCCGCTACGAAGCGGTGCGCGAAGCCCGGCTGTTCACGCGCAGAACACTCGACCAATGGGACGTGGGAGACCGCTTCGACGACATATGTCTGGTCGTCTCGGAGCTGGTCACCAACGCCCTGCGGCATGCGCTGCCGGCCGACGCCGCGTGCTGCGCGGAGCAGACCCCGGCCGTGCGGCTGCATCTGATGCGGTGGACCGAGCGACTGGTGTGCGCGGTGCGCGACCCCAGCCACGACACCCCGGTGGCCCGCCCCTCGGACGACTTCTCGGCCGAGTCCGGCCGCGGGCTGTTCCTGGTCGACTCCTTCAGCGACAGCTGGGGCTGGCATCCGCTCGCCGGCACGCTCAACGGCAAGGTCGTCTGGGCGCTGTTCCGGCTCCCGTCGGCCCAATGACGAAGCGCGGCGTCACCTGACGTCGCGCTTCTACGCGCGTTCCCGGGCATGATGCCGCGATTGCCCCGACACGTCCGTGGACCGAACGGCCGGTGTCAGCTCGCTATCAGATGGTCGAACTCGCCGTCCTTGACGCCGAGGAGCATCGCCTCGATCTCGGCGCGCGTATATACAAGGGCGGGGCCGTCCGGGAAGCGCGAGTTGCGCACGGCCACCTCCCCACCCGGCAGGCGGGCGAACTCCACGCAGGAACCCTGCGAGTTGCTGTGCCTGCTCTTCTGCCAGGCCACTCCGTCCAGCTGCGTGGCAGCCATGCCGTTGTACACGTCGTACCCCCCGTACACGCTGTCAACGTCGCGGTCCACAGGTCGCTCCCCGGTGGTGCACTGGCTGATGTGGCCATGGATGCTGTAGTCAACTGACCCGGATCATAACCCCCTTCACGTGCAGATGCATGGGCAGATGCACGTGCACGGGGGGTGGCCCTATGGTTACAGCTTTGACGTCCGCTTTACCGAAGCCGTTCCAGCGTCTGCCCCAGAGCCCGCAGGACATGCGAACGCCAGCCCCCGTCCATGATCTTCCGCGCCATCATCTGTGCCGGGTCGTCCGGATCGAATCCCTCATGTACTAGGAAGAGACGCGTACCGCGCCCTTCGTGTTCCAGCGTCCACGTGATGGTCCAGTCCGCGGGATTGGCTCGATCGGCATCGGCCCACCGGACGGACAGCATCCGCTCGCTGTCGTAGGCGAGAACCTGCACGTCGATGACGCCGGAGAAGCGGGTGTTGGGACGTGGGACCGAGGTGAGCCGGTATCTGTGTCCGACCTCGAGACGGAAATTCTCCGACCCGGGCATCTGCCACTGAACGAGCAGTTCCGGCTCCGTGAGAGCGCGCCAGACCTTCGCCGGCGGGTGCGGGAGGTACTGGTCGACGCGGATCGTGGTGAGGTCGTCCTCGGGCGGGGTGTCGCTCATGACCGGTCATCGTCGGGCATACGGTCGAGCAGTTCGCCGAGCCCGTTCAGTTGCCCGCGCCAGAACCGCTCGTACGGGTGGAGCCAGTCCTGCAGGTCGGCGAGCGGGGCCGCCTCCAGACGGTAGATGCGCTGCCGGCCGGAACGGTGCTCGGAGACGAGGCAGGCCTCCCGGAGCACCTTGAGGTGTTCCGAGAGGCTGGGGCGGCGCATGTCGAAGTGGTCGGCCAGGGCCTGGACGGGCTGGGGCCCCCGCTCGCGCAGCAGGCGCAGCACCTCGCGGCGGGTGGCGTTGGCCAGCGCCGCGAAGATCCGGTCCTCGACGGCCCCTGTCGTCGTCATGCCCCGTCCTTTCCTAGCGCCGAGCCTCCGTGAGCAGCATCAGACCGTTGCCGTCCGGGTCCTGGAAGGAGGCCATACGGCCCCAGGGGAACTCGTCCGGACCCTGCACGTCGACGCCCGCACCGGCGAGCCGGGCGCAGTCGGCGTCCACGTCGGTCGTCACCAACATGATCCCCCGGCTCGAACCGGGCTCGAAATCCCCCATCCCCGGCCCCGAGAGAGTGAACACGGTCTGCGCCCCGCGCGGCGCGACCTGCAGCCACCGGCCCTGCGGCACGTCCAGATCGGCGGTGACCTCAAACCCGAGCACGTCCCGGTAGAAGCGCAGGGCACGGTCCTGATCGGTGACGGGGAGAGTGACGAAGGAGGCGTGAGTGATGTTCATGGGCAGGACGATAGGTAGGAATTTCCCTACGAGTCAAGCGTAGGGAAATTCCTACCTATCCGGGGAGGTTCAGCGGCAGGCGTACGGTGGCAGCGCCATCTCCCGCGCGTTCGCCCTGTGCCGGGTGAATCCGGCACCACGCACACAGCGGATACCCGCCCGGCGCCCGGAAGCCCCACTGGCAAGTCCTGGTAGCTTGCTGCGGTCGTTCCGGCCAACCGGGCGTCCGACCGGCTACAGCTTGGGAGCTTCCAGTGACTTCGGCGACTACGAGGGTGCGGATCGCGGCCACGGCCGCGGGCATGATGGGTGCGCTCGCGCTGACCGCGTGCAGCGGTGGCGGCGGCTCCGACGACGATTCCTCCTCCACCCCGAGCGCGACCGCGGCCCCGACGTCCACGGCGGGCACCGGCGGCAAGACCTCCTCGTCCGGCAAGCTGCAGGGCAGTTGGCTCGCCACGACCGACGGCAAGGCCGTCGCCCTGGTCGTCACCGGCAAGCAGGCCGGGCTCTTCGCGACCGGCGGGACCGTGTGCACCGGCACCGCGGGCGAGGAGGCGGGCATGCAGATGATCCACCTGACCTGCACCGACGGCAGCAAGGACCGCGGCACCGGCATGGTCGACTCGCTGTCGAAGACCTCCATGCAGGTGACCTGGTCGGGCAAGGCCGGCAAGGAGACCTACACCAAGGCCGAGGGCGGAAAGCTGCCGTCCGGGCTGCCGACCGGCAACCTGGGCTCGTGAACGACGGCCGTACGGGTGGGGCGCGCAAGCGGTTCTCAGGTGCACGCGTGATGATGCTGGGGCACCGTCACGACCTCGACAGGGACCCACTCATGCGCGTCATTCCGCTCACCGTCACCGCCCTCGCCGCCGCCCTCCTGCTGACCGCCTGCGACGACGGAGGAAGCGGCAACAAGGGCAGGAGCAGCTCGGCCTGCCAGATCGGCACGGTCTCGGTGCAGATCGGCACCGCGAGCGTGGCCCCGGCGGCCGGTGACACGGGCGAGGTGCCGGTCAGCATCACCAACCAGAGCGCCCCGTGCACCCTGGACGGCTTCGCCGGCGTGGAGCTGAACGCGGCCAGCACTTCGGCCAAGGTCCCCGCGCTCCAGGGCGCCAAGGCGCAGAAGCTGAAGCTCGCCAAGGGCGACTCCGCTTCCTTCACGATCAGCTATGTGCGCGGCAAGGCGGGTGACGCGACGAGCCTGGAGGCCAAGAACGTGAAGATCACCCTGCCCGGCTCCGGCACCTCCCAGAACTTCCCCTGGTCGTACGGCCCCGTCGCCGGCAAGGGCGGCGCGGGCAACCCGAACGCCTCGGTGAGCGCCTTCCAGCAGGCCGGAGACTGAGTCCCGACGAACGGCGGACGACGGACGACGGACGGCCAAGAGTCAGTCCAGCCGCGGACGGGCCCTGACCTGGGCCCGGTCCGCCGCCTGCGCCCCTTCCGTCCAGCCGGCCTCGTCGCTCACACCGCGCAGCCGGGTCGTGGTGGTCTCCGGGAACATGCGCTCCATGCGGTCGGTGACGGCTGCCTCCCGGGTGGCCAGGACCGGCAGGAGGTCCTGGGTGACCTGGGTGTCGGCGGCGGCCGCGAGACGGTCGCCGACGCGATGGGCGTAGGCCGCGAGGAAGGACTGCCTGAAGGTCTTGGTCCGCTTGCGCCCACCCGCTCGCTGGGCGGCCTCCGCCTTCGTCATCGCGTGCGTGGCCTGGACGAGGAGCGAGGTGTAGAGGAGTTCGACGGCCTCCAGATCGGGTTCGAAGCCGACGACCGTGGAGAAGCCGAGGGGCTCGTTCCACACGGCATGGCAGTGATTGGCGGTGGCGACGGCGTGCAGCAGCACCGCCTTGGCCTGCTCGTACGGCGGCTCGACACCGATCCGGCAGGCGCCGGGCGCGTCCGCCGCGGGAGCGTCCGCCGCCAGCAGCGCCTCGTCGATGCTGTGCCGGGCCATCAGCTCCTGCGCCTTGGCGCTCAGCGCCTCCGCCTCCTCCGGGAACCCGGTCGCCTCGGCCTTGGCGAGCAGCGCACGGATGCGGGTGAGCACGCGGGAGGCCGGCCGGTGCTCACGGCGCGGCTCCTCCAGGGTTTCCAGGGCGGGCAGGCGCAGCAGCAGGCGGTACAGCTCCAGGACGAGGGTCGCGTGCGAGAAGCGGTCGGCCCCGCGCGCGGGGGCCTCCGGCAGGGCCTCGAGCTGGGCGGTCCAGCGCGGGCCGCGCGGGCGGTCGTGCGGGACCTGCGCTCTGATCAGCGCCGCCGCCAGGTGTACGTGCTCGTCGTCCAGCTCGCGCCGTACGAGCCGTACGACGTCGGCGGGCTGCCAGCCGCGCCGCCACGCGGTAGCGACGAACTCCTCGCCCCGCCGCGCGAGTTCGGTGTCGGCGGCGGGGTCGGCCGCGAGGAGGGACGCGCCGGTGTCGAGGCCGGAGCCGGTGTCGTCGTAGAGGGCGGCCCGCAAGGCCCGCTCGACGGTGCTGGTCGTGCTGCTGCTCACCCGTCGATCCTGCCATGCGCCACCGACAGCGGGCCGCCGTCATCCACAGCCTGTGGACAATGCCCGAACACTGTCAGGAGCGCGCCAGCTCCCGCAGGGCCCGGTCGAGGGCGTCCGCGGCCGCGCACGGGATGTCCGGGCGGACACCCGTACCCTCCCAGTTGGTGCCGGACACCGGGTTGATCGACCGGCCGACCGGAACGGTGGCCTCCAGGTGGGGGTGGACCGTCCAGCCCTCACGGGGGTGCGCCCCGCCCCCGGTCGCCTCCCCCACGATCACCGCGCGGCCCAACTGCTGCAGGTTGTAGGCGAGTTCCTCGGCGCCGGAGAAGGTGCGGCCGCTGGTGAGCACATACACCGGCTTGGTCCCGCCGAAGCGGGCACCCGGGACGTAGGGCAGGCTCCAGGACTGGTCGTAGCGCTCCCCCACGCGCGCGTACTGGGTGTTCAGATGGGTGCGCTCGTCGAGCAGGTAGCTGCAGACGAAGGCCACGGTCTCCGGGTCGCCGCCGCCGTTCCCCCTGAGGTCGAGGATCAGCGCGTCCGCACGCGCGACCAGGGTGAGCGCGGCCGACAGCGGTTCGGCGGACCAGGCGAGCGGGAAGAGCGCAGGGGCCAGTTCGAGGAGCGCGGCCCCGCCGGTCAGCAGCTCCACGCGCGGGACACCACCCAGCGACACGTCGAAATGGCGGCGCATGGCGGCCAGCGTTGCCTCGCCCTGCTCCTGGGGGACAGGCTCGGGGTGGTACTTGAGGCGCAGATGCAGATCGCCGTTGTCCGACTGGAGGTCCGTGGTGACCCGGGCGCCGAGTTCCTCGGCGCGGTCGACGTCGTACGCCCCCTCCTCCAGGCGGCGGCGCAGCAGCGCGGCCAGCCGGTCGGCGACCTCCGGGAAGACGTAGTGCTCGGTGACGAGCCGGGCGGTCTCCTCGACGACGGCGGCGACGTCGGTGACGGGGGCGGGGACCGGGGTGTGGGGCGTGTCGGGCCTGCCGGACGGGCTCGGTGTACTGGGCGTCAGGGTGGTCATGGCCGGGAGTACAGCATCGGACTTGCAAAAGCGTCAAGAGAATTGGACGCTTGACGTATGACCGAGCACGAGCCGGAGAACGGCACCGGCATCGAGGACGTACTGGAGATCTCCGCACCCGACCAGTTCGCCGCACTCGCCCACCCCTTGCGGCAGCGGCTGCTCTTCGCCCTGACCCATCGGTCCGCCACGATCAGCCAGTTGGCGGTGCGGCTGGGGGTGGCCAAGGGCAGCGTCGGGCACCACCTCAAGGTCCTGCGCGAGGCAGGGCTCGTGCGGATCGTGGAGACGCGGCGGGTGCGGGGCGGGACCGAGCAGTACTACCGGCGGGTCGGCCTGCGCCTGCGGGTCGCCGAGCCGCAGGCGGCGGGCACGGCGGCGCTGCTCGGCGCGGTCGCCCAGGAACTGGACCGCGCCCCCGGGGACCCGCTGCTCTCGCTCCGGCATCTGCGCCTCACGCCCGAGCGGGCACAACAGCTCCAGGAAACCCTCGCCGAACTGGTCGACACGGCCGAGGAGGACGGGGACGAGGAGACGGTGCACTCGGTACTGGTGGTGATGTACGAGCACACCAAGTCGCCGTAGGACCAGGGCGGACGGGACCGCACCCGACTGTCAACTTCAGGTTGACGACTCGAGAACGTCAACCTATGGTTGACGCATGACGACGAACTCTCCCGGAACGGCATCCGTACGGCTCGACGACCTCATCGAGGCCATCAAGAAGGTCCACGCCGAACCGCTCGACCAGCTCCAGGACGCTGTCATCGCCGCCGACCACCTGGGCGACGTGGCCGACCACCTGATCGGCCACTTCGTCGACCAGGCGCGGCGCTCGGGCGCGTCCTGGACGGACATCGGCAAGAGCATGGGCGTCACCCGGCAGGCGGCGCAGAAGCGCTTCGTACCGAAGGAGTCGGCCGACCTCGACCCGAGCCAGGGCTTCAGCCGCTACACCCCGCGCGCGCAGAACGTGGTCATGGCCGCCCACAACGAGGCCAAGGCCGCGCGCAACGCCGAGGTCCTGCCCGAGCACCTCGTCCTCGGCCTGCTCGCCGAGCCCGAAGGCCTTGCCGGCAAGGCACTCGCCGAGCAGGGCGTCTCCCTGGACGCGGTCCGCGAGGCGGCGTCCGCCGCGCTGCCGCCGGCGGCCGAGGAGGTGCCCGAGCTGGTCCCCTACAGCGCCGCGGCCAAGAAGCCGCTGGAGCTCACCTTCCGCGAGGCCCTGCGCCTCGGCCACAACTACATCGGCACCGAGCACCTCCTGCTGGCGCTGCTGGAGTACGAGAACGGCGAAGGCGTCCTCAGCGGCCTCGGCGTCAGCAAGCAGAAGACCGAGCAGTACGTCGCCAAGGTGCTCTCGCAGCTGGTGCAGACGCGGGAAACGGACCGATCGGAGGACTGAAACCGCAGGTCACGACGGATTGTCAGTGCCGCCTGCCACACTCGCGACCATGACCGACCGCTGGGCGCTCGCTCCGGCCGAGGACGGTGGCGTGGAGCTCGCCCCCCTCGGTCCGGACGGGCTGCCCGTCGGTCCGGTGCGGCGGGAGGACGATCTCGCCGAGGCGGTGCGGGGCCGACCGGAGGTGACGCGCTGGGTGTGGCGGTCGACCCCCGAGGTCTATCCGCGTCTGCTCGCCACGGGGGTGCGAGTGGAGCGGTGCTACGACATCGAGGACGCCGAGACACTCCTGCTGGGCCACGAAGGGCGCTCCGGCGAGCCACGCTCGGCCGCCGCCGCCCTGGCCCGGCTGCGCGGCGGCCCCGTACCGCCCGATCCACCGCTGCGCGCCGCCGAACCGGGCGCGCAGTCCCCGCTGTTCGAGCCGCAGGGCGCACGCCTGCCGCTCGACGACCTCCTCGCGGTCTACGCCGACCAGCAGCGGCGGCACGACCGGGCCGAGCACCCCGACCGGATGCGGCTGCTGACGGCCGCCGAGTCGGCGGGCATGCTCGTGGCCGCCGAGATGAACCGCGCGGGCCTGCCCTGGAGCGCGGACGTCCACCGCGAGCTGCTGCGCGAACTGCTCGGCGAGCGGTACGCGGGCGGCGGCGAGCCCCGTCGGCTGGCCGAGCTCGCGGACGAGGTGTCGGCCGCGTTCGGCCACCGGGTGCGGCCCGACCTGCCCGCCGATGTGATCAAGGCCTTCGCGCAGGCCGGGATCAAGGTGAAGTCGACGCGCCGCTGGGAGATCGAGTCCATCGACCACCCGGCCGTGAAGCCGCTGCTGGAGTACAAGAAGCTGTACCGGATCTGGGTGGCGCACGGCTGGTCCTGGCTGCAGGACTGGGTGCGGGACGGGCGGTTCCGGCCGGAGTTCCTCGCGGGCGGGACGGTGACCGGGCGCTGGGTGACCAATGGCGGGGGCGCGCTGCAGATCCCCAAGGTGATCCGGCGGGCCGTGGTCGCCGACCCGGGCTGGCGGCTGGTCGTGGCGGATGCCGACCAGATGGAGCCGCGCGTGCTGGCCGCGGTCTCCCGCGACCCCGGTCTGATGGAGGTGGCGGGGCGGGAGACCGACCTGTATCAGTCCGTCTCCGACCGGGCCTTCTCCGGCGACCGCGCCCAGGCCAAGCTCGCCGTGCTCGGCGCGGTCTACGGCCAGACCTCCGGCGACGGCCTGAAGAACCTCGCCGCGCTCAGACGCCGCTTCCCCAAGGCGGTGGCCTACGTCGACGAGGCGGCACGGGCCGGCGAGGAGGGGCGGCTCGTTCGGACCTGGCTGGGCCGGACCTGCCCGCCCGCGGCAGGGGCGGACGAGGACGCGGCGACGGAGGAGGCGGGCATCCCCGCCGGGGAGGCCGAGCCCGACGGGCAGCAGTGGGTGCCCGGCCGTGCCTCCACCAACGCGCGCGCCCGCGGCCGCTTCGCCCGCAACTTCGTCGTCCAGGGCAGCGCCGCCGACTGGGCCCTGCTGCTGCTCGCCGCGCTGCGCCGGACCTGCGCCGGCATGGCGGCCGAGCTGGTCTTCTTCCAGCACGACGAGGTCATCGTGCACTGCCCGAAGGAGGAGGCGGACACAGTGGCGGCGGCGATCCGCGAGGCGGCCGACCTGGCGGGGCGGCTGACCTTCGGGGAGACGCCGGTGCGCTTTCCGTTCACCACGGCGGTGGTGGAGTGCTATGCGGACGCCAAGTGATCCCGCCGCCCGCGGGAGGGGCGAGGAGATGACCGGCGGTCAGCAGGTTCCGCCGAGCAGCTCCCGCAGCTCCGCCACGACCGCCTTCCCGTCCGTCCCGTCCAGTGCGGCCAGCGAGGCACGCCACTGCTCGTTCGCCTCCTCGACGCGCCCCCGGCCGCGCAGCAGGAGCCCGTACTGGTGGCGGGCGAGACCGCCCATATAGCGGTCGGCGCGGTCGTCCGCCCGGCGCAGCAGTTCCGCGCACTCGTGCCAGGCGCGTTCGGCACGGCCCAGCCGCCGCAGTGCGCGGACCAGGCCGAGCCGGGTCTGGGACTCGCCGTGCCAGTCGCCGTGGCCGCCGAGGATGCGCAGGCTCTCCTCGAAGTGCACGGCGGCCGCGGCCGGTTCGCCGAGGGTGAGATGGGCGTAGCCCATGTTGCAGTGCGCCGAGTGCTGCACGATGACGGCACCGATCGCGTCCCCGATCGCCAGCGAGCGCTGGTGCTGCTCGATGGCGGCCCGGGGGTCGGTGTGCTCGTACAGGTTGCCCAGATGGCTGAGGGTGACCGCCTCGCCGTAGGGGTCCTTCAGCTGCCGTGAGTACTCCAGGCTCTGCCGCAGCGCGTCCTCGGACTCGGCGTACCGCCCGATCCCCTCCAGCAGCAGCCCCCGGTTGTTGAGGCAGCGGCGGATCCAGGACCTCGTGTCGAGCCGCCGCCAGATCTCCAGGGCCTGGTCGTTGAGGCAGAGGGCGTCGTTCTGCCGGCCGGTCAGGAAGTGCAGCCCCGCGAGATCGCCCAGCGCATACGCCTCGGCCGCCTCGTCCCCGAGCCTTCGGGCCGTAATGAGGGCGGCCCGGCCGAGCACCTCCATCTCGGCGACACGGCCGCGGCGCTGGACGTACGGGAAGACGAGGCGGATGAGGGTGGACAGGTGGGCGGCCGTGCGGTCGTCGGGCGCGCCGACTGCGGTGAGGTCGGCCGGCTGCGCGTCCGGGGCTACGTTCCGGGCCATGTCCGGGGATGTGTCCCGGGCCATGTCCGGGGATGTGTCCGCGTATCGCTCCACCAGCGCGACGATGTTCTCCAGCTCCACATCGCCCCAGGCGAAGGCCTGTTCGGCGGAGTCGAAGGGCGGTACGGCCGCCACGTCCGCCGCGTGCCCGGGCGACTGCGCGGCGGTCGGGCGACGGCGGTCCTCCTGGTCGAGGCCGGGTTCGACGATCGCGGTCAGGGCGCGCTCGGCGACGGCGGCGTACCAGCGCAGGGCCGCCACGGCGGCGTCGGTGCCGTCACGGGTGGCGGCGTCGGCCCCCGCCAGTTCGCGGGCGAAGTCGCGGACCAGGTCGTGCGGTGCGTAGCGGCCGTACGCCGTCTCCTCCAGGAGGGCCACGTCGAGCAGGCGGTCCAGGGCAGCCTCGGCCCGGCGCTCGTCGGTGCCGGTGAGGCGGGCGAGCAGGGGTGCGCCGTACGCCGGGAGATCGAGCGCGCCGAGGCGGCGCAGGGCGAGGGCCGCGTCCCGGTCGGCCTGGCGCTCGGAGGCGGCGAGCGCGTCGTGGGCGACGGCCAGGGAGCGACGGACGCTCAGGTCGTCGTACTCAAGGTGGTGCAAGCGACCTTCGGTGGCCGCCAGTTGGACGGCCAGGACGTCGGGGGTGAGCGCGCTGCGGGCGGCGAGCCGGGCGGCAACCACCCGCAGGGCCAGCGGCAGGCGGCCGGTGAGGCCGACGAGCGGATGCCCGGCGTGGAGCCCGTCGCGGCCGCTCACCGCGCGTAGCAGCGCGGCGCTGTCCTCGCCCGTCAGGGGCCCGAGCGGGAAGCGGCGGGCACCGTCGAGGGCGGTCAGGGGCGAGCGGCTGGTGACGATCACGGCGCAACCGGGGCCGGCCGGGAGCAGGGGACGTACCTGGGCGGCGTTCGCGGCGTCGTCCAGGACCATCAGGGTGCGGGTCGGCGCGAGGATGGAGCGGAGCAACGCGGCGGCTGCATCCGGGTGTTCGGGGATGCTCCGGGACTCCGCACCGAGGTCGCGGAGCAGCGCGGCAAGCGCCTGGGAGGGCGCGAGCGGGGACACTCCGGGAGTCGCGCCATGCAGGTTGACGTACAACTGACCATCGGGGAAACGATCCCTGAGCCGATGCGCCGCGTGCAGCGCCAGGGCGCTCTTGCCCACGCCGGCCATGCCGGTGATGACGGCGACGGTGGGGTTGTGCGGATCGACGAGCATGGCGCGCAGATCCTGCAGTTCAGGGGTGCGACCGGTGAAGTGTGCGGGCGGCGGCGGCAGTTGGGCGGGCGCCGGCTGTCTGTCGCCAGGCATCCGGCCTGCCGCCGGTTCCAGGTCCCCGACCTCGTCATCTGTCCGGCTCTGGTCGTCGGACGCGGACGGCCGGGGCCCCTGAGGGGCGTTCTCACCCTCGGCGGGCGCGGGTGACACCTCAGCGGGCGCGGGTGACACCTCGGCGGCACCGGCCTCGAGGGCCACGGCTCTCGGACGGCCGTCGTACGACGGCTCCGCCACGCCCCCTCCCCCGTCGACCGGCGCCGAGAACCCCCGGAGCACCTCGATATGGGCGGCACGGATCGTCGGGCCGGGCTCGATGCCGAGTTCCTCGACCAGCCGGGTGCGCAGATCGCGGTGGACGGCGAGGGCCTCGGCCTGGCGGCCGGTGCGGTGCAGGGCCAGCATCAGCTGGCGGTGGTACGCCTCGCGCAGCGGATGCTCGGCGACCAGGGCGGCCAACTCCGGTACCAGGCCGGACAGTCGCGTGCCGCCGACGGCGAGCTCGGCGTCGTACCTCCACTCGATCAGAAGCAGTCGCGCCTCCTCCAGACGCTGCGCGAAGGCGTATCCGCCGAGTTCGGAGGAGACGCCGCTCAGCGGCGTGCCTCGCCACAGCGCGAGCGCCGCCGCACAGGCCCGCAGCACCCCGGCCCAGTCCCGGCGGGCGTGCGCGGCCCGTGCCTCGGCCACCCGCGCATCGAAGACATGGACGTCCAACTCGCCCTCGTCGACCCGCAGCAGATAACCCGGCGCCACGGCCCGCAGCCGCTCGGGTTCGTCGAGGAGCCGACGCAGTCGGGTGACGTGGTTGTGCAGCGAGGCCTGCGCGGACGCCGGGGGCGCACCGCCCCACAGCGCGTCCTTGAGCGACTCGACCGAGACGACACGGCCGGCCTCCAGCAGCAGCGCGGCGAGCAGGGCACGCACCTTGGGACTGCCGATCGCCCGGACCGCGGGCCCGGAGCCGCTGCGGTCGCCGGTGTCGTGGGTGAGGGCGGTGTCGTACACGACCCGGTCGTTCCCGCCGCCGTCGGCGGGGCCGTCGGCGCCGCACTCACCGCTGTACGAAATCCCGTACAACGCTCGGTCATACAGAACGGGTGGTCCCAGCAGCCCGAACCGCAGCCCGCACCGCCGCATCACGCCGTTCCACTGCCTTCCCGCCCGGCCCCGTCGGCCGTGCTCCGCGGCGGGCATGCCCACCGTCCCTGGCGGATTTCCGCCCTGTCTGAGGCGGTTTCCCGCCACCCTCTCTCTGTCGGTCCGGGCCGGAATCCGCTACGGTTCCGGCTTACTCCCGTCGCTCTGCGTCGACTTCGCGCCAACCCCTTCGCGACCTGCGGGAGAACCGTTGGCCACATGTTAGCGATCCGTTGGTGCGCCCTGATGTGATCACTGCATCGGATCCGGCCCGCCGGCGCGCGCGTGAGACGCGTAACTCGGGGGAGTGTCGCCGTAGGCCTGATCCGGGGACACAAGAGGGCCCCGGTCGGCGGAGGTGAACGACCGGGGCCCTCGTCCCCACTTTCTCTTCCCCGCGTCAGACGACGGGCGGGCGCCCCAGCCGGGTCAGCCGCCACACCGTCCGCCAGCGCATGGGCCGCCGCTCACCGGCCGGTGCCCGCAGCCCTTCGACGAATCCGCCGAACCAGGCCCGCAGCCCGCCCACCGAGCGGGTGCGCAGCAGGGTGAGCAGCGTCCAGACCCCGAGGTGGACCGGGATCAGCGGCAGCGGCAGCCGGCGCCGGACCAGCCAGACGCGGTTGCGGGCGGTCACCCGGTAGTAGATGGCGTGCCGCGCGGGCGAGGTCTTCGGGTGCTGAAGGAGCAGCTCGGGGGCATAGAGGATCTTCCATCCGGCGTCAGCGGCCCGCCAGGCCAGGTCCGTCTCCTCGTGTGCGAAGAAGAACTCGGCGGGCCAGTCCCCGGTCTCCGCCAGCATCGCCATGCGCAGGGCGTGTCCGCCGCCGAGGAAGCCGGTGACATAACCGCCCCGCATCGGGTCGGAGTTGCCGATCCGGGGCACGTGCCGCTGCTGGGTCTCCCCGTGCTCGTCGGCGATGCGGAAGCCGACGATGCCCAGGCGCGGATCGGCGGCGTACAGATCCCGTACGCGGCGCAGCACATCGGCGTCGACCAGCAGCCCGTCGTCGTCCAGCTCGACGACGGCATCGACGTCGCCGAACTCCCGCAGCCGGGCCAGGGCGACATTGCGTCCGCCGGGACAGCCGAGGTTCTCCTCCACGTCGATGGTGGTGACCTCACCGGGAAGCGACAGCCGGCGGGCGAACTCGGGCAGCCGGCACCCGTTGCCGACGATCACGATCCGGGCCGGGGGCACGTCCTGCTTGGCCACGGACTCCAGCAGGGCATCGACTTCGGCGGGCCGGTTCCCCATGGTCACCACGGCGACGGCGATCCTCGGCTCCACCACATCCCTCACCCCATCCGGCCCTGGGCGGCGTCCGCGTCCTGACCGCGCGGCGCTCGCCGTTCACCAAGATGTTGCCTCAAGGGGGGTAGTTGTCCCGGAGCCGGTTTAGTTTGCGCCCTTTTTACGGCGGTTTTCCTTGCGCCGCACGAACTTCAGCCCCGACCAGTCGTCCCCGAGCGCGGCGACCTTCACATCCACGACGCCGAGCGGCAGGAAGATGTCGCGGAGATCGTTCTCGGTGATGTCGCTGAGATGTCCGGCGGCCTTGCGGGGCCAGGCGATCCAGAGCATGGCATCGTCGGCCAGATCTGCGACGAGCCCGTCCGCCTCGGCCCGCAGGGCCACCCGCTCCCGGTAGAAGGCCACGGTGACGTCCGCTCCGGCCGGACTCCCCTCGGCGACCTCGGCGTCGTCCGGCAGCCCCGGGATGTCCCACCGCGCCGGGGCATGACACAGCCGCACCTGCTGCGCCTGCTTGATGCCGATCTTCCGGGCGAGAGGTGTTCCCGAGTATCCGCCTCCGACTGCGGGGGATCCGCCCATGTGCCGCCTCCGGTATCTGCATGTGCCGTGACAATGATCTACGCACTCCGACGGCCCGCGACCGTACGCCGCCCCAGCCGAGCGCGGCCGAAGGACCATGCGCCCAGGCCCACCAGCAGTGCCGCCCCGACACCGTAGACCGGCAGCCACAGGGTGGTCGTGGATGCCAGGCAGTCGGCGATGGCGTCATGCCGGTGGATGTTCTGCGCGTAGGCCATGGCGGTGCCGTCGCGGCCCGCGAGGTTCGCCAATGAGGCCTCCGTGCGGGCGGTGACCCGGCCGCCCCGGCCCATGGACGCGACGGCGTCGGGGCCACTGGTCGACGAGGCACAGCGCCAGCTGCGCGAACTGCACGGCCCCGACGCCCGGATCCCCGAGCCGACGGCCGTCCATTTCCAGAACTGGGTGCAGGACCCGTACGGCGCGGCCTACCACTTCTGGCAGGTGGGGGTGAAGAGTTGGGAGGTCATGCCGCGGATGCGCCGCCCGCTCCGCGACGCCAACCTGTACGTCTGCGGAGATTCCTGGTCGACCGGGCAGGGATGGGTCTACGGCGCACTCACCCAGGCCGAGCTGGTACTTGAGGAACACTTCGGCCTGCCCCGCCCACCGTGGCTCCCGGCGAGCGTCTGTCTCGCGCCGTAGGGCTGATGCACCGGCTCCACCCGATCCACCCGATCCACCCGAACTCAGCAGATCGCCGCCTCCACGGAGGGGGTGGCGGTCGGTCATGCTGACCAGATCTCCTACGTCCACCGTTGATGGTGATCTTGCTGGTGATGGCACCTACCGCGCCAGAGGCACCCACCGGGCGCGCTCGACCAGCGGGGCGGTCCGTCTTTGCACACGTCATCGACGTGGGCTGCCGGAAGTCAGCGCGGGTGAAGCAAAAAACCCAGCTCAGATACTGTCTGAGCTGGGCTTCAATGGAGCCGCCTTCGGGATTCGAACCCGAGACCTACGCATTACGAGTGCGTTGCTCTGGCCATCTGAGCTAAGGCGGCACGCCGTCCGCACTATGGTGCGATCAGCAACGTCGGTAAGTCTACACAGTTTCCGGGGGTGCTCCGACCACGCCCCGGGAGCGGGGCTCCCGGGACCTGGCGGGGTGGCTACGAGCAGCGTTTTCCCTGTGTGGGAGGCGTTCCGTGGAGAAGGTAGGCGTTGATCGTGGAATCGATGCAGGTGCTGCCGCGGCCGTAGGCGGTGTGGCCATCACCCACGTAGGTGAGGAGTCGGCCGGAGGTGAGCTGACGGGCGAGGGACTGGGCCCAGCCGTACGGGGTCGCGGGGTCCCGGGTGGTGCCGACGACCACGATCGGCGCCGCGCCTCTGGCCTCGATGCGGTGCGGTGCGCCGCTGGGCCGCACCGGCCAGTAGGTGCAGTTCAGGGAGGCCCAGGCCAGGCCGTCACCGAAGACCGGGGACGCCTTCTCGAAGGCGGGGAGGGACTTCTTCACCTGGTCGGGGCCGGTGAAGGCTGCCGGGAGGTCCAGGCAGTTCACGGCGGCGTTGGCGGACATCAGGTTCGTGTAGTGGCCGTTGCCGCCGCGCTCGTAGTAGCTGTCGGAGAGGGACAGCAGTCCGGCGCCGTCGTTCTCGTTCATCGCCGCGTCGAGCGCGTCACGCAGCTGCGGCCAGGCCCCCTCGTCGTACATCGCCGCGATCACCCCCGTGGTGGCGAGCGCTTCGCCGAGCTTGCGTCCGTCGGGGTCGCCCGTGGGGACGGGGTGGGCGTCGAGCTTGCGGAAGAAGGCCTTGAGGTGGTCGCCGACCTGTGCGGGTGTCGTGCCCTTGCCGCCGAGCGGGCAGTCGGACTGCCGTACGCAGTCCTTCGCGAACGCCTGGAACGCGGTCTCGAAGCCCGCCGTCTGGTCGAGGTTCAGTTTGCGTGCGTTCAGGGAGGGGTCCATCGCGCCGTCGAGGACCAGGCGGCCCACCCGTTCCGGGAACAGCCCCGCGTATGTCGCCCCGAGGAACGTCCCGTACGACGCGCCCACGTAGTTCAGCTTCGGGTCCCCGAGCGCCGACCGCAGGATGTCCATGTCCCGGGCCGCCTCGACGGTGGAGACATGGCGGAGCAGACCGGCCGAGTGGGCCCCGCACCCCTCCGCGAACTTCTTGTACTCCCCGACCAGCGCGTTCGTCTCCTTCTGGTCGTCGGGGGTGACGTCCGTCTGCGTGTATGTGTCCATCTGGCGCCCGTCGAGACACTCGACGGGCTCGCTGCGGGCGACGCCGCGCGGGTCCATCGCCACCATGTCGTAGCGGGAGCGGACCTCCTCCGGGTAGCCCAGGCCGGCGTACTGCTGCAGGTACGCAATCGCCGAACCCCCTGGCCCGCCCGGATTGACCAGCAGCGAACCGAGCGGCTTGCCCTTGCCGGTGGCCTTCTTGCGGGCGACGGCGAGATCGATGTCACCCGCGCCGGGCTTGGCGTAGTCCGTCGGGGCCTTCAGCGTCGCGCACTCGAAGTCGGGAACGCCGCAGCTGTGCCAGGCGAGCTTCTGTCCGTAGTACGGCTCCAGCGCGGACGGCGTCGAGCGGGGCAGCGCGGCCAGTGCCGCCTCCGCCTGCGCCGGTGCCTCGCCGGTCGACGCGGGCGGGTTCCCGGAGGAACACGCGGAGACCAGCAGGGCGGCTGCCGCGAGGAAGGCGCCCGCGGCCCGGGCCGAAGCCCCACCATGAGTCCGGGGTCGAGTTCGGGGTCGGGGCCGGCGGGAGCTTCGCCTGGTGTGCATCATCTGAGCGTAACCCTGAGCGACGGTACAAGTGCTGTGCGTCCGCAATGCGGCTCGTACGGATGACGTCGTCAACCGCGGGTGATGAATTCAGCCCGCTCTCAGTGCCATTGTCATCGCCTCCACCGCCAGCAGGGGAGCCACGTTGCGGTCGAGGGCTTCGCGGCAGGCCGAGATCGCCTCGATGCGGCGCAGGGTCGACTCCGGGGAGCTGCCGCGGGCCAGCCGCTCCAGGGCCTCCTCGGCGTCCGCGTTGGCGATGGCCACCCGGGAGCCGATCTGGAGGGCGAGGACATCGCGGTAGAACGCCGTGAGGTCGGTCAGGGCGAGGTCCAGGCTGTCGCGCTGCGTGCGGGTTCTGCGGCGCTTCTGCATGTCCTCCAGGTCCTTCATCACGCCCGCCGTGCCGCGCGGCAGACGTCCGCCCTGAGCCGCGCCCAGCGCCGCCTTCAGCTCCTCGGTCTCCTTGCCGTCCATCTCCTCGGCGAGCTGCTTGGCGTCCTCCGCGGCCGCGTCGACCAGCTCCTGGGCGGCCCTGAGGCAGGAGCCGACCTCGTCGAGGCGCAGCGGCAGCTTCAGCACGGCGGCGCGGCGCTCGCGGGCGGCCGGGTCGGTGGCCAGGCGGCGGGCCCGGTCGACATGACCCTGCGTGGCGCGGGCCGCGGCGGCCGCCACGTCGGGCTCGATGCCCTCGCGCCGTACGAGCATGTCGGCGACGGCGCCGACCGAGGGCGTGCGCAGGTTGAGGTGGCGGCAGCGGGAGCGGATGGTGGGCAGCACGTCCTCCAGCGAGGGGGCGCACAGGAGCCAGACCGTGCGGGGGGCCGGCTCCTCCACAGCCTTGAGGACGGCGTTGGCGGACTTCTCGTTCAGCCGTTCCGCGTCCTCGACGAGGATGATCTGCCAGCGGCCGTTCGCCGGTGACGTGAACGACTTGCGGACTGTGTCCCGCATGTCCTTGACCAGGATCTCGGCGCCGACTGCGGCGACCGTGGTGACGTCCGCGTGGGTGCCGATCAGCGCCGTGTGACAGCCGTCGCAGAAGCCGCAGCCGGGGGCCCCGCCGAGGGCGCGGTCGGGACTCACGCACTGCAGGGCCGCGGCGAAGGCCCGCGCCGTCTGGTTCCGGCCGGCGCCGGGCGGGCCCGTGAACAGCCAGGCGTGCGTCATCTTCGACGCCTCCGGCGGCGGCGCGTCCGTGGCGGCCGCGGTGACGAGCGCGTCGGCGTCCCGAGCGGCCGCCTCGAGCAGCTCGCTCACCTTCTCCTGCCCGACGAGGTCGTCCCACACCGTCATGGGTCACGCCGCCCTTCCGTCGCAATTCGCGTTCCGGTGTCCATTGTGCGGGCGCCCACTGACACCCGGGGGCGGTGGTGGTGTTCCCGGTCGGCCGCTTCCCTGTCAGCCCCGGCGTCCCCGCCCGCGGCCCCGGCCGCCCTTGTCCTCGTCGGACCCGTCGTCCTCGTACGACCCCAGCAGCTCGTCAGCCAGCGTCGGCAGATCGTCGAGCGGCGTCTCCTCGGCCCAGTCGGACCGCGGCCGCCGTCGCGCGGCACCGTCCTCGTCGACCTGAGGGAGCGGCCGGGTACGGTCATCGGGGCCGGGGTCCGGCCGCTCGTCCCGGAAGAACCCCTGCGGCATCCGGTCCGCCGGACCACCGCCCCGCACGGGAGGCAGCACAGCGGTCTCGTCCGCCGCACCGGGAGCGACCGGAGGCAGCACAGCGGTCTCGTCCGCCGCGCCCGGAGCCACGGGAGGCAGCACGGCCGTCTCGTCCGCCGCCCCCGGAGGCGTGGGCGGCTGCGGCAGCTTCGCCGTCACCTCGGACTCGGACTCCCCGGACGGCTTGCGGGACCGGCGACCGCGGCCCTGCTCGCCCTTGGGCTCTTCCTCGTCCGCCCGAACCGGCCGCAGCACCGCCGTCTCGTCCGCCGCGCCCGGCTTCACCACGGGCGTCGGCACGGTCGCCGCCTCCTGCCCGGCGGCGGGAGCCGCCGGCCGGGGTGTCGCGGTGACCGTCGGCCGGGGTGCCGCGGGCTGCTGTGCGGCCACGTCGGCCGCGGCCGACGCAGCTGCCGCCTGGCGCCGGGCCTCCTCGGCGCGCAGCAGCGCCTCCTCGGCCTTGCGCTGCTTCTCCAGGCGCCGGGCCTCGGCCTCGGCGTGCAGCCTGGCCTCCTCCTCGGCCTGCTTGCGCCGCCGGTCCTCCTCGGCCCTGCGCCGGGCATCCTCGGCGACACGGGCCTCTTCCTCGGCCAGCAGCCGGGCCCGCTCCTCCTCGGCACGCCTACGTGCTTCCTCGGCCCGCAGCCGGGCCTCCTCCGCCTGCCGTTCGGCCTCGCGCCGCTGCGCCTCCTCCAGCTCGCGCCGCTTGCGCTCCTCCTCCTCGGCGCGCAGCTTGGCGAGCTGTTCCTGGCGCTCACGCTCCAGGCGCTCCTCCTCGGCCTTGCGCGCGGCCTCTTCCTCGGCCTTGCGGCGGGCCTCCTCCTCGGCGGCCTTGCGGGCCTCCTCGGCGGCCTTCACCTCGGCCTCGGACAGCGGCAGCACGGTGTCGAGCCGGTGCCGGATCACGGTCGTGACGGCCTCGGGCTCCTGGCCCGCGTCCACGACCAGATAGCGGCCGGGGTCGGCGGCGGCCAGCGTCAGGAAGCCGGCCCGCACGCGCGCGTGGAACTCGGCCGGCTCAGACTCCAGCCGGTCCGGCGCCTCGGTGAACCGCTCGCGGGCGGCCTCGGGCGCGACGTCCAGCAGGACGGTCAGATGGGGGACGAGTCCATTGGTCGCCCAGCGGTTGATCCGGGCGATCTCGGTCGGGGACAGGTCCCGGCCCGCCCCCTGGTAGGCCACCGACGAGTCGATGTACCGGTCGGAGATGACGACGGCCCCCCGCTCCAGCGCGGGCCGTACGACCGTGTCGACGTGTTCGGCGCGGTCCGCCGCGTACAGCAGTGCCTCCGCCCGGTGTGAGAGCCCCGCCGACGACACGTCCAGCAGGATCGAGCGCAGCCGCTTGCCCACCGGAGTCGCCCCCGGCTCGCGGGTGAGCACGACCTCGTGGCCCTTGGCCCGGATCCACTCCGCGAGGGCCTCGGCCTGGGTCGACTTCCCGGCGCCGTCGCCGCCCTCCAGGGCGATGAAGAATCCGTTCGCGGCCGGCGTCTGCGCCGGGTCGTCGCCGCCGAGCAGCGCGTCCCGCAGGTCGTGCCGCAGCGGCACGCCGGAGCGGTCGTCGACCTTGGCCAGCACCAGCGCGGCCACCGGCAGCAGCAGCGCGCCGACGAGCATCAGGGTGAAGGCGGCGCCGCCGTGGGCGAACACGAACTTGCCGTTCTCCAGCCGGTGCGGGCCGATGAGGGCCGCCACCAGGGGCGCGATCAGCGCGCCGAGCGCCACGAAGACCCGTACGACCGCGTGCAGGTGTTCGGTGGTGCGCGGCCTGCGGTAGTCCTCGGTCTCCTGGTCGAGCAGCGTGTGCCCGGTGTTGGCGGCCACGCCCGCGCCGACCCCGGCGAGCGCGACGATCAGCAGCACGCTGGTGACGTCCGGGACGAGCCCGGCGGCAAGGAGCGCCACGCCGGTGAAGGCGATCGCCAGCGACAGGAGCCGACGGCGGGAGAGCGACGGGAGCACGGCGGGGGCCGTACGGATGCCGACGACGACTCCGCCGGTCAGCGCGAGCACCAGCAGCCCGTACAGCACCGGGCCGCCGCCCAGGTCCTTGGCCTGTAGCACCGACACGGCGACGGCGGCTGAGGCCGCCCCGGCGACGGCGGCGCAGGCGAGGACGAGCAGCGGAACGGCCCCCGTGCGGCCGTTGTCCACGCCCGTGCCCGTCCGGGGGCGGCGCAGTCCCTCCAGCGGGGACCGCGGGCGCGGGGTGCGCGCGTCGGGCAGCTCCAGGTACGTCAGCACGGACAGGGACGCGGCGAACAGACCGGCCGCCACATACGAGCCGAGGGCCGCCTGGTGCTGGGCGAACCAGACGCTCACGGTACCGAGGAGGTTGTTGAGCAGCGCCGCGACGACGAGGGCGGCGGCCGCCAGGGGAACCGCCACGAAGCCCGTGCGCAGCGACAGGCGGCGCAGGGCGTCCATGTGGTCGGGCAGCGGCCGTACCGTCGCGCCCTCCGGGGGCGGGGCGGGCAGCAGGGCGGGGGCCGCGCTCTCCCGGCACACCGTCCAGAAGCGCTCGGCGACACCGGTCACGAAAGCGGTCACCAGCAGGACCGCCAGCGCGTTCGCCGGCGTCCAGTCGATCCACAGGGGCGCGATGATCAGCAGCACGGCGCGCAGACCGTCGGCGCCGACCATGGTCCAGCGGCGGTCGAGCGGGCCGTCCTGCGAGGTCAGAGAGGTGAGCGGGCCGAGGAGCACGGCGCCGAAGAGCAGCGTGGCCAGGATGCGCGCCCCGAAGACGGTCGCCACTGCGAACGCCACGCCTCGATAGCCGCCGCCGAACGAGCCCTCGGCGATCGCCGCCTGGAGGGCGAGCAGGACCAGCACCAGGAGCGCGAGGGCGTCGCCCACGCCGCTCACGAGCTGTGCGCTCCACAACCGCTTCAGTTGCGGCTGGCGCAGCAGTGCGCGGACCGCACGTTCGCGGGAGTCCGCCACCAGGGTGTCGTCGGGTGTTGTGGTGAGGGCCGTTGGCTGCTCGGCTCGCGTCATGCTTTCAGCCTATCGGCAGCGACCGACAGCCCGCCGCGCCCGTCCGAACGTGCGCACGCCCCGACACCAAAGTGATGCCGGGGCGTTCGTTTCGCGAACAGGATGTGAAGACCGGCGGTCTCAGTCCTCCGCCGACGCCTTGGAAGCAGCGGCCTTCGAGGCCGTCGTCGCCTTCTTGGCGGCGGTCTTCTTGGCCGTCGTCGTCTTCTTCGCAGCGGTCGTCTTCTTGGCGGCCGTCTTGGTGGCGGTCGCCTTCTTGGCCGGAGCCTTCTTCGCGGGCGCCTTCTTCGCCGTCTTCTTGGCGGGGCTCTTGGCCCTCTTCTCGGCGAGCAGTTCGAAGCCGCGCTCCGGGGTGATCGCCTCGACGCTGTCGCCCGAACGCAGGGTCGCGTTGGTCTCGCCGTCGGTGACGTACGGCCCGAAGCGACCGTCCTTCACCACGACCGGCTTTCCGCTGACCGGGTCCTCGCCGAGCTCCTTCAGCGGCGGCTTGGCGGCCGCACGGCCACGCTGCTTCGGCTGGGCGTAGATCGCCTGGGCCTCCTCCAGCGTGATCGTGAAGATCTGGTCCTCGGACTGCAGGGACCGCGAGTCCGTGCCCTTCTTCAGGTACGGGCCGTAGCGGCCGTTCTGCGCGGTGATCTCCACGCCGTCCGCGTCCGTGCCGACGGAACGCGGCAGCGACATCAGCCGGAGGGCGTCCTCCAGGGTCACCGTGTCCAGCGACATCGACTTGAACAGCGAGGCCGTACGCGGCTTGACGGCGTTCTTGCCGGTCTTCGGGGTGCCCTCGGGGAGCACCTCGGTGACGTACGGGCCGTAGCGGCCGTCCTTGGCGATGATCTGGTGGCCGCTCTGCGGGTCCGTGCCCAGCTCGAAGTCGCCGCTCGGCTTGGCGAGCAGTTCCTCGGCGAGCTCGACGGACAGCTCGTCCGGGGCGAGGTCGTCGGGGATGTCCGCGCGCTGGTGCCGCTCGGTGTCCTTCTCGCCGCGCTCGATGTAGGGGCCGTAGCGGCCGACCCGCAGCACGATGTCGTTGCCCACGGGGAACGACGACACCTCGCGCGCGTCGATCGCGCCCAGGTCGGTCACCAGCTCCTTGAGGCCGCCGAGGTGGTCACCGTCACCGTTGCCGGCCTCGGCGGCGCCGCCCGCACCGGTGCCCTCGCCGAAATAGAAGCGCTTCAGCCACGGCACGGCCTGGGCCTCGCCGCGGGCGATGCGGTCGAGGTCGTCCTCCATCTTGGCGGTGAAGTCGTAGTCGACGAGCCGCCCGAAGTGCTTCTCCAGGAGGTTGACCACGGCGAAGGACAGGAAGGACGGCACCAGGGCCGTGCCCTTCTTGAACACATAGCCGCGGTCGAGGATCGTGCCGATGATCGACGCGTACGTCGACGGGCGGCCGATCTCGCGCTCTTCGAGCTCCTTGACCAGGCTGGCCTCGGTGTAACGGGCAGGGGGCTTGGTGGCGTGCCCGTCGACCGTGATCTCCTCGGCCGAGAGCGCGTCGCCCTCGTTGACCTGGGGAAGCCGGCGCTCGCGGTCGTCGAGCTCGGCGTTCGGGTCGTCGGCGCCCTCGACGTAGGCCTTCAGGAAGCCGTGGAAGGTGATCGTCTTGCCGGACGCGCTGAACTCGACGTCCCGGCCGTCGGCGGCGGTGCCACCGATCTTGACGGTCACGCTGTTGCCGGTCGCGTCCTTCATCTGGGAGGCGACGGTCCGCTTCCAGATCAGCTCGTAGAGCTTGAACTGGTCGCCGGTCAGACCGGTCTCCGCCGGGGTGCGGAAACGATCACCCGAGGGACGGATCGCCTCGTGCGCCTCCTGGGCGTTCTTGACCTTCCCGGCGTACGTGCGCGGCTGCGCCGGCAGGTAGTCGGCGCCGTACAGCTGCGTGACCTGGGCGCGGGCGGCCGTGATCGCGGTGTCGCTCAGCGTCGTGGAGTCCGTACGCATGTACGTGATGTAGCCGTTCTCGTACAGCTTCTGCGCAATCTGCATCGTGGCCTTCGCGCCGAAGCCGAGCTTGCGGCTGGCCTCCTGCTGCAGCGTCGTCGTACGGAACGGGGCGTACGGCGAGCGGCGGTACGGCTTGGACTCGACGGACCGCACGGAGAACCGGGTGTTCTCCAGGGCGGCGGCGAGGGCGCGGGCGTTCGCCTCGTCGAGGTGGAGCGTGTTCGCGCTCTTGAGCTGACCGAGCGAGTCGAAGTCGCGGCCCTGGGCCACGCGCCTGCCGTCGACGGACTGAAGACGGGCGACCAGGGTCGACGGGTCGCTGGAGTCGCCCGCACGGCCGGTCCCGAAGGTGCCCGTCAGGTCCCAGTACTCGGCGGAACGGAAGGCGATGCGCTCGCGTTCCCGCTCCACCACGAGCCGGGTCGCGACCGACTGGACACGGCCGGCCGACAGGCGCGGCATGACCTTCTTCCACAGGACCGGCGAGACCTCGTAGCCGTAGAGGCGGTCGAGGATGCGGCGGGTCTCCTGGGCGTCGACCATGCGCTGGTTCAGGTCGCGCGGGTTGGCGACGGCCTCGCGGATCGCTTCCTTGGTGATCTCGTGGAAGACCATCCGCTTGACCGGGACCTTGGGCTTGAGGACCTCCAGGAGGTGCCAAGCGATGGCCTCGCCCTCGCGGTCCTCATCGGTGGCGAGGAAGAGCTCGTCGGAGTCCTTCAGCAGATCCTTGAGCTTCTTGACCTGGGCCTTCTTGTCGGCGTTGACGACATAGATCGGCTCGAAGTCGTGCTCGACGTCCACGCCGAGGCGGCGGACCTCGCCGGTGTACTTCTCCGGCACCTCCGCGGCGCCGTTGGGAAGGTCGCGGATGTGCCCGACGCTCGCTTCGACTACGTAGCCGGGGCCCAGGTAGCCCTTGATCGTCTTCGCCTTGGCAGGCGACTCGACGATGACGAGTCGGCGGCCGCCCTGTGCGGTCTCGCTGGTCGGGGACAACTTCGCTCTTCTCTCCGGTCGACGCTGGGGCCTCCCCGGGCCGGTGTCCCGGGGTCGTGTCGTGGTGACGCTGCGGAGTGTGACGGTACATCCCGCCCCCGTGTCAAACGGGAAAAGCCCACAACGGCCACTCGAACGGTAACCCGACTACCGGCATTCCTGCCGCCCGGAGTGTCAGGCCGCCTTTGCACCCCTGTCCGGAGCGTGACGCTCCAATTACGCGCACGAGAGCACGCGGGCCGCCGTCAGAGGCGGGTGAGGCAGTACGCGCCGAGGCCCAGGGCGACCACTCCGGCCAGGCCCGCGAGGGTGGCCGATGCGACCTGATTCACGCCGTGGGCGACCGGTTCACGGTGCCGGACCCGGGCTCCGGTCCACACCAGCAATGCGCCTCCGAACAGGGCGAACACCACTCCCGCGAAGATCGCCGGTCCGCTCTCCATGGCTCCCCTGCCCCTTTTCCGCCGTCCATGAGTGCCCAGGGGCCGGAGACTGGCACGCACGGGCGGCATGCGGGCGAACTCGAGGTGAACGGCGAGCCGACAGCTTTTCGAATGTATATTCGAATAATCCCGATACGAGACCGAGCACAGATATTTTTCCGGCCGTTTTCTTGTCGTCGGCGCGTCCCGGGTCTCGCCGCGCCCCGTCCGGGCCCGGTGCGACGCCGGTCACCCGACCGGTGTGCCGTACGGCACGGGCGGTGTGCGCGTGTCGCGCAGCCGGCGTGTGCGACGGACGTCCGTACGCCGGCTGACCCGCACCCGGGTCGGCCCGACGCCGTAGCCGCCCGCCCGGAGCCGGCCGCGGACCGCGGACTCAGCCGGCCGGTTCGAGGAAGCCCTGTTCCACCAGCAGCCGGATCTGCGCGGGCGTGCTGTCGCGCAGCACCACCGGGTCCTCGCCCATCAGCTGCGCGATGGCGTCGAGGATGCGGCCCGCGCTCAGCGTGCCGTCACAGACGCCCGCGAAGCCGGCACCGACCGTGTCCACCCTGGTGGCGCGGCGCATACCGCGGTTCTGCCGCAGCACCACATGCTCCGGGTCCTCGGCGCCGGGCAGCCCGACCTGCTCCTGGACGACCTCGGCGACGAGCCTGAAGTGGCCCTCGAGCAGAGCGGCGTCGTCATGCCCACGGAGATAGTCGAGGCGGGCGAAGTGCGCCCGGACCGTCTCGCCGAGCGGCTGTTCGATCGGGTGCGGCCATTCCTCCACGACGACCGAGGGTTCGGCGGCCGAGGTCTTGCGCAGCGTGATCCAGCCGAAGCCCACCGCCTTGACCTTGCGCGCCTCGAACTCGTCGAGCCAGGCGTCGTATCGCGCCTGGTACTCCGCCGGGTCACCGCGGTGGTCACCGGCGTCCCTCAGCCACAACTCGGCGTACTGCGTGACGTCCTGCACCTCGCGCTGCACGACCCAGGCGTCGCACCCGCGAGGCACCCACGACCTGATCCTGTCCTGCCAGTCCTCCCCTTCCACGTGCTGCCAGTTGGCGAGGAACTGCGCGAACCCGCCCTCGTTCAGGCGGGCGCTCGCACCTTGGACGAGCGAGCGGCACAGATCGTCCCCGGCCATCCCGCCGTCGCGATAGGTGAGACGGGCACCGGGGGAGATCACGAACGGCGGGTTCGACACGATCAGGTCGTACGTCTCGTCGTCCTTGAGCGGCTCGAAGAGCGAGCCCTCGCGCAGATCGGCCGCCGGGGCGCCGGACAGGGCGAGTGTCAGCGCGGTGATGTGCAGCGCGCGGGGGTTGAGGTCGGTCGCCGTCACGCGGGTGGCGTGCTGGGCGGCGTGCAGCGCCTGGATGCCGGAGCCGGTGCCGAGGTCGAGCGCGGCGGCGACGGGTGTGCGCACGGTGATGCCGGCCAGGGTCGTGGAGGCTCCACCGACGCCGAGGACCACGGCCGGGTCCGTCTGACGGCTCTGGCCGCCGATGCCGCCCGCGCCGCCGACCGCGCATCCGAGGTCCGACACGATGAACCAGTCCTCGCCGTCCGGCCCGCCATAGGGCCGGATGTCCACGGTGGCGGCGACCTCGTCGTCGCCGACGCGCGTCAGCCACCGGCCCTGAAGGCACTGCTCGACGGGCAGCACGTCCGCCACGCGCGCGTGCGGCACGGGCTGCTGGAGCAGGAACAGCCGTACGAGGGTCTCCAGCGGCGTGTCCCCGCGGGTGGCCCGGAGGGCAGGCACGGTCTCGCTGCGGGCCAGGGCCGCATACGCGGGGGCACCGAGCAGTTCGAGCAGCCCGTCGGCGGTGAAAGCGGCGCCGAGCAGGGCGGCCCGGAGCCGGGCGGCCACGTCGGGACGGTCGGAGGACGGCAGGGGGGACAGGGTGGCGTTACTCACGCCCCCCATTGTGTCCGCTCGGACCGACATCGCACGTACCCGAACCGGCCCGCGTCAGCCGCCCGCCCCGGTGCTCAGCCTGCCGACGCCGAGGCCGGCGAGGACGCCGACTTGCAGCTCTCCTGCTTGGCCATCGCCTTGCCGACGTCGCCCTCCTCGAGGTTCTTCAGCGCGTCGTTCCCGGTCGTGCTCAGCTTGTCGAGCTGGGTGGCGATGTCCTTGAGGCCGTCGGCGAACTTCGACTGGTCCTTGGTGTCGAGCTCGTCGACCTGCTTCTTCAAAGAGGCGTACGACGCGCCGATCTGGTTGAGCTCCTTGACCGCGTCCTGCTGCTTCTTCTTGCCGTTGTCCACATCCGGCGCCCCGGCCGAGTTCACGGCGGCGCCGATCGCCTTGTAGGCGTCGGACATGTCCTGGAAGGCCTTCGCGTCGGTCTTCTGGACGTCCGCGGGCGCGCTGTTGTCCGAGGTCTCCTTCTGGATCGCGGCGTTGGCGGCCGCGATCTTCTTGGCCTGCGGCTGGACCGCGTCGCAGACCTGCTTGGCCCAGGCATCCAGCTTGTCGTTGTTTTCGCTTCCGCCGCTGCTGCATCCCGTCAGCGCCGCCACGAGTACCGCGCCGCCGGACAGTGCGGCCGCGAGCTTCTTGTTCACCGGATCGGTCCCTTCCCTGGCTCTCGGCCCCCGGACCCTACACGCCGGATGGGTGACAGTCGCATGCCGAACAGCCACTAAGGACCATTTTGCTCCTATTTGCACCAAGCGAGAGAAGGCTCACCATGAGGGCGCGCGCACACACGAACGGGCGGGCGGCGCATCAATGCGCGCCGCCCGCCCGTCCGTTGAACGGATCGCCGTAAGACCGCCTACGAAACCACCGCAGGATCGGCCGACTTGCTCACCCGTTCGGCGTTGTCCTCGTCGCCCACGGCGATGCCGCGCCGCTTGGAGACGTACACGGCGCCGACGATCACGAGCAGCGCGAGGACCGCGATCGCGATCCGTACGCCCAGGTTCTTGTCGTTGCCGTACGAGAACTTGATGACCGCGGGCGCGATGAGCAGCGACACCAGGTTCATCACCTTCAGCAGCGGGTTGATCGCGGGACCGGCGGTGTCCTTGAAGGGGTCGCCGACCGTGTCACCGATCACCGTGGCCGCGTGGGCCTCGCTGCCCTTGCCGCCGTGGTGGCCGTCCTCGACCAGTTTCTTGGCGTTGTCCCAGGCACCACCGGAGTTGGCCAGGAACACCGCCATCAGTGTGCCCGCGCCGATCGCGCCCGCGAGATAGGAGCCGAGGGCGCCGACACCGAGTGTGAACCCGATGAAGATCGGTGCCATGACCGCGAGGAGGCCGGGCGTGGCCAGCTCCCTCAGGGCGTCCTTGGTGCAGATGTCGACGACCTTGCCGTACTCGGGCTTCTCCGTGAAGTCCATGATCCCGGGCTTCTCGCGGAACTGCCGTCGTACCTCGTACACCACGGAACCCGCCGACCGCGACACCGCGCTGATGGCCAGTCCGGAGAAGAGGAACACGACCGCCGCACCCGCGATCAGGCCGACCAGGTTGTTCGGCTGCGAGATGTCCAGCGACAGGCTCATCGGCGCGCCCGGGCCGGTCAGTTTCGCACCCACGTCCTGCACGCTGGTGGTGATCGCGTCACGGTACGACCCGAAGAGCGCCGATGCCGCGAGGACGGCGGTGGCGATGGCGATGCCCTTGGTGATGGCCTTGGTCGTGTTGCCGACCGCGTCCAGGTTGGTGAGCACCTGCGCGCCCGCGCCCTCGACGTCCCCGGACATCTCGGCGATGCCCTGGGCGTTGTCGGAAACCGGACCGAAGGTGTCCATGGCGACGATCACGCCCACCGTGGTGAGCAGACCGGTGCCGGCCAGCGCGACCGCGAACAGGGCCAGCATGATGGACGTACCGCCGAGCAGGAACGCCCCGTAGACGCTGAGGCCGATCAACAGGGCGGTGTAGACGGCCGATTCGAGACCGATCGAGATACCGGCCAGGACGACGGTGGCCGGACCGGTGAGCGAGGTCTTGCCGATGTCCATCACCGGACGGCGGTTGGTCTCGGTGAAGTAGCCGGTGAGTTGCTGGATCACGGCGGCGAGCAGGATGCCGATGGCCACCGCGACCACCGCGAGGATCCGCGGGTCGCCGTCCTTGCTCCTGATCGCGGCGTCGGTGACGCCGTCGAGGTCCGCGTACTTTCCGGGCAGATAGATGAAGACCGCCACCGCCACGAGCACGAGCGAGATCACCGCGGAGATGAAGAAGCCACGGTTGATCGCGGTCATGCCGCTGCGGTCGCTGCGGCGCGGGGCGACCGCGAAGATGCCGATCATCGCGGTGATCACGCCGATCGCGGGCACCAGCAGTGGGAAGGCGAGCCCGGAGTCGCCGAAGGCCACCTTGCCGAGGATGAGCGCCGCGACCAGGGTCACGGCGTACGACTCGAACAGGTCCGCCGCCATACCGGCACAGTCGCCGACGTTGTCGCCCACGTTGTCGGCGATGGTCGCGGCATTGCGCGGGTCGTCCTCCGGAATGCCCTGCTCGACCTTGCCGACCAGGTCGGCGCCGACGTCGGCGGCCTTGGTGAAGATGCCGCCGCCCACACGCATGAACATGGCGATCAGGGCGGCCCCGAGGCCGAAGCCCTCGAGCACCTTCGGCGCGTCGGCCGCGTACACCAGCACCACACAGGAGGCGCCCAGCAGGCCGAGACCCACTGTGAACATGCCGACTACGCCGCCCGTGCGGAAAGCGATCTTCATAGCTTTGTGCGAGACGGCGGTGAGATCCTTTTCCGGCTCGCCTTCCGCCGGGGTGGCCTCCCGGGCCGCCGCGGCGACGCGCACATTGCTGCGCACGGCGAGCCACATGCCGATATAGCCGGTGACCGCCGAGAACGCCGCGCCGATCAGGAAGAACACCGACCGTCCGGCGCGCTGATTCCAGTCGTCCGCGGGCAGCAGCATGAGCAGGAAGAACACCACGACGGCGAATACGCCGAGCGTGCGCAGTTGCCGGGCCAGATAGGCATTGGCGCCTTCCTGGACCGCCCCTGCGATCTGCTTCATGCTGTCGGTGCCCTCGCCGGCCGCGAGCACCTGGCGCACCAGGATTCCCGCGACGACCAGGGCCGCGACCGCGACGACCGCGATGATCGCCACGAGGACACGGTTGTCGTCGGTCAGGACTGCGGCTGCGAAGGTTGTGGGTTGGCCCAACTGATGAGGGGTAGAAAGCCCCGCCATTCGTCCTCCTTGACGCTTGGGCTGAGCTCAAGATGTGGACGGATTGTAGGTACCGGAACCTGATCAAAACAGAGCGCGGTAAACGGAATTAGCCTTCACATGCTCTTCAGCAAATGATCGACGTCACGCCATAGAACCCGAAAGTGGTAACGCCCCAAAGGCATTGACGCACGCATTGGCTCTTGATCAAATAATCAGGTGATTGATCGTGAATTTCTTCACGAATTCCGATGGCCACAGGAAAACAACACGAAGGGCCCTGCTGAGCAGGGCCCTTGTGAGTGAGCGGGGTTGCGCCGAACGGATGCGGCGGGGGTGGTTCAGGCGAGCGCGACCGCCGGCGGGGTGGTCGGCCAGGTCATGCGGATCAACCCGCCGCGCTCCCCGGCACTGACCTCCACGTCGTCGACGAGGCCGCTGATGACCGCGAGGCCCATCTCGTCCTCCTCGGTCTCCGCGTCGCCTCCCTCGGCGGCACCGCCGGGCGCCCGGTCACCTGGGGCCGAACGCGGCGCCTCGTCGCCGACCTCGATGGAGAACTGCTTCTCCTCCTCGATCAGCGCCACCTTCACCGGCGCCGCGATGCCGGCGCTCTGGTGCAGCCCGACGGCGCGGGAGCAGGCCTCGCCGACGGCGAGCCGCACTTCGTCCAGTACGGCCTCGTCCACTCCGGCCCTGCGCGCCACCGCTGCCGCCACCAGTCGAGCGGTCCTGACGTGCTCGGGCAGCGCGCTGAAGCGGAGTTCAACGGTGGCCATGCATCCCCCTCGCAACTTCGGGCGTGCGGTCGGGGGCCGGGCCGCCGAAAGCCCGGACCCCCTGATGAAACTTCTTCCGCCCCGGACACTGCGGCCCGGGGCCGGGCGCGCCGACGATTCGGGCCGATCGGCGGCCCGGGATCGGTCGGCAGCAGCCCGGGGTCAGTCGGTAGCCGCCACCGCTTCCTCGACCGAGGTGTGGATCGGGAACACCTTGGTGAGGCCGGTGATGCGGAAGATCTTGAGAATGCGCTCCTGGTTGCAGACCAGGCGCAGGGAGCCCTCATGGGCACGCACACGCTTCAGCCCGCCGACCAGCACGCCGAGACCGGTGGAGTCGAGGAAGTCCACGCCCTCCATGTCGACGACGAGGTGGAAATTCCCGTCGTTCACCAGCTCGACCAGCTGCTCGCGCAGCTTGGGCGCGGTATATACGTCGATTTCGCCACCGACCTCGACGACCGTACGATCGCCGACGGTACGGGTCGACAGGGACAGGTCCACGGATCCTCCAGCACCTTGCTATCGAGCGGTCGCCCCTCGGGACACCTCGGCTTGCGGCCCCCGGGACGTTCGCCAGCCGCGATGGCATTCAATCACTTACCGGCAGGCGTGCACGACGCCTTGGCCCCATTGTCCGTCACACCAGTGACACACTCGGTGCCGATGGCCAAGAATCACCGATCCGATCGATCCCCGACGGACACCGCGACCCGCCTTGCTCCGGGCACGGTCCTGGACCGGCTCGCCTCGGGACCGAGCCGGTCCTCGCGCATCACTCATACGGAGCACTTGCCCCCGCGCGCGGGTCGCCATGCCGTCTGGCCGGACCGGATTCGCCCGGAAGTGATCGCGGCGGTGCAGTCGGCCGGTATCGAGCACCCCTGGGCGCACCAGGCGCTGGCCGCCGAGCACGCCCTGGACGGCGACTCGGTGGTGGTCGCCACGGGCACGGCGTCGGGCAAGTCCCTGGCGTATCTCGTGCCCGTCCTGTCGACGCTCCTGGACGGCTCCGAGGCCCCGAACGGCCGCGGCGCCACCGCCCTGTACCTGGCTCCCACCAAGGCTCTCGCGGCCGATCAGTGCCGATCGGTGAAGGAACTTTCACATCCGCTGGGCACCGCTGTCCGGGCCGCCGTGTACGACGGCGACACGCCGGTGGAAGAACGCGAATGGGTCCGTCAGTACGCCAATTACGTCCTCACCAACCCCGACATGCTCCACCGCGGCATACTGCCCTCGCACCCGCGCTGGTCCTCCTTCCTGAAGGCGCTCAAGTACGTCGTGATCGACGAGTGCCACACCTATCGGGGCGTCTTCGGCTCGCACGTGGCACAAGTTCTGCGCCGACTACGCCGTCTGTGTACCCGCTACGGCGCGTCGCCCGTCTTCCTGCTCGCCTCCGCGACCGCCGCGGAGCCCTCCGTGGCGGCGCGCCGCCTCACCGGCCTTCCGGTGATCGAGGTCGCCGACGACGCCTCCCCACGCGGGGAACTGGTGTTCGCCCTGTGGGAGCCCCCGCTCACCGAACTCCACGGCGAGAAGGGCGCGCCGGTCCGCCGCACGGCCACCGCCGAGACGGCCGACCTGCTGACCGACCTCACCGTGCAGGGCGTGCGCTCGGTCGCCTTCGTACGCTCCCGACGCGGCGCCGAGCTGATCTCCGTCATCGCCCAGGAACGGCTGGCCGAGGTCGACCGCTCCCTGGCCCGGCGTGTCGCGGCCTACCGCGGCGGCTACCTCCCCGAGGAGCGCCGCGCCCTGGAACACGCCCTGCACTCCGGCGAGCTCCTCGGCCTGGCCGCGACAACGGCCCTGGAGCTCGGTGTGGACGTCTCCGGGCTCGACGCCGTACTGATCGCCGGGTACCCGGGCACTCGCGCCTCCCTGTGGCAGCAGGCGGGCCGCGCGGGCCGCTCCGGGCAGGGTGCCCTGGCGGTGCTGGTCGCCCGCGACGACCCGCTGGACACCTTCCTCGTCCACCATCCCGAGGCCCTGTTCGACCGACCGGTGGAATCCACGGTCCTCGACCCCGACAACCCGTACGTCCTGGCCCCGCACCTGTGCGCGGCCGCCGCGGAGCTTCCGCTGACCGAGGACGACCTGGAGCTGTTCGGTCCCGCCTGCGCGGACCTGCTGCCGCAGCTGGAGGCCGCGAAGCTGCTGCGCCGCCGCACGAGGGCCTGGCACTGGACGCGCCGGGAGCGGGCCGCCGACCTGACCGACATCCGCGGCGGGGGCGGCCGGCCGGTGCAGGTCGTCGAGGAGGGCACAGGACGCCTCCTGGGCACGGTGGACGCGGGCGCCGCGCACTCCACGGTCCACGAGGGCGCGGTGCACCTGCACCAGGGCCGTACGTACCTGGTGCGCTCCCTCGACCTGGAGGACTCGGTCGCCCTGGTCGAACAGGCGGACCCGTCCTATTCGACGGTCGCCCGCGACACGACGTCGATCTCCGTCCTGGAGACGGACGTCGAGGTCCCCTGGGGCGCGGGACGCCTGTGCTACGGCTCGGTCGAGGTCACCAACCAGGTCGTCTCCTTCCTGCGCCGGCGTGTCATCACGGGCGAGGTGCTGGGCGAGACCAAGCTCGACCTCCCGCCGCGCACCCTCCGCACCCGCGCCGTGTGGTGGACGGTCACCGAGGACCAGCTGGACGAGGCCCGGATCAACCCGGAGATCCTCGGCGGCTCCCTGCACGCCGCCGAGCACGCCTCCATCGGCATGCTGCCCCTCTTCGCCACCTGCGACCGCTGGGACATCGGCGGCGTGTCGGTGCCGCTGCATCCCGACACCCTCCTCCCGACGGTCTTCGTGTACGACGGCCACCCCGGCGGCGCGGGCTTCGCCGAGCGTGCCTTCCACACCGCCCGCGACTGGCTCACCGCCACCCGCCAGGCCATCGCCTCCTGCGAGTGCGACGCCGGCTGTCCGTCCTGCATCCAGTCCCCCAAGTGCGGCAACGGCAACGATCCGTTGCACAAGCGGGGGGCCGTGCGACTGCTCACGGTGCTGTTGCGGGGGGCGCCGGAGGAGAAGGCCGGGGAGGAGCCGGCGGCAGGGCCGCAGAAGGAGCGGGAGGAAGGGCCGCAGAAGGGGCCGGCCCCGCAGGTCCCGCCCGCGATCTGACCTCCGCCGTGAACGGCCCGCGCCCCGAGGAGGCCGTCACGTCCGACGTGTCGCCCACGACGGCGCAGCGCACCAGCCGCGTGCCCTGGGCCGTCGCCACCCGCTCGGCGCAGACGCAGGCCGCCGTGGTGCCCTCGGCCCAGTGGTCCGCCGCCGCGAGGGCCGCGAGATCGGCACCGCCCGCCGCTCGGTGCCGGGCCACCACGGCCTGCCCCAGGGCGAGCACCACGCCGAACACGACGCACAGAACGGCGATCGCACCGATGCTCCAGACGGTGGCGGACCCGCGGTCCGAGAAGCGGCGCGAGTGACGATCGGAGCAGCGGCGCGCGCAACGGCCCCGGAAGCAGCCCGCGGCCCGCTTCCAGAAGCTGCGGCTCATCGCCCGGCCTCCGCCTTGGAGCGCGCTCCCGCCGCTCCCGTCCCGCCGCCCGTCGACCCCGCGGTCACCGCGTCCTCCGCCGACGCCACGGCCTCCTCCCGCACTTCGAAGGGCAGGCCGGGCAGCAGCGGCGGTTCGGCCACGACCGTCACCCGGACCTGGTCCCCCTCGCGGGCCACCGTGACCTTCGCGCCGTGCGGTGCCGCCTCACGGGCGACCGCCACGACCGCGTCGGCCGGATCCTGGCGGGCGGCCGCCCGGGCGCCCGTGCGCGCCGCGTCCACGCACTGGATCTGCGCCGCCACCACGAGCAGCCCGCAGACCAGCGCCATCGTGAAGGCCACCAGCACGGGCAGCACCACGGCCGCCTCCGCGGTCACGAACCCCGCGTCCCGGCGCTCGACTCGGTCACATCCGGGCACTGAGGGCTCGTTTCACGATGGCCTGCAGCTCCGCCCTGACCTGTCCACTCGTCACGACCTCGTAGAGCAGCAGCGCGAACCCGACCGCCGCGACGATCCCCATCGCGTACTCGGACGTGACCATGCCCGCGTCCCGGCAGCGCCGCGCCTGCCACCACGCCCGGACCTTCCTGACCTTCTCGCTCATCTGAACTCCTTTGCATTGCAGCTTGTCTGACTTCGCCTGTGCGGCTATCGGCCCGGTCATCGACCACCCCCTCCCACCACTCCGCCCGCCAGCCCGATCACCACGGGCAGCACACCGACCGCGATGAAGGCGGGCAGAAAGCACAGCCCGACCGGCGCGGTGACCATGACGGCCGCCCGGCGGGCCCGTGCCGTCGCCGTGCGTGCCCAGTCCGCGCGGGCATCCGCGGCGAGCCGGGCGACGGGACCGGCCGCAGGGAGCCCCGACTCGTCGGCGCGCTCCAGGAGCCGCGCCAGGGCCCCGGCGCCGGGCAGCGAGGCCAACCGCCGCCAGGCGTCCGCCGGTTCCCCGCCGAGCCGTACCTCCGCGGCGCCCCTCGCCAGCCCTTGTCCGACGGGCCCAGCCAGGGCGTCTCCGACGGCCTGGGCGGCGATCACCGGACCGGCACCGGCCGCGATGCAGGCCGCCAGCAGGTCGGCGGCAAGCGGGAGTTGGCGCGCGGCGTGAGCGGCATCGAACTCCTCCGCCCGGCCGGCTTCCTCCTGCAGACGCCGCCAACGCCACAGCCCCACGGCTGCCCCCAGCCCCACCGCGACCCCGACGGGCCCACCGACCAGCACCCACCCGACGCCCACCACCCCGGCCACGGGCAGCCACCGCCGTACGACGCCCCGCACTTCGAAAGGAGTCCCGGTGTCCGGCGCCTCCGAGGCCACCAGCTCGGCCAGCCGTCGCCGCACCCGGCGCCCACGCCGCGCTGCCCCGAACCGCCGTGCCGGCCAGCCGAGGAGCAGCACCGCGACGACGGCCGTCCCCAGGCTGTGGACAAGCTGCGCGCTCATGCCGCCTCCGCTCCACGCACGATCCGCGCCGCCCACCACAGGCCGGCGGCTTCGAGCAGCCCGCCGAGCACCAGGCAGCCCAGGCCCGCCCCGGTGTGCAGCAGCACGTGCAGCGGGTCGGCGCCCATGGCCGTGCCGAGGAGCAGGCCCAGTACGGGCAGTGCCGCGAGCATCACCGCCGTCGCCCGGGCTCCCGCCAACTGGGCTCGCAAGTCGGCGCGTTGGTCCCGTTCGGCGCGCAGGGCCCCGTCGAGCCGGTCGAGGCCGGCCGCGAGCCCGGCGCCCTGGTCCACGGCCACCCGCCAGCACGCGGCGAGCCCCAGCAGCCCCTCGGCGCCCGGCTGGCGGGCCGCCGTGGCGAGGGCGCCCGGCACGTCCCCGCCGAACCGGGCCGCCGCGAGCACCGCCGCCTGCGCGTCCGCGAGCCCGCCGGAGTCCCGTGCGGCCCGCAGCAGCGCCTCCCCCGGCTGCCGCCCGGCACGCACCTCCCCGGCGAGCGTCGCGCACAGCGCGATCACCGCGTCCCCGCGCCGCTCCCGGGCCCGCCTCGCCTCTCCGGCCAGCCGCAGCCGCCGGAGCACCGGCACCCCGGCCGCCCCCGCGACGACCGGAATCACCGAGGCGCCCAGCAGCGCCAGCACCAGTCCCGCGGCCAGCGACCACCACTCGCCCCGCAACCGGCCGCGAAGCCGCCGCAGTTCACCCATGGCCTGCTCCCACGGGGGCGGTCCGGTCCCCACCATCCCGCCACCGGCGAGCAGCAGCCGCGCCCGCCGGGCTTCCCGGTGCCGCCCGCCCATCACCCAGACGGCCGCACCGGCGCACGCCACGGCAGCACTCATCGACATCTCGCCCATCGCTTCCACCACTTCCGTTGCTTCTCTCGCTGCCGATCCATCCGTCGACAGGGCCGTCGGCCTAGCTGCCGCCGTCGTCCCCCAGCAGCCCCCGCAGCCGCTCCCAGCCCCGCTCCCGCTCGAACGCCCGCGTGTCCCAGCGCAGCGCCGGCACCGTCCGCACCAGACCCGTGGGTTCCCGCTCCAGCACATGCACCTCGGCGATCCGCCGTCGGCCGGTCCGGTCCCGTACGAGGTGCAGCACCACCGACAGCGCGGCCGCCAACTGGCTGTGCAGGGCGGCCCGGTCGAGCCCGGCGGCCGTGCCGAGGGCCTCCAGGCGGGCCGGCACATCCGCGGCGGCGTTGGCGTGCACCGTGCCGCAGCCGCCTTCGTGGCCGGTGTTGAGCGCGGCCAGGAGATGGACGACCTCGGCTCCGCGCACCTCCCCCACGACCAGCCGGTCCGGTCGCATCCGCAGTGCCTGCCGCACCAGGTCCTCAAGGGTGACCAGGCCCGCGCCCTCCTGGTTGGCGGGTCTGGTCTCCAGCCGTACGACGTGCGGGTGATCCGGCCGCAGCTCCGCCGAGTCCTCGGCGAGTACGATGCGTTCGCCCGCTCCGACGAGCCCGAGCAGCGCGCTCAGCAGGGTCGTCTTGCCGCTGCCGGTGCCGCCGCTGATCAGGAAGGACAGCCGCGCCCGCAGCAGGGCGCCGAGGACGCGGTCCCCGCCGGGCGGCACCGTGCCCGCCGTCACCAGTTCGTCGAGCGTGAACGCCCGCGGCCGTACGACCCGCAGGGACAGGCAGGTGCAGCCGACGGCCACCGGGGGCAGCACCGCGTGCAGCCGGGTCCCGTCGGGCAGCCTGGCATCCGCCCAGGGGCGCGCGTCGTCCAGCCGGCGTCCGGCCACCGCGGCCAGGCGCTGCGCGAGGCGTCGTACCGCCGCCGCGTCGGGGAAGGTCACCGTGGTCAGCTCCAGGCCGCCGCCGCGGTCCACCCACACCCGGTCCGGGGCCGACACCAGGACGTCGGTGACCGACGGGTCGGCGAGCAACGGCTCCAGCGGCCCGCTGCCGACCAGTTCGGACCGCAATCGGGCAGCAGCGCCGAGGACTTCGGCGTCGCCGAGCACCCGTCCCTGTTCGCGCAGCGCCTGGGCCACGCGCGCGGGTGTCGGTTCGGCGCCGCTCTCGGCCAGCCACCGCCGCACGCCGTCGAGCAGTTCCGGGCCGTGCGGCGGGTCGAGGCCGGGTCCGGGAAGCGTCCTCATGTGACGCCACCCGCCTCCACCAGCGTCCGTTCCCAGAAGCTCCTGCAGAACCGCGCCAGCGGCCCACGGCCGGAGGCACCGGGCGGTTTCCCGGTCTCGTAGGGGCGCAGCAGTCCCGATTCGACGGGTACCTCTCCGGCCAGCGGCAGCCCGAGCAGTCTGGCCACCTCGCGGTCGTCCAGACCGGGTGCGTACGGTCCCCGTACCGCCACCCGCAGGTCGCGCAGGACCATGCCGACGGCGGACGCCACCCGTCCGGCCGCCACGACGGCGCGCAGCTCGGCGGGGACGACGAGGAGCGCGAGGTCGAGTTGGGCGAGGGCTTCGGCGACCCCGTCGTCCAGGCGCCTCGGCAGATCGACGACCACCGTGCCGCCACGCCGTCTGGCGGCCGCGAGGACCGCCCGCACCGCCGGGGGTGGGATGGCGACACAGTCGCCGCGGTCCCAGCTGAGCACCCTCAGGGAGTGGAGCCGCGGCAGTGACTCCTCCAGGGCGCCGCCGCCGACCCGGCCGCGCGAGGCGGCGAAGGCGGGCCAGCGCAGCCCCTCGGCCGTCTCACCGCCGAGGAGTACATCGAGTCCGCCGCCCAGCGGATCCGCGTCCACGAGCAGGGTGCGCAGTCCCTCGCGCGCCGAGGTGACGGCGAGCGCGCAGGCGAGCGTGGAAGCACCGGCCCCGCCGCTGCCCCCGATGACGCCCACGGTGAGCGCCGGGCGGCCGACGCCCTCGGCGACGTCGGCGATGCGGTCGACCAGCCACTGCTCGCCGTCGGGGAGCATCAGGACGTGGTCGGCGCCGATCTCGACGGCCCGCTTCCAGACCCCCGAGTCGTCCTGGTCGCGGCCGACCAGGACGACTCCTCGTCGGCGTGCGGCTCCGCGCACGCGGCGCGCCGCGTCGTCGCCGACCAGGACGAGCGGCGCCGCCTCCCAGGTGCCTCTGGGCTCCGGGACCCCGTGGTGGACCTCGGGTGTCGCGCCTGCCGCCGCGCACAGGCGCAGCAGATCGTCGAGGAGCCCGGCGTCCTCGGTGATGATCAGCGGCCGTCGCGGCCGCCCCGCGGTGTCGGGCGGCGGATCGTGGGTGACGGTTCCGGCCACGTGTGCTCCCCCTTCGCTGCATCTTCCGCGCAGCCCCCTGCGGCCACGCGATTCCCAAAGGTGTGAAGAACCGGCATCCGGCCTCCATATGAACGGCCGATACGAACCGTCCATACGCGCCCCGACAAACGGAACCGGCCATGAACTCGCCGCGAGCGTTGCGCGTTGGAATCACGGTGCAGCGATCCCGGAAATCGTGTGGATCTTGGTCAAAAACTGTGGACAACTCAGCGGTTGTGAATATCGCGGTCACCCATACCGGTGACCCCTGCACGGTTCCCTGTGCGACTTCCGCAGAGCAGCGCCATGACTACCCTCAGTGACGGATCATGTGGCAGGCTCGAGAGGCGGCCGAAGCCGCATTGCCGCGGTCTCGCGGTCGCCTGGAGAAGGGGAAAAACCCACCCGGACATGCGACGACCCCCGCCGGGGGGGAGAGCGGGGGTCGTCCCCACGGCCGACTCGGGGGGGGAGGAGTCGGGCCGGGTTAGCACGGTCGCGAACGATCCGTGACTTCCATGGTGTACCCGAGAGCCCTCTCAGGCAAACCCACGCGCCCCACCTTACGCCGAATGGTGGGCCCCTATGCTCTGGGTCGTGGAAAACCACTCCTTGCCCCGCACAGCAGCCTTCTTTGACCTGGACAAGACGGTCATTGCGAAGTCGAGCACGCTCACGTTCAGCAAGTCGTTCTACCAAGGCGGACTGATCAACCGCCGGGCCGCCTTGCGTACCGCCTATGCCCAGTTCGTCTTCCTGGTCGGTGGCATGGACCACGATCAGATGGAGCGCACCCGCGAGTACCTGTCCGCGCTGTGCCGCGGCTGGAACGTCCAGCAAGTGAAGGAAATCGTCGCCGAGACCCTGCACGACCTGATCGACCCGATCATCTACGACGAGGCCGCCTCCCTCATCGAGGAGCACCACAAGGCCGGCCGCGACGTCGTGATCGTGTCCACGTCGGGCGCCGAGGTGGTCGAGCCGATCGGCGACCTGCTCGGCGCCGACCGGGTGGTGGCCACCCGCATGGTCGTCGGCGACGACGGCTGCTTCACCGGAGAAGTGGAGTACTACGCCTACGGCCCGACCAAGGCCGAGGCGGTCCAGGAGCTCGCCGAGTCCGAGGGCTACGACCTCGAGCGCTGCTACGCCTACAGCGACTCGGCGACCGACCTGCCGATGCTCAAGACGGTCGGGTATCCGCATGCGGTGAACCCGGACCGGGCCCTGCGCCGTGAGGCGCTCTCGCGCGGGTGGCCGATTCTGGACTTCCACCGCCCCGTCCGGCTCAAGCAGCGGCTCCCCGTGCTCTCCGTACCGCCGCGGCCGGCCCTGGTCGCGGCGGCCGCCATAGGTGCCGCGGCCGCCACCGCGGGCCTCGTCTGGTACGCCAGCCGACGCCGGAGCTCGGTCGCCTGACCTGGGCTTTCACCGACGCTCCGCATTGGTTTCGGCGTATCGGCGTCCGTTTAACGCATGTTTGATCCCAAAAGTAAAGAACTGCAGCCAGGGGTTCCGCTTGCTCCGAGCTTGCAGTACAAAGGATTTAACGGCCCGCGAGACCAAAGGACATCCGAAAGGATCACCTTTAAAACGCATTTGGCCCACGGACCGACGCATGAACATCGGGCACCCACGCGACGTCGACCCGTCGATTACGGGCCAGCCACACCAGGTGACGGGCAAAGTACCCGACCTGATGGGCGACATATCGAGGACGCTTGGTAACTCGGTGCGCATGCCAGCGGCGGTACGAAAAATCGTACCGCCGCAACCCTTTTCCGGACCTTGCTCAGGCGGCGCCGCGCTGCAGTGCCTCACACACCGCCGTGGACTCGCGCGCACCCAGTTCGACCGCCCGGCCGCAGTGCGCGATCCAGGCAGTCATGCCCTCCGGAGTACCGGAGACATAGCCGTCGAGCGCCGCCAGATACGCCGCGCGGCCCAGTTCCGCGTGCCCGACCTCGGCCGGGCAGACCGACTTCGGGTCCAGACCGCTGCCGATGAGGACGATCCGCTCGGCGGTACGCGCCACCAGGCCGTTGTGGGAGGCGAAGGGGCGCAGCGCGAGCAGCTCGCCGTGCACGACGGCCGCCGTCACCAGCGCGGCCGTCGAACTCCCCGCGATGATCAGCTGTGAGAGCCCCTCCAGCCGCCCGGACACCTCGTCCGCGTCCGGCAGCGCGAGCTCGACCAGGGGCTCGTCGACCGGCTCGCCGTTGCTGCGGGGCCGGCCGACCTCGTCGCCGCTGTCCGCGGCGGCCACCATGTGCAGCCGGGCCAGCACCCGCAGGGGCGACTGCCGCCAGATGGACAGCAGCTGGCCCGCCTCGGCGGTCAGTCGCAGGGCCGCGCCCAGGACACGCGCCTCGTCGTCGCCACTGAAGTCGGTGCGCCGCCGAACCTCCTCCAGGGCCCAGTCGGCACCGGACAGCGCCGCGGAGCCCCGGGCGCCGCGCAGGGCCGCCTCGGAGGTGATCTCGTTGCTGCGGCGTCGCATGATCCGGTGCCCGTAGACCCGGTCCACGGCCTTGCGCACGGACTCCACGGACTCGGCCACACCGGGCAGCGAGCCCAGGGCGGCAAGGGGGTCCCCCCTGTCCGAGCTCTTTCGGGAGCTTGGGGGAGGCTCGGCGGTCGCGCCTGTCGTACTCATGAGTACGACACTACGCACCCCGTGGTCCCACCCCACGAAGGAGTGGTCTTCTTCACTCGGCCTGCCACACAGAGCAATCGGACGACTACCCTTTGTGAACATGAAAATTGCTTTCGTCGGGAAGGGCGGCAGCGGCAAGACCACGCTCTCCTCCCTCTTCATCCGCCACCTGACGGCCGCCGGCGCGCCCGTCGTCGCCATCGACGCCGACATCAACCAGCACCTGGGCCCCGCGCTCGGTCTCGACGACGCGCAGACGGCCGCACTGCCCGCGATGGGCCAGCGACTGACGCTGATCAAGGAGTACCTGCGCGGTTCCAACCCGCGCATCGCCTCCACCGCGACGATGATCAAGACGACCCCGCCCGGCGAGGGCTCGCGACTGGTCCGGGTCCGGGAGCCCAATGCGGTGTACGACGCCTGCGCGCGGCCGGTGGAACTCGACGGCGGCGCCGTCCGTTTGATGGTCACCGGCTCCTTCACCGACGCCGACCTGGGCGTCGCCTGCTACCACTCCAAGACGGGAGCGGTGGAGCTGTTCCTGAATCACCTGGTCGACGGCCCCGACGAGTACGTCGTCGTCGACATGACGGCGGGCTCGGACTCCTTCGCCTCCGGCATGTTCACCCGCTTCGACATCACGTTCCTCGTGGCCGAGCCGACCCGGAAGGGAGTCTCCGTCTATCGCCAGTACAAGGAGTACGCCCAGGACTTCGGTGTGGTCCTGAAGGTCGTCGGCAACAAGGTGCAGGGGCAGGACGACGTCGACTTCCTGCGCGCGGAGGTCGGGGACGACCTGCTCGTGACAGTGGGGCACTCCGACTGGGTGCGCGCCATGGAGAAGGGCCGGCCGCCGCGGTTCGAGTTCCTGGAGGACGCCAACAGCCGTGCCCTGCGCACCCTTCGGGTCGCCGCCGACGCGACCTACGACCTGCGGGACTGGGAGCGGTACACACGCCAGATGGTGCACTTCCATCTGAAGAACGCCCAGTCGTGGGGCAATGAGCGCACCGGGGCCGACCTGGCGGCCCAGATCGACCCCGGGTTCGTGCTCAGCGAGGGTGTGGCCGCTCCCGTCTGACGGCTACCGCCCGATCGCCGGTGCCCCCGGCGCCCCCTTCGGGGCCGGGGCGGAGCGGTTCGACAGCAAGGACGCCCAGCCCTGCTTGGGGGCCTCGCCGACCTCCAGGGTGCGCAGCTTCGACAGGATCTGCGGATCCTGGGCGTCCAGCCAGTCGGCGAGCTGCCGGAAGGAGACACAGCGCACCTCGGGCTTGTTGCAGACCTCCTCGACGACCTCGTCGACGGCACGCATATAGGTGCCGCCGTTCCAGTGCTCGAAGTGGTTGCCGATGACCAGGGGTGCGCGGTTGCCGTCGTAGGCCCGGTAGAAGCCCTTCAGCAGACCGTCGCGCATCTGGTCGCCCCAGTAGTCGTACTTGTCGGGGTCACCCTGGGTCGAGGTGCCGGACTGGTTGATCATGAAGTTGTAGTCCATGGTCAACTGCTCGTAGGTGTGCCCGGGGAAGGGCACGAGCTGCATCGACAGATCCCACAGCCCATATCTCTTCTTCGGCCAGACCTGGTTGTTGACACCGCTGGTGTCGTAGCGGAAGCCCAGCTCGCTCGCCGCCTTCATGAAGTTCTTCTGGCCTTCCAGGCACGGAGTGCGGGCGCCGATGAGCTCCTTGTCGTAGTCGAAGGGCAGCGGCGGCGCCTTGGTCTGGCCCGAGTTGGTCTTCCAGTTCTTCACGAACTGCTTGGCCTGGGAGATCTCGTCCTTCCACTCGTCCACCGACCACTGGCCGACGCCGCCGTCATTGCCGCAGAAGTGGCCGTTGAAGTGGGTGCCGATCTCGTTGCCCTCCAGCCAGGCGAGGCGTAGCTGCCGGACTGTGTCGGTGATGCCCTTCTCGTCGTTGAACCCGATGTCGGAGCGGCCCGGCGAGTGCTGCGGGGGCCGGTAGAGGTCGCGCTTCTCCTCCGGCAGCAGATACACACCGCTGAGGAAGTACGTCATGGTCGCGTGGTTGGCCTTGGCGACCTTGCGAAAATGGGAGAACAGCCTCTGGCTGTCCTCGCCCGCTCCGTCCCAGGAGAACACCACGAACTGCGGTGGCTTCTCACCGGGCTTGAGCCGCTCGGGTCTGGGCAGGTGCGGCTGCGCCCCGGTGTACGCGGTGGAGCCGTCGCCGATCAGGCGGACCATGCTCTGGGGCGCGGCCGCGCCCTGCTGAGGTCCGGATGCCCCTTCCTTGGAGCCGTCGGCGTCGCTCGCGCAACCGGCGAGCGACGCCGCACAGGCCGCGGCGACCATGGCGCCCGCGGCGATCCTCTGGTTGGCGGCCATGTTCCGCCCACCTTCTTCCTTCTCTCAGGCCAACGCCGACAAGGGCGTTGTCTGGTGATCTGCCGGGATGTGCCGACAGCGCCGCCAAGGTCCCACGGGACCGAGAAGGAATTAGTACGACAAGCCGATGAAATGCTCGGTTCATTCCAGAGGGTGAAACTATGAACCATTTGCACCGAAAGTCCATGCATGACCTTTACTCTGCATTACGATCTGTTTACCGAGCGTTGATTCATCCCGCCGCTGCACGCCGTGACCCCTGGCCGCGACCCACCCCCGCCAACTCGACGGGGCCACCCCTTTCGCGACCGCGCCGCCCCGGAGGAGACGGGAAACATGTCAGTCTGCGCATCCACCCGGCCCAAGGCCCTCGGCCTCGCCCGATCGGCCGGCATCCGCACCGCCGCCCCGACCGGAACCAAACACCCTCACCAACCGCACAGCCCGCCACCGGCCCCGCCCCGCCGCTTCCACCTCGCTGGCGCGGATCTGTCGGCATCGATCGCGGTCTTCCTGATCGCCCTGCCCCTGTCACTGGGCATCGCCCTCGCCACCGGCGCCCCGCTCCAGGCGGGACTCGTCGCCGCCGCCGTCGGCGGACTCGTCGCCGGACGGCTGGGCGGCTGCCCGCTCCAGGTGAGCGGCCCCGCTGCCGGACTCACCGTCGTCACCGCCGACCTGATCCACCGTTACGGATGGCGGACGACGTGCGGCATCACCGTCCTCGCCGGTCTCGCCCAACTCGGCCTAGGCTGCCTGCGCGTGGCCCGCGGCGCCCTCGCCGTCAGCCCCGCCGTCGTGCACGGCATGCTCGCCGGCATCGGCGTCACCATCGCCGTCGCTCAGCTGCACATCGTCCTGGGCGGCACTCCGCAGAGCTCCGTCCTCGACAACATCCTCGCGCTGCCCGCCCAGTTGGCGGCCCTGCAGCCCGCCGCCGTGTCGATGAGTGCGCTGACCCTGACCCTGCTGCTGGTCTGGCCGCGGCTGCCCGGCCGTCCCGGCCGTCTGCTGCGCAAGATCCCGGCCGCCCTCGTCGCGGTCGCCGGCGCCACCGCGACGGCCTCGGTCGCCGGGCTCACCCTGCCCAAGGTCGACCTGCCGTCCTGGCGCAGCCACGCACTGGCGGCACTGCCCGAGGGGCCGGTGCTCGGCATCGCCGCCGCCGTGTTCACCACCACGTTGGTGTGCAGCGTGCAGTCGCTGCTCGGCGCGGTCGCCGTGGACAAGCTGGTCGCCCGCCGCCCCGGGCTGCGGGCCCACGTCGGACGTTCCGACCTGGACCGGGAGCTGCTCGGGCAGGGCGCCGCCAACATCGTCTCCGGAGCACTGGGCGGACTGCCGGTCGCGGGGGTGGCCGTGCGGAGTTCGGCGAATGTGCAATCCGGTGCCGTGAGCCGGAACTCCACGATGCTGCACGGCGTTTTCGTTGTGGTCGCCGCGCTGCTGATGGTCCCGGTCCTCGACCTCATCCCGCTCGCCTCGCTCGCCGCCTTGGTGATGGCCGTCGGCATCCAGATGGTGTCCCTGCACCACATCCGCACGGTGACCCGCCACCGCGAAGTGCCGGTGTACGCCGTCACCACACTCGGCGTGGTCTTCCTGGGCGTCCTGGAGGGCGTGACGCTCGGTGTCGCCGTGGCCGTCGCCGTCGCCCTGAACCGCCTCGCCCGCACCCGCATCACGCACGAAGAGAAGGAAGGGGTCCATCACGTACATGTACGAGGACAGCTGACGTTCCTCGCGGTGCCAAGGCTCAGCCGGGCCCTGCATCTCGTACCCCATGGCGCCCACGCCGTCGTGGAGTTGGACGGTTCGTTCATGGACCACGCGGCGTACGAGTCACTGCAGGACTGGCAGAACGCACACACCGCGCAGGGTGGCACGGCCGAGCTGACCGGCCGCCGCACCGGGCTCCGGACCACCGAGCCGACAGGGTCCGCCGGATGTCGCTGCCGGCCCTGGACGCCCTGGCGTAACCACCAGTGCGACATGCCGTCCGGCGGTGGGCCGGGCGGCGGCGCGGGCGGACGGCTGGAGGCCGGCGGGACCGACCGGCCGGAGGGAGCGGCCCGAGCCGGCGTCGGCACCGACGCCGAGGCCACCGACGGCGACGGCTCCGGCTCCACGTCGGCTTCCGGATCCGCCCCCACCTCGGGCTCCGGATCCGCTTCCGACACGGCCTCCGACACCGGCCCCGACTCCACGTCCAGCGCGCATGAACTGGCCCGCGGTATCAGCGCGTTCCAGCGAAACACCGCCCCGCTGGTGCGCAGCGAGCTGGCGCGGTTGGCCCGGGAGGGGCAGCGGCCCTCCCAGCTCTTCCTCACCTGCGCCGACTCCCGGCTCGTGACGTCGATGATCACCTCCAGTGGTCCCGGCGACCTTTTCGTCGTCCGCAATGTCGGCAACCTGGTGCCACTGCCGGGCGAGGAGAGCGGTGACGACTCCGTGGGGGCCGCGATCGAGTACGCGGTGGAGGTGCTGAACGTGCGCTCCATCACGGTGTGCGGGCACTCCGGGTGCGGGGCCATGCAGGCGCTGCTCAATTCCGAGCCCGGGGGCGCGGAGACTCCCCTCAAGCGGTGGCTGCGGCACGGTCTGCCGAGCCTGGAGCGGATGGCGGACGACAGCCGGCCCTGGGCACGGCTGGCCGGCCGGGCGGCGGCCGACGTGGTGGAACAGCTCTGCCTGACCAACGTGATCCAGCAGTTGGAGCATCTGCGCGCGCACAACTCGGTGGCGCGGGCGCTGGCGGACGGTGCGCTGGAGCTGCACGGGATGTACTTCCACGTGGGCGAGGCGCAGGCCTATCTGCTGGGCGCCGCGGTCGGCGACGAGGCGGTGTTCGAGCACGTGGCGGGGGCGGAGGAGCTGCCCAGCCCGGCGTGACCGGACCGCGGTGACCGGGCCTGGATGCGGCCACGGGTGTGCGGGCGCATCAGCGGCGGCCGCACACCCCGTGGAGCCTCAACCCGGGGGGAGTCCCACACCCCGGGGGCCGCGCACCCCGGGGGCTCCCCCCTGCAAGGCGCCATCTGGGTGCCTCTGCAACCCGCCAGGAGTCGTCAAAGCCAAGGTCAAGAGGCTGAACCCAGCCTTGGTCGGCATCCGTGTACAGGGGTAGTGGACCATTCAGACAGGTCTAAACCAATTTCAGGCCGACCCTTGTCATCGGGCCCCCGGGTCTGATGAGCTGTGGCCTGGGACACAACGGACACCCTTGGAAAGGGAGATGTCGTGAGCAACGAAAGCCTGGCCAACCTGCTCAAGGAGGAGCGCAGGTTTGCGCCGCCCGCCGAGCTGGCCGCGCACGCCAATGTGACGGCGGAGGCGTATGAACAGGCCAAGGCTGACAGGCTCGGCT
>NZ_JAUYWJ010000044.1:0-50024 GCF_032656585.1 Streptomyces herbicida
GCGCGGCGACCGGGGCGAGCCTCCTGGTGGTGGGACATCACCTTGCCGAGCGGCGGATCGGCCCGCGCACCGGGCCCACCACCCACGCGGCCATCCAGCACGTCTACTGCCCCGTGGCCGTCGTGCCGCACGCATGACGGACCCCGGAGCCCCGTCCGTAGCGACCGGTCGCCGGTCCCGCACGGCCGACGGCGCCGGGCGGGACCCGCGACGGGACCGAGGGCCGGCTCACGCCTCGACGGGACCGGCCAGCTGGACGATGTCGTCGGCGGCCACGTCGTGCAGCCGGATGGCGAGGTCCTCCAGTGCGCGGCTGGCGGCCAGTTCGTCCCCTATCTCCGGCACCGGCCGGTCGACCGGATTCCGCCGCGCCACGCCCCGCCCGGTGACGGTCGACGTGTCGCGGGTGGTCAGCACGGCACGTGCCTGTGTGTCGTCGCCTTCCTCGGTGATGTAGATCTGCACGGTCCACTGCTTCGCTTCCACCGTGATCACCTCCGTGCGCCGATCCCCCCGTTGTCGCCCCTACTCTCCAGGCTGCGCCCCGCCGGGCCGACGGTCCAGAGCGGACCGGTCCGGGAGTTCCAGCGTCAGCGCCCCGTCGGCCGCCACGGCGATGGACACACCCTTGCTGATCCGCTCCAGCGTCTCGCGCAGCCAGTCGCGGTCCTCGTCGGAAGCCGGCTCCAGCCGCATCCGACGGGCCTGCAGCGGCACCATGCGCAGGCCGGTGAAGCGACCGGTGGCCGCCTCGACCGAGACCAGGAACGCCAGCCGGAGGTCGTCGCGGTACGACTCGTAACCCGTGATGCCTTCGTAGTCGTCGACGAAGTCGCCGCAGCCGTGCAGCACGAGCCGCTCGTGGTACACCTCGACGGGACGGGGATGGTGCGAGGAGTGACCGTGGATCACGTCCGCACCGCCGTCGATCAGGGCGTGCGCGAAGCGGACCTGCCGCTCGGGGACGCGGTAGCCCCAGTTCGAGCCCCAGTGCACGGAGACGACGACGATGTCCCCCGGGCGCCTGACCCGGCGTACCTGCTCCACGACCCCGTCCGCCTCGGCCCGCGTGAGCGCGGGGACGTACGCGACGCCCGACCGGTCCGGCCCCGCTGCCCAGTCGGACGGGATGCCGCTGCACGACGCGCCGAGTGCGAACACCAGCACACGAGCGCCGCGGCCCACGGGGACCGCCACCGGCGCGCGCGCCTCCTGCGCGTCCCGTCCGGCGCCCGCCGTACGCAGTCCCGCGCGGGACAGGGCGTCGAGGGTCTCGGCCAGCCCCGCCCGCCCGAAGTCCAGCACATGGTTGTTGGCCAGGACGCAGACATCGGGCCGGGCCACCAGCAGCGCGGGCAGGTTCGCCGGGCTCATGCGGTAGTGGACCCCCTTGCCCGGAACGAACGCGTCGCTGCGGGTGACGGACGTCTCCAGGTTCACGATCCGGACGTCCGGGGACTCCGCCTCCAGCACCCCGAGCGCCTCACCCCACGGCCAGGCCGGGACGACGGGGGCCGGGATCGGGCCGTTCACGGCCTCCGCGCTCCGGACATAGCCGAGGGCGTCGCCGACATATCCCTCCTGCAGGGCCGGATCGCCCGGGTGCGGGAGGATCTGGTCCACACCGCGCCCCAGCATCACGTCGCCGCACAGGAACAGCGTCACCGTGCCGCCGTTCATGTCTCCACGGTAGGACGACCGTGCCTACCCTGGAGGCGTGGCCCGGTCCAATGACGAGGTCGCCGCGCTGCTCCAGGAGTACGCCGACCTGATCTCGATCACCGGCGGAGACGCGTTCAAGGCACGCGTCTACGAGAAGGCTGCCCGCGCGATCGGCGGCCACCACGCCGACGTCCGCAACCTCGACGTCAAGGGCCTGCGGGAGATACCCGGCGTCGGCAAGTCGATCGCCGAGAAGGTCGTCGAGTACTTCCGCACCGGCAGCATCTCCGCCGTGGACGAGCTGCGTGCGCGGATCCCGGCCGGAGTGCGGCAGTTGACCGCCATTGCCACCCTCGGGCCGAGAAAGGCGCTCCTGCTCTACGAGGAGCTGGGCATCTCGTCGGTCGACGAGCTCACCGAGGCCATTCACGCCGAGCGGCTGCGCGATCTCAAGGGCTTCGGACCGAGAACCGAGGAGAACATCCTCCACGGCATAGAGCTGCTGCACTCCACCGGGGACCGTGTCCTGCTCGATGTCGCCATGGACCTCGCCGAGGAGATCACCGGCGCGCTGTCCGGGGTGACCGGCTGTCGGCGCTGCGCCTACGCCGGCTCACTGCGTCGCGTCCGCGAGACCATCGGTGACATCGACATCCTCGCCACGGCCAAGGACTCGGCGCCGCTCATGCGGGCGTTCACCGAGCTGCCGTACGTCACCGAGGTCATCGCGCACGGCGGGACCAAGACGTCGATCCGCACCACCAAGGGCCTCGCCGTCGATCTGCGCGTCGTCCCGCCGGACTCCTGGGGCGCCGCGCTGCAGTACTTCACCGGCTCCAGGGCGCACAACATCCGTACCCGGGAACTGGCCGTGCACCAGGGCCTGAAGCTCTCCGAGTACGGGCTCTTCGACGCCGAGAGCGGGGAGAAGATCGTCTCCGAGACGGAGGAGGACGTCTACGCCCGGCTCGGCCTGCCCTGGATCCCGCCGACGCTGCGCGAGGACCGTGGGGAGATCGAGGCCGGGCTGCGCGGTGAACTGCCCGACCTGGTGAGCGAGGCGGACATCCGGGGCGACCTCCACACGCACACCGACCTCACCGACGGTCTCGCCCCGCTGGAGGAGATGGTCGAGGCGGCCGCCGAGCGCGGCTACGCCTACTACGCGATCACCGATCACGGACCCAACCTGTACATGCAGCGCATGACCGACGAGCGGATGCTGGCGCAGCGCGAACGCGTACGGGAGCTCGACGGCTACGGCGCGCGGGGGCGGCGGGGCGGGATGCGGCTGCTGCACGGTGTGGAGCTGAACATCGACCCCGACGGCGGGGTGGACTGGCCGGAGGAATTCCTGGCGGGCTTCGATCTGTGCGTGGCCTCGGTGCATTCGCACTTCAACCAGGGACGTGAGGCGATGACCCACCGGATCGTACGGGCCTGCGAGAACCCGTACGTCAACATCATCGGCCACCCCACCACCCGTATCGTCGGCAAACGGCCGGGCGTCGACGCCGACCTCGACGAGGTCTTCGCCGCCTGTGCGCGCACCGGCACCGCCCTGGAGATCAACGCCCACCCCCACCGGCTCGACCTGCGGGACGAGGACATCCTGCGGGCCCGGCGGTACGGGGTGAAGTTCGCCGTGGACAGCGACGCCCACGCCGCCCTCCACCTGGCGAACATGCGCTACGGGGTGGGCACGGCACAGCGCGGCTGGCTCACCACGGACGACGTGATCAACACCTGGCCCCGGACACGGCTCAAGCGCTTCCTGAGCAAGGGGCGGGCCAAGCAGCGGGCGGTGGCCTGACCCGGCCGGGGACGAGCGGGTCAGCGACCGTGCGGTGCCCTGTTCAGCCGAGGCACACCACGAGGAGACACAGCTCGGAGGGCGAGGTCGCCGCCGGTGAGGGGCTCGTCTGCGAAGTGCTGGAACCGGTGCCACTGCCCTTCGCGGGTGTCGGCGTGGACGGCTGCCGAGCCGTCGAGCCGGAACCGCCGGTGGCCGCTGGGCCGGTGGCCGGAGAGACGGCTCGCGTCTTCGGAGCCGATGTCGTCGCCGGCCGAGGCGTGGTGGCCGCCTCCGGACGCGTGATCGTCGGCGAGGTGGGGGCCGGGGCGGAGGCGGACTGCTGCCGCGGGGCGTTGGCGTTGAGCGGCTGTGCGGGCGGTGTGGGGTGCGCGGACCGGTGCCTGCCGGGCGGCGGCGTCGACGCGGGGCGGGTCTGCTCCACGCTCGGTTCCTCGGCGGAATCCGTCCGGGTGTTCTCCGGTGCCGTGGCCGCCTGCGCCCGGTCGGCGGAGTGCCGGTCCAGGGAGGCGACGGTCAGGCCGCCGCCGACGATCGCGACGGCCGTGGCGACGGCGGCGCGGCGCTTGTTCTTCTTCCACCGGGCCAGTTGGCGACGCCGTGCGGCCCGGCCCTGCGGCGCGATGGGTGCCTTCTCGGCCGTGTCGGCCGCGATCTCGTCCGCAGGGGCCGCAGCGGCTGCCGTGTCACCGGGACCGAAGTCCGGCCGGCCGTGGGAGGCGGCCGGGTTCTCCCACGACGGCATGGCGGGCCGCACGGTCGAGGGCGGGGCTATGTCCGGCGCATAGGCGCCGCATCCGGGACACACCAGGGCGCCGTTGAGATGCCGACGACACGAGGAGCAGTAGTCCATCTGGTCTTCCTGGTTTGGCTGCGCCGTCGGCCCGCTCGGCCGCGACCTGGTCGTGTTCGCACGTGGAAATCGAGCGGTCGCAACGCTAGCGAGGCATTCGAGAGGCTGTGTGCAGCCTGTGTGACGCTCCTGCGCAGATGTGACCCGGGGCGCGTGTGTGCCGGGTGGGGCCGGGGCATCCTGTCCCGGCCCCGTCCGGTTTACGGGTAGTTGGTCAGGTTGGCCACGTTGGTCGTGGAGTTTTGCCGGTGATGTCGAGGCACTTGCCCGCGAGACCGTGTGATCGTGCCGGTGGCGGCCTGCGCCGGGGAGGCGGTGAGGAGCCCGGCGGAAAGGGTGAGCGCGGCTACGGCGAGAGACGCGGAGACAGCCGGCAGGGGAAGTGGTCCGGCCATGGCGGGGGCGGCCTTGCGTGGGGGTGGAGGCGCCCGGGGATGCGTTCAGTGGCCATGACAACTGGTTAGGATCTTGAAGGTCGAAGCTTTGAAGAGGGGGTCCGGAGTTGAACGGAATCGTGGCAGCGGTCAGCAGCAACGGTGAGTACTCGTTCACAAAGCCGAACCGCGAGAGCATCACCTTGCTCGCCGGGCTCGGTGTGGAAGGAGATGTGCACGCCGGGGTGACCGTCAAGCACCGCTCGCGCGTGGCGGTCGATCCCACACAGCCGAACCTGCGCCAGGTCCACCTCATTCACGAGGAACTCTTCGACGAGGTCGGTGCGGCGGGTTTCCGGGTGGCGCCCGGTGAGCTGGGGGAGAACGTCACCACCCGTGGCATCGACCTGTTGAGCCTGCCGGTGGGCACGCTGCTGTGCATCGGTGCGGAGGCGGTGGTCGAGTTGACCGGTCTGCGCAACCCGTGCGTGCAGATCGACAACTTCCGGCAGGGGCTGCTGAAGCAGGTCGTCGGCCGCGACGACGCCGGCAACGTCGTGCGCAAGGCCGGAGTCATGAGCATCGTGAAACAGGGCGGCGTGGTGCGCCCGGGCGACATGATCGAGGCGAGGTTGCCGGACGAACCGCATCGGCCGCTGGACCGCGTCTGAACGCCGGGCGGGGTCGTGGTCGAGCGACTCTTCGACGAGGTCGGTGCGGAGGCGGTGGTCGAGTTGACCGGCCTGCGCAACCCGTGCGCGCAGATCGACAACCTCCGGCAGGGGCTGCTGAGACAGGTCGTCGCGCATCGGTCACTGGACCGCGTCCGAGCCACGGGGCGGGGGCCCGGAACCGGGCCCCCGAATCCTTCGCCTACTCGGCAGCCATCGCCTCGCGCATCGCCTTGGCGGTGGTCGCCGGGTCGTAGTTCTCCGGGACGCCCGGGACGAGGACGATGTCGCCCTCGATGTGGCGGGAGCGCAGTGGCGCGATCTCCTGGTACGCGGGTGAGTCCCACCACGCCTGCGCCTCGGCCATACCGGGGAAGGTGATCACCACCACGTGCCCCGGCCAGCTGCCCTCCTTCACCTCGTGCTGCGAGGCGTGCACGAGGAAGCGGCCGCCGTACGGCTCGAAGGTCGCGGTGATCCGCTCGATGTACTCGGCGATCTCCGGGTGCGGGGTGGCTTCCTGCAGGTGGGCTATCGCGTAGGCGGGCATGGTGTCCTTCCGCTCGGTCGGTCGGGCTCCGTACACCGAAGATCGTGTCATGGTGTGGCTCGGGGGGCGATTACATGGCAGGTAATCGCCATCACCCCGGTGCCGAACCGCCTGTCGCCACTCCGTCGGTGGGTGAGAGGTGTCCTTACGGCCGACCGGTTCCCGGGACGTCCACTGGAACGCTGAGCACCTGGCCGCTGCCTGCCGCCACCAGCTCCGTCTCGGTCATGCCCTGCCAGCGGGCCGCCGTGATGAACAGCGTCCGCCCGTCCGGACCGCCCAGCACGCAGGCGAACGCTCCCCGGTCCAGCGGCAGCGTCTGCAGGACCGTGCCGCCCTCCGCGACGCGCACGCACCGCCGGTGGGGGACGTCCGCGTACCAGACCGCGTTCTGCACGTCGACGCAGATGCCGTCCGGAGTGCCTTCGCCGAGGTCGGCCCAGGTCCGTCGCCGCGACAGCGCGCCGCCCTCGCCGACGTCGAAGGCCACCAGGCTGTGGCGGTAGGAGTCCGCGACGATCAGCGTGGAGCCGTCGGCGGTCAGCGCCATCCCGTTGGGGAACGCGAAGTCGTCGGCCACTTGGCGCACCGAGCCGTCCGGTGTGGCCAGGTGGACGGAACCGGGTCGGAACTCCTCTCCGGTCATCGGGTTGAAGCCGGCACGGTTGACGTAGGCGTTGCCGCGGCCGTCCGCCACGATGTCGTTCCAGCCGGGCATGCCGAGATCGGCGTGGGTGACCAGGCTGCCGTCGGGTTCCCGGCGCAGAAGCAGTCCGTCCGGGGACGAGACGATCAACAGTGCGCCGTCCGGGAGCCAGGACGTGCACAGCGGCAGGGAGCCCACCCGTGCGACGACCTCGCTGTGACCGGTGAGATCGACCGCGACCACCTCGCCCGCGGACCAGTCGGAGAAGTACAGCCGCTCGCCGTGCCAGCGTGGCGACTCGACCAGACCCCGGCCGGTGATCAGCGTCGATACCTCGGTCATTCCTCTCACAGCCCTTCGCCCGAGCCGGTCCGGTGCCGGCCTCTCACTGTCCGTACGAACGGCGGGCGGCCGGATCGACAGCGAGAGCGGTCACCGGATCGACCATCAGTCTGCGGCCGTGCAGGGCTGCGCGTCGCGGCGGAACAGGGCCGTCCAGAGGAAGGGTTCACCGAAGCGTGGGGAGTCGGAGGGCTCGTCGCGCATACGGCGCAGCTCGACCGCCATCAGATCGGAGAAGATCCAGCGCAGGGACTCCGGTGTGTAGGCGAGGCCGCCCTGCAGGCTGGAGCGGCGGTACAGCTCGGTGTCGGACAGCTCGGACCCCATGGCACCGGCCGCGAAGCAGGTGAGGGCGAACAGGCCGCCGGGTGCGAGGAGCCGGTCCACAAGGGCGAGATAGCTGATGCGGCGGTGCGGCGGCAGGTGGTGGAAGCAACCCGAGTCGTAGATCAGCTCGTACGGGCCGTCGAGCTCGGCGCCCGTCGATGCGAAGGCGTCGCCGCAGTGGAACCGGACGTCGGCACCCGTCTCGCGGGCACGGTCACGGGCCCAGGCGATGGCCGCCGGGGAGAGGTCGACCGCGTCCACCTCGAAGCCCCGCGAGGCGAGATGCAGCGCGTTACGGCCCGGGCCGCACCCCAGGTCCAGGGCGCGGCCCGTGCTGATCAGGCCGCGGTCCAGGTACGAGACCAGGTTCTCGTCCGGCTTCGTCACGAAGAACGGCACCGGCTTGCTCCGGTCCGCGTAGAAGCCGTCCCACCAGGAGGCCGCCCGGGCGGTCCAGCGGTCGGCCTCCGACGCGAACAGGCCGTCCAGGAGTCTGAGTACGTCCTCCACGGTGCGGATGTCCCGGTTCATTCGATCCCCTTTCCGATGCCGGGATCGTAGGGCCGGACGGCGCAAATGCCCAGATCAGACGGCTTGTTCGGACCGTGTGACCGGCCGCGTGACGCTCAGCGGAGGGCACGGCGGCGGTCACCCCCAGGGCGGCCCGTGAAAGCCGCCCGTGCCCCCGCCGGGGCCCGGCACGGGGCCGTTCCGGGCCGCGGCCGGGCCTCCGTTTCGGAGAGGCGCATCCCGATCCTTGACCGCCGCACGGCGCTCCACGATGCTGTGTTGCGACACGTGAGATGTGTGCCGTAATGAGCAACATCCCGACTCGTAACAGCCGAGGAGTGGCCATGACCCACCAGGTTCGTGCCGTTGTCGCGCGGGGCAAGGGCGCCCCTGTCAGCCTGGAGACGATCGTCGTGCCCGACCCGGGTCCCGGCGAGGCGCTGGTCAAGGTCGAGGCCTGCGGCGTCTGCCACACGGATCTGCACTACCGCGAGGGCGGCATCAACGACGACTTCCCCTTTCTTCTGGGGCACGAGGCGGCCGGTGTCGTGGAGTCCGTGGGCGAAGGGGTCACGGAGGTGGCGCCCGGTGACTTCGTGATCCTGAACTGGCGAGCGGTGTGCGGCCAGTGCCGGGCCTGTCTGCGCGGCCGGCCGTGGTACTGCTTCAACACGCACAACGCCAAGCAGAAGATGACGCTGACCGACGGCACGGAACTCTCGCCCGCCCTGGGTATCGGTGCCTTCGCCGAGAAGACTCTGGTCGCGGCCGGGCAGTGCACCAAGGTGGACCGGGCCGCGTCCGCTGCCGCCGCTGGGCTGCTGGGCTGCGGCGTGATGGCGGGCATCGGCGCCGCGATCAACACCGGCAACGTCGGACGCGGTGACAGCGTGGCCGTCATCGGGTGCGGAGGCGTCGGGGACGCCGCAATCGCCGGGGCGCGGCTCGCCGGGGCGGCGAGGATCATCGCGGTGGACATCGACGACCGCAAGCTGGAAACCGCCAGGAAGCTGGGCGCGACCCACACGGTCAACTCCAAGGAGACCGACCCGGTCGAGGCGGTCCGGGAACTGACCGGCGGCTTCGGCGCGGACGTGGTGATCGAAGCGGTGGGGCGGCCTCAGACGTACCGGCAGGCCTTCTACGCCCGCGACTTGGCCGGCACCGTCGTGCTCGTCGGCGTGCCCACCCCGGAGATGAAGCTGGAACTGCCCTTGCTGGACGTCTTCGGCCGGGGCGGGTCGCTGAAGTCGTCCTGGTACGGCGACTGCCTGCCCTCCCGGGACTTCCCGATGCTCATCGACCTCCATCTGCAGGGCCGCCTCGACCTCGACGCGTTCGTGACGGAGACCATCGCCCTGGACGAGGTCGAGAAGGCCTTCGAGCGCATGCACCACGGCGACGTCCTGCGCTCGGTGGTGGTCTTCTGATGGCCGCCGCGCGCATCGAACGCCTCGTCACCTCGGGGACGTTCGCACTGGACGGCGGCACCTGGGACGTCGACAACAACGTGTGGATCGTGGGCGACGACAGCGAGGCGGTCGTCATCGACGCCGCCCATGACGCGGACGCCATCGTCCAGGCCCTCGGCGGGCGTGCCCTGCGCGCGATCCTGTGCACCCACGCCCACAACGACCACATCGACGCCGCACCCGATCTGGCCGCCCGCACCGGCGCCCCGATCCTGCTGCACGCCGACGATCTGCCGTTGTGGAAGCAGACCCACCCCGACCGGGCGCCGGACGGTGAACTGACCGACGGGCAGACCGTCACGGTCGCGGGGGCACGGCTGACCGTGCTGCACACCCCTGGTCACGCTCCCGGAGCCGTGTGTCTGTACGCGTCGGAGCTCGCGGCGCTCTTCAGCGGAGACACGCTCTTCGCGGGCGGGCCGGGTGCGACGGGGCGGTCGTACAGCGACTTCCCCACCATCATCGACTCGATCAGGGAGCGCCTTCTCGCGCTGCCGCACGAGACCGTCGTGCACACGGGCCACGGGGACACCACCACCATCGGCGCCGAGGCGCCGCATCTCCAGGAGTGGATCGACCGCGGCTTCTGACCGCCCGCCGACGGCCTCGCCCCGATGACGGTGTCCGACGGCACCACGGCCTGCGGCGGGGCCGCCGCACCCCCTGTGCGGTGCCCGTTCCGCCTGCTCAGCCTCGTTGTCCGGGGTGCTTCGGCATGCCCGGAAACAGGCCCTCGCAACCGCCTCAACCCGGGCCTTGGACGCCTTGACAAGGGTTCAGCACGGCCCGCAGACTGGCGTTGCGCTAATCGCAATCCGTTTCGCTATACGCACCGAGGTGTCATGATGATTCCCGCGTGCCGACTCGCGGATCTACCGCGAGGCGAGGCCCACCGGCTCGACATCGACCCGCCGGTCTCGGTGTTCCACACCGATGACGGCGAGCTCTTCGCCATCGACGACACCTGCACCCACCAGGACGCCTCGCTCGCCGACGGCTGGCTGGAGGGCTGTGAGGTGGAATGCCCGCTGCACGCCTCGAAGTTCGACCTGAGGACCGGTGCCGTCGATGCCCCGCCGGCCAAGCTCCCGGTCCGCACCCACGAGGTCGTCGTCGAGGACGGCATGATCTATGTGCGGGTGTCCACGGAGGCTCCCAATCTGCCGCCCTGCGTCGCCTCCCGCCTGGCCGGAGGCCCCGCGTGAGGACCGTCGCCGTGGTGGGCGCCTCGCTGGCCGGTCTGTCGGCCGCGCGCTCGCTGCGGAAGCGAGGGTACGACGGACGGCTCGTCGTCATCGGCGACGAGCCGCACCGCCCGTACGACAGGCCGCCCCTGTCCAAGGAGTTCCTTACCGGCGCCATCGGCGAAGCGGAACTGGCGCTGGAGCGGGACGACGAGGACCTGGCGGCCGAGTGGGTGCTCGGTACCCGCGCCACCGGGCTCGACCGCACCGAGCGGGCGATCCGGCTCACCGACGGCAGGGAGATCCGGGCCGACGGCGTGGTCCTCGCGACCGGTGCCGCCGCGCGCACGCTCCCCGGTTCCGCAGGCCTCGCGGGCGTGCACGTCCTGCGCACCCTGGACGACGCCCGCGCCCTGCGGGACGAACTGGCCCGGGGCGGACGCCTGGTGGTGATCGGCGGCGGCTTCATCGGCGCCGAGGTCGCCTCCACCGCGTACGCGCTCGGACTCGACGTCACGGTCGTCGAGGCGGCGCCGACGCCGCTGGCCGGGCCGCTCGGCGAGCTCATGGGCGGCATCGTCTCCGCCCTCCACGCCGACCACGGCGTACGGCTGCTGTGCGGTGTCGGGGTCAAGGGCCTGAGCGGGGAGAGGCGCGTCGACGCCGTGCTGCTCGAGGACGGCCGCAGCGTGCCCGCCGACACGGTCGTCGTCGGGGTGGGCGCGCGCCCCTGTGTCGACTGGCTGGAGGGCTCCGGCGTCGAGCTCGACAACGGAGTGAAGTGCGGGGCCGACGGCCGCACCAGCCTGGCCGGTGTGGTCGCCGTGGGCGACTGCGCCAACTGGTACGACCCGTACACCGGCGCCCACCGTCGCGTGGAGCACTGGACCGGCGCGCTGGAACGCCCCGATGCCGCCGTGGCCACGCTGCTCGCGTACGGCGCGACCGAACCGGGCGTGCCCCGGCCGCCGTACTTCTGGTCCGACCAGTACGGCGTGAAGATCCAGTTCGTCGGCCACGCCGCCGGTGCCGACAGCGTGACGGTCGAGGACGGCGCCACCGACGACCGCAGTTTCCTGGCCGTCTACCGGCGCGCCGGCCGGCCGGTCGCCGCACTCGGGATGAACCAGCCCCGGCTGTTCACCCGCTGGCGCAAGCAGCTCAGTGCCGCCGCGCCCTGACCACACACAACGCTCGATACCCAACGCCGTCCGAAGTCGCTCTTCCCGGCGGGTGAATGACCGATCCACGACGTTTCCCGAGGAGTGCAGCGTGACCTCGACAAACCTGCCGGACAGCCTGATCGCCACCCTCCCCGGCTCCTCGTACACCGATCCGGGCATCTTCGCCCAGGAGCAGGAGCGCATCTTCGAGACGATGTGGTTCTGCGTCGCGCGTGCCTCCGATCTGCCGAAGCCCGGCGCCTTCCGCACCGTCGACGTGGGCCGCGAGAGCATCCTCGTCACTCGGTCCCGGGACCACTCGATCCGCGCCTACTTCAATGTGTGCCGGCACCGCGGAGCCAAGCTCTGCACGGAGGAGACCGGCGAGGTCAAGCGCGCCTTCCAGTGCCCGTACCACGCCTGGACCTACGACCTCGACGGCAAGCTCGTCGCGGCGCCCAACCTCACCAAGATGCCCGACGTCGGCCGCACCGAGTACGGCCTGGTGGGTGTGGCCGTCCGCGAATGGCTCGGCTACGTCTGGGTCTGTCTGGCGGAGAACCCGCCCTCCTTCGAGGAGGACGTCATCGGCGAGGTCGTCGCCCGCCTCGGCGACGTGGAGCCGATCGAGCACTACGACATCGACAACCTCGCGGTGGGCAAGCGGATCGTCTACGACGTCAGGGCGAACTGGAAGCTCATCATCGAGAACTTCATGGAGTGCTACCACTGCGCCACGATCCACCCCGAACTGACCGAGGTGCTCCCGGAGTTCGCCGACGGCTACGCCGCCCAGTACTACGTGGGCCACGGCGCCGAGTTCGGTGCGGAGATCCAGGGCTTCACGGTCGACGGCTCCGCGGGCCTGGACCGCATCCCCGGCGTGTCCGACGACCAGGACCGCCGCTACTACGCGATCACCATCAAGCCGCAGGTCTTCATCAACCTCGTGCCCGACCATGTGATCTTCCACCGGATGTACCCGGTGGCCGTCGACCGCACGATCGTCGAGTGCGACTGGCTCTATCTGCCCGGAGTGGTGGAGAGCGGCAAGGACGTCAGCCGCTCCGTGGAGCTCTTCGACCGGGTCAACCGCCAGGACTTCGACGCCTGCGAGCGCACCCAGCCCGGTATGAGCTCACGGCTGTACGCCAAGGGCGGTGTCCTCGTGCCCAGCGAGCACCACATCGGTGCCTTCCACGACTGGGTGCACGAGCGCCTCGGCACGCGTCAGCCGGAGTGACGCGAGGGCGTGCGCCCGCGGCCTGCGCTCCGGCCCCCAGGTCCGGAGCAGGTGCGGGCCGCTCAGCCCAGGTAGCCCATCCGGTGGCTGATCTCCTCCGCGCCCTTGAGGAGCACCGGAGCGAGCTCGTGCATGCGCTGCTCGGTGAACCGGTACGAGGGCCCGGAGGCGCTGATCGCGGCGATCACCGCGCCGTCCCGGTCACGCACCGGTGCGGCCATGGCGTGCAGCCCGATCTCCAGCTCCTCGAGCGTCCAGGCGTAGCCCCGCTCCCGCGCCTCGGCGAGGTTCTTCTCGAGCTTCGCCTTGGCCGTCAGGGTGTGGGGGGTCATCTTCTTCAGGCCCGACTCCGACAGCAGCGCGGCGCGCTCCTGGGCCGGCAGGTGGGCGAGCAGGATCTTGCCGCTCGACGTGGCGTGCAGCGGGGTCAGCTCACCGACCCAGTTGTGCGCGGCGACCGCCGCCGGACCGCGTACCTGGTAGAGGTTGATCGCGTAGTGCTCCTGCATCACGGCGATGTTCACCGTCTCGCCGAGCTCCTCGGCGAGCCGCTCGCAGACCGGGCGGCCCTGCTGTGTGATGTCGAGGCGTCCCGTGACGGCACCGGCCAGGCGTACGATGCCGAAGCCGAGCCGGTACTTGCCGCGCTCGCCCGCCTGCTCCACCAGACCGCGCGCCTCCAGGGCGCCGAGCAGCCGGAACGCGGTGGACTTGTGAACCTCGATCTCGGCGGCCACTTCACTGACCCCCGCCTCGCCGCGCTGGGCCAGGATCTCGAGGACGCTGATGGCACGGTCGACGGACTGCACCCCGCCGGCCTGCGAACCGTTCGTTTCGGTATCCGGACTGTAGTTGCTCATAGCGAAACTATACGCGTAGTAAACAACGTTCCTGCAAGTAACTGTGAGGAAACACGGAGCCTGCAAGTTGCGTTGTTCGCAACCTGGTGCGTATAGCGATACCCGTATTAGCATGCCTCGCGTATCGACAGCGCGAGCGAGCGAGACGAGGCACCATGGCTCCCCTGCACTACGACTTCGTCATCGTCGGCGGTGGATCAGCCGGCAGCGCACTGGCCAACCGGCTCTCGGCCGACCCGGCGAACCGGGTGCTGGTCCTGGAGGCGGGGCGGTCGGACTACCCCTGGGACGTGTTCATCCACATGCCCGCGGCGCTGACCTACCCCATCGGCAGCCGCTTCTACGACTGGAAGTACGAGTCCGAGCCCGAACCCCACATGGGCGGTCGGCGCGTCTACCATGCCCGCGGCAAGGTGCTGGGCGGCTCCAGCAGCATCAACGGCATGATCTTCCAGCGCGGCAACCCCATGGACTACGAGCGCTGGGCCGCCGACCCCGGCATGGAGACCTGGGACTACGCCCACTGCCTGCCGTACTTCCGGCGCATGGAGAACTGTCTCGCGGCCGACCCCGACGACGAGTTCCGCGGCCACGACGGCCCGCTCGTCCTGGAGCGCGGCCCCGCCACCAACCCCCTCTTCGGTGCGTTCCTCGAGGCCACCGAGGAGGCGGGCTACGCGCCCACGGACGACGTAAACGGCTATCGGCAGGAAGGTTTTGCGAAGTTCGACCGGAATGTCCACCATGGACGGCGTCTCTCGGCCTCCAAGGCGTACCTCAAGCCGGTCCGCAAACGGCCCAACCTCACCGTCAAGACCCGCGCCTTCGTCAACAGGGTCCTCTTCGAGGGCAAGCGCGCCGTCGGCGTCGAGTACCGGCGCGGACGCGGTGCGCCGCAGCAGGTCCGGGCCCGTGAGGTCATCCTGTGCGGCGGCGCCATCAACTCCCCACAACTGCTCCAGCTCTCCGGCGTCGGCAACGCCGCCGAGCTGTCCGCCCTCGGCATCGAGGTCGTGCACGACCTGCCGGGCGTCGGCGAGAACCTGCAGGACCACCTGGAGGTGTACGTCCAGTACGGCTGCAAGCAGCCCGTCTCCATGCAGCCGTACATGGCGAAGTGGCGCGCCCCCTTCATCGGGCTCCAGTGGCTGTTCCGCAAGGGCCCGGCGGCCACCAACCACTTCGAGGCCGGCGGCTTCGCCCGCAGCAACGAGGACGTGGACTACCCCAACCTGATGTTCCACTTCCTCCCCGTCGCGGTCCGCTACGACGGCTCCTCGCCGGCCGGCGGCCATGGCTATCAGGTGCACGTCGGGCCCATGTACTCCGACGCCATCGGCTCAGTGAAGATCAAGAGCAAGGACCCGCGGGAGCACCCGGCGCTGCGCTTCAACTACCTCTCCACCGAGCAGGACCGCCGCGAGTGGGTCGAGGCGATCCGCGTGGCCCGCCGGATCCTCAACCAGCCCGCACTCGCCCCGTACAACGCCGGAGAGGTCTCGCCCGGGCCCTCCGTCGAGACGGACGAGGAGATCCTCGCCTGGGTCGCCAAGGAGGGCGAGACCGCCCTGCACCCCTCGTGCACCTGCAAGATGGGCACCGACGAGATGTCCGTGGTCGACCCGCTGAGCATGCGGGTGCACGGTCTCGAGGGGCTGCGTGTCGTCGACGCCTCGGTCATGCCCTACGTCACCAACGGCAACATCTACGCGCCGGTGATGATGATCGCGGAGAAGGCGGCCGACCTGATCCTCGGCAAGGAGCCGGCGGCGCCCTCCAAGGCCGCGTACTACCGCCACCGCGACGCCCGGAAGCAGGCCGGGTAGGCCTTGGGCGCCGAGGCCCTGCGGGCGCTGCTGGGCCGCGTCCGCTACGAGGTGCTGCCCGCGAAGGCGACCGAGGAGAAGGTCCTCGCCCATGTCCCGCGCGACGTCGTCGTCACCGTCACGGCGTCGCCGGTCAAGGGCCTGGAGCCGACGCTCGGCCTCACCGAGCGGCTCACCGCGCACGGCTACCGGGTCGTCCCGCACCTGCCCGCGCGGCTGCTGCGGGACGACACACACCTGAAGGACGTCGTCGAACGGCTGCGCGCGTTGGGCGTCGACGACGTCTTCGTCCCCGCGGGCGACGCCGACCCGCCGGCCGGTCCGTACGACGGGGCGCTGCCGGTGCTGCGCAGGCTGAGCGAACTGGGCAGCCCCTTCGCCCGGCTGGGGATCACCGGATACCCGGAGAGTCATCCGCTCATCCACGACGACATCACCATCCAGGCGATGTGGGACAAGCGCGCGCACGCTACGTACATCGTCAGCAACCTGTGCTTCGATCCGCGCGTGCTGGGTGACTGGATCGCACGCATACGGCGCCGTGACGTCACGCTGCCCCTGTATGTGGGCGTCGCCGGGCCCGTACAGCGGGCCAAGCTGCTGTCCATGGCGACGAAGATCGGGGTGGGGGAGTCCACACGCTTCCTGACCAGGCACGCGTCGTGGTTCCTGCGGTTCGCGACGCCCGGGGGATATGTGCCCGAGAGACTGCTCGGCCGCAGCGCGGACGCACTGGCCGCGCCGTCGGCGGGGGTTGCGGGCCTGCACGTCTTCACGTTCAACCAGGTCGCGGAGACAGAGAGGTGGCGCCGGGCCCTGCTCGACCGGCTCGGCTGAGTGCCGGCACCCGTATACGAACGCCCGGGCGGGGCTGGAATCCGGTGACTCCAGCCCCGCCCGGTATGCGCACACCGCCGCTCAGCGGAAGACCACGGTGCGGTTCCCGTCGACCATCACGCGGCTCTCCGTGTGCCACTTGACCGCGTGGGCCAGGACCTGTGCCTCCACGTCGCGGCCGACCGTCACGAGGTCGTCCGGGTCGAGGGAATGGTCCACCCGGACCACGTCCTGCTCGATGATCTGGCCCTCGTCCAGCTCCGGCGTCACATAGTGCGCGGTCGCGCCGACCAGCTTCACCCCTCGCTCGTACGCCTGCTGGTAGGGCTTCGCGCCCTTGAAGCTCGGCAGGAAGGAGTGGTGGATGTTGATGGCGCGGCCCTCCAGTTCCTTGCACAGGTCGTCGGAGAGGACCTGCATGTAGCGGGCCAGCACCACGAGGTCGACGTTCACCTCCCGCACCAGCTCCAGCAGGCGTGCCTCCGCCTCGGGCTTGGTCTCCCGGGTCACCGGGATGTGGTGGAAGGGGATGCCGTAGGTCTCCGCCAGGGACTCGAAGTCACGGTGGTTGGAGACGATCGCCGGGATCTCGATGTTGAGGGCGCCGGTGCGGCAGCGGAAGAGCAGGTCGTTCAGGCAGTGGCCGAACCGGGACACCATGATGAGCGTCCTGGTCGGCGTCGCGGCGTCCCGGAGGGTCCAGGAGATCCCGTGGGCCTCGGCGACGGGGCCGAATCGGTACCGCAGGTGTTCCAGACCGGTGTCCGGATCGGACACGTCGAAGTGGACCCGCATGAAGAAGCGGCCCTGGATCCGGTCGTCGAACTGCTGGCTCTCCAGGATGTTTCCCGAGTTCCTGACGAGGAAGCCGCTCACTGCGTGGACCAGTCCGGCCCGGTCCGGACAGGAGAGGGTGAGGAGGTACTCACGGCCGGATTGCGGTCTAGGGGACATGCGCAGGCCTCCGTTGGTGCGTAATACACAACTTGGTGAGCGATACGCAACATAGTTCAGGCTGGGACTGTCGGCGGTCAAGAGAGGGACATTCGGCCCTTGTGAAAACGCCGGGACCCCTTGACGTATCTCGGCGCGTCGGTCAGGGTTCCTCCACAAGCAATTCGATGCACGATGCGCAACGAATTTCGGTCGAAGGGCTCCGCTCGTGGCAGACCTGTATGTGGACGGAGAATGGCGCGAAGCGGTGGCCGGAGGCCACCGGGAGATCCGCTGTCCGGCGGACGGCACGCTGGTGGCGACAGTGTCCGAGGGGACCCGCGCCGACACCGGCGCCGCGATCGCCGCGGCCCGCCGGGCCTTCGACGAGGGCCCCTGGCCGCACACCCCCGAACGCGAGCGCGGCGCACTGCTGTTGCGCACCGCCGACCTCATCGAGCGCGACGCCAAGGAGTTCGCCCGCGCCGAGTCGCTCGACACCGGCAAGCGTCTGGTGGAGAGCGAGTACGACATCGCCGATGTCGTCTCCTGCTTCCGCTACTACGGCGGCATCGCCGGCACCAGCGCCGGCCGGGTGATCGACACCGGCCGCGACGACGCCCTCAGCCGGGTGACCTACGAGCCCGTCGGCGTCTGCGGACTGATCACCCCGTGGAACTACCCGCTGCTGCAGGCCTCCTGGAAGGTCGCCCCCGCCCTCCTCGCGGGCAACACGGTCGTGCTCAAGCCCAGCGAGCTGACGCCCTCCACCTCGATCCTGCTGATGCGGGCCCTGGACGAGGCCGGGCTCCCGGCCGGCGCCGCCAATCTCGTGCTGGGTGCCGGAGCGGAGGCGGGCGCGCCGCTGTCCGAGGACCCGGCCGTGGACATGGTGTCGTTCACCGGAGGCCTCCAGACCGGCCGGCACATCATGGCCACCGCCGCCGCGACGGTGAAGAAGGTCGCGCTGGAGCTCGGCGGCAAGAACCCGAACGTCGTCTTCGCCGACGCGGACTTCGAGACCGCCGTGGACTTCGCGCTCACCGCGGTCTTCCTGCACTCCGGGCAGGTCTGCTCGGCCGGCGCCCGGCTGATCGTCGAGGACTCCCTGCACGACGCCTTCGTCGACGAACTCGTGCGCCGCGCCCGGCAGATCCGCCTCGGCGGGCCGTTCGACGCCGAGGCCGACACGGGTGCGCTGATCTCCGCGCAGCACCGGGAGAAGGTCGAGGCGTACGTCGCGGCCGGCCTCGCCGAGGGCGCCGTACTGCGCTGCGGCGGCGAGCGCCCCGACGACCCCGCGCTGGCGAACGGCTTCTACTACCCACCCACCGTGCTCGACGAGTGCCGGCAGGACATGCGCGTGGTGCACGAGGAGTCCTTCGGCCCCGTGCTCACCGTCGAGCGGTTCAGCGACGAGGACGACGCCGTCCGTATTGCCAACGACACGGAATACGGACTTGCCGGAGCCGTCTGGACGCAGGACGCGGGCAAGGCCCAGCGGGTCGCGCGCCGGCTGCGTCACGGCACGGTGTGGATCAACGACTACCACCCCTACGTGCCGCAGGCGGAATGGGGTGGGTTCGGGCACTCGGGCGTGGGCCGGGAGCTGGGACCGACCGGTCTGGACGAGTACCGAGAGCCCAAGCACGTCTGGCAGAACATCCAACCCCGGCCGCAGCACTGGTTCCGCGGCTGAACGCCGAAAAGAGGTCGATCGTGACCCCAGCACAGACCGAGGTGTCGCAGCGGCGCGACACGTCCCAGGACCCCCAGGACCGCACCCCGGTCATCTCCGTGCGCCGGCTGTGGAAGGTGTTCGGGCCGAAGGCCGACCAGGTGCCGGACTCCGAGGAGTTGTGCGGTCTCACCCGCCGTGAGCTCATGGACCGCACCGGATGCACCGCCGCCGTGCGCGATGTGCACTTCGAGGTGTCGCCCGGTGAGGTCTTCGTCGTGATGGGCCTGTCCGGCTCCGGCAAGTCCACCCTGGTGCGATGTCTCACCCGGCTGATCGAACCCACCGCGGGCGAGATCGTCTTCGAGGGCGAGGACATCCGCGGCGCCGACCCCAAGCGGCTGCGCGATCTGCGGCGCAACAAGTTCTCCATGGTCTTCCAGCACTTCGGTCTGCTGCCCCACCGCAGGGTCGTCGACAACGTGGCCTTCGGCCTGGAGATCCGCGGCATGGGCAAGGCGGAACGCACCAAGCGGGCCATGGAGGTCGTCGAACTGGTCGGCCTGGCCGGCTACGAGAACTCCTACCCGGACCAGCTCTCCGGCGGTATGCAGCAGCGCGTCGGTCTCGCCCGCGCCCTCGCCGGCGACCCGGACGTCCTCTTCTTCGACGAACCGTTCTCCGCGCTCGACCCGCTGATCCGCCGCGACATGCAGAACGAGGTCATCCGGCTGCACCACGAGGTCGGCAAGACCATGGTGTTCATCACCCATGACCTCTCCGAGGCCCTCAAGCTCGGCGACCGCATCCTCATCATGCGCGACGGCAAGATGGTCCAGTGCGGCACCGGCGACGAACTCGTCGGGGCCCCCGCCGACGACTACGTACGGGACTTCGTGCAGGACGTGCCACGCGGCGACGTCCTCACCCTGCGCTGGATCATGCGCCCCGCCGAGCCCGACGACGCCCTCGACGGACCCGAACTGGGCCCGGACGTCGTGGTGCGCGAGGCCACCCGCGCGGTGCTGGCCGCCGAGAAGCCGGTCAAGGTCGTCGAGAACGGCAAACTGCTCGGCATCGTCGGCGACGAGGAGATCCTCTCCGTGGTCGCCGGACAGCAGGGCGGTGCGTGATGGCCGTCGCCGCCGACGCGACCGCGCCGGTCGCGCCCCTGCGCAGAAAGGTCAGCCGGCCCATGGTGCTGGCGGCGATCCTGATCGTCTGGCTGGTGCTGTTCGCCGCGCTGCGCGGCCGACAGACGCTGACCCTCGCCGCCGCCGACCTCACGGCTCTGCACCGCTGGCTGAACGACGTCAACGACACGATCGGCGCCAACCGCAACTCCAACCCGCTCTTCCTCTACTTCTTCAATGAGATCCGCCTGGTCATCGACAACCTGGTGACCTTCATCCAGTCGCTGATCTCCCAGCCTGCCGACGGCCGTCCACTCCCGCAGATCGGCTGGCTCGGCATCGTCGGACTCACCGGCTACGTCTCCTGGGCCGTGGGCAACTGGCGGGTCGCCCTGCTGGCGGTGGCCGGCTTCACCCTCCTCGGGCTGCAGGGCCTGTGGCAGGAGAGCATGGACACGCTGGCGCTGACCCTGTCGGCGGTCTTCGTGGCCCTGCTCATCGGAATCCCGCTCGGCGTGTGGGCAGGCCTCTCCGACCGGTTCAACCGGATCATGACGCCCTTCCTGGACTTCATGCAGACGATGCCGACCTTCGTCTACCTCGCCCCGCTGACCCTGTTCTTCCTCATCGGCGGCGCCTCCGCCACGATCACCACGGTCATCTACGCGGCACCGCCCGCCATTCGCATCACCGCGCACGCCATCCGCTCCGTACCGGAGACCACCGCGGAGGCGGCCGACTCGCTGGGCACCACGCGAACACAGCAGCTGCTCAAGGTCCTGCTGCCGTTGTCCAAGCGCACCGTGGTCATGGGCATCAACCAGACCATCATGGCCGCCCTGGCCATGGTGACCATCGCCGCCCTGATCGACGCTCCCGGACTCGGCAAGACCGTCGTCCAGGCGCTGCAGTCGCTCGACGTCGGCACGGCCTTCAACGCCGGTCTCGCCATCGTCGTCATGGCCATCGTCCTCGACCGGGTCACCACGGCGGCGGCCGCACGCGACGAGGCGGCCCGGCGCTCGGGCGACCGCTTCCTGAAGTGGCGCCGGCCGCTGCTGGCGGCGGGCGGAGTCGCGGCGGCCGTCCTGGTCTATCTCTCGCACACCTACGTCTGGGCGGCCGAGTTCCCTGGCGAGGGCAGCACCGGAAGCCACATCGCGAGCGCGGCCGACACGGCCACGACCTGGATGCAGGACCATCTGTCGGGCATCACCAACGCCTTCCGGGACGCCATCACCAACGGTCTGCTCAACCCGTTCCAGACCCTGCTCACCGACTCCCCGTGGTGGCTGGTCGCAGCGGCCCTGGTCGGCCTCGGCGTGGTGCTCGGCGGCTGGCGCGCCGGGGTGACCGTGGCCGTGTGCGTGGGCCTGCTGGTCGGCACCGGACTGTGGTCGGACAGCATGACGACGCTGGCCTCGACCGTCGTGGCGACCGTGCTGGTCATGGTGCTCGGCGTCGCCTTCGGCGTGTGGATGGGCCGCAGCGCGCTGGTCGACCGGGTCGTCCGGCCCACCCTGGACGCGGCACAGGTCATGCCGCCGTTCGTCTATCTCGTGCCGTTCCTCGCGCTCTTCGGCGCCACCCGGTTCACCGCCATCGTCGCGGCCGTCGTCTACGCCGCGCCCGTCGCGATCAAGATCATCGCCGATGGGGTGCGGAACGTGCCGGAGACCACCGTGGAGGCGGCCTCCTCCGCCGGGTGCAACACCTGGCAGATCATCACCAAGGTTCAACTGCCGATGGCACGCAGCGCCCTGACTCTCGCGACCAACCAGGGTTTGATCTACGTGCTGTCGATGGTTGTTGTGGGCGGCCTGGTAGGGGCCGGCGCCCTCGGCTACGACGTCGTGGCCGGATTCTCGCAGGGCGAGCTGTACGGGAAGGGACTGGCGGCGGGACTCGCCATCGTACTGCTCGGAGTCATGTTCGACCGGATCACTCAGGCTGCGGCGCGACGCACCAGGGCATAAGGAGCAGGACACCATGGCAAGACACTGGCGAGCCGGCGCGGCCGGCCTGGCCGTCCTCGGCCTCACCCTCACGGCCTGCGGAGGGGCGAAGGTCGGCGACAGCTCGTCCGCGGGCGGATCGAAGAGCTCGGGCGGCAAATGCGGCACCTTCAACCTCGCCGTCAACCCGTGGGTGGGCTACGAGGCGGACGCGGCGGTTGTCGCGTACGTCGCGCAGCACGACCTCGGCTGTACGGTCAACAAGAAGGACCTGAAGGAAGAGATCGCCTGGCAGGGCTTCGGGACCGGTGAGGTCGACGCCGTCCTGGAGAACTGGGGCCACGACGATCTGAAGAAGAAGTACATCACCCAGCAGAAGACCGCCGTGGAGGCCGGGCAGACCGGCAACAAGGGCATCATCGGCTGGTACGTGCCGCCGTGGCTGGCCAAGGCCCACCCGGACATCACCGACTGGAAGAACCTCGACAAGTACGCGTCCAACTTCAAGACCTCCGAGTCGGGCGGCAAGGGTCAGCTGCTCGACGGCGACCCGTCGTACGTCACCAACGACGCGGCGCTGGTGAAGAACCTGAAGCTGGACTACAAGGTGGTGTACGCGGGCAGCGAGACCGCGCTCATCCAGGCCTTCCGCACGGCCGAGAAGAACAAGCAGTGGGTGATCGGCTACTTCTACGAGCCGCAGTGGTTCCTGTCCGAAGTGCCGCTGGTGAAAGTCAACCTGCCCGCGTACAAGACGGGCTGCGACGCCGATGCGGCCAAGGTCGCCTGCGACTATCCCGTGTACAAGCTGGACAAGATCGTCAGCACGAAGTTCGCCAACTCCGGCAGCCCGGCGTACGACCTGGTGAAGAAGTTCAACTGGACGAACGACGACCAGAACACCGTGGCCAAGTACATCGCGGTGGACAAGCTGTCCGACGAGGCGGCGGCGAAGAAGTGGGTCGAGGCGAACCGCGACAAGGTGGACGCCTGGCTGAAGTAGGGCCGGGACTTCGGCCGGTGGACGTAGGGGGGCGACCGGGTTTCCCGGCCCCGCCGCCCCTACCCACCCCCTCCTCCGGGGCTCCGCCCCTTCACCCCCGCACCCTCCGGGGACTTGGTCCCCTGCATCCCCGGAGGGGCTCGGCCTGCGGCCGCTGGTGGGGGCTGGTCGTGTACGTCTGACGGGATTTCGCCCGCGTACTACGCCGGGTGTCCGCCTGCGGCTCCCGGCGGGCAGCACGTCTCGTGCACTCTTCGCGGGGATTCGCCTCCGTACCCTGCTGGGCTCGGCCTGCGGCCGCTGGTGGAGGTCGGCTTCCCCTGTACCTCGTGGCGGGTTCCGCCGTTGCACCCTGCTGGGTGTCCGCGTGCGGATCCTGGCGAGGACTGTGCCCGCTGCACTCCTGGCGGGGCTTGGCCTGCGTGCCTTGGCGGGGCTCGGCCTGCGGCCGTTGGTGGAGGTCGGCTTCCCCTGTACCTCGTGGCGGGTTCCGCCGTTGCACCCTGCTGGGTGTCCGCGTGCGGATCCTGGCGAGGACTGTGCCCGCTGCACTCCTGGCGGGGCTTGGCCTGCGTGCCTTGGCGGGGCTTGGCCTGCGGCCGTTGGTGAGGACTGGGCCGCCTGTACCTGTGGCGGGGTTTCGCCTGCGTCCTGTGCCGGGGTGCAGCCTGTGGTCCCCGGTGGGGCTGCGCCGTCTGTATCCCTGGCGGGGCTCCGCCTCCGGGCCGTGCCGGGTCTGCGCCTGCGGCTTCCGGCGGGGATTACGTCTCGTGCACCCTTCGCGGGGCTTCGCCCCCGTACCCTTCCGGGGCTCGGCCCGCGGCCTTCGGCGGGAGTTGTGTCCGCTTGGCCCTGCGCGGGGTTTCGCCTGCGCACCTTGCCGGGGCTCGGCCCGCGGTCCCCGGCTCGGGGGTGCGCCGCCTGCAACCCTGGCGGGGATTGCGCCCCCTGCACCCTTCGCGAGGCTGAAACCTCGCACCCTGCCGGGCTGGGCCCGCGGCTCCCGGTGGGGATTGCGTCCGCTGGAACGGTCTTTGCGGGGCTTCGCCCTAGTAACCCGCCGAGGCGCTGCCTGGGGACCAAGGCGGGGCTGGCTTCCCCTGTGTGCCCCACGCCCTGCCAGGGCTTCCCGGCGGCCCCCTGAACCCGCGCGTTCGAGGACAAGGCCGTTCAGGCCCAGGCGGGGGTCTGGGGGCGGCAGCCCCCAGGGACGGGACGGGCAGGGGCAGCGCGGGCGAAGACCACGCCCGCGGCAACCACGCACGTTCCGACGAGGCCCGGCACGCTGTCGACACAGCCTGCCGGGCCCCGTCGCGTCCGGCCCCGCTCCCGCCCCCGTTTCCGGGCTGTTCACCGACGTACTGCACCCCCTTGACACCCCTCCTCGGGGACAGGCACATTGAGTTGCGCAACCTGAATCAAGTTGCGCAGACAGCAACTGGACTGTTTCAAGTTCGGAGGTTGGGCGATGGCGGGACCCCGAGTGGTCATCATCGGAGCGGGCGTCGTGGGAGCGGCCCTCGCCGACGAGATCTCCGCACGAGGCTGGACCGAAGTGACCGTGGTCGACCAGGGCCCCCTTCCGGCAACCGGGGGTTCCACCTCGCACGCGCCGGGCCTGGTCTTCCAGACGAACCCCTCCAAGACCATGACGGAGCTGGCCCGCTACACCGTTGAGAAGTTCTGCTCCCTCGACGTCGACGGCAAGCCCTGCTTCCTGCAGGTCGGCGGCCTGGAGGTGGCGACCACCCCCGAGCGCCTCGCCGAGCTGCACCGCCGCCACGGCTGGATCACCGCCTGGGGCATCGAGGCCCGCCTGCTCACCACCGAGGAGTGCGTGGAGCAGCACCCGCTCGTCAACCGCGACAGGGTCCTCGGCGGCCTCCTGGTCCCCACCGACGGCCTCGCCAAGGCGGTCCTCGCGGTAGAGGCGCAGATCCGCCGCGCCACCGAGCGAGGCGTCCGCTTCCTCGCCCGTCACGAGGTCCTCGACGTGCGGCAGAGCGAGGGCCGCGTCACCGGCGTACTGACCGACCAGGGCGAGATCCCCGCCGACATCGTCGTGTGCTGCGCCGGCATCTGGGGACCGAAGATCGCCCGCATGGTCGGGATGAACCTCCCGCTCACCCCGCTCGCCCACCAACTCGCCTGGACCGGCCCGGTTCCGGCCCTCGCCGGCCAGACCGAGGAGGCGGTGCGCCCGATCCTGCGCCACCAGGACGCCGACCTCTACTACCGCGACCGCTTCGACGGCATCGGCATCGGCTACTACGGCCACCGCCCGATGCCCGTCTCCGCGGACGACATCCTCTCCGTGGACGAGGCCGACCAGATGCCCTCGGTCCTGAAGTTCACCGAGGAGGACTTCGAGGACGCCTGGACCGAGACCCAGTCCCTCCTGCCCTCGACGAAGGAGGCCAAGGTGGAGGAGGGCATCAACGGCCTGTTCTCCTTCACCACCGACGGCTACCCGCTGCTCGGCGAGTCACCGGAGGTCAAGGGCTTCTGGGTCGCGGAGGCCGTGTGGGTCACCCACTCCGCCGGCGTCGGACGTGCCGTCGCCGAGTGGCTGGTCGACGGCTACTGCTCGTCCTTCGACCTGCACGAGTGCGACGTCAACCGCTTCGAGCCGCACCAGCTCTCCCCGGAGTACGTACTGGCCCGCGACTGCCAGAACTTCGTCGAGGTCTACGACATCCTGCACCCGCTCCAGCCCTCCGGAAAGCCGCGCCCGATCCGCACCAGTCCCTTCCACGCCCGTCAGCAGGAACACGGCGCGTTCTTCCTGGAGGCGAACGGCTGGGAGCGCCCGCAGTGGTACGAGGCCAACGCGGGGCTGGTCGAAGGCCGCTCCATCCCCACCCCGAACGACTGGGCCGCACGGTACTGGTCGCCCATCGTCGGCGCCGAGGCCCAGACCACCCGTGAGACCGTGGCGATGTACGACATGACGGCCCTCAAGCGCCTCGAAGTGAGCGGCCCCGGCGCCGCCGCCTTCCTGGAGCGGCTGGCCACCGGCAAGGTCGACAAGTCCGTCGGCTCCGTGACGTACACCCTGCTCCTGGACCACGACGGCGGGATCCGCAGCGACGTCACCGTCGCCCGGCTGGCCCGCGACCTCTTCCAGGTCGGCGCCAACGGCAATCTCGACCTCGACTGGTTCACCCGCCACCTCCCTGCCGACGGATCCGTCGCGGTCCGCGACATCACCCCCGGCACCTGCTGCATCGGCCTGTGGGGCCCGCTCGCCCGCAAGGTCCTGCAGCCGCTCGCCGACTCCGATTTCTCGGGCGACGGCCTGAAGTACTTCCGCGCCAAGCGCGCTCACATCGGCAGCGTCCCCGTCACCGCGATGCGGCTGTCGTACGTCGGTGAACTCGGGTGGGAGCTGTACACCACCGCCGACCTGGGCCAGAAGCTCTGGGACACCCTCTGGGCCGCGGCCGAGCCGCTCGGCGGCGTCATCGCGGGCCGCGGTGCCTTCAACAGCCTTCGCCTGGAGAAGGGTTACCGCTCCTTCGGCACCGACATGACCTACGAGCACGACCCCTACGAGGCCGGCGTCGGCTTCGCCGTCAAGCTCGACAAGGACGACTTCATCGGCAAGGCCGCACTCGAACGCCGCAAGGCCGACGTCCGCCGCAAGCTGACCTGCCTCACCATCGACGACCCCCGGTCCGTCGTCATGGGCAAGGAGCCGGTGTACGACGGCGACCGCGCCGTCGGCTACGTCACCAGCGCCGCCTACGGCTACACGATCGGCAAGGGCATCGCCTACGCCTGGCTCCCGGCCGAACTCGGCACACCCGGCACCACGGTGCACATCGGTTACTTCGACCGGCGCTTCGAGGCGGTCGTCGCCGAGGAGCCCCTGTTCGACCCGACCATGTCCCGCCTGCGCGGCTGATACACCGCGAGAGCTTCGAGGGAAGGAACACCGCCGGTGACCGCACAGAAGCTCGACGGCAAGGCCACCGCCGCCGAGATCCGCCGTGAACTCGCCGAGCGCGTCGCCAAGCTGACCGCCACCGACGGACGGCCGCCGGGCCTCGGCACCGTCCTGGTCGGCGACGACCCCGGCAGCCGCGCCTACGTCGCAGGAAAGCACCGCGACTGCGCGCAGGTCGGCATCGCCTCCATCCGCCGCGAACTGCCCGCCGACGCGACGCAGCGACAGGTCGAGGACGTCATCGAGGAACTCAACGCCGACCCGGCCTGCACCGGCTACATCGTCCAACTGCCCCTCCCGCGCCATCTGGACGCGGGCGCCGTCCTGGAACGCATGGACCCCGCCAAGGACGCCGACGGCCTGCACCCCGTCAGCCTCGGCCGGCTCACCCTGGGCGTCGAGGCCCCGCTGCCCTGCACCCCGCGCGGCATCGTGGAACTGCTGCGCCGCCACGAGGTGCCGATCGCCGGGGCCCGTGTGTGCGTGATAGGCCGGGGCATCACGGTCGGCCGTCCCCTCGGTCTCCTGCTGACCCGCCGCTCCGAGAACGCCACCGTCACCCTCTGCCACACCGGAACCAAGGGCCTGGCCTGGCACGTCCGCGAGGCGGACATCGTCGTCGCGGCCGCCGGCTCGCCCGGACTGATCACCAAGGACATGCTGCGCCCCGGCGCTGCGGTCCTGGACGTCGGCATCACCCGCACCGACCAGGGGCTGGTCGGCGATGTGCACCCGGACGCCGTCCAGGTCGCCGGATGGCTCGCGCCGATGCCCGGGGGCGTGGGCCCCATGACCCGGGCGATGCTGCTCGCCAACGTCGTCGAGGCCGCCGAGAGGAACGCGAACCCCGTATGAACGCGCTGAACACCCCGCTGGCGGAGCTGGACCCCGAGGTCCACGCCGCGCTCCGCGCCGAGCTGCACCGCCAGCAGTCCACCCTCGAGATGATCGCCTCCGAGAACTTCGCGCCCTCCGCGGTGATGGAGGCCCAGGGCTCGGTCCTGACCAACAAGTACGCCGAGGGCTACCCCGGCCGTCGCTACTACGGCGGCTGCGAACACGTCGACGTCACCGAGCGCCTGGCCATCCAGCGCATCAAGGACCTGTTCGGCGCGGGATACGCCAATGTGCAGCCGCACTCGGGCGCCCAGGCCAATACCGCCGTATTCTTCGCGCTGCTCAGCCCCGGCGACACGATCCTTGGCCTCGATCTCGCCCACGGTGGACATCTCACCCACGGCATGCGCATCAACTACAGCGGCAAGATGCTCAACGTCGTGCCGTACCACGTCACCGAGACGGACCACCTGGTCGACCTGGACGAGGTGGAGCGCCTCGCCAAGGAACACCGCCCCAAGATGATCATTGCGGGCTGGTCGGCGTATCCGAGGCAGCTCGACTTCGCGGCGTTCCGGCGCATCGCCGACGAGGTCGGCGCCCTGCTCATGGTCGACATGGCGCACTTCGCGGGCCTGGTCGCCGCCGGACTCCACCCCAGCCCGGTCCCGCACGCGCACGTGGTCACCACCACCACGCACAAGACCCTCGGCGGCCCGCGCGGCGGAGTCGTCCTCACCAATGACGCCGACCTCGCCAAGAAGATCAACTCGGCCGTGTTCCCCGGCATGCAGGGCGGCCCGCTGGAGCACGTCATCGCCGCGAAGGCGGTCTCCTTCAAGGTTGCCGCGTCCGCCGAGTTCGCCGAACGCCAGGCCCGTACGCTGGCGGGCGCCCGTATCCTCGCCGACCGCCTCACCCGCCCGGACACCGCCGCCGCCGGAGTGCAGGTGCTCACCGGCGGTACGGACGTCCATCTGGTCCTGGTCGACCTGCGCCACTCCGAACTCGACGGCCGGCAGGCCGAAGACCTGCTCCACGAGATCGGCATCACCGTCAACCGCAACGCCGTCCCGTTCGACCCGCGCCCGCCCATGGTCACCTCGGGCCTGCGCATCGGCACCCCCGCCCTGGCCACCCGCGGCTTCACCGAGGAGGACTTCGCCGAGGTCGCCGACGTCATCGCACTCGCCCTCCAGCCCGGACCCGACGTGCCCGCGCTGCGCGCCCGCACCGAGGCACTGGCGGCCAAGCACCCGCTCTACCCGCACCTTTCGGAAGACGGAGACGTCCGATGAGCCCCAGCACCCCCGGCGCCGACCTTCCCGACCACCCGGACTGGCTCTGGCGCACACCCGAGCCGAAGCGGTCGTACGACGTGGTGATCGTGGGCGGCGGCGGACACGGCCTCGCCACCGCCCACTACCTGGCGAAGAACCACGGCATCACCAATGTCGCCGTGCTGGAGAAGGGCTGGCTCGCGGGCGGCAACATGGCCCGCAACACCACCATCATCCGCTCCAACTACCTGTGGGACGAGAGCGCCGGCATCTACGAGCACGCCCTCAAACTGTGGGAGGGACTGGAGGAGGAGCTCGACTACCCGATCCTCTTCTCCCAGCGCGGTGTGCTGAACCTCGCCCACAGCCTGCAGGACGTCCGCGACAGCGTGCGCCGCGTCGAGGCCAACCGGCTCAACGGTGTGGACGCCGAATGGCTCGACGCCGAGCAGGTCAAAGAGGTCTGCCCGATCGTCAACGTCTCACCCGACGTGCGCTACCCGGTCCTCGGCGGCACCTACCAGCCGCGCGCCGGCATCGCCAAGCACGACTACGTGGCCTGGGGCTTCGCCCGCTCCGCCGACGCCGCCGGGATCGACATCATCCAGAACTGCGAGGTCACCGGCCTGGACGTGGTCGACGGCCGGGTGGTCGGGGTCCGGACCACGCTCGGCCCGATCGCGGCCGGCAAGGTGGCCCTCTGCTCGGCCGGCCACACCTCGGTCCTTGCCGCCATGGCGGGCATCGAACTCCCGCTGCAGAGCCATCCCTTGCAGGCACTGGTCTCCGAACTCCTGGAGCCGGTGCACCCGACGGTCGTCATGTCCAACGCGGTCCATGTCTACGTCAGCCAGGCCCACAAGGGTGAACTGGTCATGGGCGCGGGCATCGACGCGTACAACTCCTACACCCAGCGCGGCGCGTTCCACATCATCGAACACCAGATGTCCGCCGCACTGGAACTCTTCCCGGTCTTCGCCCGCGCCCATGTACTGCGCACCTGGGGCGGCATCGTCGACGTCAGCCCGGACGCCTCGCCGATCGTCGGCCTCACCCCGGTCGACAACCTCTATCTCAACTGCGGCTGGGGAACGGGCGGCTTCAAGGCCACCCCGGGCGTCGGCTGGGTCTACGCCCACACCATCGCCCACGACACCCCGCACGCCCTCAACGCCCCCTTCTCGCTCGACCGTTTCACCACCGGCGCGCTCGTCGACGAGCACGGCGCGGCCGCGGTGGCCCACTAGGGATCCTCAAGGGAGCCGAACGACATGCTGCTCATCCCCTGCCCGTGGTGCGGGCCCCGCGACGAGGTCGAGTTCCACTACGGCGGCCAGGCACATGTGCCCTATCCCGAGGACCCCTCGGCCCTCAGCGACGAGGAGTGGGCGCGGTACCTGTTCTTCCGCGACAACCCGAAGGGCCCCTTCGCCGAGCGGTGGAGCCACGCTGCGGGCTGCCGCCGCTGGTTCAACGCGGTGCGGGACACGGCGACGAACGAGCTCCTGGCGGTGTACCGGGCGGGGGAGGAACGTCCGGACACGGTCCAGTCGTCATCGGCCGAGCCGCGACCGATCACTCTTGAGCCACGTCCGGCATCTGCGTCCCGTCCGGCGATCGAGGAGGAGCCCGTTCACGGCGATGTGGCGCCGGAGGAGCAGCCCCCGGCCGGCACCCAGCCCTTCCGTCTGGCCACCGGCGGCCGGATCGACCGGAACCGCACGCTGACCTTCACCTTCGACGGCACCGAATACCAGGGCCACCGAGGCGACACCCTAGCCTCCGCGCTGCTCGCCAACGGCGTCATCGCGGCGGCGACCAGCATCAGACTCGGCCGCCCCCGCGGCATCTTCTCCGCGGGCGTCGAGGAACCCAACGCGGTCGTCCAGATCGAGGAACCCTTCCCGGAGCCGATGCTCCCGGCAACGACCGTCGAGCTCCACGACGGCCTCGTCGCGACCAGCCTCCCCGGCCAGGGCCGTCTCGCCACGACCGCCGACCCCGCCCGCTACGACGCCGTGCACGCCCACTGCGACCTGCTGATCGTCGGCGCGGGCCCGGCCGGCCTCGCGGCGGCGGCCGCGGCGGCGCACAGCGGCGCGCGCGTCATCCTCGCCGACGATCAGCCGGAGCCCGGCGGCAGCCTGCTCGGCACGGGCGAACACCTCGACTGGGTGACGGCGACCACCGCCCGCCTGGACGCCGCCCCCGAGGTGCGCGTCCTGCGTCGTACCACCGTGTTCGGCCACTACGACGACAACCACCTCCTCGCCGTCGAGCGGCGCACCAACCACCTGGGCGACCAGGCCCGGGACAACGTCTCCCGCGAGCGCGTCTGGCGCATCCGCGCACGCCGCGTGGTCCTGGCCACCGGCGCCCACGAGCGCTCGCTGGCCTTCGCGGACAACGACCGCCCCGGAGTGATGCTGGCCGCCTCGGCCCGCACCTACGTCAACCGGTACGGCGTCCTGCCCGGCCGCCGCGCGGTCGTCCTCACCACGAACGACAGCGCGTACGCCGCCGCGCTGGACGCGGCCGCGGCAGGCATCCAGGTCGCCGCCGTCGTGGACACCCGGTCCGAGCCGGGGGAGTGGGCGAACCGCGCCCGAGAGGCCGGGATCGAGGTGCTGGCCGGCCATGCCGTGACCGGTACGGACGGCGGGGCACGGCTCACCGCCGTACGGGTCGCGCCGTACGGCGAGTCCGCGGGACGGCGGGAGTTCGCCGTCGACCTTCTCCTGGTCTCGGGCGGCTGGAACCCCGTGGCACACCTGTTCAGCCAGGCGGGCGGCAAGCTCCGCCACGACGAGGCGCTCGGCAGTTTCGTCCCCGACACCTGCCGCCAGGCGGTCGAGGTCGCGGGGAGCGCGAACGGTGAGCCGGAACTGGCCGCCGTGCTCGCCCAGGGCGCGGCCGCGGGCGCCCGCGCGATCGAGGCCGAGGGCTACACCGCCGAGGCGCCCGCCCTGCCCGCCGTCGCCGAGCGGCCGCACACCCCGCCCATGCAGGTGTTCACCCTGCCCGCCCCCGCCGGCGCCCCCCGCTTCGTCGACCTCCAGCGCGACGTGACCGTCGACGACCTGGCCCGCGCGACCGGAGCCGGTCTGCGCTCGGTGGAGCACACCAAGCGCTACACCACGGCCGGCACCGCCAACGACCAGGGCAAGACCGCGGGAGTCCTGGCCAGCGGGGTCGTCGCGGAACTCCTCGGCGTGGACATCTCCGCGCTGGGCCTGCCGACGTTCCGCCCGCCCTACACCCCCGTCTCCTTCGCCACCCTGGCCGGCCGCGACCGCGGCGCGCTGCACGACCCGGTCCGGGTGACCGCCCTGCACGAGTGGCATGCCGCGCACGGCGCGCTGTTCGAGAACGTCGGTCAGTGGAAGCGTCCGTGGTACTACCCGCAGGACGGCGAGGACATGGAGGCCGCGGTGCTGCGCGAATGCCGCGCCGCCCGGGAGGGCGTGGCGTTCATGGACGCCTCCACCCTCGGCAAGATCGACGTGCAGGGCCCCGACGCCGCGGCCTTCCTCGACCTGCTCTACACCAACATGATGAGCACCCTGAAGGTCGGCATGATCCGCTACGGCGTGATGTGCCGCCCGGACGGCATGGTCTTCGATGACGGCACCGTCATCCGACTCGCCCAGGACCGCTTCCTGGTCACCACCACGACCGGCAACGCGGCCACCGTCCTGGACTGGATGGAGGAGTGGCTGCAGACCGAGTGGCCCGGGCTGCGCGTCCACTGCACCTCGGTCACCGAGCAGTGGGCCACCGTCGCCCTGGTCGGCCCCCGCTCCCGCGAGGTCCTCGGCGCACTCGCGCCCCGACTGGCCGTGTCCAACGAGGACTTCCCGTTCATGGCGTGGCGGGAGACAACCGTGGCGGAAATCGAGGCCAGGGTGTGCCGGATCAGCTTCTCCGGCGAACTCGCCTACGAGATCAATGTGTCGCCGTGGCACGCCCTCGCCCTGTGGGAGGCGCTGTACGAGGCCGGTGCCCCGTACGGCATCACCCCGTACGGCACCGAGACCATGCACGTCCTGCGCGCCGAGAAGGGCTACCCGATCATCGGCCAGGACACCGACGGCACGGTCACCCCGCAGGACCTGGGCATGAGCTGGGCGGTGTCGAAGAAGAAGCCCGACTTCATCGGCAAGCGCTCCTACTCCCGCCCCGACACCGTCCGCCCCGACCGCAAGCACCTGGTCGGCCTGCTCCCCGAGGACCCGGCCGAGTTCCTCCCCGAGGGCACCCAGCTGGTCGCCGACAGCGAACTGCCCGCCCCGCCCGTCCCGATGCTCGGCCATGTCACCTCCAGCTACCGCAGCGCGGCACTGGGCCGGACCTTCGCCCTCGCCCTGATCAAGGGCGGCCGGGAGCGCATCGGCGAACGTCTCTACGCACCCGTGGGCGACCGGCTGCTCCCGGTGACCGTCGCCAGCCCCGTCCTCTACGACCCCGAGGGAGCCCGCCGCGATGGCTGACACCGCCCCGACCGCACAGCAGCGCAGCCCCCTGGCCTCCGCCGCCCACCGGCTGGCGGCCGTGACCCGGTCCTCCGGGGGCGCGATCCGGCTGGCCGAACTCCCCTTCCTGGCGCAGGTGAACGTCCGCCTCGACGCCAAGGGACCGGCCGCGGACGCGGTGGGACTCGCCCTGGGGCTCCAACTGCCCCTGGAACCCAACACCGTCGTACGCACCGGGGAGCTGACCGTGCTCTGGCTCGGCCCCGACGAGTGGCTGGTGGTGGGCCGGCCGGGCACCCGGCGGGACCTGGAGGGCCGGATCCGTTCGGCGGCCGGGGACGAACCCGTGTCCGTCTCCGACGTCTCCGCCCAGCGCACCACACTGCTCGTCACGGGCCCCCGCGCCCGCGACCTGCTCTCCCACGGCTGCGCGCTGGACCTGCACCCGCGCGCCTTCGGCCCCGGCCGCTGCGCCCAGACGACACTGGCACGCAGCCAGGTCGTCCTGGTCGCACGCGACGAGGCCAGGGCCGGATTCTGGGTACTGGTGCGCGCCTCCTTCGCCACCTACCTGTCGGACTGGCTGCTGGACGCGGCGACGGAATACGCCTGACGGGGGCCGTACGGGTCCCGAACGGGGTGTGCGGTGCTGAGCGGGCAGGGTGGTGTCACAACAGTGGGCTGATATGTCCCTACGTAATGTGACAAACCCTGCCAGACTCGGGCTCTCGAACTTGACTTGTTCGTTTTCTTGAACTCTTCGTGTTTATGCGGGTAGGTTGGCGGCCATGACCGCATCCCAGACCCCGACCACCGCCGAGGAGCTCCGCGGTGCCGGCCTGCGGGTGACGGCCGCCCGCGTTGCGCTGCTCGAGACCGTCCGGGACGGTGATCACCTCGGTGTCGAGGCGATCGCCTCCGGTGTACGTGACCGCGTGGGCCATATTTCCCTGCAAGCCGTGTATGAAGCCCTCCATGCGCTCACCGCTGCGGGTCTCATACGCCGCATCGAACCGGCCGGCAGTCCGGCGCGGTTCGAGGGACGAGTCGGGGACAACCACCACCATGTCGTGTGCCGGTCGTGCGGTGTCGTGGCTGACGTCGACTGCGCGGTCGGTGAGGCCCCTTGCCTGACGGCGTCCGACGACCACGGCTTCTCGGTCGTCGAGGCGGAAGTCACCTACTGGGGTCTGTGCCCCGACTGTTCCACCGCCCGCAGTTCCTGAGCAATGTGATCCGCCCAGTTCGGAAGGATTCCCATGTCTGAGAACCATGATGCAATCGTCGCAGACGCGAAGACGGAGGGCGCGGGCGGCTGCCCCGTCGCGCACGGGCGCGCTCTGCACCCGACGCAGGGCGGCGGAAACCGCCAGTGGTGGCCGGAGCGGCTCAATCTGAAGATCCTTGCGAAGAACCCGGCTGTCGCGAACCCCCTCGGCGAGGAGTTCGACTACGCCGAGGCGTTCCAGAGCCTCGACCTCCCGGCCGTGAAACGGGATATCGCCGAGGTGCTGACGGATTCCAAGGACTGGTGGCCGGCCGACTTCGGCAACTACGGCCCCCTCATGATCCGTATGGCCTGGCACAGCGCGGGCACCTACCGCATCAGCGACGGCCGCGGCGGCGCCGGTGCCGGTCAGCAGCGCTTCGCCCCGCTCAACAGCTGGCCCGACAACGGCAACCTCGACAAGGCCCGCCGTCTGCTGTGGCCGGTCAAGAAGAAGTACGGCAAGAGCCTGTCGTGGGCCGACCTCATGATCCTCGCCGGCAATGTCGCCCTGGAGTCGATGGGCTTCAAGACCTTCGGCTTCGGCGGTGGCCGTGAGGACGTCTGGGAGTCGGAGGAGGACGTCTACTGGGGTCCCGAGACCACCTGGCTCGACGACCAGCGCTACACCGGCGACCGTGAGCTGGAGAGCCCGCTCGGCGCGGTCCAGATGGGCCTCATCTACGTCAACCCGGAGGGCCCGAACGGCAACCCGGACCCGATCGCCGCGGCCCGCGACATCCGCGAGACCTTCCGCCGCATGGCGATGAACGACGAGGAGACGGTCGCCCTGATCGCGGGCGGTCACACCTTCGGCAAGACCCATGGCGCGGGCCCGGCCGACCACGTCGGCGCCGACCCCGAGGCCGCCCCGATCGAGGCTCAGGGCCTCGGCTGGAAGAGCACGTACGGCACCGGCAAGGGCGGCGACGCGATCACCAGTGGCCTCGAGGTCACCTGGACCGGCACGCCGACCCGGTGGAGCAACGGCTTCTTCAAGAACCTGTTCGAGTACGAGTACGAGCTGGAGCAGAGCCCGGCCGGCGCCAACCAGTGGGTCGCCAAGGACGGGGCCGGCGCGGGCACCATCCCGGACGCCCACGACCCGTCGAAGAGCCAGGCTCCGCGGATGCTGACGACGGACCTCTCGCTCCGGTTCGACCCGGTCTACGAGCCCATCTCGCGGCGCTTCTACGAGAACCCCGAGGAGTTCGCGGACGCCTTCGCCCGCGCCTGGTACAAGCTGACCCACCGCGACATGGGCCCCAAGGCGCTGTACCTCGGCCCGGAGGTCCCGCAGGAGACCCTGCTGTGGCAGGACCCGCTGCCGGAGGCCGAGGGCGAGGCCATCGACGCGGCCGACGTCGCGGCCCTCAAGGCCAAGCTGCTCGACTCGGGCCTGACCGTCGCGCAGCTGGTGTCCACCGCGTGGGCCTCGGCCTCCACCTTCCGCACCAGTGACAAGCGCGGCGGCGCCAACGGCGGTCGCATCCGCCTGCAGCCGCAGGCCGGCTGGGAGGTCAACGAGCCCGACGAGCTGGCCCAGGTGCTGCGTGTCCTCGAGGGCATCCAGGCGGAGTTCAACTCCGGCGCCAAGAAGGTCTCCGTCGCCGACCTGATCGTCCTCGGTGGCGCCGCCGGCGTGGAGAAGGCCGCAAAGGACGCCGGTTACGACATCGAGGTGCCCTTCGCGCCGGGCCGCGTGGACGCCACGGAGGAGCACACCGACGCGGAGTCCTTCGCCGCGCTGGAGCCCACCGCCGACGGCTTCCGCAACTACCAGGGCAAGAGCAACCGGCTGCCGGCCGAGTACCTGCTGCTCGACAAGGCGAACCTGCTGGGCCTGAGCGCGCCCGAGATGACCGTCCTGGTCGGCGGCCTGCGCGTGCTGGGCGCCAACCACCAGCAGACGTCGCTCGGTGTCCTCACCGAGACCCCGGGCAAGCTGACGAACGACTTCTTCGTCAACCTGCTCGACCTGGGCACGACGTGGTCGGCGACCTCGGAGGACCAGAACACCTTCGAGGGCCGCGACGACGCCACCGGCGAGGTCAAGTGGACCGGCACCCGTGCCGACCTCGTCTTCGGCTCGAACTCCGAGCTGCGGGCCCTCGCGGAGGTGTACGCGAGCGACGACGCGAAGGAGAAGTTCGTGAACGACTTCGTCGCGGCGTGGGTCAAGGTCTCGAACCTCGACCGGTTCGACCTCGTCTGACCATGGCGTCCGGGCCGGCCCGTGCGGGCCGGCCCGGACGCCACTCGGATGCCGTGCTGGTCGGCCGGCCTGCCGACCACGAACCGGAGGGGCGGTGCGGAGCCGGGCCGGTGCTGAAGTTGCCCCGGTCCGACGGTACTTCCGGCTTTCGGTGCCCGATCTCATCCCTTCGTCGCGATGCCGTAGACCGTCGACGGACAGCGGGGCGAACGTTCGCTCGGCAGAGTGGGCGCATGGAGAACACGAAGGGGATCAACAGGGCACAGTTCCTGGCCGGGATGGCCTCCGCCGGGCTCGCGGGGGCGCTGCTGCCCGCAGGGCCGGCACGGGCGACGGAGCCTCGGCGCGGGCTGTGTCACCGAGGCGTCGTCTACACCGTGGGCAACGGCGACACACCTGGTACGGCCTTCAGCGCCGCCCGGATGCGCAGGGACATCCGGGTCATCCGCGACGAGCTGCACGCCGACACCGTGGACGTGACCGGCAACGGCGTCGAACGTCTCACGGCCACCGCGGCCGAGGCCGCGGAACGCGGCCTGCACATCTGGCTCCAGCCGACCCTCGGCGACGTCCCGGAACGGGACATCCTGGAGCACCTGGCGGAGACCGGCCGGTTCGCCGAGCGGCTGCGCCGGCAGGGCGCGAGCGTCGACTTCAGCGTGGGCTGCGAGTTCTGGCTGTACGTGCCCGGGATCGTGCCGGGGGCGACCATCATGGAACGCGTACGGAACCTGCTGGAGGGACACGTCGACCACGCCAGGATGCAGCGCCGGCTGGACCGCTTCACCACGAAGGCGGCGGCGGTCGGCCGCTCCGTCTTCCGGGGCCGCCTGAGCTACGCCGCCGCCCAGGAGGACAAGGTCGACTGGCGCCTCTTCGACATCGTGGCCCTCGACTACTACTCGTACTTCCGCGACCGCGCCGACCACACCGCGGAGCTGCGCCGCTATCTGCGCTGGGGCAAGCCCCTGGCGATCACCGAGTTCGGCACCTGCGCATACGTCGGTGCCCCCGAGGCGGGCGGTATGGCCTGGAACGTCGTCGACGACGACAAGGACCCCGACGAGATCAAGGGCCACCTGGTGCGCAGCGAACGCACGCAGGCCGACCATGTGGTGAACATGGTGGACGTCTTCTCGTCGATGAACCTGTACGCGGCGATGGCGTTCGAGTTCGTCACGCCGGACGCCCCGCACCGTCCGGACGACCCGCGCCACGACCTCGACCTCGCCAGCTACTCCCTCACCAAGACCATCAAGGACCGCCCCGACGACCCCCGCTCCGACTGGCACTGGGAACCCAAGGAGGCGTTCCACGCACTGGCCCGCCGGTACGCGGGGGAGTGCCGGACAAGTCCTTCCTAGCCCGCCGCAGGCCGTCCTCGACGCCGGGAACCGGCCGGCGAGCCGGTCCCGCGCCTGGGCCGGTTCGGCAGCCCCTCGTGGCCTTGCCCGTCCCTGGCATCGGTGCGGCCGCGGAGCGGCGGTGGGTGACCCTCGGTGCAACAATGGGCTCCGTGGGGGCCCGGCCCCGGAATGGTGCGAAAGTATGGGCGTCATCGGTGCGCTCGGCAGTGCAGATCCGGCCGATCCGTTCGACATCGGGTCCGCGGCCGTAGTGATCACCGATGCCAGGAAGCAGATCGCCTACTGGAGCCCGGGCGCCGAGAGCCTGCTCGGCCACCCGTCCCGCGACGCGGTGGGGCACCCCGTGGAATCCGTCCTGGCAGACCGGAACCTGGTTGCCGCCGTGTCCCGGCTGCGCCGGACCGGCCACGGCTGGAACGGCGTGCTCGCCGCCCGGCACCGTGCCGGTCACATCGTCGACGTCGCGGTCCGGGTGTGCCCCCTCGCCGCCGTCGGCGGCCACCGTGCCTGGCTCGTCGTCGCGTGTGACGCGCGGGAACAGGCGGAGTACGAGTTCCACGACTCGGTCGCGCGTTCCCTGCTGGAGCGGTCGCCCATCGGAATCGCCGTACTGGACACGGAGCTGCACCGGAAATGGGCGAACCGTGCACTGGCCGACATGGAGGCCTACGAGTCGGCCGGGGACGGCGAGTGCGGAGCCGGAGCGGGCACCGCGGCGCCGTCGTCCCTGGTGAGCCGCTATGCCAAGCGGGCGCTCGTCACCGGACGGCCGCAGGTGACCCTGGAGCACCCGCCGCCGCACCACCACATGCCCCGCAGCCGGGCCCGGAGGCGCGTCGAGCTGCGTTCCTTCTTTCCCGTGCGGAACCCCGCGGGCGAAACGCTGGGCATCTGCCTCGTCGCCCTCCACGCCACCGGCCAGGACTCGGCGCGTGATCGCCTCGCCCTGCTGAACGAGGCTAGCGAACACATCGGCACCACCCTGGACCTCGGCCGGACCGTGGGCGAACTGGCGGAGGTCATGGTGCCGCGGGTCGCGGACTTCGTCGCTATCGACCTCCTGGACGCGGTACGGGCGACGGCGGACCAGTCCACGGACTCGACGCACGGTGGTGAGGAGACACTGCGCCGCGCCGCTCACCTGTCGATCCAGGAGGACCACCCCGAGGTGGTCGTCGAGATCGGCGCACCCACGCACTATCCGCCCCGGTCTCCTCAGGAACGGAGCCTGACCACGGGCAAGCCCATCTGCGAAGTCGTGGACCCTGCGACCTCGTGGGTCATCGACGACCCCGTGCGCTGGAACAGGCTCATCCGCCTGGGCGTGCATACGCACCTGGTGGTTCCGTTGCGGGCACGCGGCATCACGATGGGCATGGTGACCCTGCTGCGCTGGAAGAATCCCGACCCCTTCGACGAGGACGATCTGCTCCTCGTCGAGGAGCTGGTGGCGCGAGCCGCGGTGTGCGTCGACAACGCCAGACGTTTCGCCCGGGAGCGCCAGGCGGCGCTGACCCTGCAGACGAGCCTGCTGCCGCCCGACCTGCCCGAGCTCAACGCGGTCGAGGTCGCCTTCCGCTATCTGCCGGCCGACATCGAGTCCGGGGTGGGCGGTGACTGGTTCGACGTCATCCCGCTCTCGGGTGCCAGGGTCGCGCTCGTCGTGGGTGACGTGGTGGGCCATGGGCTCCACGCCGCGGCGAGCATGGGGCGGCTGCGGGCCGCCGTCCAGACGCTGGCCGATCTGGATCTTCCCCCGGACGAGTTGCTGACCCACGTCGACGACCTGGTCGTACGCCTGTCGGACGAGGCCGAGGCGGCCGTGGAGGGGCCCACGGTGGTCGGGGCGACCTGCGTGTACGCGATCTACGACCCGGTCGCCCGCACCATAGTCGTGGCCCGCGCAGGGCACCCCAGCCCCGCGATCGCCCATCTGACCGAGCCGGTCGAGTTCCCCGACATCCCCGCCGGACCGCCGCTGGGGCTGGGTGGCCTGCCCTTCGAGTCGGCCGAGATCGCGGTGGAGGAGGGGAGCATCATCGCCCTCTACACCGACGGGTTGATCGAGGCGTCGGACCGGGACGTCGACGTCGGCATGGAACGCCTGTGCTTCACCCTCGCGCACCCGGACCGGCCGCTCGAGGAGATCTGCGACATCATGGTCCGCACCCTGCTGCCGGACCGCCCGCGTGACGACGTGGCCTTCCTGATCGCGCGGACGCACGCGCTGAGTCCCGACCGGGTGGCTTACTGGGACGTCCCCGCCGACCCTTCGGCCGTTCATGTGGTGCGCAACGACGTCGAGCGGCAGCTGGCCGTGTGGGGTCTCGACGATTTGGCCTTCACCACGGAGCTGATCGTGAGCGAGCTCGTCACCAACGCGATCAAGCACGCGTTCGGCCCGATCAGCCTGCGGCTGATTCACGAGCGGGCTCTGATCTGCGAGGTCTCGGACGCCAGCAACACCTCCCCGCACCTCAGGCGGGCCGCGAGCACGGACGAGGGAGGGCGAGGCCTCTTCCTGGTCGCGCAGCTCGCGCAGCGCTGGGGCACCCGGCGCAGCGCCGCCGGCAAGACGATCTGGACGGAGCAGCAGCTTCCGGGCGGTGCGTGACGGCGCGAAGGGCTTCGTAAGCTCCGCGCCTATTGAATATGTATGCGAACTATGTAATATTTTTTCTACGCGAGTCCCCTACCCCCGGAGCCCGCAGCATGTTCCACGGAGCCCACCCCCATGCTCCCGCCCTGCTCGTCAACATCACCCTCGCCCGTGACTGCGACACCTGCCGCGGCTGGGGAAGCGTTGTCAACGACGGCCGGTTCGAGCTCTGCCCCGACTGCCAGTGCCCGGCAGGGCAGCGGCGGGACGCGAGCGACCTGGGCGGCTGAGTCAGGCGGTGGCGTCCTGGTACTGACCGAGCCAGCGGAAGCGTCCCGCGGAGGCCCGGAAGAGATACAGGCCGTCCGTGTTGTAGTACGTGCTCGATGACGTGTAGTGCAGCCGCTTGGTGATTCCGCGATAGTCGGTGACGCGCAACCGGTTCACGATCGCACCTCGTTCCGCGTGGGATGCGCCCAGCGAGGCCATGACGCGGGCCACGAAGAGCGTCGCCTCATAGGCCTCGGCGGAGTACCAAGGGGGAGAGGCGCCGTCGAAACGTCGACGGTAGGACGTCACGAAGGACTTCGCGGCGGCCACCCGGGTCGGATCGAGAAATGCGGCGGAGAAGACCCAGCCCTCGGCGGCGGCGTCGGCCGCGGTGAGGAATCGGGAATCGAGAGCGCGCTGGGTGGCCAGCCGCGCACCGGAGTAGCCCGCGGTTCGCAGCGCGCGGGCCAGCTTCGCGGCGCGCGCGAATCCTCCGCCGAACACCACCGCGTCCGCCCCGGACTCGGTCACTTTCTCCGCCAGGGCACGGAAGTCGGCGGCCGAATCGGCCCCCGCGGCGAGCGTGCGCCGGGTGGTGGTGTGCGGCCCGGAACGCATGGCCTCGCTGACGCGCGTGCAGATCTCCCAGCTGAAGTCGCCCTCGGCCGCGTCGTCGATCAGCACCGTCTTGCGGGCCCGGACGGAGCGCGCGAGGTAGGCGACGACGGGCGCCGCCAGGAGCCCGTCGGTGGGACGGGTTGCCGCGTAGCCCCGGTAGACGGAGGCGTCGACGCCGTCGAGTCCGACCGACACCGAGACCATGGGAAGCAGCGCCTGCCGGTAGCGGTCGAGGACCGCCTTCGCACACGCGTCGGTCGTCGGCCCGATCACCGCGCGGACCCGGTCGTCGTCCGCCAGTTGCCGTGCGAGCCGCGTCGCCCGGGCCGTGCTGCCCGCGTCGTCGTGGACCTGCAGGGTCAGGTCGAAGGGGCGGCCGGTGCGGGAGTTGTGGTGTTCGACGGCGAGGCGGACGCCGTTCTGCTGGGCGCGGCCCGCCACCCGGTTGCTTCCGCTGAGGTCGGCCTGCAGCGCGATGACCAGCCGCTCAAGTCGGCCGCGCGTGCGCTGCGTCGAGGCACGGCCGGGACGATGCGCCGCCGTCCACCAGGCCGCCGTACCGCCCGCCGCCAGGACCCCGGCGGCCGAACCCAGCACCAGGAAGCGCCGCCGCGCCGAGCCCTTGGGAGCTTCCGTCGGGGCTTGCTCCGTGGCGGGGGACGGCTTGTCGACGGGCGGTACCCCGGCCACCTCGGTCGCCTCGACGGCGGGCAGGGCGAGTACGGCGGTCGAGCGGCGCGCGATCAGACGGGTGAGCGGGTCCGGCAACCAGCCCTCGCCCCCGAGGTGTTCGCCGTGCGGCAGCGCTCCGGCCAGGGTCCGCCGCACCTCCGTCACGGTGGGACGGGAGCGCGGGTCCTTCGCCAGGCAGTCCCGCAGCAGGGGCAGCAACCGAGCCGGGACGCCGTCGAGATCCGGCTCCTCGTAGACCGTACGCACCAGCACGTCGGCCGCTGAGCCCCGCCCGAAAGGGCGTTCCCCCGTCGCGGCGAACGCCAGCAGACAGCCGAGCGAGAAGACGTCGCTGGCCGGCCCGATCTCCCTGCCCCTTCCCTGGGCCTGCTCGGGGGAGAGGAAGCCGGGGGAGCCGACCACCGCTCCGCTGGCGGTGAGGGCGGTGTCCTCCGGCGTCCGGGCGATACCGAAGTCGATCACGCGCGGGCCGTCGAGTGCGAGCAGCACATTGCCCGGCTTGACGTCCCGGTGCACCAGACCGGCCGCGTGCACGGCGTCCAGCGCCTCGGCGAGGCGGGCTCCCAGATACCGGACCGAGTCCCGCGGCAGCGGGCCGCACGCCTCGACCGCCTCCGCCAGCGAGGGACCCGGCACGAACGCCGTGGCGAGCCACGGCGACTCGGCGTCCGGGTCCGCGTCGAGCAGCGGCACCACCCAGGGACTGGTGACCCGGCCCGCGGTCTGCACCTCACGGCGGAAACGGGCACGGAAGCCCGCGTCGTCCGCGTGCGATGCGCGGATGACCTTCAGCGCGGCCGGCGCGCCTGCGCCGGACCGCGCCAGGTAGACCACGCCCATACCGCCCGCGCCCAGCCGGCGCAGCAGGCGGTAGCCCGCGATCATGGCCGGGTCGGAGCCGCGCAACGGCTCCATCAACGCCCCATCAGGAGGACACCTGGTACGGCGCCGGGCCCTGGTACCGGAACCGGCCGCCGATCACCTTCCACAGGTAGACCCCGCCGCCGTCGACGACCAGGGCCCCGGTCTTCTGCTGGAACGCGAAGTTCTTCGTGATGCCCTTGTACTTCGCCGAGCGCAGCGCGGTCGTCAGGTTCTCGCGGGTGACGCCCTTGGCGTGCAGGCCGCTCAGCGTCTTCACGGCCAGGCCCGCCACGTCGTAGGCCTCGACGGCGTACGGCTCCGGCCGGGCACCGAAGCGCCTGCGGTACGCGGCCGCGAACACCTTGGCCCGGGGAGCCACGGAGGCGTCCATGACCGGGGCGACGAGCACCCAGCCCTCGGCCGCGTCGCCGGCAGCGGACAGGAAGCGGGAGTCGAGCACGCCCTGTGCGGCGGTCCGGGCTCCCCGGAAGCCACGGTCCTTCAGCTCCCGGGCCAGCAGCGCGGCACGGTCGTGGTAACCGGCGAAGACCAGGGAGTCCGCACCGCCCTTCAGGAGCGCGTCGAGGGTCGGCCCGAAGTCGGTCCGCAACGCGCTGACCACCTTCGGCACGGCGGGCTGTCGTGCCTCGCGCAGGATGTTGCTGAGTGTGCTGCTGATCTCCCACGCGTAGGCGTCGGCCGCCCGGTCGTCGACGATGCCGATCGTGCGGGACTTCGCGGTGCCGCGCAGATACGCGCTGAGGTAGAACGGCAGGATCGTGTCGGTGGGGCGGGCCTGGAGGAAGGTCCGGCTGCCCAGCAGCTGCAGCACCGTGGCACCCGGCGACACCGCTATGACGGGCAGCAACCCGGTGTCGTACGTGGCGAGCGAGGCCCGGGCGGTGGCGTCCGTGGTGGGCCCGATCACGGCCAGGACGCTGCGGTCGGCGACCAGGCGCCCGGCAGCGGCGGCCGACTTGGTGGGATCGCCGCCGTCGTCCGCGGTCTTCACGGCGAGCGTGAAGGGCCTGTCCGCAAGGGAGTTGAACTCCTCCGCAGCCAGCCGAAGCCCCCGCTCCTGAGCCCGGCCCACCGCCTTGTGATCACCGCTCAGGTCGGCGTGCAGCCCGATGGTGTGTACGGGACGGGACCCCGCCGCGGCCGAGCCGGAACCCTTCCCGGCTCCGGAGAACGCCGCCCAGGCAGCCACGCCGCCCCCCGCCGTGACAGCCGCCGCGCCACCGGCGAGCACGAGGAATCTGCGTCGGCCGACGCCACGGCTCCGCGCCGGTGCGGCCGCGTCGACCGTGGCGGCAGAGACGTCCCCTGCCGCGTCCACCTCGGTGTCGTCGATGCCGGGCAACGCGAGCCCCGCGGCCGAGCGTTCGGCGATCAACCGGACCAACGGCTCGGGCAGCCAGGTGGTTTCATCACCGGTGATTTCACCAGCGGGCATCGCAGGCCGCGCATCGGAGACCTCCGGGGACCGCGGGCGCGCCCGCAGGATCTCTCGTGGGTCGGGAGGTGAAGTGCCGGCCTCGATGGCCCGCGACAGCGCCTCCGCCGTGGGCCGCAGCTGTGGGTCCTTCTCCAGGCAGCGGCTCACCAACTCGGCCAGCTCGTCCGGAACCCCTTCCAGGTCCGGTGCGTCGTGCACGGTGCGGAACAAAAGCGCGTCGAGTGTGCCGGTGCCGAACGGAGGGCGGCCGGTGGCCGCGTAGGCCAGTACACAGCCGAGCGAGAAGATGTCGCCGGCCGGACCCAGGTCCCGTCCGCCCTGGGCCTGTTCCGGTGACAGGAAGCCGGGACTGCCGACCACGATGCCGGTCGACGTGAGCGCGGTGTCCTCCGGATCACGCGCCACACCGAAGTCGATCAGCCGTGGACCGTCGAGCGCCAGCAGCACATTGTCCGGCTTGACGTCCCGGTGCACCAGACCGACCGCGTGGATCTCCCGCAGTGCCTCGGCGAGTCGGGCTCCCAGTACCCGGAGGGTCCCCGTGGGCAACGGCCCGTGCGCCGCGACGGCCTCGCCCAGCGAGGGCCCCGGTACGAAGGCGGTGGCCAGCCAAGGCGCCGCCGCCTCCGTGTCCGCGTCCACGAGCGCGGCCACCCACGGGCTGGTGACCCGGCGCGCCGTGTCCGCCTCCCGCCGGAACCGCTCCCGGAAGTCGGCGTCCTCGGCGAACTCGGCCTGGATCACCTTCAGCGCCAGCAGCGCGCCCTCGGCCGAACGGGCCAGGTACACCACACCCATGCCACCGGCGCCGAGCCGACCGAGCAGCCGATGGTCCGCCAGCCTGGCCGGGTCGGACGTACGGAGCGGTTCCATCACTTCCCCTTCAGCCGCTGCTGGACGCGCAGCAGCAGCTGCGCCAGGGCGTTGTCACCCAGTTGACTCAGCTCCTGCTGGGTGTGTCCCTTTCCGCCGGTCACGGAGACGGCCACGACGACCGTGCCGAGGCGGGCGACCATCCACCGGTACGGCTGGGTCTCTCCGCTGCGCGCGACGAACTTTCCGTCCTCAAGAACGGAGTCGTCGGCGTACTGCTGCTGGGACACGCTGAGCGACCTCAGTCCCATGATCTTCTCGTCGCTGCGCGGCTGCTGTTCGGGGCAGCGCAGCACCTCCTCCAGGGTGGTGCTCAGCTGGTCGTCGGCACTGAGAACCGAGGCGTGCACGGTGGCGGCGGCCGTAACCTTGACCGGACCCTTGTCCTTGTCACCGGGCAGTCGGCTGTACCGGGACACACTGGCCAGCACCCCGTGCGGGAGCTTCTCCCGCTCCCAGCGGCACCGGCCGTCCAGCACGGCCCAGGTCCCCGGAGCGCTGGAGGCCGGGCTCTGCGCGACGAAGCCCCGGCCCCAGTCGCCCGGGGCGAGCACGACGGAGTCGGCGAGCCTCTGCCCGTCCGCCGAGGTCCTGGGGACGAGAGCCGCGTCGGGTGTGAAGACGGAAGCGGTGCCCGAGCCGCTCGAAGAGCTCGCTCCGGTTCCCGGCGAGCCGCCGTGCGAGGGCGACCCGGCCGACCGGGAGGGAGAGTTGTCCGCCCCCTTGCCCGCGCCCGCCGAGCCGCCCGCACAACCGGTGAGCAGACTCCCCACCACCAGGAGGGTCACCCAACTCCCTTGCCCACCACCGGTCCTGTGCTTCACTCGGTCCCCTCGCCACGGCTCACGTCGTCCGACTCCCCGAACGTAGACGTGTGGCCCGCGGGGCGGCCTCGGTGGAAACACGTAACCGGCTACGTATTCCTGGGCGACGCGAGCGTTCCTGGGCGACGCGAGCGTTCCGCCGCCGAACGCTCAGGACGTGGCTCCCAGCCCCGCGCGTGTCATGAGACCGGCCAGTGCCGAACGGGACGACACGGAGGCCTTGCGGTAGACCGAGGACAAGTGGGTCTCGACCGTGCGTCGACTGAGATGGAGCCGGGCGGCGATGTCCTGGTTGCTCAGGCCCTGCGCCACCAGTCCCGCCACCTCGAGCTCACGTGCCGTCAGTTCGGCCAGCTGCGCCGGCACGGCCGGTGTCTCCGCCATCACCTCAGGGCGTATCAACTCGGCGAAGTCGACGAGCAGACGCGCGCCGCCGCCTACGGCGATCCGGTGGGCCCGCTGCCACATCGCGGCCGCGCGCGATCCCTGTCCGGTGCGCCGTGCCAGGGGCGCCGTGCGCAGCAGGGAGTACGCCTCCCACAGGGTCTGTCCGCACTCGGCGTACTCCTGTACGGCCGTGTCGAGGAGGCGCACGGCCTTGGCGATGTCACCGCGGTGCTCGGCCAGCGCCGCCTCGGCCCGCAGCGCGGCCGCGCGCTGCCCGCCGAGACCGAGGTGGCCTGCCTCCCGCGCCGCCTGGGAGGCCCAGCGAGCGGCCCGGTCGACGTCACCGGCGGTGAGCGCGGCGTTGGCCAGGGTGTCCAGCTGGCCAGGACGGATCGAGGGTTGCAGCAGGGGCAGTTCAGGGCCGCCGCCCGCCGTCGTGATCGCCTCCTGGGCGCGGTGTGGGTCGCCGCTCGCGTACGCCGCGTGCCCGAGCATGCACCAGGCCAGGGCGGACCACCAGCCCTTGGTGCCGCTGGCCAGGGCGACGGCCTCCTCACCGGTGGACAGGGCCTCCGGATCCCCCAGGGGGCGGGTCAGCAGCAGCGCCAGCGTCTTGATGGCGAGGGTGAAGGCCAGGAGGTCACCGCTGCCCGCTGCCCGCGCGATGGACTCCGCTTCCTCGGCAGCCTCCAGCGCGGACGGCAGGCGACAGGTGCCGATGTGCACGAAGGCCCTGCTCGTCAGCAGGTGCGGAAGGACATGGAGCTGACCTCCCCGGCGGGCGATGTCGAGCCCTCTGGTGATGTGCCGTTCGGCATCGGTGTAACGCTCCAGCAGGGCTTCCGCCCAGGACAGCCAGACCAACGGCTCGCACAGGTCCGTGAGATCGGGATCCGTCAGCGCGTCCGTGATGTGACGGGCGGCGTCGGCGAACCGGGCGGCCGCTGCCGTCTCGCCCTCGTACGCCTCTCCCAGGGCCGCCAGCGCCAGGGCCGCCGCCTCACTCGTGGGGTCGTCGTCGGAGCGCGCGATGTCCACGGCTTCCGCGACCTCCGCGCGTACCTGCGGATAGGACGTCGTGAGCAGGGCGGACATGCCGAGGGCCAGCCTGAGGGAGACCGCCTGGGCGGGGGACGGGCCCGGATGGCGGGACAGCTCGCGGCGCAACAGTGCGGTGGCCTCGGGGGAGTGGCCCAGGTGCCGCTCCATGACGGCGCACTGGGCCACGGCCTCCGTGCGCAGTTCGGGATGGTCCTTGCCCGACGTCCTTATCACGGAGTGCAGCAGGTTGCGGCTCTCCCGGAGGTTGCCGCTGACACCCAAAGCCCGGGCGCGTGCCAGCACGATCTCGCCACGCTGCCGCACCAGGTCGGGTGTGTCGGGCATCCGGCCGAGCACGATGCCCAGCAGATGGGCGGCGGTGCCCGGCGCGGTCGACGCGAACTGTGCCGCGGCCTCGGTCAGTACGGCCGCCGCTCTGGAGTCCCAGCCCGTCATCGCCCGTGCGACATGGTGGGCCCGCTCGGTGACGGACGCCCCGGCTTCGGCCAGTTCCTGCGCGGCGCGGCGATGCACCTCGGCACGCCGCCCCGGCGCGATGTTCTCGTAGACCAGTGCCCGCACCACCGGGTGACGCAGCGCCCACCGGCCGCCCGCCCCGGGACGCAGCACGTCCCGCACCGCCATCGCCCCTGTCTGCTCCTCGACCTCCTGGACCGCGAGCCCGGTCGCCACGGACAGCATGGTGGTCGTGGCATGGTCGCCGAGCGTGGCCACCGCGTCGACGACACACCGCTGTGTCTCCGTCAGCGTGGTCAGCTCGTCGAGGAGCAGTGCGGCGAGCCCGCCGGGCACGCCGACGGTGCTCGTCGCGTCGGCGGGGGCGGTGACACCGGGCAGCGGAGCACCGGTGCGGTAGGCGTGCAGCAGTGAGAGCAGATAGAGAGGGTTGCCCTCACTGGCCGCGTACATTTCCCTGGCCCGGTCGTCGGGTACGTCGGGGGCCAGTTCCCGGATGCACTCCTGCTCGGGAAGCGGCTCCAGGGCGAGATGGAGCACGGCTCCGCTGTCGGCACCGCGGGTCAGCGCCGCCGTCAGGGACGTCGGCGTCTGCCGGGCCCGCCGTGCCACGACGAGGAGGACCCGGCCCTGCGCGGGGTGCCGGATCAGATGGTCCACGAGTTCCCGCGACGCGGGATCGGCCCAGTGCAGATCGTCGATGGCCAGCACCAGGCCGTGCTCGCCCAGCCGAGTCAGAAACGCCGTGATCGTGCGGTGCAGCCCGAAGCGGGCGGCGGCGCCTGCGCCGGACGCATCGGGCGGTGTGTGCCGGAGGCCGTGCAGCACCGAGTCCGCCTCGGCGAGGTCTGGGCCGGCATCGGCGAGCGCGTCGGTGAACGCCTGGAAGGGAACGTGCTGTTCGTACTCCGTGGCCCGGCCGCGCAGCACGGTGAAACCGGCCGACCGGGCCCGCGCGCACATCTCGCCGAGCAACCGGCTCTTCCCGATCCCGGGCTCACCGGCGAGGTCGACGACCGCCGGCACCCCGGACTGCCCCAGCCCGCAGAGCAGGCCGTCCAGCCGTGCGAGTTCCGATGATCTGCCCACCAGTTGTGTCACGCTCGCCCACCCCCACAGGCACCATGCGCGCCCCCGTCGATCAATTTTCCCCGGTCAACACTGAAGTCGGGCACTGACCCACAGGTGCCGCGGGGGCACCGAAAGCCCCCCAGACCCGTACGAGTCCCCAACCCCGGCGGTCGGTCGCGTACCGCCATTACGTAGTTTCCCCGATGCGCGCGGCTCCGGCCTCGGGGAGCATCGTCCTTCGCCATTTTCCGCACGGTCGTCGCCCGGTAGGGCGCCGAGTCTGCGGCAGGGCGCAGAGGAAGGACATCCCAATCGTGATGTCAAGCCGCTCTTGTGACGGGAGGTGAACCTTGATAGCACTCTCCGTCACGGATCATCGCCCACAGGACGTTCAGCCTGCGGCGGGCGAGCGCGAGCAGGGCCTGC
>NZ_JAUYWJ010000045.1:0-47343 GCF_032656585.1 Streptomyces herbicida
TCGACCGGCTCCACAGCCGGGTTCTCGTTGTCTGCCATATCCGTCCGTCCCGGCTGGTCAAGGCCCTACACCGGACCCCGGCCAGCCTGTCACGTCACGGACTTACACGATCTTTCAGACACACCCGCCCCCCGCGTACGAACGGGGAGTGTCATGAATCAGGTGTGTACTTCCACGAAGGAGTCACCTGATGAGCACGTCAGCGGATCACCTGATCGAGGACGCTGAGGGCATGTCGCTTGCCGTGGCCGGTGTGGGCCCCGAGGGTGCCGACGTGAAGTCGATGCCGATGTCCGTGAACGGTCTGTCCGTCGAACTGCTGGAGGAGCTGGCCGCGCTGGCCGCGAAATTCCCGTCTCCCCCGGGGGCAGGGAGATAGCCTCAGCGCTGCCATCGTCCAACGGGGAGGGGTTGAAGTATGCGAGGGCAGGACTGGATCGAACGTGCGGGAGAGCTGTTCGAAGCGGCGATGTTCGGCGGGGACACGTCCGCGCTGGAGCGGTCCGATGACGTGCTGGACGCGGTCGAGGCGCCGCTTTCCATGGGGCGGGGCAAGGTACTGCACGTGCGCTTTCTGAACGACCGCGAGGAGAACAGCCAGGAACTGGTGCTGTTCGAGCGCGCGGCCGAGTTGTACGAACGTCTGGGGGACGCGTCGGGTGAGGCGGACGCGTTGTTCTGGGTCGGCTGCTGGCATCAGGTGGTCAAGGGCGACGGCGCCACCGGCAGGCCGTACTTCGAGCGGTCGTACGCGTTGGCGAAATCCGTCGACGACCGGATGACAATGTCCTACGCGATTCGCCATCTCGGCTTCGCAGACAAGGACGCAGGCCACTTCGACCAGGCCCGCGAGCGGCTGACCGAATCGGTGACACTGCGCCGAGAGATCGGCTTCAGGGCCGGAGAAGCGGCCGGTCTGGTGGCACTGGCCTACCTCGCGGCCGAAACCGGCGACTCATCGGCGGCGTTCCGCCACCTCGACGAAGCCCAGTCGGTCGCCGAGAGCTGCGGTGCCAAGGCCGTGTCGGGGTGGATCGAGCAAGCCCGCACGCTCATCCGCTCCTAGGTTCTGACTGGAAAAGTGCTGGTCACAGTCACTCGTTGAGGACTGCGACCAGCACAGTCGCCTCGTAACGGACGGCAAGTTCGTACCTCTTGGCCACGGCCCGGTGGCGCTTGAGACTCTTAATGGGCAAAAATGCCCGCTGGAGGGGACGACTGTACGGGGTCGGGCGCAGGCGGTTTCCGGTGTTTGATCCAGAGTCACGGGAGACGGGGGCCATTCCTGATGCCACAGCGAGCCGGCCAGCGGTCGCGGACCGTGAAATGTCGCCGATCGCTGAGAAAAGTTCGGCCGCGAGAACTCCGCCGAATCCGGGCATGGAAAGGACGATGGGCGCCTGAGGGTGCCGGGAGAGAAGTTCCTTTACCTTCGTCTCCAGCTCCTTAATAGCGGCTAACACAATGAGGTGGATCGCTCCTGGTTGCGGTGTCCGGGGCCGGAGTTGAGCGTTCGGTCCGGTGTGGGGATGTCGCCGTGGATCGTGTCGGATGAGCTGTGGGATCACTTGGAGCCGCTGCTGCCGCAGCGTGAGCGCAGGTTCCGGTACCCGGGCCGCAAGCCGTTGCCTGACCGGGACGTGCTCTGCGGGATCTTGTATGTGCTGCACACCGGGATCCAGTGGGAGTACCTGCCCAAAGAGCTGGGCTTCCGGTCGGGCATGACGTGCTGGCGCAGGCTGCGGGACTGGAACGAGGCCGGCGTGTGGCAGCGGCTGCACGAGGTCCTGCTGTCCGAACTGAACGCGGCCTCGCGACTGGACTGGTCCCGCTGCGTGGTCGACTCCTCGCACGTTCGGGCGTTAAAAGGGGGCAGCACACGGGCCCGTCGCTGGTCGACCGGGGCCGGGCCGGCTCGAAGCACCATCTGATCACCGACGGGCACGGCACCCCGCTCGCGGTCCTGCTGACCGGCGGCAACCGCAACGACGTCACCCAGCTCCTGCCCCTGCTCGACGCGATCCCGCCGGTCCGCGGCCGGGTCGGTCGTCCCCGCCGCAAGCCGGACTCGCTGTTCGCCGACCGCGGCTACGACCACGACATCTACCGCGACCAGGTCCGCGCCCGCGGCATCGTGCCCGCCATCGCCCGCCGCGGCACCCTGCACGGCACGGGACTGGGCACCTACCGCTGGGTCGTCGAGAGGAGTTTCGCGTGGCTGCACGGCTTCCGACGTCTGCGCATCCGGTGGGAACGACGAGCTGACATCCACGAAGCGTTCCTCAAACTCGCCTGCTGCCTCATCACCCACCGACAACTCGGCTCATTGCGTCAGCCGCTGTTGCCACTGACGAGTCACGACGGCTCCGGTGCGTTACGGCGTCTCCTCCCGAACCTGGCGACGTGACGTGACGACAAGTCGGTACACGTATCGCGTGACCGAAGAGCCAACCCAATAGCCTATCGCGCCACTGACAAGAACACCGACTCCATGTGCGGCCCAAGCCCACGGGCCGGCGACGTCGGCTGGAGTCCACATGGCAGTGAAGGCTGCTGAACCAGCTGTTGCGCCCGCCCATCCGGAGGCGGAGACCACCAGGGCCTCCAAGTGATCCTCGGCGAGAATGATTTCAACGATGTCAGCCGCGACTGCGACGACAATGAGGATCTTGCCGCCGACTCGGAATACCGTCCGTACCCGGCCGGCGAGCTTCATGGTCCGCGCGAGTTCTTCGGCCGAGGCAGCGAGAGACGGAGCAGGGCGTGCCAGCCCCGACTTCTCCACTGCACGGAGAAGTGCCGCAACGCCTCCCCGCACCCGGATCTTCGCTGCATCCGCGATGACCTTGAACCTGCCCGCTGTCGCTGAGAAGCGCCCACCAGCCTCTAATACGACCTCGCCGACCTTTCGCGCCGAGCCGGCAACTTCACGGCCGATGCGCTCCCACATGCGCCGCTGTGCAAGGCGATCCAAATGGTGGGCAATTTTGTCGCGCAGGGCCTTGGACAATGCGGACGCCGCGTCCCTGCCGGTGCTTACGCGGAACTGTTCCCGTACCTGGGTCTCCACGGTGGGCTGCGCTTGTGCTGCCTCCTCAAGGTAAATCCGGTCGAGGTCTGCCTGCTGATAAACGAGGCCACCCTCACTGTCCATCAGATCGATCTGCATCGCGACGCCGGACTCAGGACCAACCCCTGTATAAGGAGTCCCTTCCGTCACGAACCAAGAAGCTCCTCCGACTCCGAGCTCCGGCCGGAACGGAGGTTTTCCTGCCACCATGTTCTCGATCATGGATAGCGCCACGTCCGGCGTGAGGAGGACGTTACCCAGTGCCCCTTTGGGGATGGCACTCGGCAGGCCCACGCCTATCCCGCCGTATCCACCGTCCCGATTCCGGATCTGATCGAGTATCGCGGCGCACCGTGCGTCGTCCCGATCGAGGAGTGCCTGGTCGTATGCCGGCCCGAGATCCTGATCCTCCATTAGCTCAGGAGCGTTGGCGCGCAGCCGGTTCGCTTCGATCTCCTCGGCGGTGGGAGGCACACCTCCAGGCAATGTCTCGCCCGCGTCTGTGATCCCCTCCGCGCCTGATTCCAGTGGGCCGGCGTCAGGGACGCCTTGGCGCTGGACCGTGCCAACTGTATCGAAACAGTGTGTCAGTTCGCCGCTGTTGATCGCAGATTGGGCAACATTCTCGGCAGGAGAGCTGATGGGGCCGATACGCTGGGCGGGAGAGGGGGAACCGCGCTGCTGTATCACGTGGGCCAGTTCGTGGGCGAGTAGATCGCTGCCCTCACTGGTGTCAGGAGCGTACGCGCCCCTTGCGAATGCGATATCTAATCCCAGCGTGAATGCCTGCGCACCGATCGACTGTGTTGCCCTGTCCGCAGCCTCATCGGAATGGACCCTCACCCGGCTGAAGTCGTGTCCCCATCGGGCTTCAAAGGGCAACCGGACTTCCTGATCCAAGATCATGCCTGGTCGCTTCAGCACATCGAGCACCGCCTCAGGCACCTCAGAACTGCCGTTCCGGTGGAACGCGTCGTCCCTGGAATGGTTCTTCGTCACGCGCTGCGACTGACGATACAAAGCCGACCTCCTTGCAGGCCGTAGGACCGCTCTTCAGTAACCCGGCAGGATCTTGTACGGCATTTCCCGGAATTATTCGCTTAGAGCGTCACTGCAACGTCACCATGACTGCGTGATGTGAAGAAGGCGATGAACGAAATCCACGGGAGAGGCATTTGGCCTCAGCCCGCACTGGCGGCGAAGGTTCGCCGGAAGCTCGACAACGGCGCCCGGCGCGGTGCCCCGGATGACGACCGGGTCCCGCCGGTGCGGCGGGGCAAGCGTGGTCTCCGCAGCCGGACTGGGCTGTTGCGCCCGCCGACCGGCATTCCGCCGAGGCCCGTCTTCGTGACCGCGCCGCGGCGTTGACAGGCACAGCATTCTTCCCTCGCTCCCTGCGCGGCAGCGCCAAGTCGCCCTCTTCCAGGTCTACGAGCAAGTGATCGGCGGGGTGACGCCGCACATGCCTGGCGCCGCCGTGGCCCCGTCCAGATATGGCCCGAAAGGACACCGCCCGTATGAGCACGCTCTCCGTCCGCCCCGTCGCCGGTCACATCGGCGCCGATATCGATACCTCGTCGCCGCGTACGAGGGCCTGTCCGCCCCTGTCCGCGCCTTCGTGGACACCCTTCGTGCCGAACACCGCTACGGCGGCAGCAGGCCGGTGGACGGCGACAGCGAGTACGCCCGCCGCATTAACGACAACCTGCTGGTGGCCGTGCACCCTGTGGTGCGGGTGCACCCGGAGACCGGGGAGCGTGCGCTGTTCGTCAATCCTGGCTTCACCAGCCACATCGTGGACGTCACTCCGAGTGAGAGCAAGCGCATCCTCGACCTGCTCTATGCCGAGATCACTCGCCCTGAGTACACGGTGCGCTTCCGCTGGGAGCCCGGACATGTTGCCTTCTGGGACAACCGCGCCACCGCCCACCTCGCCCCGCGCGACCTGGACCACCTGACCGTCGAACGGCGTCTGCACCGGGTCACTCTGATCGGTGACGTACCCGTCGGGCCGGACGGACGCGAGTCCGAACTGGTCGCCGGACGCGCCTTCACCGCCGACCACCGGGTCGCCGTTGCCTCCTGACCCCGCCTCGTCCGTACCAACTTCGTCGGGTGCGGTGACAATCGCGAGCACGACTCCTTGGACCTGCGTGAGCAGAACCTCACGGTCTATGCCCCACACAGAACAGCGTTCATTGACCTAGACCGCGAACTCCTCGTCGTTCGGACGGCTGTCCATGATGCGTCGGGCGAACTGCGCGCCTGCTGCTATCGCGTCGTCCACGGCCTTTGCGATTGCCGTCCTTGGGTGACGAGTACGCGTGGGGCGGGCGTCGGCTCCCGCCCCACAGCGGCTCGGACTACCGACACTTGACATTCAGCACCGTGCTGTAGGCACTTCCGCTGCTCGTACCACCGTGGAGCAGCGCTGCGAAGGTGCTGGTAGCGGCCAGATAGGCAAAGCGCAGCTTCACGGGCGACCATCATGCCACGGTCGCTGGTTAGCACCTGGCCAGGCCCGGGCGACACACGGTGTCGGCCGCATACCGACACGCGTCCCGCTCGTGCCGTCAGGACCTGACGAACAGGCGGCGTGACGGACGTCATTGACACGGCGATTCCGCGGACGTTGTCATGAACACATGCTGCAACGCCCTGGGACCTGCTGCACTCGTCGAGCCAATGGCCTGGCACTCTGCTCGGGTTGTAGCCGGTCACTGGGCGCAGCGTGCACCAAGATCACGCGTGCCCTCCCCAGGGCAACGGGCGGGCGTCTGTCGTGGGCGCACGGTCATTGACCGGTCGCCACGAGCTGCTCGAATCCGCCCAGATCGAGTTGACCACCCGTCCCGGAGTGCTCTTCCACGGTCCGGCGGGGATCGGCAAGTCCACGCTCGTGGCTGCCCTCATGACGTCCCTGACCGCGCATGCCCTGCCGGCCGGCACGGTGCTTCACTGCTCGCCGGCTCAGGAGGACGCCCGGCTCCCGTTCATCGGCCTCATCGACCTGTTCGCAGGGGTGCCGGAGAGTTTCCAGGAGGCCCTGGCGCCCGAGCCCCGGGCGGCACTGAGGGCGGCCCTACTACGCGGCCGGGAACCGGTCGACGACCGCAGTCGGCTCGCGGTGCGCATCGCCGTCCTCGAAGTGCTGCGAGCCCTCGCCACCACCGGGCCCGTTCTGCTGGTCATCGACGACCTCCAGTGGCTCGACGGGCCGAGCGCCGAGGTGCTTGCCTTCGCTGTACGGCGCGTCAAGGGCCTCGGCATACGGGTGGTGGCCTCCGAGCGAGTGGCCGACGGCGAGCAGCCCGAACGGCTGGGCTGCTGCCCGCCGGGCACCGTCGAACTTCCTGTGCCGCCGCTGGCGGACGGCGAGGTGGCACACCTCGTGCGCACCGCCATCGGTGCCGACCTGCCACCGGCGGTGCTGCGGGCGATCCAGGACGCCGCGGCCGGAAACCCGTGGTACGCACTGGAGTTGGGGCGGGCAGCTCCGCGTGACGCAGCGGCCGTCGGCTTCGGCCGGACCCTTCCCGTGCCCCGAAGGCTTCGTACCCAGCTGCTGGACCAGGTGCGTAGGCTCCCGGAAACAGCGCGGCGCACCCTCCTGGTCACGAGCGCCGCCGCCCACCCCAGCCTCAGTGTGCTGCGTGCCGCCGGGCTCCATGACCCCGGCGCTGACCTCGCGCAGGCCGAACGACTCGGTGTGGCGACGGCCGACGTCGGCGGAATCGTACGTTTTGGGCATCCGGTGATCCGGGCCGCCGTATACGCCGATGCCCCGGAGCACAGCCGCCGACAGGCGCACGCTCTTCTGGCCCGTGCGGTCCCCGAGCCCGTGGAGCAGGCCCGCCACCTCGCCCTCGCCCACCCGTACGAGGACGAGACCACTGCCCGCACGCTGATGTCCGCGGCCGAGTCCGCACGCCGCAACGGCACACCTGATGCCGCCTTCGAACTGGCCTGGCTCGCTGCCCGGCGCACTCCCGGCGCCCGTGCCGCGGACCGCGCCGACCGGCTGCTGGCCGCAGCCGAGTACGCGTGCGACGCAGGACGACGGGAAGAGGCGGGCCAGGCTGCCGAGACCGTCCTGTCCGGGTCGGGCTCGGCACGGCATCGGGTGCGGGCCCGGCTGATCCTGCTGCGCAACGTCGGGCAGGCGCTGGAGGGTGCCCATGATCTGATCGAAGAGGGCCTCCGAGATGCCGACGGCGACCCGGAGGCCGAGGCGTGGCTGCATCATTGGGCGGCTGTACGCGGCCTGTTGTGTGGGGAGTTGGCGGAGGCCGCCCGGCATGCCCGGCGCGCTGCCCGGCAGGCGGCCCGGGCAGGCGACACGGACACTCGGATCGGGGCCCTCGCCACCCTCGCCCGGGTGCGTTCCCTGGCCGGGGAACCGGTCGCCGCCGGCGCCGTGCTCGAGGAGGCGCTCGCACTGGTCGGCGGCGCCGACGCCGGCCCGGAGAGCTGGAGACTGATCCGGATGCGGGCGATACTCGCCCTGGACTCCGACAAGGTCACCGAGGCCGGGGAGCAGGTCGCCAAACTCCTCGCGGGAATAGGCGAGTTCGCCGGGGTCGAAGAGGTCATGGCGACCTTGGTGACACTGACCCGTATCCAGGTGCGCTCCGGGCAGTGCCGGGAGGCGCTGCACACCGCCGCCCGCTGCTCGCGCGTCCTGGCTGAGACGGGCGTTCAGGCCGCTCCGGCGCTGTATGCGGCGGCGCTGGCCGCGACCGCCGGCGGCACCGTCGACGAGGCCCGGCACCTCGCCCAGCAGGCGGTACGGGTTTCGGAGGCGGACGGTGACCGGTTGTTCCTGCTGCGTGCGCTGGCGGTGCTCGGGCAGGCCGAGTTGCTCGTCGGCGACCCGCGGGGGGCGGCGGCCGCGGTCGAGGCACTGCAACGCGTCATGGAACTCGGCGAGGCCATGTGCGCCGCCGACCCGCCGCTGCTGCGCTGGTACGGCGATCTGACCGAGGCCCTGGTCGTCCTCGGCGAGACGGACGCGGCCGGGGCCGTGATCCGCGAGGCCCGTGCGCGTGCGACCGGCGATGCGCCCGACAGCGTACTGGCAGCTCTGGAGCGGGCGGAGGGGCTGCGTGAGGCGGGGCTCGGCCGGCCCAAGGAGGGGGCGGTACGGCTGCGTGCCGCCGTGGAGCGCCTGCGTCAACTCCCGTTGCCCGTGGAGCTGGTGCGCACCCTGATCGCGCTCGGCACGGTCGAGCGCCGCTCGCGCCGCAAGAGCGCGGCACGAACGGTCCTCGGCGAAGCGTTGGAAACCGCGACACGGATCGGCGCCGCTCCGCTGGCGGCGCGGGCCAGGGACGAACTGGCGCGGCTGGACGGAGAACGCAGCGATGAGGCGGGCGCGGGCAGACCCGAACTCACCCCCACGGAAGCGAGGATCGCCGAACTGGTCGGCGGCGGGGCCACCAACCGGGAAGTCGCCGCTGAGCTGTTCATCAGCGTCAAGACGGTGGAAGGTGCCCTCTCGCGGGTCTACCGCAAGCTCGGGGTCCGCTCCCGCACCGCGCTCGCCCACGCGATGGCGGTCGCCGTCATCGTCGCCGGGGCGGCCGTGGACTCCGGCGACCAGGACCAAGTGACCACTCAGGCACGACAGTGACGGCTAGTCAGCCCTGCAGTATCCGGACTGCCCGCACACTCGACACTCGCCGTTAACGTGACATCAGCAGTTAACACGTAAAGCAAGGGTTCCCCCGCTTATGCGGGTGGGGCGGATGTTCCTACGTTGAAGCCGTTCCGCTTCCGGGACACCACCCCCACTCTCCGGAGGACCTCAGTGAAGTCACGCCTGAAACTGCTCGGCCTGGTCACCGTGCCGGCCCTGCTCGCCGCCGCCGTACCCGCCGCCTACGCCGCCGGCAGCGCCCAGCCGCACTCAACCCGCGCGGCCATCACCGGAGATGTCCTGAAGGGCCTGAACGAGAACGTGACCCGTACCGGCAAGGTCGCTCCCGGCAAGCGGATATCGGTGGCGATCAGCCTGACCCCCAGAAACGACAAGGCCCTCGACACCTTCGTCGCCAAGGTCAGCAACCCGCGGTCGAGTTCCTACGGCCGTTATCTGACCAAGCGCCAGTTCGCCGCCCGCTTCGGCCGGACCGATGCCGAGGTCAAGCAGCTCAAGGACTACCTGCGCGCGCAGGGGCTCACCGTCGGCACCGTCCACTCGGGCAACCTGCTGGTCGACGCCAGCGGCACCGCCGCCCAGCTGGAGAAGGCCTTTGGCACAAAGCTGTCGACCTGGAAGGACGCCTCGTCGGGGCGCTCGTTCTACGCCAACGACACCGCGCCGACCCTGCCGACCGCCATCGCCTCCCTCGTCAGTGACGTGGCGGGCCTCAACAACCGCGCCCACCGGCACCACCAGGCGCCCTCCACCGTCACCCCGCACAACGGCCCGGGCGGCGGCTACACCCCGGCCCAGCTCAAGGGCGGCTACAACGTCTCCGGTACGTACACCGGCAGCGGCCAGAAGATCGCGCTGATCGAGTTCGACGGCTTCCAGCAGTCCAACATCACGAAGTACGACAACAACTACAACCTGGGGTCGCCGACCCCGACCGTGTCCAAGGTGGACGGCGGCTCCGGCTCGCTCGGTGACGGGCAGGTCGAGGTCGAGCTCGACATCGAGGTCCTGCACGCGATCGCCCCGAAGGCGAACGTCACCGTCTTTGAGGGCCCCAATTCCGACGCCGGCGAGGTCGACACCTACCAGGCCATCGTCGACAGCGGCATCCCGACCACCTCGATCAGCTGGGGCGCCGCCGAGAGTGCGCGCACCACCTCCAACATCAACGCCGTGGACGCCGTCTTCAAGGCGGGCGCCGCCCAGGGCCTCGGCTTCTACGCGGCCTCCGGTGACAGCGGATCGGACGACGCGGGCGACGGCGGCACCTCCGTCGACTACCCGGCCAGCGACCCGTACGTCACCGGCGTCGGCGGCACCAAGCTGACCGTCACCTCCGCAAACGCCTGGAGCAAGGAGGTGGCCTGGTCCGGAGGCGGCGGCGGAAAGTCCTCCGTCTTCAAGATCCCGAGCTGGCAGACCGCGGTGCAGAAGAGCGCCGGCGGCGGCTACCGCCAGGTGCCGGACGTCTCGGCCCACGCCAACCCCAGTCCCGGTGTCTCGATCTACTCGCAGGGTTCCTGGTCCTCGGTCGGCGGTACCAGCGCCGCCGCGCCCGAATGGGCGGCATTCGCCGCACTGTACAACCAGCAGGCCGCGGCGGCCGGCAAGGCCAACCTCGGCTTCGCCAACCCCGCCCTCTACACGGCGAGCGGCACCGGCTTCCACGACATCACCAGTGGCAGCAACGGCGCCTACTCCGCCGCCACTGGCTGGGACTTCACCACCGGATGGGGCTCGTACAACGCCGCGACACTCGCGAAGAAGCTGCTCGGCTGACCCCCAGCAGCTGAAGACCAACCCATGAGGCGTGGGCCGGGATCACTCCCGGCCCACGCTGCGGCGTACGGCGTACGCATATCCGGCATTGTCAACTCAGTGTCCCGGCCCCACATCCGGTGATGTTGCGCCTCGGCGTGTAAGGCGCCGATGGGCCAGCACCATCCACGAACTGCGCTTCAGCGGCGGCAAGGTGTGGGCGGCCACCGGCGAGGGCGTGTGGGAACCTCTCCACGGAGAAGCCGAAGGACGTCTGGAAGTTGGATTTCGCGCCCCCCACTATCTGCCCGGCTGTACACGGGCCAACGACACATCGGCCGCGTACAAAAACCCGTTCGCGGGCCCCCTCGCCCGAGACCCGCACCGTTCTCCTCGCGGCCGCCGCCCGACAGGTCCGCGCCGCGCCCTCCGCGCGTCACTTACCACCCGGGCGCCCCGGGCCCGCACTCGCCCCGGGTGGTGCTCAGGCACTGCGGGAGGCGGCGGCCGCCTTCGAGTAGGGAACGGTTCGGGGCTGTGCCGCCGGGTGGCCGGCAGTGTTGCTCACAGCACGTTGAACAGGCGCCCCGCGCTGCGCAGCGCGTGCCCCGCGACCCGCTTGCCGAGGGCGAGGCCGGCCACGTCGGCCGAGCGGGTGTGGATGCCGGAGTACACGCGGGCGTCCTCGTTCTCCTGCGACAACTGCCCCCAGGCCGTATAGGTGCGCGTCACTCCGGGGGCGGTGAGGCTGGTGAGCTCGAACGGTGCGGTGCGCGGCCCGGTGAGCGCCGTGAGGATCGTTTCCGCCGCTCCCGAGTACGTGTTGTGGCCACTGGGGTAGTCGGGATGGGCCGGCGTCACGTGCAGCGGCGTCCAGTCGGGGTCGGGGTCGATCGTGCCGGTGCGGATGGCCGTGACCGGGCGCCAGCGCAGGTAGGCGTACTTGGTGTCGGAGGTGGCGATCTGCGTGTCCACCAGGGCGACGTGGAACAGCGCCACCAGCGCGGCCCGGGCGGGGATGGAGCGTGACGACCGGGCCAGGGCCACCCTCAGCGGCTCGGTGTACAGCGTCAGTGAGGAGCCGAACCAGAAGTTGGCGGTCTCGGTCTGCAGCGCCGTGCGTACGGTGCTGTGTGCGGCCCCGTACGCACGGACCTCGGCCAGGTCGGCACGGTAGCGCCCGGAGTCCAGGGCGGGCGGCGCGGACAGCCGGTACTGGTCGGGGCTGTCCAGCAGGAAGGGCCGGGCGAGCCGGTTGCCGTACTGCGCGGCCGGGGCGTAGGCGGGCGGAGTCGGCTGCCACACGCCGGGAGCCGCCGGCGGCACGGTGAACGGCGCGTTCACCGAAGCCGGGTCGAGACCGTCGCCCTCCCGCAAAGCGAGGACCAGCCGTGCCTGGCGCGCACCGGCCGCCACACCCTTCGCCTTGGCCGGCCCGTCCGGAACGCGGTCCAGCGTCGAGCGCAACGCGGCATCCAGTTCCTGGGTGCGGGACGGGATCAGCGCCACCAGGGCGTCGTGCACGGCGGATGCCAGGGCCGCATTCTGGAAGTCTCTCCGGTCGACGCTGGCCGGCACCTCGCGGGTGGCCCGGGCGGCCGCCAGCCAGCTGACGGCCCAGGTCCGGCTGTTGGTGATCTGGGTGGCTGCGCCCGCCACCGCGACGGTCACGGCCGTCGTGTCGTACCAGTCGAGCGTCACGGACAGGTGCTGCTGCCGTTCGTCCGCAACGGCGGGCGTGGCGAGCGGAACGGTGGCGGAGGCGGTCAGCAGGGCTGCCGAGCCCAGCGCCTTCAGGGCGAAGCGGCGGGCTATGAGCGGGTTCACGGATACTCCTTCGCGGATGTGCGGGCAAGTGCTGTGGCCGGGACGCCGAACGCGCGCACACGAAGGAAACCGCCATGGTCGGCGGTCAGCATGGGACGGCTGCGTTCGACGAGGCGTCAGCTACAGAGCGCGGCGGCGACACGCAACAGGTCAACGGCTCGCCGCCGGGCGAACCGCACAGAGATCCGCATGCCTGAACGCTATCCGCGCCTCAATTCCCGGTCAACACATTGGATATTGACAGCTCAGCATTGCAACGACGCCTTCGCGCCTGCGTCATGCCCCCGTTACCCTGGCCGTGACCACGGCATCACCGCTGTCCTCGGCCCGGGCCGGCAGTTGGTCAAGTGCTTGGCGGAGCGTCCGACCGGCACCCGCGGCGCAATGGTCGACGGTCGCCGTCCACGCGGCCCAACGCGCTGGTCAGGCCTCCAGGTTCAGGGCAGACCAGAGTTCCCGCTCCACCTCCGTCAGCGGTATGTGCGCGGCATGGCACTCCGGGTGGCCGGGTGGCAGCCGGCCGTCCGGCTCTCGCGTGCGCCCACGGTCCTCGGTGCTGACGGAGACCCCGGGCACCGGAAGTCCCCACAGGCAGCACCCGACCGCAAGGAGTCCCGGCGTCCATCGGACGATGACATCGGCCCATCGGTGTCTCCGCTTCACCGCGCGCTCACCCTCAGGGGGGCTGTCGGCCACAGCGGTTCCGTCGTACGCCGTTCTGCCTCGCGCAGGACGCGGAGCACGTTGCGGCCCGTCAGCGCCTCCAGGTCGGACCGGGACCAGCCGCGGCCGGCGAGCTCGCGCAGCAGGACCGGGTAACCGGCAACGTCGGCGAGGCCGGTGGGCTGCTGGTCGACGCCGTCGTAGTCGCCGCCGAGCCCGATATGGTTCACGCCGGCCACCTGGCGGGCGTGTTCGACGTGATCGGCGACCTGGGCCACCGTCACCTCGGGGCGCGGGGGGTCGTTGTGGCCGTCGAAGACGGGTGTGCTGCCGAGGACCTGCTCGACCACGTCCACCACGGTGTCGGTCATGTGCTCACCACTCCCTCGTCGAGAGCGTCGAGGGGCCGGCGTCGTGCCTGCCGGACCGGGTCGGGGACGGGTAGGGCAGCGACCAGCCGCCGGGTGTAGTCGTCCTGCGGGCTGCCCAGCACCTGGGCCGTGGAACCCGAGGCGGCGATCCGGCCGCGGTGCAGAACCATGACACGGTCGGCGACCTGCTCGACCACCGCGAGGTCATGGCTGATGAACAGCGCCGCGAAGCCCAGCTCCTGCTGGAGTTCGGTGAACAGGTCGAGCACCTTGGCCTGGACCGACACGTCGAGGGCGGAGGTGGGTTCATCCGCGATCAGCAGCGGGGGCCGCAGGGCGAGCGCGCGGGCCAGTGCGGCGCGCTGGCGCTGGCCGCCGCTGAGCTCGTGGGGGTAGCGGTCGGCGTAGGAACGGGGCAGGTGGACCGACTCCAGCAGCGCCTCGGCCTCGGCCCGGATGGCCTTCGCCCCCAGTTCGCGCCGGTGGACGTTCAACGGTTCCGCGATGCTGTCGGCTATGGTCAGCAGCGGGTTGAAGCTGGTCGCAGGGTCCTGGAAGACGAAGCCGATGTGGCCGGCCCGGCCGCGGGTGCGGCGGCGGGTCGTCAACTGCTCGCCGAACACATCGAGTCGACCGCCGGTCACGGACGCGAGGCCGGCGACGGCCCGCCCGATGGTGGTCTTGCCGCTGCCGCTCTCCCCGACCAGTCCGACCACCTCCCCCAGCCCGATCTCGAAGCTCACGCCGTCGACGGCCCGGAAGCCCTTCCTGCCCAGTCGGCCGGGATAGTCCACGACAAGGCGGGAGGCCCGTACGACCTTTTGTTGCCCGTCGTACGGTGCGGAAGCTTCCGTACGGCCTCCACCCCCGAAGACGGGTACGGCGGCCAGCAGTTTCCGCGTGTACGGGTGAGCGGGCGCAGCGAACAGCTCGCGGACCGGGGCCTGCTCGACGACCTCGCCCTCGCTCATCACGGCCACGCGGTCCGCGAGGTCGGCGACCACGCCCATGTTGTGCGTGATGAGGAGGACGGCGGTGCCGAAGTCGGTACGGCAGCGGTGGAGAAGTTCCAGGATTTCCGCCTGGACGGTGACGTCCAGGGCCGTGGTGGGCTCGTCGGCCACGATGAGTTTGGTGCCGAGGGCCAGGGCCATGGCGATGACGGCGCGCTGTTTCTGGCCGCCGGAGAGCTGGTGCGGGTAGTGGTCCACGCGGGTGGCCGGGTCCGGGATGCCGACCTTGTCGAGCCAGTCGACGGCCAGAGCCCGGCGTTCGGCCTTGCTGCCGCCGCGGCCGTGGGCACGCAGGCCCTCGGTGAGCTGCCAGCCGATGGTGAAGACCGGGTTGAGCGCGGTGGACGGCTCCTGGAACACCGCCGCGGCGTGTGTGCCACGCAGTTCACGGAGCCTCGCGGGAGGTGCGGTGAGGACGTCCTCGGCCGGGTCTGCGGTGCCGTCGCCGAGCAGGACACGGCCACGGACGGTCGCCGTGACCGGCAGCAGGCCCAGGACCGACTTGGCGGTCACGGTCTTGCCGCTGCCGCTCTCGCCGACCAGGGCCAGCACCTCCCCGGGAGCGACGCAGAGGTTCACCCCCTTCACGGCCTGGGACGTTCCGGCGTCCGTGGCGAAAGAAATGTGCAGGTCCTCGATGCGCAGCAGGTCAGTCATCGTTCGCGACTCCTTCCGTGCCGGCGATGGTCGAGGCGCCACGCCGCCGCAGCCGCGGGTCGGCCAGGTCGGTCAGGCTCTCACCGAGCAGGGTGGTGCCGAGCACGGTGAGCACGATGGCCAGGCCGGGCGGGATCGCCGTCCACCACAGGCCCGAAGTGACGTCCGCGACCGAGCGGTTGAGGTCGTAGCCCCACTCTGCGGCCGAGTTGGGCTCAATGCCGAAGCCGAGGAAGCCGAGGCCGGCGAGGGTGAGGATGGCCTCCGAGGCGTTGATGGTGAAGATCAGCGGGAGGGTGCGCACCGAGTTGCGCAGCACGTGCCGGAACATGATCCGCCAGGTCCCGGTACCGATCACCCGGGCCGCGTCCACGAAGGGCTCCGCCTTCACGCGGATCACCTCGGCCCGTAGGACACGGAAGTACTGCGGTACGAAGGCGACGGCGACCGAGCAGGCGGCCGCGCCGAGGCCACCGACGAGGCTGGACTGTCCGCCGCTGATCACGATCGACATGACGATGGCGAGCAGCAGCGGCGGGAACGCGTAGAGCGCGTCGGCCAGGCCCACCAGGAGCCGGTCCAGCCGGCCGCCGAGATAGCCTGAGGCCAGGCCGAGAACCGTGCCGGGGACCACCGACAGCAGCAGCGCGGCGAGGATGATCTCCAGGGCGGTGCGGGCGCCCCACACCATGCGGGACAGCACGTCGTAGCCCGCGATGGTGGTGCCCAGCAGGTGCTCGCCGCTGGGATGCTGCTGCGAGCCGAACAGCCCGCCGGCGTCCCGGAGTTGCGCGTAGCCGTACGGAGCGACCAGCGGCCCGACCAACGCGGTGAGCACGAACAGTCCGGTCAGGACCACGCCGGTGACCAGCATGGTCCGTTGCACGCCCGCACTCGCCCGCAGGGGCAGCGGCAGCCGTCGTAGAAGAACCTGCGCCACGGCTCAGTACCTCACTCGGGGGTCGATCAGGGCCGCGATGACGTCGACGAGGAAGTTCGTCACCGCCACGACGACGGCGAACAGGACCACGATGCCCTGCACTGCCGGAAAGTCACGGACCGTCAGGTAGTGGGCCAGTTCGAAGCCGAGGCCCTTCCACTCGAAGGTGGTCTCCGTCAGCACCGCTCCGCCGAGGAGACCCGCGACCTGGAGCCCGAGGACGGTGACGACGGGGATCAGGGCGGGTCGGGTGGCGTGCCGGGTGACCAGACGGAAGGGTGCGACGCCACGTGAGCGGGCGGCCTCGACGTAGTCGGAGTTCAGCGTGCCGATCAGGTTCGTGCGGACCAGGCGCAGGAGAATGCCCGCGACGAGCAGCCCCAGTGCAAGGCCGGGCAGTACGGCGTGCTTCAGGACGTCTGCGACCGCCGCCCCGCTGCCGCTGCGCAGGGCGTCGACGAGGTAGAGCCCCGTCGTGCTGGTCTGGCTCTGGAGGAAGAGCTGGACGTCGGTGCTCGCCCGGCCGGACGCGGGCAGCCAGCCGAACTGGATCGCGAAGACGAGCTTGAGCAACAGGCCGACGAAGAACACGGGCGTGGCATAGGTGAGGATGGCGAACAGTCGCAGAGCCGCGTCGGGCGCGCGGTCCCGGTACGAGGCCGCCGCCATGCCCAGCGGGACGCCCACGATCAGGGCCACGGCCAGGGCGTAGAAGGCGAGTTCGACGGTGGCGGCGCCATAGGTGCCCAGCACGTGTGTCACCTGCTGGTTGTCGGTGACCGTGTGGCCGAAGTCGCCGGTGACCAGGGACTTCAGATAGTCCAGGTACTGGGTGAACAACGGCCGGTCGTAGCCCGCCTGATGAAGCTTGGCCTGGAGCTGGTCCGGGGTGAGCCGATCGCCGAAGGCGGCGCTGATCGGGTCGCCGGTGGCACGCATCAGGAAGAAGACCAGGCTGACCAGGACCAGCACGGTGGGGATGATGAGCAGGAAGCGGATCACCAGGTAGCGGGCGAGTCCGTACCCGGCGGCGCCGTCGCCCGAAGTGGTGACGGCGCCGGGGGTGTCCTGTGTCAGGGCGCTCACTTCTTCGCAAGCCCCGTCCAGCGGAACTGGTAAGCGCTGTTCAGCTCATCCGGCACTCCGCTGACGTCGGTGCGGGTGACGATCGCCGTGGACCCCTGCAGCAGCGGCAGCAGCGGCACCTGCGCGGCGGCCTTGTCCTGGGCCTGCTTCAGCAGTTCGGTCCGCTTGGCCGCGTCGGTCTCGGTCTCCTCCTTCTTGATCAGCGCGCGTACGGCGTGGTCGTCATAGCCGTTGGCGACCCAACTGTTGGCCGCGTAGAAGGGCGAGAGGTAGTTGTCGGCGTCGAGGTAGTCGGCGTACCAGCCGAGCTGGTACAGCGGGTACAGGTGCTTGACGCGGTCCTTGCCGTACTGGGTCCACTCCGTGGACTGCAGGTTCACCTTGAACAGGCCGGTGGCCTCCAGCTGGGTCTTGATCAGCGCGTACTCGTCCGCCGAGGACGAGCCGTAGTGGTCGCTGTTGTACTGCAGGTTGAGGGTGACCGGGATGCTCACCTTCGCCGCCTTCAGCTTCGCAGCCGCTGCCGTCTTGTCGGGGCCGCCCTTCTTGTCGCCGTAGAGCGACTTGAAGGCGGGTGTGGCTCCGGCGAGGCCGTCGGGCACCGAGCTGTAGAGCGGCTGGAAGCTGTTCTTGTAGACCTGCTGGGCGAGTTGGGCCCGGTCGACGGAGTCGGCGACAGCCTGCCGTACGGCCAGCGCCTTGGCCTTGTCGGCGTTCTTGGACTTGGTGCCGTACGGCTGGGTCTGGAAGTCGAAGACGATGTACCGGATGCCGTTGCCGGAGCCGGTGTGGACCTTGATGTCCTTCTTCTTGGCCAGGTCGTCGAGGTCGGCGGTGGTGAGGGTGCGGTAGACGGCGTCGATGCCCCCTTGCTGGACGTCGAGCTTCAGATTGCTGGCGTCGGTGTAGTACTTGAGCTGGATGTTCTTGGTCTTCGGGGTGCCCTGCTGGCCCTGGTAGGCGCTGTTGGCGGTGAAGGAGACCAGGGAGTTCTTGTCGTAGCTCGTGACGCCGTACGGCCCGCTCCAGGGCTTGCCCGCGACGACCGACTTGTCGTCGAGGATCTTGTCCGCCGGGAAGACCTGCTCGTCGACGATGTAGCCGGCCGCCGTGGACAGCACCTGTGGGAACAGCGTGTCGTTGGCCGACTTGAGGGTGAAGACGACGGTGGCCGAGTCCGGGGCGGTGACGGAGGCGAGGTTGTACAGGAGCGACGACGGGCCGTTCTCGTCGGCGATCTTCAGCGTGCGATCGAAGCTGAACTTGACGTCAGAGGAGGTCAGTTGGTGCCCGTTGGCGAACTTCAGGCCCTTCTTGAGGGTGACCGTGTACTCCTTGGGTCCCGTCAGCTTGATACCGGTGGCCAGGTCCGGGGACGCCTCCGTGGAGCCGTTCTTCACGCCGAGCAGGGTCGAGTAGACCTCGGTCTCGATGGTGCCGGAGCCCGCGTCCCAGGCGCCCGCCGGATCCAGGCTGGTCACCTGGTCCGTCGTGCCGATGGTCAGCGCCTTGATCGAGGCCGCGTTGCCGCCGTCCTTGGTGCTGGTGCATCCGGTCAGGGCCACCAGGAACGCCGTACCGAAGGAAAGGGCGCCGAGGCCGGTTCGGAGCGATCTGGGCGTGATGTGCTGTGTCATGGCTGGTCTCCGCTTCCGCATGGGCGGGTACGCGACGGAGCCGCGCCGGGCTGGACCTGCCGGACGGCGCGCGTTGTCGCGTGGGAAGGTGAAGGAAAAGAGAGTTGACGATGCGTCGGCGCGTTTCCCGCCGACGGCTCAGTCAGTTCTGACAGAGACAGCTGCAGACCAGCAGCAGATCCACATGACGTCGGGAGCACAGCACGAGGCCACTTGCCACGCCGTCCTCCTGGGGGTGTCGTCGGCGCACGGGCCGAAGGAAACGCACTTGCAGAACAGGGAAATCCGCCGAGCCTTCACCTGGGGCACCCCGCTGCGTCGAGGGTTGCCGTCCGGCCAGCCAGGGCTTGATCACCGGAACTCGTAGCTCGCGCTCACCGTAGATCGACAATTCTCTCGGCGTCAAGAGTTCGCCCTGGCGGGATGACCTGCGCAGGCGCGGCTGTTGCACGGACAACCATATGTGCAGGCCCAGCTCGGCCAGGATCTCGGCGGCAATGGAGGCCCGTCTGCAGCACCGCCCCGGGGAGGGATGTCGGCTCGCGGCTCGGTGATGACTTTCCGAGCCCGCCAGGGTCCGCCTGCCGTGCTCCACCCACGACTGCCCCTCTGGTTGGCCAAAGTACAGTCGACAAGATGCGGGATGGGACCGTCTCAAAATCGACGTGTGCAAATCAGGGCGAACCAGTCACGTCCGAACAACTACGTATCGGCATACGAGACGCTGCCGAATTTGTGTTGTTCTTGTGAGAGGCGCTGCTACTGTTCCCGCCGTGATTCGGACATCCACCCCGGCGTTGACGCGGCGTCGCGCCGTCGACCTGATGCGCGTGCGCAGCGCGAGCTGTTGCCCCGGCGTCGCCGTGGCCTGCTGCTGAGTCTGAACCGACACTCACACGCGCGCTCACTCCTCCCGGCCGTGACCCCCACGTGCGCGGGCACGCCTAGGCGAATCCTTCTCCCGGACGTTCGGCCCACGGCCGTTCGGCTTCCGGTGTTTCAGTCCTGCGGTCATCCGCTTTCCCGCTTTCCCGTGCCTGCGTCCGCCGCACCCGCGCTCGCTGTTCCCGCGCGCATGCTGCCTGCCCGTGGGCCGCCTTCCGAGGAGTTCAACCATGCGTCTGAGACGTACCTCCGTCGTGGCGATCGCTGTCGTCGTCGCCACGCTCGCCTCCCCTCTCGTCCTGACCTCCGGTACCGCGTTCGCCGATCCCGGCGCGGGGATCGCCGCCCACCAGTTGGTCGGCGTCGGCTCGGACGTCACCCAGGACGTCCTGGACGCGCTGGCCGGTGAGACGGTCAACGGCACCAGCTACGCCGCGACCGCCGTCACTGCGGACGGCTACACGCTCGCGTCCTACGACGCGACCGAGCCCGGCACCGGCTCCACGACCTCGCAGATCCAGACCCGGACGAGCGGGCCGACGTTCCTGCGTCCCAACGGCGCCAATGCCGGCCGCCTCGCCCTGAGCGACTCGGTCGCAGGCGGCAACTACGCCGTCTCCTCCAGTGCCAACGACGGCACGGTGAACATCCAGGACCAGATCGACTTCGCCCGCAACACCAGCGCGCCCGCGGTCTCCGGCACCGCGCTGACCGCGATCCCCTTCGCCCGGGACGCCGTGGGCTACGCAGCCAAGGGCTCCGCGCTCGCCCAGCTGACGAAGCAGCAGCTGCACGACATCTACACCGGGGCGCTGACGGAGATCAACGGGGTCAAGATCCACCCGTTCATCCCCAACTCCGGCGCCGGCACCCGCACCTTCTTCCAGAAGGCCATCGGTGTCACCGACGCCCAGCTCGGCAGCAACGTCGACACGCTGGACTACGACGGCAAGGCGGTCCAGCAGAACCGTCTGAACAACGTCATCGAGAACGACGGTGACATCGTCCCGCTCTCCGTCGCCAGCTTCGTCGCCCAGCACAACGGCACTGCCCCGGACCGCAGTGCGACCTCCGTCGCGGGCGGCGCGTTCCTCGGCGCGCTGGACGAGGCGAACAGCGGGACCTACACCGCACCGGTGATACAGAACGCCGACGGCACGATCTCCTCCAACCCCGATTTCTTCGCTGACACCACCTTCGGCCGCGACGTCTCCAACGTGGTCTCCACTCGGGCCATCGACCCGACCAGCGTCTTCTTCAACCAGCCCCTCTACGACGTCTTCGTGACCGACGACAGCCACACGGCGGCGCTCGCCTCCAGCTCGGCCCAGTCCGTGATCGGCAAGTTCGGCTTCCTGAACGTCAGTTACAACGGCATCGCCGACCCGACCAACAAGCACGTCAAGCGGGGCGGCCTGGAGGACGGCAACCTCTCCTCGGCGGTCCCGGCGGCCCCGTCCGTGACCGCTACGCCAGGCGCCGGTGCGCTCAAGCTGTCCTGGGCCCCGGCTTCCGGTGCCGCCGTGAGCGACTACCGCGTCACCGTGCAGGACAGCACCGGCGCGGCCGTGGGCGGTTACGCTTACAAGGACGTGCCCGCCGCCAGCACCGGCGCGAACCTGACGGGGCTGGCGGCCGGTTCGTACACCGTCACGGTCTATGCCGCTGACATCAACGGCAACAGCGACGCAACCACGACCAGCGTGGTGGTCCCCGCCGCGAAGACGGCGACGACCGTGACCGCCTCGGCGGCGGTGGCCAAGCCCGCGTACGGGACCACCGAGTCGATCGCGGTGACCGTCGGCCACACCGACGCCCTCGTGCCGACCGGCACCGTCGCGGCCTATTACGGCAGTACCAAGGTGGGGTCCGCCACCCTGAACTCCTCCGGCAAGGCCACGGTCAAGGTCGCCACCACCAAGCTCGGCGCCGTCGGTACCAAGGCCCTGAGCATCCGCTACGGCGGCGACGGAGCCCACACCGCCTCCAGCAAGAACGTCACCATCACCGTCGTCAAGGCCACCCCGACCCTGACCGTCACCGCCCCGACCCGGATCAGCCACCTCAAGCACGCCACGGTCAGCGTCAAGGTGAGCGCCACCGGCGTCACCCCGACGGGCAAGGTCCGGATCTACAAGGGCTCCACTTTGGTCGGCAGCGGCACCCTCAGCGGCGGCAAGGTCACCGTCACCATCGCCAGGCTCGCCAAGGGCACGCACACGCTCAGCGTCCGCTACGCCGGCAACAGCTTCGTGAAGGCCAAGTCCAAGAGCGTCACCATCACCAGCTACTGACGCCGAAGCACCACCAGAAGTCCGCCTGAAGGGGCTGGAGCCGGCCCATGCGCCGGCTCCGGCCCCGGGCGCCGCACAGCCGAAACCAGAAAGGAGCACGACCTTGGGCCTCCCGCTGACCGCGCCGGGCGAGGACACACCACGGCGGCTGTCCACCGCACGGGGCGCCGGTGACCGCCTCTTCCGGGGGGCGCTGCGCGGCTCCGGTCTCGCCGTGCTCGCCATCATGGCGGCCGTCGGCCTGTTCCTGCTGCTACGCGCCCTCCAGGCGCTGCGCACCGCCGGGTTCTCCTTCCTCACCACCGAGCGCTGGGAACCCGACACGCACGACTTCGGCATCGCCGCCGTACTCACCGGCACCCTGCTGATCGCCGTCGTGGCCATCGTGGTGTCGGTGCCGCTGGCGCTCGGGACCGCGCTGTACATCTCCGAGATCGCGCCGGCCCGGCTGCGGCGCACCCTGATCGCGCTGGTGGACCTGATGGCCGCGGTGCCATCGGTGGTCTACGGCCTGTGGGGGCTGTTCTTCCTGCAGAGCAAAGTGATCGGGCTGTCCCGCTGGCTCTCCACCTGGTTCGGCTGGATCCCGTTCCTGCACGTGGACGGGGCGCACCAGGACGACCCGCTCGCGTCCGCCAGCGTGTACACCGCCTCGACGTTCGTCGCGGGCATCGTGGTCGCGCTCATGGTGTCGCCGATCCAGTGCTCGGTGATGCGCGAGGTGTTCAGCCGCGCGCCCGTCGGCGAACGGGAGGGCGCGTACGCGCTCGGTTCGACCCGCGCGGGCATGATCCGAAGCGTGGTCCTGCCGTACGGGGCCGCCGGCATCATCGGCGGCACCATGCTCGGGCTCGGCCGCGCCCTGGGCGAGACCATCGCGGTGTACCTGATCATCTCACCGGTCTTCACCATCCAGCCGCACATCCTGCAGACCGGCTCGAACTCGGTCTCCTCCCTGATCGCCCTGCACTACGGCGACTCCTCCGGCTTCGGCGTCTCCGCGCTGATGGCAGCCGGGCTCGCCCTGTTCCTGCTGACCCTGGTGGTCAACTTCACCGCGTCGTCGATCGTGGCCCGCTCCCGGTCCGGCGCCCAGAGCGAGGCATGAGCCCATGACGACCACTCTCGACAAGCCGTCGGCTCCGACGCCCGGCACCAGTACCACCGTCGTGCCGCGCCCCGAGCCGCCGGACGAACCGCAGGAGCACCGGCGCGTGGGCGGACCGCGCCGCGACGACCTGCTCGCCCTCGGCGGCGCGGCCACGACCGGCCTCAGCCTGGCCTGGCTGCTCTTCGGAGAACTGGCGCCGCTCTCGGGGCCGTTCGGCTTCGTCGTCGTCGCCTATCTGATCTTCCTGCTGGTCTACGCGGTGCTGGTGTGGATGGACGCCACGGCCGACGACTCCTGCGCCGGTCCCGCGGTCCGCGACCGGCTCCTGACCCTCGTCCTGAGCTCCGCCGCCGTGCTGCTGTTCGCCGCGCTGGTCCTGGTCATCGGCTTCACCGCGGCCCGCGGCTGGCACGCCCTGCCGCACACCGGCTTCTACACGCAGGACATGCAGGCGGCGGGCCCGCTGGACCCGATCACCGTCGGCGGCGTCCAGCACGCGGTCGCCGGCACCCTGATCCAGATCGGCACCGCGCTCGCCATCACCATCCCGCTGGGCATCACCTGCGCCGTCTACCTCGGGCAAGTACCCGGACGGTTCTCCCGGTTCGTACGCACCATCGTCGAGGCGATGACCGCGCTGCCCTCGATCGTGGCCGGCCTCTTCGTCTACGCGAGCTGGATCCTCATGCTGGGCTTCGAGAAGTCGGGTCTGGCGGCGGCACTCGCCATCAGCGTGATGATGCTGCCGATCGTCATCCGCGCCGCCGACGTGGTGCTGCGCCTCGTGCCGGGCACCCTCACCGAGGCCGCGGAGGCGCTGGGCGCGCCGCGCTGGCGCACCGTGTGGCACGTGGTGCTGCCCTCCGCACGCTCAGGCCTGGCCACCGCCGTCATCCTGGGCACCGCGCGCGGCATCGGCGAGACCTCCCCGGTGCTGCTCACCGCCGGTGCGACGGCCGCGCTCAACGTCGACCCGACCCAGGGCCCCATGATGTCGCTGCCGCTCGCGGTATTCACGTTCATCAGATCGCCCGAGCCGACCATGATCACGCGCGCCTTCGGAACTGCGCTGGTGCTGCTGGCACTGGTGCTGCTCCTCTTCACGCTCGCCCGCGTCGTCGGCGGCCGTGGACCCGGGCACCTGAGCCACCGCCAGTCCCGCCACGCGGACCGCCGCTCACAGCGTGACCTGCGCCGCTTCGAGACCCCGAACCCCGCTCCCGCCGAGGTGGACTAATGCTCCGTCGGACACGTTCCTCGCTGCGATCCGCCGTCGCGGCACTCGTCCTGGCCTCGGCGGTGCTGCTCGGTGCCGCCGCGCCCGCGACCGCCACGAGTTACACCCCGATCAGTGGGTCGGGTTCCAGTTGGGCCTTCAACGCCGTCGACCAGTGGCGCCGGGACGTCAGGCAGTACGGCATGCAGATCTCCTACAGCCCGCAGGGTTCTTCCTACGGCCGCCAGCAGTTCCTGGCCGGCACCACGGACTTCGCCGTCTCGGACATTCCCTTCCAGACCAACCCGAAGGACGGCTCCGCACCGGAGCGGCCGGTGGCCGGGTCGTATGCGTACATGCCCATCGTGGCGGGCGGCACCGCGTTCATGTACCACCTGACGATCAACGGGCAGCGGGTCACCAACCTGCGGCTGGGCCAAGACACCTTGACCAAGATCTTCACCGCGGCCGTACGGTACTGGGACGATTCCTCGATCCGGGCGGACAACCCGGGACTGAAGCTGCCGCACCGGGCCATCGTGCCCGTCGTCCGCTCGGACGGCTCGGGCGCCACGGCCCAGTTCACGCTGTGGATGGCGAAGCGGCAGAGCGCGCTGTGGAAGGCGTACTGCGCCAAGGTCGGCCGCTCCAACGCCTGCGGGGAGACCTCGTACTACCCGACTGTCACCGGCATGATCGCCCAGTCCGGCGACCTCGGCGTGGCCGGGTACGTCTCCCAGGGCTACGGCGAGGGGTCCATCGGGTACGTCAACTACTCCTACGCCCTCAACGCGCACTACCCCGTCGCCAAGCTCCTGAACAAGGCCGGGTACTACACCGAGCCGACCGCGCAGAACGTCGCGGTGTCGCTGCTCAAGGCGAAGATCAACACGGACAAGAGCTCCGCGGACTACCTCACCCAGCACCTGGACGGCGTCTACACCGACCCCGATCCCCGCTCCTACGTGCTCTCCAGCTACTCGTACATGATCCTGCCGCTCAAGGAACAGGGGACCTTCACCACCGCCAAGGGAAAGACACTCGGCGCGTTCTCCTACTACTTCATGTGCCAGGGTCAGCAGCAGGCGCCCGAACTGGGCTACTCGCCCCTGCCGATCAACCTCGTCAAGGCGGGCTTCGACCAGATCCGCAAGATTCCCGGCGTGGTGCCCAAGAACATCAACATCAAGGGCTGCAACAACCCGACCTTCAGTCCGGACGGCACCAACCGGCTCGCCACCACCGCGCCCATGCCGCCCGCCTGCGACAAGAAGGGCGCGACCCGGCAGTGCGCCACCGGCTCCGGCGGCGCGAAGCAGACGACCGCGAACAGCGGCACCGGCGGATCCACGAGCGGCGGCTCGACCGGCTCGTCCGGTGGTGGCACCGGTGGCGCGACCGGTGGCACGGGGGCCACCGCCACGAGGGGAACATCCGGGGCTGCAGCCCCCACGGCCGACGCGAGCGTCGACCCGGACACCGGTCAGACCGTCTCGGCCGCGTCGGGCGGTGGCGGCACCACGGTGCTGGCCTCGCCCGTCTCCGTGGCGGCCGACGACGGCTGGAGCACCTCGCAGACCCTGATGGTGCTGGCCGGGCTCACCCTGCTCGTCGTGGTCCTGGTCCCCGCCGTCACCGCGCAGGTACTGGCGGGACGCAACGACAAGAGAGGGCAGAAGTGAGGACACGTCAGCTCTTCCGGGTGGCCGTGGGCGCGACCGCGGGCGCCCTCGCGGGCGCGCTGCTCTCGCTGGCGGCGGCGCCCGGCGCGGGCGCGGCCCCCGCAGCCACGACGGACGATTCCGCCGTGACCGTCTCCGGGCGCGGCGAGTTCACGGACATGCGGTTCACCGTGAGTCAGACCGAGGGGCTGACCGACCGGGCCATCACCGTCTCCTGGACCGGCGGCACCCCCACCACCTTCGCCGGAAACCAGTTCAACACCGACTTCGTCCAGATCATGCAGTGCTGGGGCGACGACGACGGCACCGTCGCGGACGACCCCGGTCCGCCACGCACCCAGTGCGAGTACGGCGCCTCGCCCACCACCGACCGCTCCAACTGGCCCGGCAACGGGGACGACGACACCCGCGCCGTCGTCTACCGCGCCAAGCCCGGCCACTACGGACAGGACGACACGTACGGCTCCACCATGCCGTACGGCCTCGGTGAGGTGCCGTTCAAGTCGGTCGACGGCACCGTCGTCACCAACGGCACGCAGAACAACAAGTTCTTCAGCCACGCCACCACCAACGAGATCGACTTCGCACGCACCGAGGCGGACGGCACCGGTTCGGAGATCTTCGAGACCCAGACCGTCACCGAGGCCCCGCAGCTCGGCTGCGGCGCCCCGGTCACCCACGCCGACGGCACCGTCACCGGCCGCTCCTGCTGGCTGGTCATCGTCCCGCAAGGCCACCTCGACCTCGACGGCCAGCCCTACGAGGACCGGACCCAGGTCAACGCCGGCTCCCCGGTGTCCTCGACCAACTGGAAGAACCGCATCGCCGTCCGGCTCGGCTTCAACCCCGTCGGCGCCTCCTGCAAGATCGGCGCCGAGGAGCAGGACACCGTCGGCAGCGAACTCGTCGCCGAGGCCATGAGCAGCTGGCAGGCCAAGCTGTGCGCCACCGGCACCGTCTACGGATTCACCCAGCTCGGCGACGCCGACACCCGTGCCCAGATCACCTCCGGCGCCGACACCCTCGGCTTCGTCACCCGGCCGCTCGGCTCGGACGACGGTACGACCAGGCCCGCGGGGGCAGTGACCTACGCCCCGGTCGCGCTCTCGGGCGTCGTCATCGGCTTCAACATCGAACGACAACCCGGCTCCACGGCCACCAGTGCCCAAAAGGCCCTGGAGGGAACCAGGTTCACCTCGATGAAGCTCAACCCGCGGCTGATCGCCAAGCTGCTCACCGAGTCGTACCGCGGCTCTCCCTGGGGAGCGGTCAAAACCAACTACTCGGGCGGCACTGCCACACTGACAGCCGCCAAGGGCTACGGCTGGGCCCTGAACAACCCGGCAGGTCTGCTGTCCGACCCCGAGTTCCTGGCGCTCAACCCCGAGTACGCCAACCAGTCCATCCCCGAGAACCCCAGCACCGACACGGACCTCGAAGTCGCGCTCGGTCACACCGACGCGGCCCGGCAGCTGTGGGACTACGTACGCGCCGACAAGGACGCCCGGCGGTTCCTGGCAGGCGTACCCGACGACAACGGCATGCGGGTGAACCCCTACTACAGCACCAACGCCGACCTGAACCCCACCGGTTACGCCTTCACCGCCGCCCGGGACGACTACCCCAAGGCCGACCCGTGGACCACCATCCCGCCGGGCTCCGCCGAGGCCACCGTCAAGCAGGGCATGACCGACTTCCACCCCTACGTGGACGACATGCTCTTCGCCGCTGTGCACGCGCGCCGCGGCGACCAGCTGTGGAAGTCCAGCTGGGACGCGACCGCCAACCCCCCGGTGTGGAAGTCCCCCGGCCCGCAGAATGTCGGCCAGCGCGTCCAACTGGTCGTCACCGATGCGGCCTCGGCGGCCCGTTACGGTCTGCAGACCGCCGGTCTGCTCAACTCGGCCGGCAAGTACGTCACTCCGACCTCGGCCTCCCTGACCGCCGCGGCCGCCTCGGCCAAGGGCAGTCCCGCCGTCGTCCCGGTCACCGCGTCCCGGACGGGCGCGTACCCCCTGGCCATGCTGGTCGACGCGGTGGTCCGCCCCGGCCGGCTCAAGGCGGCCGGGCGCGAGAGCTACGCCGCGCTGCTGCGCTACGCCGTGCGGGCGGGCCAGCACACCGGCATCGAACTCGGTGACCTGCCCATCGGCTACGCGCCGCTGGACCGCGCACTGCGCGACAGGGCGCTGACCGCGGCGAAACTGCTGGAGACCTACAAGGGCGGCGGCGCGGCCGGTGGCACCACCGCCTCCGGGACCGGCGGCGGCGCGGGCGGCACAGGGGGAGCGGCTGCCACCACCGGGAGCGGTGACACGGGTACCGGCAACGGGACCCCGACAAGTACCACGGCATCCCCGTCGGGCACCTCCGCCCTCCCGCACGGCAGCACCGCACCCGACCTGATCACCACCGCCGGCGGTCTCACCCCTGCCGACCCAGCCGTCCCGTTGCGCCTGGCCCTTCCCGTCGGCGCGGGGCTCGGCGCGCTCACCGGGCTGATCGCGCCGTTCGCGGCCGGCTGGCGTCCCCGGGGTCCGGCCGCCGCGCGCTTCGAGGCGTCCGGCTTCGTCCGCCGTACGACTCGCCGACTTGGCAGGAGGTTCCGCGGGTGACCGCCACGATCGACAACCTCGCTGGAACTGAAGGCGCCGTGCGTCTGTCCCCTGGTGACAAGGCAGCCAAGACAAGCAAGCGGAAGCGCGGCTTGACGAGGCCCTACGCGGTGGGCGGCGCGCTGCTCACGGTGAGCGTGCTGCTACTCGGCATCTGCGCCCAGCTGGTCCTGCTCAGCCCGCTGCAGCACCGCGCCGCCCAAACGGCCGGCTTCGACACGCTGCGTGGCGAACTGGCCGCCGGAACCGTGGCCGTGTCGCAGACCGACCAGCGCGGGCGGCTGCTCACCCCGGGCACCCCGCTGATGCTGCTGGAAATCCCGCAGCTACACGTCCGCGAGGTGGTCTTCGAGGGCACCGACTCCGACGTACTGGCCAAGGGCCCCGGCCACCGCCGGGACACGCTGCTGCCCGGCCAGGCCGGGACCAGCGTGATCATGGCCCGGGCCGCTGCCTACGGCGGACCGTTCGGGCACTTGGAGGACCTGACCCCCGGCACGACCTTCCGGATCACGACGGGTCAGGGACGTTTCACCTTCCGGGTCCTCGACCTGCGGCACGCCGGCGACCGCGCCCCGGCCGCACCCGCCGCGGGCAAGGGCCGGGTCGTGCTGATGACCGCGACCGGCCCGCCCTACCTGCCGAAGGGCGTGCTGCGTCTCGACGCCGACCTGGTCGGCAACGCGGCCGACACCCCGGCGCTGAGGATCGCCCCGGAAACCCTGCCGTCGAACGAACTCCCGCTCCGCGGCGGCTCCGTCATCTGGTGGGAGCTGGTGCTCTGGCTCCAGGCGCTGGCCGCCGCCTCCGTGGCAGCGGTCTGGGCCTGGTTCCGCTGGGGGCGCCGTCAGACCTGGATCGTGTTCACCGGGCTGCTCGGCGCCATCGGCCTGCAGATGGCGGAACAGGTCACCCGGCTCCTCCCCAATCTGCTTTGACCCGTCGAGTACCGAGGATTCAACAATGACCGACATCCCCGCTGCCACTGAAGTCGCCGAAGAGACCAGGCTCCTGACCGCCGTAGAAGACCAGGACGGGACGGCCCGGCAGCCCCCCGTCCGGGCCTCCGACCCGCCGACCGGTGCGGGTCCTGCCGAGTTGGACGCCCGCACCGTGTCCGCCTGGTTCGGCAGTCACAAGGTGCTCGACCGGGTCTCCCTGACCATGCCCGCCGGCCGGGTCACAGCCCTGATCGGTCCATCGGGCTGTGGCAAGTCCACCTTCCTGCGCACCCTCAACCGCATGCACGAGCTGGTGAGCGGCGCGGCCTTCGCGGGCGAGGTACTGCTGGACGGCGCCGACCTGTACGCGCCCGGGCGCAGACTCACCCAGGCACGGCGGGACATCGGCATGGTGTTCCAGAAGCCCAACCCCTTCCCGGCGATGTCGATCTACGACAACGTGGTGGCGGGGCTCAGGCTGACCGGCGTCAAGGCCGGCCGTTCGACCAAGGACGCGCTGGTCGAGGAATGCCTGACCCGCGCGGGCCTGTGGCAGGAAGTACGGGACAGGCTGCGCCGACCCGGCGGAGCTCTGTCCGGCGGCCAGCAACAGCGTCTCTGCATCGCCCGGGCCCTCGCCGTACGCCCGCGCGTGCTGCTGATGGACGAGCCGTGCTCGGCGCTGGACCCGACGTCCACGCGGCGCGTGGAGGAGACCATCCACAGCCTGTCGCAGGAAGTCACCGTCGTCATCGTGACTCACAACATGCAGCAGGCCGCACGCGTCTCCGACCAGTGTGCCTTCTTCCTCGCCGAGCAGGGCGTCCCGGGCGGCGTCGTCGAATACGGCCCGACCGACGCCATGTTCCACAACCCACAGGACCAGCGCACGGCGGACTACGTCAACGGGCGTTTCGGCTGAGGGGCACGCGCGCAGTGAAGTTCCCCCGTGATCGTGGACAGGGGATGGTTACGCCGCTGCGGCGAGGTCTTGTGCTGCCAGGGCCCTGGTTTCGATCGGGGTGACGTATCCGTAGACGGGATGCTTCCGCAGGCGGGTGCGGTTGTACTCGACCTCGATGAAGCGAAAGACATCGACGCGAGCCGCCTCGTGGGATGGCCAGATGGTGGTGCCGATCTCCGCTTTCAACAGACCAAAGAAGCTCTCAGCTGCGGCGTTATCGCAACATGAGCCCGTTCTGCCCATGCTCTGCCGAAGTCCCAACTCCATTATGAGAATGCGGTATTCGCGTGAGGTGCATTCCGAACCGCGATCCGAGTGCGCGATGCAGCCCTCTTTCAGCCCGCCTCGGCCGGCGGCCATCCTCAGCGCGTCGACGACGAGCCCGGCCCAGCGCCACACTGGAGGCAGGCGGCCGACGCCGTCGCACGTCGTTCTCCGCCGGCCTGGAGAGCCGGAGGTGTATGCCGAGACCGCCGATCTCCACGAGCGGTTCTGTCCCGGGAACCCCGGCTGGGGTCATCCACCCAGGAAGACCTGAGGCCAACTTGCTCCCTGACCAGGCTCCGCGCTCCAACCACGCCGTGGGACGGCGCCTCCAGAACACCACGCCATCCGGCTGAATAGTGATCACCTGGCCTGTCGTGCAAGGCGATTGCGGGCGTTGTCACGTTGTTGGGTGCGTGGGTGCCTGACGGCGCGTTCGAGCGGGTGGGGCCTGGTGCAGGATTCTGGGTCAGGCTGTGGCGGGCAGGCCGATGCTCTCGGTGATCTGGTCCCAGATGGTGAAGCGAACGGTCATCTCGAGGCGGTGTTCGGCGGCGGTCATCAGGTGCCGGCGGGGCCGGAAGGGGGGTGAGATACCGCTGAACGCGGACAGGAACCGCTGTGCCCCGCCGACCGAGCGGAAGCCCTTAATCGCGCGTTCGCGCTGCCGGGTGGACTGGTGGGAGTTCTCGGCCCGGTTGTTCAGCCCCTTGTGCGAGCGGTGCTCCACCGAGGGCATGACCTCCCGGTGGGCGGCGCCGTAGGAGCGGAGCTTGTCCGTGACCATCACCCGCGGCACCGCACCCCTCGTCTGCATCAGCCTCCGGAAGAAGCGCCTGGCCGCGGCCTTGTCCCGGCGGCACTGAACGAGGATGCCCAGCACCATGCCGTCCTGGTCCACGGCCCGCCACAGGTACTTCCGCTCACCGCTGACCGTGATGAAGACCTCGTCCACGTGGCACGTGCCCCGGGCCGGGGCCGCCGGCGCCGCAGCGCGTTCGCGTAGGCCTGCCCGAACTTCCCGCACCAGCGGCGGACCGTCTCATGCGAGACGACCACACCGCGTTCAAGCATCAGCTCCTCGACCTCCCGGAAGCTGAGTGGGAACCAGAAGGACAGCCACACGCAGTGGGAAATCACCTCGACCGGGCAGCGGTGGCCCTTGTACGACGGCGACCCGCTCCCCACGACAAACCCCTCCCAGCCACGGCCCAACCCGAAGATCATCTCATTCATCGGCCAATGTGACAGTGCCGTCCAACGCTTTCCAAGGTCACTCGGGTGGGTCGGTATGGGCCTGAAACTGTTGCCAGCAGCGATGGACGTACTGTTCAGCCTCGCGCACCGCGCAGAGAGCAACGTCGTCCGGCGGTGCGGCAGCAAGGGTTGGAGTCGTATCGGCGTTGGGCTTGGTGTGGTGGGGCCGGGGATAGGCCGTGCGGGCGGCGCGGTCTCGGCTGTGATGAAGGACTGTTGCCCTAGCGATCAGGATCAAGGCAATGACTCCGGCGGCTGTGAGCGAGGTGGCCGCGTTCTGATCGGACATCTGTGGGGGCTTTCGTCGGAGTAGTGGCGTGGGAGGGACCGGTTCGAGGTTCCTACCGGTCTCCTTCTCCTTGTTGCTGGTCAGCCCGGCCAGGTTCCGGTCAGGCGGCGGGTGGCGGCTGCTCCTGCCCGGTCCACGGCCGCCTTGACGCCTGCGAAGATTGCGCCTTGCAGCGTAGCGGCGAGCAAGACCTCGCTCCAGCCGCGGTTCTCGTCGGTGGCGTCCGGGGCGTCTTCGTCATGGCCCACCAGTTTCCACGCCTGTTTGAACAGGCCGCCGGCGAGCATGCCGCTGACCGCGCCGAGAGCGAGACCGACCGGTTTATAGGCGATCTTGGCCCCTTTCATCGGCTCATCCCTTCCGGCGGCGGCACACCAGCCAGCCCAGGACGGCCGCGCCGACGGCCGCCAGCGGCAGACGGTTGTCCCGGGCCGCCTTGGCAGCCTGGGCCGTCCTGGTCCGCACCGGCTCCGGGGCCTTTTCCTCCCACAGTTGGCCGGCGTGGGCCGCCGTGGCCCGGGCCTGCTCGGCGGCCTGGGCGGCTGTGTCCTTAACCGCGTCCGGCAGCTTGTCCTGCACCTTGGAGGCGGCCTCGGCCGCCTTCTGCTTCACCTGACTGGTCTTGAGCGCGGCCTGGTCCTTCAGCTCACCGGCCTTGTCGGCGGCCTGGCTCTTGACCTCGGCGGCCTTCTCCTGGGCGCGGGCCTTGACGTCACTCTTGGCGAGGGCCTCCACGGTCTGACCGAGCTCTTCGCGTGTCTGCTCGCCCTGCTCGCGCAGCTCCTCGGTGTTCTCGGCGGTGGGCTCGTCGTGAGGCGGCTGGGTCATCGGTGCGCACTCTCCTTGATCTCGGCCACGTCGGCCTTCACGTTCTCGACCGTCTGCTCGGGTGTGGGCGGGGCGGCCTGGTCGACCTGCTTCTTTCCGCTGATGGCCATCACCGCGGCGATCACACCCAGCACCGCCGTGACGATCAGCGCCGCCGCCCAGACCGGCAGCGCCACCGCCAGCGCGGCGATCACGGTGGCGACCAGCGCCTGCAGCATCAGGAAGCCGACAACTCCGGCGCCGCCGAACAGCCCACCGCCCTTGCCGTAGCGCTTGCCCTTCTGTTTCATCTCCGCCTGCGCCAGGCGCAGTTCGCCGCGCACCAACTCGGTCAGCTGCTGCGAGGCGCGCTGCACCAGTTCGCCCACCGGCTCCGCCCCGGGCGTCTGCCGGCCTGGGTCGTGGTGCGGCTGCGTGCTGGACGACATGGCAATCACCTCCCTGTACTGGTTTCTTCGCCCAGAAGGGCGCCGCGGCACCTCCTGGTGTACGCGCGAGTACCCCGAACGGAACAGTTCAGGGCACCGATGTGGGTTCGCTGGCGCACGCGGCGTCACTGCGCCTGGCCCGTCCACGGTGTCCAGCAGGACGGGCTGGCACGGTCTTTCCCTCTCGGCACAGAGGGGGAAGAGGGTTCCGCGGGGAAGCAGGAGCTCCCGGGCGGGAGAGGTCTATCGCACCGAGGGCCCTGATCACCCAGTCCAACTGGGAGCACTCGGAGTCGCGCCTACTGTGACCTGAGCCGTGGCGCCGGTAGCGCTGCCACGGGCACGGGGACGCCACATGGCCGCGACCGCGTGCGCTGCACTTCGCGGGCTTTGCCTGAGCGGTGCGGCCGGGGTGGCGAGCACGCGATGCCACTGCCCCACTGGCCGCACCGCGCAGGCACGGGGAAGTGCTGATGGAACTTCTGCCCAGTAAGGGGCGCTTTCCACGACAGGAATGCCATCGCCCACGGGACCTTCACACGCTCGTGCGTGCCGCGTCCTCCGGTCGGCGCGGCTACGGCAGCCGCCACCGCAGCGCCCAGCGGGGGCTGCGGCGGACGAGCCAGGTCGCACCCAGGCCGATGACCACTGTCTCGTGATGACTCCGCAGGAACTTAGGGTGGCGCCTTGTCACCCATGGCCGGCGACGGAGGCTCGCCGAACCGGACGGAGATCTTCTCGAAGCCCTTGAACGACTCCGTGGCCGCGTAGGAGCGGTAGGCGCGCAGGTCGCCCGTCGCGAGGTGGACGTGGTCGGTGAAGGGCGCGGCGAGGCTGCGCGGCCACAAGCGCAGGCAGCGCACGGCGATGATCTCCGCTGCGGTGAGGAAGACGATGGCGGCGAGGTAGATCCAGGCCAGCAGGCCGAGCACGATGCCGAACATGCCGTAGGTCGCCGTGGCACCTCGCAGCACGTGTCCGACGTAGTACGCGCCGCCCCATTGCAGGCCCTGCCAGGCGCATGCGGCTCCCAGCGCCGGCCCGTACATGGGACGAAGCGGCAGCTTGCGCCGGGTCATAAGCCGGTAACTCGCAAGCAGCAGCGTGGCGTTGAGGACGATGCCGGTGACACCGACGACGATGCGGATCCCTACTGCCAGCCGGGTTCCCAGGAGGGGGGCGGCGGATTCGGCGGTGGACAGCGCCGTCGTCAGGCACAGCCCGGCCGCGAGCAGAAGGAGGAAGTACAGGCTCTTCACTCGGGAGCGCAGCGGGTCCGGCCGGGCGTGCCGCGGCACGGCGAAGATCTTGTTCAGTGCCTGCTGGACGGCCTGGGCGACGCCGAGGGCGCCGTACAAGCTGCCGATGACGCCGACCGCGACGGCGGCTCCGCTGCCGTGGAAGGAGTGGATGTTCTGGCCGAGCTGGTCTCCGATCACCGGGAATTCGCCGAGCGCGGAGTGAAGCACCGACTGCTGCAGATGCTGATTGCCGTGCAGGGCGCCGCTGAGGATCGCCACCAGGAACAGCAGCAGCGGGAAAAGGGAGACGAAGCCGTAGTACGCCAGCAGTGCGGCGAGGTAGGTGGCCTGGTCGTCGAAGAACTTGTACATGACCGCGATCGGCAGGCCCGCCCTCTTGTGCCGTCGCTGATACCGGTCCAGCCGCAGCAGCACATTCATGTGCCCTCCCACACCATGGGGGTGCGAGTCCGCACCACGGCGGACGCTCAGCCTCCCGGTGCCCCGGTCGCGCCATCCGACACCAGCCCGGATGATCACCATCGCGTCATCTGAGGGTTCCCTGGACGCACAGGCGCATCAGCACAGAAAAGGGGGCGTGCCCGACGTTGCGCGCTGCGGCCCGGCAGCGGGGACCTGACCACTGTGTGGTGATCGTGACCGGGAAGCTGGACGGCAGGAGTACCGGGACGCGGTGGGGATCAGGCCGGCCGAAGGGGGGACTCGGATACAGGCGCACCTGTTTGCGGACGGCGTTGAGCTGAGCCTAGGAAAGAGGGTGCTTGCTGTGGAGGACCGCAACGGTGGTGGTCGCCGGATGCTGGAAGGGCTACTGGCCGCCAGCCACCTGATGCCGCTGGAACGCCTGCCCGCCCGGGTGGCCGAGCACGCGGCTGCAGCGGACCTGGCCGACGTGCTGATCTACGTCGGGGACGTGCAGCGCAACGTGCTGCGGCTGCTGGCCGGGTGCGTTGAGGATGCCGGCCCGGCAGGGGAAAGCGAAGAAGCCGAGCTGAAGGTCGAAGGGACGCTGCCCGGACGCGCCTACCAGTACGCCCAGGTGCTGACCGACAGCTCCGCCGACACGCGCGAGCACCGGTGGTGGGTGCCGCTGCTGGACGGCACCGAGCGCCTCGGAGTGCTGCGCATCACCGCGGCCTCCGACACCGCGCGGATACGGCAGGACATGGTGGGGCTGGCGTCCCTGGTCTCGCTGATCCTGGTCAGCAAGCGCGGGCACAGCGACTCCTACCAGCGGCTGACGCGGACCGAACCGATGAACATCGCCGCCGAGATGCAGTGGCATCTGATGCCGCCGCGCACGTACGCCGACGGACGGGTGGTGATCTCCGCGGCGATGGAGCCCGCCTACCGCATCAGCGGCGACGCGTTCGACTATGCGACGGCTGGACCGGTCATGCACCTGTCGATCTTCGACGCGATGGGGCACGACACCGCCGCCGGGCTGACCGCGAACCTCGCCATGGCCACCTGCCGCAACTCCCGCCGCCGCAACGCCGGACTGGTGGAGATCACCGAACGGATCGAGGAGGCTCTGATCGAGCAGTACGGCAAGACCCGCTACGCGACCGGAATCCTGGCCGACCTCGACACCAGCACCGGCATGCTGACCTGGGTCAACCGCGGCCACCACCCGCCGGTGATCATCCGCGGCGGACGCTGGACCAGCGAGCTGCACTGCCCGCCGGCCCACCCCATGGGCACCGGCCTGGGACTGAAGACGACCCTGTGCCATGAGCAGCTGGAGCCCGGCGACCGGATCGTGTTCTACACCGACGGCATCACCGAAGCCCGTGGCCTGGGTGACGTGGAATTCGGTCTGGAGCGGTTCACCGACTTCCTCCTGCGCCATCACGCCGACGGCCTGCCCGTACCCGAGACACTGCGCCGCCTCATCCACGCCGTCCTTGAATACCACGACGGCCGGCTGGAGGACGACGCCACCGTGCTGTTCTGCGAATGGCTCGGCCCTGACCCCGACTTCACCACCGAGGCCGAGGCCCTGGCCGGACTCACCCCGCCATGACCACCGATCCCTGCCCTGAGGCCGAGAGCCAGCACAGGGAGCCCCCGCCCATGAGCACCGACCTGAACGTGATCATCCGGGAAACCCGGGGCGATCTGGCGGCAGCCGCCGTGCGGGGCGTCATGGACCTGCACACCACCCCCGCCCTGCATGAGCAGGCCGCCGGCCTGCTGAACACCCACCGGGAACTGGTGCTGGATCTGTCCAGCGTCGCCTTCTGCGACTCCTCCGGCCTCAACACCCTCCTGCGCCTGCACCGCCACGCCCGAGCAACCGGCGGCACCCTGGCGCTGGCCTGCATCCCGGACCAGGTGATGCGGCTGCTCACCCTCACCGGCGCGAGCAGCGTTCTTGACCTGTTCACCACCACCGACGAGGCCCTCACCGCTCTGAGCGACCCCCGGACCTCACCCTGAATCGTGCCCGCCGGGCTGGGCCACCTGGAGCAGGTTGCGTCGAGTCGATCGGCCCCCGCTACCGGCGTGGCGTGCCGCCGGCATGTTCGCTTCGACGCCTTCGTGCCGTCACCACCAGGAGGTCGGCGACCGCTGCCAAGGCGAGGACCCCGCAGGCCACCGCGAGCACAGTCAGCGGGCCGTTGCCCGGGTTGTCACCGGGTCCCTGGTGTGCGGCCCAGACAGCGAAACCTGCGGTGGCTGCGGTGAAGATCGGCAGGAAAACGGCCGACAGCACCACCCGCAAACCGAGGGCGCTGCGTGCGGTCACGGGCTCGGTGCCGGTGCGTACCGGATGCCGCCTTGTCACCCCGGAGCGGGCTTGGGGCGTCGGTGATGCTCGGCCACGCTGATCATCGCGCATGTGGGGCCCTCCTGTCACAGGCGCCGCCGTGTTGTCCGCGTAGCCCGCAGCGACGCCAGCAAACTGGTTCGAATTCGCTTCATTTTGTTCAACTCGGGCACAGCTGGGAGTCCGTGCCCGCGAGTGTGGGACAGCGGCTTGTGTGGCACTCGCCGAGCGCGGGCCGGCCGACCCAACCTGGCGGCCCGACCCGATGGGGTGTGCCGCCAGATGGACCTGGGGACGGCAGTCCGAACCCCATCGCGGCACTGCCATGAACTGCGCGTGCCACAACCGCGGGCTGACGACCTTCGACCGCCCGCCTCCGCCGCAAAGGGCCGCGCGGCCGGGTTACGACAGGCCATAGCGAGGAATGCCCGACAGATTGAGTCGGGTATTGTCAATTTTCTGGCGTAGTGGTACATCAGAAGGAGAGCGAAGGACGCGGGAAACGTCAAGGAGGGTTGAAAGATGCTGATGCGTACGGATCCCTTCCGCGAGTTTGACCGGCTCGTCGAGCGGGTCTGGGGCACGGCCGCTCACCCGGCGGGCATGCCGCTGGATGCATGGCGCGAGGGTGAGACGTTCTTCGTGGATCTGGACCTGCCGGGCGTGGACCTGGAGTCGATCGACCTCGATGTCGAGCGCAACGTCCTGACGGTGAAGGCCGAACGCAAGCCGTCGTACGGCGAGAGCACCGAGACGGTGGTCACCGAGCGGCCCGCGGGGACGTTCAGCCGACAGCTGTTCCTCGGCGAGACTCTCGACACCGACAAGATCGAAGCCTCCTACGAGGCCGGTGTGCTGAAGCTGCGGATCCCGGTCGCCGAGCAGGCCAAGCCGCGCAAGATCGCCATCAGTGGCGACAGCGACCGCAAGGAACTCGGCAGCTGACGCCACGGCCACATCACAGGACTTCAGGGCCTCGGGCATCACCTCCCGGGCCCTGAAGCCGTTCGTGGCCTGCCGTGGACGTGCCAGCCGTTGCAGAGCCCGACGCGCGTCCGCCTATGAGCAGGTGACGGGCGGGGTGCGCGGGGTACGCGGCTGACCCTGACCACTTTGTTCCTCGGCGGGCTGTGCCCATGTACGTACTGCTGTACGCCTTGGCGCTGGTGTCGGCATTCATCGTCATCGACTCCAGCTAGCTCGCCTCCCGGCTCGGGCACTCGACCGGCGTCGGAGATTACGCAACGCCGGCCTGGCTGTCGTCCTCGATGGGCATTGTGGCCGGTGCTCTCGGCTCCAGCCTGGACACCGAGGAAGCCGTGCGCCAGGCCACCTACAGCCGACGCGAACGCGAACGCCAGGCCCGCGACCGGGCCACAAACGCTGCCCAGTCTGGGAGATCCGAGCACGCCAGCCCCGGCGACTGACCTGCGACCGGCCGCACGGCGGCGGGGCCGGCATCAGGCCCCGGGCAGGCGTTCCGGCTCCCCGCCGTCGACGTCGAACACCTTCGTGAAGGTGGCCCCGCACCGGCAGCGGGAGTGCTCGATCAGTTCTCCCTCGGCCGACACGCTCAAACCCTGGCCGAGCCGCACGTGCACATGATCACCCATGAGGAGCTGCCTTCCTTGACCTCGTCTGGTCCGGTCATCGTGGAGGCCGACCGCGTGGACCGACAATGCCGCAGCTCACACGTGAGCGCCGATCGTTGACGCCCGCTTTTCATCCGAGGGTCCCGCCGCAGCGCCCAAGAAGTCAGCGCTCCAAGTTCCTGGCAGACAGTGCGCGCCCGCCGTCAAGGGCGGGCGCGCACTGTCCGGATCACCGGGACGGCTTCGTGGACGGCTGGGCTGCTCGTGCGCCGGGTTGCGGCTGCGGATGGCCGGCGGCGTGCAGCATCGGCGCGGCGTGCCGCTCGGGACGGTCGGCACCCTCGGCCGGGACAAGGCTGCGCGGCGCCTCGGCGTCGGGCAGCGGCACGGGCCGGCGCGCCACCAAGCGTCCGACCCAGCGGCGGCCGCAGTGCTCGCAGGGCGGGGCGCCCTGCGGCGTGTACGGGGAGGGAACGGCTGTGTTATCGCGGTAGAAGACTTCCCACTCGGCGTCGAGAGCATCTTGGTAGCGCTGGACGTCGTAGTCGACGCTCCAGCTGTGCCAGCACGAGCCGCAGGTGAACTCCACACGTTCGACAGCGAGTTCGGTGATCACTGAACTCCACCTCCCATCCGATGTGCGGGAACGGTCCAGGGTGCTGACAGGGCCGCATCGAGAGAGGGGTACACGGGCAAAGCGGCAGCGGCGCCGCTGCTGTGCAGCAGCCGCTCCATCCGCCCTTGTGGGCATACCAGGCGTAGCTCCCCCTGGTCCTGGTCCAGCAGCGTCCGCACGGATATCAGAGCGTCAATGCCGTCGGCGTCGGCATGGGTCAGTTCGGACAGGTCCAGGATCAGGTGCTGGTGCCGGTGCTGCGCGGTGACGGAGGCTGCGAAGTCACGCAGTTCCCGGGCCGTGGCCGCGTCCAGGACGCCTTTGATCTCTATCACGGCCCAGCCGTTGTGCCAGTGCGCCGCGAGGAACAGTGCCATGATTCGCACCCCACTCTCCGCTTCCCAGTGCCTGCGCGATCCGCCCACGGCCGGCGTCCCCGGATCCCTGGTTTTCAACTCCTTCGCCCACCGCACCCCTCTGCGTTCTGCAATCACGGAGTACCGCGGACAGCTCCCTCTATACCCCGCCCAGACTTGACAAGGAAAGACTCAAGTTTTATTCCAGATAGGTGGGCAAGCAGGTTGGAAACCGCAGCTCAGCATAGGCAAGGAGGTGGCCGGACGTGCGGGTGCGGGAGCAGGAATCGGACCTGTACGCGGTGCTGGGGGTACAGCCCTCGGCGACGGGCGAGGCGATCACCTCGGCCTTCCGTGCCCGGGTGTGGGAACTGCGCCCCGACACCCGCGTGGACGCGGACACCGCCGCACGGTTCGGCCAGGTGCGGGCCGCGTACGAGACGCTGCGCGATCCCATCCTGCGGGCGGCCTACGACCAGCGCCACGAGCGCCAACCAGGGCCGGCGGCCCGTCGGGGCCCTGCCCCAACACAGCCCGTGCGGCCCACGTGGCGGTACGCGGGCGTACTCGGGGACGTGCGCCCCGAGCCGCCGCTGCGTGCGGGGCCGGTCCGGTGGATTCCCGGCCGGTGAGACGAAAGACGAGGTAAGGGACGAGGAGGAGAGCACAGATGGCACGTGCGGTTGGTATCGACCTGGGAACGACCAACTCGGTGGTCTCGGTCCTGGAGGGCGGCGAGCCCACCGTCATCACCAACACCGAAGGCGCGCGGACCACCCCGTCGGTGGTGGCGTTCTCCAAGAACGGCGAGGTGCTCGTCGGCGAGGTCGCCAAGCGTCAGGCCGTCACGAACGTCGAGCGCACCGCCCGCTCGGTCAAGCGACACATGGGTGACCACACGTGGCGGTTCCCGGAGCACGGGGACGTCGACGGCAAGCGGTACACCGCGCAGGAAATCTCCGCTCGCGTGCTGCAGAAGCTGAAGAGGGACGCCGAGTCCTACCTGGGCGAGGACGTCACCGACGCGGTGATCACCGTCCCGGCCTACTTCGACGACGCCCAGCGGCAGGCGACCAAGGAGGCCGGTGAGATCGCGGGCCTGAACGTCCTGCGCATCATCAACGAGCCCACCGCCGCGGCCCTGGCCTACGGCCTGGACAAGGAGAACGACCAGACCGTCCTCGTCTTCGACCTGGGCGGCGGCACCTTCGACGTGTCGCTGCTGGAAATGGGCGAGGGCGTCATCGAGGTCAAGGCCACCAACGGCGACACCCACCTCGGCGGCGACGACTGGGACCAGCGGATCGTCGACCACCTGGTCAAGCAGTGCAAGAACCACTACGGCGTCGACCTGTCCAAGGACAAGATGGCCGTGCAGCGGCTGCGCGAGGCGGCGGAGAAGGCGAAGGTCGAGCTGTCGTCATCCACCGAGACGACCATCAACCTGCCGTACGTCACCGCCTCGGCCGAGGGCCCGCTCCACCTGGACGAGAAGCTGACCCGCGCCCAGTTCCAGCAGCTGACCGCCGATCTGCTGGAGCGGTGCAAGGCGCCGTTCCACAACGCGATCAAGGACGCCGGGATCAAGGTCTCCGACATCGACCACGTCGTCCTGGTGGGCGGCTCCACCCGCATGCCCGCGGTCACCGACCTGGTGAAGGAGCTGACCGGCAAGGATCCGCACAAGGGCGTCAACCCCGACGAGGTCGTCGCGGTGGGTGCCTCGCTGCAGGCCGGTGTTCTCAAGGGCGAGGTCAAGGACGTCCTGCTGCTGGACGTCACCCCGCTGTCCCTGGGCATCGAGACCAAGGGCGGCATCATGACGAAGCTGATCGAGCGCAACACCACGATCCCGACCCGCCGTTCGGAGATCTTCACCACCGCGGAGGACAACCAGCCGTCGGTGACGATCCAGGTCTTCCAGGGCGAGCGGGAGATCGCCGCGTACAACAAGAAGCTCGGCATGTTCGAGCTGACCGGCCTGCCCCCGGCGCCCCGCGGGGTGCCGCAGATCGAGGTGACCTTCGACATCGACGCCAACGGCATCATGCACGTCTCCGCCAAGGACCTGGGCACCGGCAAGGAGCAGAAGATGACGGTGACCGGCGGCTCGGCGCTGCCCAGGGACGACATCGACCGCATGGTCCACGAAGCCGAGCAGCACGCCGAGGAAGACCGCAAGCGGCGTGAGGCGGCCGAGACCCGCAACCAGGGCGAACAGCTCGTCTACTCCACCGAGAAGCTCCTGAAGGACAACGCCGAGCAGATCCCGGCGGATGCCAGGTCCGAGACGGAGACGGCGCTGGCCGAGCTGAAGGAGAAGCTGAAGGGAGAGGACACCGCCGCGATCCGGCAGGCGATCAACCGTACCGCACAGGCCGCGCAGAAGATCGGCACGGCCCTGTATCAGCAGTCCCAGGCCGAGCAGCCGGGGGGTGCGGCCAGCGCGTCCACGGACGGTGATCCGAGCGGTGGTTCGTCCGATGATGACGTGGTGGACGCCGAGATCGTCGACGACGACAAGCCGGAGGCTGGCTGACGATGACCGGGAGCGGTCCGCAGAGCACCGAGCTGGACACGCTGCGGCGCCTGGTTCAGGAGCGGACCGCCGACCTGCAGCGGATCAAGGCCGAGTACGACAACTACCGCAAGCGGGTGCGGCGGGACCGCCTGGCCGTGCGCGAAATCGCGGTGGCCAACGTGCTCAAGGCGCTGCTGCCCGTACTGGACGCCGTTGACCGGGCGTGCGCCAACGAGCCGCTCACGCCCGGTCTCAAAGACATCGCCGACAGCCTGCAGGAGCAATTCGGCTCGCTGGGCGTCACGTCGTTCGGCCGGGTGGGCGATCCGTTCGATCCCGCGTGCCACGACGCTCTCACCCACCACGTCTGCGCCGCCGCGGACCGCCTGGTGTGCTCGGCGGTTCTGCGTCTCGGCTACCGTCTGGGCGAGAACCTGCTGCGCCCGGCGACTGTGGAGGTCACCGGGCCGGCCCCGCCCGCGAAGAGCGCACCGGCGCCGGAGCGCGGCGTACGGGGTGCATCCGCCCGCGCAGAAAAGCCGCCCCTGCCTGTCGTGCGGAGCTGACAGGCTTGCCCCCACGTGGGTACCGGGGAAGAGGGCGTCGCATTCGATGCCATCAGATCGCTAGCAAGCGGAGTTGAAACCTCCCCTCCCTGAAGGGAGGGGATTCTTCACCCTCCAGGGCTGATCGGGGATTTCTAGCTCACGCTGCCAGGCCAGGCAGCGCCTGGTCTGGTCTTCCGCGATCAGCACTAGCCGGGTTGAGACCAGCCCGGACCAGCATCACGCGGGCGGAGTGTGGCCGGAGATGGTCGCGGCCGACAACGCCTCGTACTCCGACATGGCGTTCGGCCTGTACAAGATGCTTGGCTTCCGCTTCGCCCCGCGCTTCCGAGACCTGGATGATCAGCGGTTCTGGCGAGCCGACCTGCCCGACGGCGAGGAGCCGGCCGCCGGGTACGGGCCGCTGGAGGCCGTGGCCTGCAACAAGGTCAACCTGAAGAAGATCGCCACGCACTGGCCGGACATGCTGCGGGTGGCCGGATCGCTCATCACCAACCAGGTGCGGGCCTACGACCTGCTGCGGATGTTCGGCCGCGAGGGGCACCCGACCCCGCTGGGGGCGGCGTTCGCCGAGTACGGGCAGATCGACAAGACCATGCACCTGCTCGCCCTGGTCGACCCGGTGGACGATACCTACCGGCGGCTGATGAACCGGCAGCTCACCGTGCAGGAGTCCCGCCACCGGCTCGCTCGTGCGATCTGCCACGGCGGCCGGGGCCAGATCCGCCAGGCGTACCGAGAAGGCCAGGAGGACCAGCTCGCCGCTCTGGGCTTGGTCCTCAACGCGGTGGTGCTCTGGAACACCCGCTACCTGGACGCCGCCGTGGCCCGGCTCCGCACCGAGAACCACGACATCAAGGACGAGGACGTCGCCCGCCTTTCCCCGCTCAAGGACCGGCACATCAACTTCCTGGGCCGCTACCTGTTCAACATCACCGCCAGCGGCCCCGGCCAGGGCCTGCGTCCCTTCCGCGACCCGGACGCGCGCGAGGACGGTGAGGAGGAGGAATAGTCTCGGTCAGTCTGTCTCGAAGGCGTCCTCCCGCAGGTGCGGGGTGAGGAGTTCCGCGATGTCCTGGACGAGGACGTCGCCCGGCTTTCCCCGCTTCGCCACGCCAACCTCAACGTGCTGGGCCGCCACAGCTTCCGCGGTTCTGGTCCGGTCGGCGGGGCGTTGCGGCCTCTGCGTGATCCGACCGACGCCGCAGACGAAGAAGACAGTGAGGCCGGGCCGGGCCGGTGAGCCCTGGCTCGACTGGGCGGGCTTCCTGGCCTACTTTGATTCGACGCGTCCGATGGGGTCGGAGTCGGCCGCCAGCGCGTCGCGCGCCGTCTGCCAGGCGGGGTCCTCGGGGTGGAACGCGCTGCGCAGGTAGGCCCAGGCGAGGTGGGCGAGGGCGGCGACCCGCTCAGGGTTCTCGTCGGTGGTCTCAGCGACGTCGTATCCGGAGACCCCGCCGAGCCCGTGCTCCGCGCCGAACAGGGTGAGCAGGGACTTGGGGCCGGGGGCGAGGGTGTAGGGATCGGTGTGCCAGTCCGGGCCGCTGACCGTCAGGAAGGCGGAGTCGTCCTTGTCGCCGGCGACCACGAGTGCGGGGGTGGTCATCGTGGAGAAGTCGGTGGTCAGGAAGAAGGCGTAGTTCTCGACGGTGAACTCGGTGAGGGCGTCGCCGCCCCGGCCGGGTGCGGCGAGCAGCACGCCCGCCTTGATCCGCGGGTCGGCCAGGTCCACTTCGGTTCCGTCGTGGGGATCGGTGAGGCGGGCGCCGAGCAGCAGGCTCGCGGTGTGCCCGCCCATGGAGTGCCCGGCGACGGCGATCCGGCTCCGGTCGAGACGTCCGGCGAACTGCGGAACGGCTTCCTCGATGGCGTCGAGCTGGTCGAGGACGCGCGTCATGTCCTCGGCCCGGGTACGCCAGTGCGCGGCGGCCCCGGGGGTATCGGGGTCCAGGCTCAGCGTCCTGGAGTCCAGGTGGGTGGGCTGGATCACGACGAAGCCCCGTGCGGCCCAGAAGTTGGCGAGCGGGGCGTAGCCATTCAGCGAGGAGAGGTTGTTGGAGAAGCCGAGGCCGTGCGAGAGGAGAATGACCGGCAGCTCGCTCCCGGTCACCGGCGCGGAGACGCGCACCTGGAGGTCCACGGCGCGGCCGGGGGCCGGCAGCACCACCGGGCTGACGGAAAGGACGGGGGTGGGCGAGTGGAAGGTGTGGGCTGTGGAAGCAGGTGCACTCATGAGGAGCATGCCCTTCGATGACACCCGCCGCTTGGCCGCGTACGGCGGCGGCGGGTATGGCGGAGTGCCCGCAGTCAGCTAACCTGAAAGCGGATCGTTGTTCCATTTACGATACGGAACGCTGATCCGTTTCGTCAACGGCCGCCGGAAGGAGAGCGTGGTGCCCGCAGCAGGCCCGGCCGAAGGAGCGTCCGCCCGCAACAAGCGAGCAGACGCGGTACGCAACCAGCAGACGCTGCTCGACGCCGCAGCGGAGGTGTTCGTGAGCTCCGGGATCGACGCACCGATCCGCCAGATCGCAGCCCGGGCGGGTGTCGGGCTGGGGACGCTCTACCGCCACTTCCCCACCCGGGCGGACCTGGTCACCGCCGTCTATCACCATCAGATCGAGGCCTGCGCCGAAGCCGGCCCGAAGCTGCTGGCCGATGCCGCCTCCCCGATCGACGCGCTGCGCCAGTGGGTCGGCCTCTTCGCCGACTTCCTGGTCACCAAGCACGGACTCGCCGACGCCCTCCAGTCCGACAGCGACCGCTTCGCCACGCTGCACACCCACTTCCTCGACCGGCTGATGCCCGTCTGCGCCCAGCTGCTCGACGCCGCCGTCGACGCCGCCGAGATCAGGCCCGGCATACAGCCCTACGAACTCATGCGCGGCATCGGCAACCTCTGCCTCGGGCACGACAGCGACCCCCGCTACGACCCTCGAAGGCTGATCGAACTACTCCTCCAAGGGCTGCGACTCTCATAAACGGCCATCTGTGAGAGTTCTGCGAGAGCCTTCGCAGCGATCGCGTTTCCCCCGGTCGCCGCTCGCAAAAGTCCTCTCGAAACTCGCGCGTTGTGCGAGGCACTTCTGAGAGACTGCCGCCATGGAGCTGACGCACCTCTCGCCACACTCTCGACGGGGTAGACGCGCGACGCCTGGGACGAGGACGAGCAGGCCCGTTCTGCGGGCGAATCCGGCCCCTCCTGCCGGTGGCCCGCCTCACGCGGCCTAATGGACGCTGCGCTGCGCGCCACGCGAGGCGACGCGGATACCCGCATCATCGACGACCCCCGGGCGGCCGAGACCATCGCCGCCCTGTGTGACGGCCTGCCGCTGGCCCTGCGCATTGCCGCCGCGATCCTGGCCGCCGCCCCCCACCGACCTGCGGCCTTCCTGGCCGCCGACCTGCGCGACGAGCACACGCGTCTGGACGAGTTGCAACGCCTCGACGGCGCGAGCCGGGAGCCCTCCGAGCGGCGGGCGGTACGAGCCTCCTTCAACCTTTCCCCAGACCGGGCAGCACGCGCCCTGCGGCCCGGGCTGCGGGGATGCCCTCACCGTGCTCGGCGGCCTGCAGCCAGGCGACTTCCCGGGCCCGGGCGCGGGCAGAAGCCAGCGAGGCGAGGGCAGTCTCCTCGACGTCGGCGAGCAGCCGCCAGGCCGTCGGTGTCGAGGCGATGGGTCCGAAGACTGCTGCCTGGTCCCGCAGTACGGCAAGGTCAGCAATGGCCTCGCCGCCGTCGGCGAACATCACCGCCAGGTCGGTAGCGATCCGGCCTGGAGCATGTCCGGTCCCGCGCGGCCGAAGCGGCCGGAGAGCGGCAGAGTACGCGGCGGTCAGCCCGGTGGCATCAGCGAGATCCGCCAGCAGCCGTGCCCCGGCATGCCCGACCACCCCCGAACCATCGGCACCGACCTGAACCTTGGGACGCAACCCGATAGCCTGCACGTAGAAAGTGCCCTCCGCCTGGACCGACAGTCCCCCTCAGCAAGGTTCATCGTCCCAGGTCAGGAAAGCACTTTCGTATTTTCCGCCTCAACAGCCGCCGTACCCGAGCGAAACGGCGAGGTTAACTTCAATACCGGTAACTTAGGGGCAATCTGGTCGTTGTTGTGGTGTGCCAAGAGCAGGTCAACTGAAGTCATCAGGTGGGCGACTGTCGGATCGGGTCGCGGTCGGGGTGCTGACACAGGCGTTTCCTC
>NZ_JAUYWJ010000046.1:0-47066 GCF_032656585.1 Streptomyces herbicida
GCCGGAAGTATTCCTCCCGCTCACGGACCAGGATCTTGCGGCCCTGAGCCTTGCCCCGGTTCTCCCGGATCTTGAAGTCCATCGCACCCCACCAGCTGGGGTGTTGCGACGACCACTAGAACCCAAGTTCCGGGCGGGGCCTTCGGCGTACCCGGGCGGCCTGCACCAGTCGGCCGGGCTGACGGCCGCGCCGCTGATCACGAAGGTCCGGCGGCGCCCAACGCGCCCGCAAGGTCTTCGGGCCGGTCGAAAACGGCCTGAAGGGCAGCGCCGTGAACGCATAGGGTCGCCTCCATGCCGACGGCCAGGAAACGCGCACGCGCCTACGACTACGCCAAGACCCGCACCGCGGTCCTCGCCCAGCTCGGGAACGTACGGGAAGCCGTCCGCGGCCTCGGCCCCGAGCGGCTCGCGCTGCCCACCCGGCTCGGCGAGTGGACCGTACGGGAACTCGTCGCGCACATCGGCATGGCGGTCACGGCCGTGCACCGGGCCCTCGACGAGCCCGCGCCGCCCCGGCAGGACGTCACCGTCGTGGAGTGGCCCTTCGCCACCGCCGCCAACTCCTCCGCCATCGCAGGCTTCACCCGCCGGCTGGCCGAGCAGCACCCCGACCTCGACACCTACCTCGCCGACGTCGACCGGAGCCTGCGCGAGCTCCTCGAGGAACATCCCGGCAGCCGGCTGCTGGCGACCAGTGCGGGCGCCCTGCCCCTGGCCGACTACCTCGTCACCCGGACCGTCGAACTCGTCGTCCACACCGACGACCTGAACGCGGCCGTACCGGGCCTCGACGTGCCCTACGACCGTCAGGCCCTCGCCGCCGCCACCCGCCTCCTCGCCGACGCGCTCGCCGTGAAGGCCCCCGGCGGCTCGACCGAGGTCCGTATCCCGCCGTACGCCGTCGTGCAGTGTGGCGAGGGGCCCCGGCACACCCGCGGCACCCCGCCCAATGTCGTCGAGACCGACCCGCTCACCTGGATCCGGCTCGCCACCGGGCGATTGCTCTGGAAGGACGCCATCGAGGCGGCGAAGGCGAGCGCGAGCGGGGAGCGGGCGGATCTCGCGGCCCTGCTGCCGTTGATGTCGTAGGGGAACCTCCGCCCCGGTCGCTCCGTCGAATCGACATGTACAGGTACAAAGAGCGACTGACACTCGCGGCCGCCGTGGTGCTCGTTCCGCTCGCGGCGGCCTGTGGCGGCGAGCACGCGGGCAGCGGATCCGCCGGGGTCCAGAAGCCGGTGACCGGCGTCCACTGGATCGTGGACAGCGTCACCGCGGACGGCACGACACGCAGTGCCCCCGCGGGCGCCCATGTGGCGATCGACGACAGCGGCAGGACCGAGGGCAACTACGGCTGCAACCACTTCACCGCACAGGCCGCCTTCGAGGGCGACCGCATCCGGCTGAGCGACACCACGGCGACCGAGATGGCGTGCGAGGAACAGCCCATGGCCTTTGAGCGGACCCTCGCCCGCACCCTCGCCGCCGGCCCCCTCACCACCCGGGTGAAGGGCGACAGGCTGACCCTCACCACCACCGGGGGCGACACCGTCCGGCTGACCAAGGAGGAAAACGCCCCGCTCTACGGCACCAAGTGGACGATCACGGCACTCGGTGCCGGCGACGTCGTCAGCTCCCTGCCGAAGGGTGCCGACGCCCATCTCACCTTCGACCGGAAGAGCGGAAAGGTCAGCGGCCGCCTGGGCTGCAATCACGTCACCGCGAGCGCCACGGTCCGCGACTCCCGTATCACCCTGGGCTCTCCCGCGACCACCCGAATGATGTGCGACGCCTCACTCATGCATACGGAAAAGAGTCTGCTGCGGCTCTTCGACGGCACCGTGATCTACCGACTGGATCATCGAAACCTCACGCTGACCAGCGAAAACGGAGAGACCGTGACGGCCGTGGCCGAGGGGTGACCGGTTAAGAACGCATAACTTCGGTGCATTGGCCAATTCGGACCAGTGGTCGATCTCGCCTACACTCGGTGCCGTGCCACGTGGTGACGGTCGACTCAATCACGATCTGCTCCCCGGCGAGAAAGGCCCCCAGGACGCGTGTGGCGTCTTCGGTGTCTGGGCTCCGGGTGAAGAGGTCGCAAAGCTCACGTACTTCGGGCTCTACGCCCTCCAGCACCGGGGTCAGGAATCCGCGGGAATCGCGGTCAGCAACGGCTCCCAGATCCTCGTCTTCAAGGACATGGGCCTGGTCTCCCAGGTCTTCGACGAGACCTCTCTCGGTTCGCTCCAGGGTCATATCGCGGTCGGTCACGCCCGCTACTCGACCACCGGCGCATCCGTGTGGGAGAACGCCCAGCCGACGTTCCGCGCCACCGCGCACGGCTCCATCGCGCTCGGCCACAACGGCAACCTGGTCAACACGGCGCAGCTCGCCGAGATGGTCGCCGACCTCCCGAAGGACAACAACGGCCGCTCGACGCGGGTCGCAGCCACCAATGACACCGACCTGCTGACCGCGCTCCTCGCGGCGCAGGTCGACGCGGACGGCAAGCCGCTGACCATCGAGGAGGCCGCGCACGCGATCCTCCCGCAGGTCAAGGGCGCCTTCTCGCTCGTCTTCATGGACGAGCACACCCTCTACGCCGCCCGCGACCCGCAGGGCATCCGCCCGCTGGTCCTCGGCCGCCTCGAGCGCGGCTGGGTGGTCGCCTCCGAGACCGCCGCCCTCGACATCACGGGCGCCAGCTTCGTCCGCGAGATAGAGCCGGGCGAGTTCGTCGCGATCGACGAGAACGGCCTGCGCACCTCCCGATTCGCGGAAGCGAAGCCCAAGGGCTGTGTCTTCGAGTACGTGTATCTCGCCCGTCCCGACACCGACATCGCCGGGCGGAACGTCTATCTCTCGCGCGTCGAGATGGGCCGCCGCCTCGCCAAGGAGGCCCCCGTCGAGGCCGACCTGGTGATAGCGACCCCGGAGTCCGGCACCCCGGCCGCCATCGGCTACGCGGAGGCCTCCGGCATCCCGTTCGGCGCCGGTCTGGTGAAGAACGCCTACGTCGGCCGGACCTTCATCCAGCCCTCGCAGACCATCCGCCAGCTCGGTATCCGGCTGAAGCTGAACCCGCTCAAGGAAGTCATCAAGGGCAAGCGCCTGGTCGTCGTCGACGACTCGATCGTGCGCGGCAACACGCAGCGCGCCCTGGTGCGCATGCTCCGCGAGGCCGGTGCCGCGGAGGTCCACATCCGGATCTCCTCGCCGCCCGTGAAGTGGCCCTGCTTCTTCGGCATCGACTTCGCCACCCGCGCCGAGCTCATCGCCAACGGCATGACGATCGAGGAGATCGGCACCTCGCTCGGCGCCGACTCCCTGTCCTACATCTCCATCGACGGCATGATCGAGGCGACCACGATCGCCAAGCCGAACCTGTGCCGCGCCTGCTTCGACGGCGAGTACCCGATGGAGCTCCCGGACCCCGAGCTCCTCGGCAAGCAGCTCCTGGAGACCGAGCTGGCCGCAGGGCCCGCCGCCACGGCCGCGGCCGACGCGATCCGTCGCCCGTAAGCCCCGCAGAAACCAACCCGAAAGATCCCAGGCAATGTCTGCTGTGTCTGATCAGTCGCCTTCGGCGACGGGCCCTTCCACCGGTGCTTCCTACGCGGCTGCCGGAGTCGACATCGAGGCGGGCGACCGCGCCGTCGAGCTGATGAAGGAGTGGGTGAAGAAGACCCAGCGCCCCGAGGTCCTCGGCGGCCTCGGTGGCTTCGCCGGCCTTTTCGACGCCTCCGCCCTCAAGCGCTACGAGCGTCCACTCCTCGCCTCCGCCACGGACGGCGTCGGCACCAAGGTCGACATCGCGCGCCAGATGGGCGTCTACGACTCGATCGGGCACGACCTGGTCGCCATGGTCATGGACGACATCGTGGTGTGCGGTGCCGAGCCGCTGTTCATGACCGACTACATCTGCGTCGGCAAGGTCCACCCCGAGCGCGTGGCCGCCATCGTGAAGGGCATCGCGGAGGGCTGCGTGCTGGCCGGCTGCGCCCTGGTGGGCGGTGAGACGGCCGAACACCCGGGTCTGCTGGGTGCGGACGACTTCGACGTCGCCGGCGCCGGTACGGGCGTCGTGGAGGCCGACCGGCTGCTCGGCGCGGATCGTATCCGTAAGGGTGACGCGGTGATCGCCATGGCGTCCTCCGGGCTTCACTCGAACGGGTACTCCCTGGTCCGCCACGTCCTGCTGAACCAGGCGGGCCTGTCGCTCGACGCGCACATCGAGGAACTCGGCCGCACGCTCGGCGAGGAGCTCCTGGAGCCGACCAAGATCTACTCGCTGGACTGCCTGGCCCTCATGCGCACCACCGAGGTCCACGCCTTCAGCCATGTCACCGGCGGCGGCCTCGCGGCCAACCTGGCCCGGGTGATCCCGGACCGGCTGCACGCGGTCGTGGACCGCTCCACCTGGACCCCGGGCGCGATCTTCGACCTGGTCGGCAGGACCGGTGACGTCGAGCGCCTGGAACTGGAGAAGACGCTCAACATGGGCGTCGGCATGATCGCGATCGTGCCCGAGGCCTCGGTGGACGTGGCCCTGGCAACGCTGGCCGACCGCGGGGTCGACGCCTGGGTCGCCGGTGAGATCACGGACCGGGGCGAGCACGACTCGGGCGCGGCCCTGATCGGTGACTACGCCTGACGGTCCCGGTGACTGTGCCTGACGGGCCGCGGGGCTTCACGGCCCCGCGGGCCCAGGGCCCGGCAGTTCCAGGCCCGGCGCCCCGACAGGCAGCACGAAACCCGGTCCGGCGCTGAGGCCCCGGACCGGGTGAAGTGCAGTCGCTACAGAAACCGCGAAGCGCGCAACGTCAAGCGCCGCGACGACGCGACGTGGGACCGGACTCGTCGTCCTCGTCGTCCTCATCGTCGTCGTTATACAGATCCGCGTACTGGGCGTACGGGTCGTCTTCCTCGTCGTCGTCCTCGAACGGCTCGCCGTTCGGCGGCTGGCTCGAAGTCGAAGCGCCCAGCTCGCTGGCCAGACGCGACAGGTCAGTCCCGCCGCTGTTGTACTTCAGCTGGCGGGCGACCTTCGTCTGCTTGGCCTTGGCCCGGCCGCGCCCCATGGCTCGACCCCCTCGGTGACGGGGCTCGACGGCCCCAGAGTCTTGACACGCGTTCATGATCTGGAACGGGCTCTCCGTGGAGAGACCGGTCCGTAGGGCTTCCACGGTACCTGAGCCCGCGCCCATACGGTACGTCGCCCGCAGGACGTGCCTCGGCCCAGAACCCGCGAGGTGCCCCGTCCCCGCTGGTCAACCGCGATTTTAACCACTTATTGGCGGCCGACCCGCCGACGAACGTGAGAGTTCTCTCTAACTGTCCGCCGACGGGTACCGGCAAACCTCGCGGAACCGCGGCGTCAGCGCGCCGCGGCGGCCTCGTGCATCCGCTGCTCGGCGATCCGGTCGGCCGCGGCGGCCGGCGGAATCCCGTCTTCCTTCGCACGTGTGAAGATGGCCAGCGTGGTGTCGAAGATCTTCGCCGCCTTCGCCTTGCACCGGTCGAAGTCGAAGCCGTGCAGCTCGTCGGCGACCTGGATCACACCGCCGGCGTTCACCACATAGTCCGGCGCGTAGAGGATCCCGCGGTCGGCGAGGTCCTTCTCCACACCCGGGTGGGCGAGCTGGTTGTTGGCGGCGCCGCACACCACCTTGGCCGTGAGCACCGCCACGGAGTCGTCGTTCAGGGCGCCGCCGAGCGCGCAGGGGGCGTAGATGTCGAGGCCCTCTACGCGGATCAGCGCGTCGGTGTCGGCGACCGCCATGACGCCCGGGTGCTGGTCGAGAATTCGCCGTACGGCGTCTTCGCGCACGTCCGTGATCACGACCTCGGCGCCCTCGTCCAGCAGATGCCGGACCAGGTGGTGGCCGACCTTGCCGACGCCGGCGATGCCGACCCGGCGGCCGCGCAGCGAGGGGTCACCCCACAGGTGCTGGGCGCAGGCGCGCATGCCCTGGTAGACACCGAAGGCGGTGAGGACCGAGGAGTCACCCGCGCCGCCGTTCTCCGGCGAGCGCCCGGTGGTCCAGCGGCACTCGCGGGCCACGACGTCCATGTCGGCGACGTATGTGCCGACGTCGCACGCGGTGACGTACCGACCGCCGAGCGAGGCCACGAACCGGCCGTAGGCGAGCAGCAGCTCTTCGGTCTTGATGCGCTCCGGGTCGCCGATGATCACGGCCTTGCCGCCGCCGTGGTCGAGTCCGGCCATGGCGTTCTTGTACGACATCCCGCGCGCGAGGTTGAGGGCGTCGGCGATGGCCTCCGCCTCGGTCGCGTACGGGTAGAAGCGCGTACCGCCCAGCGCGGGGCCGAGGGCGGTGGAGTGGATGGCGATCACGGCCTTGAGTCCGGTCGCGCGGTCCTGGCAGAGCACTACTTGCTCATGACCGCCCTGGTCCGAGTGGAACAGGGTGTGCAGTACATCAGCAGGTGCGCCGGTTACGTCGGTCACGGTGGTGACTCCCGGGTAAGTTGCGGCGGTCGAAAGACCAGCTCCCGTGCGGGTGGCGGGTGCTGTGGCATGAGCGTAGAGCCTGTGCCCACCCGCCATCCGTGCAGTGTTCAGGATCACTCTCTCGCGCCGTGCACGCACGCATGCGCGTGGCACGATTTGCAGTGGTTTCCCACCCGTTTCGGGACGCCTCGTACGGATCCCGTGCGGGTCTCGTACGGGTTTCGAGCCCAGTCCGGTGGGGAGGGAGCAGGCGTGCCCAAGGTGTCCTCGGTGATCGTCCCCTACGCGGCGTATCTACGCGTGTACGAGCCGTTGGCCGCCTTCCCGGAGCCGGAGCGCGGTCACTGGGCGCGCTACGCCCGCCGCCCCGAGCGCCCCTCCTACCAGGACGAGCTGCGCCGCTCCCTGGCCGATCTGCTGCCCACCCCGCCCGTCCCGGTGCCGGTCCACGAGAGCGGCGACGCCTTCGTGCTGGACGTCGACGGGGTGGTCTGTGTCTGCCCCTGGCGCACCCGGCTGCGCGGCTGGCAGGCCCTGGGCGAACTGCCCGAAGAGTTCCCGCCGTCGGTCCTGGACGCGGTGCTGCCGCCGGTCGTGCGCCGCCAGGCCGCCCAGGACTACGAGCGCTGGCTCACCCGCAACCCCGATGCCCGCCCCTGGATCCGCACCGCCACCTGGCAGGTGCCGCTGAACTGGTTCGTGCTGGTCTCCGACGAGGAGCGGGAGTACACCAAGGGGACCGCCGAGGAGGCTCCCCTGCTGCGCTACCGCACGCCCATGGTGCAGGCGAGGCGGCGCGTGGCACGGGGGCTGCGGACGCTCAAGGACGCCATCGAGGAGGGGCCGTTGATCGACGGCCTGGTGGACGTCGGGCGGTGGCTGGAGGAGTTCCATCCGCGCTCGCTGGTGGAGCTGGACTACGGAGGCCTGGTGCATGTGGTGCCGGCCGGCGAGCTGGAGGGGGACCACTCGGCGGCGGACGTGGCCGCGGGCATCGACGCGCTGCGCAGGGGCGACGGGGCCGCGGCGGGGGAGGCGTACGGGCGGCTCGTGGAGCGGTGGCGGGCGGTGCGGGACCGGCGTTCCGCGAACTGAGTGACGTAGGTCACGGCCCAAAACGCCGTGGACGACGTACGGTCTACGCCACATAGGTCACCTGACGGGGCGTTGGTTCCGATCCGGGCTTTTGTGTCAAGGGTGATGGACCGCACTTACGCGGCCCTTGCGCCTCTTGCCGCTCCTCATGCCAAAATAGGACAAGGAGTCCGGGGAAGACTCCGTCCGCCCAACTAAGCTCCGTTCTGGGCGGAATCTCAGCATTGCACTGCTTTGGGGGGTCTCGTGACTCCTGATCGCCCTGTGACTGATCGTCACAGTGGCGTGACTGTCCGCTATGGCATGGTCCATCGGCTTCCGCGGCTGATGACTACCTGGGAGGGCAATTCCATCGGTTTGGCCGACGCGGCTGGACAGATGGTGTAGTTGTAGTGCCGAGGACAAGCCGTTCGTCCTATAACCGACTCGACTCGCGTCCGCCATTTCGGGCAACGCGGGTCAAGGTGCAGAATTTAGAGGAAAGAACCGAGAAGGTTCGGTTCTCCCGAGGAGGCCGCTCATGACCGCTCGCACCCCTGATGCCGAGCCGCTGCTGACCCCGGCTGAGGTCGCCACGATGTTCCGCGTTGACCCGAAGACGGTCACGCGGTGGGCGAAGGCCGGCAAGCTCACTTCCATCCGTACGCTCGGCGGACACCGCCGCTACCGCGAGGCCGAGGTCCGCGCTCTTCTCGCGGGCATCCCGCAGCAGCGCAGCGAGGCCTGAACAATCGTATAACCGGGCAAAACGGCTGGTCCCCCAACCCGCCGAGGCGCCCGAACCCTAGCTCCAAGCGACGCGGGACCTGCCCCAACAGGCCCTCGCCCAAGCCAATGGGAACTTCTCAGGCACGCGACACAGGGTGCGTCGTAGATCGCGCTGGACTCCGCCGGGTCCAGCGCGATCTTTTTTGTGCGCCGAAGGCCCTGGTGCGAGGGGTCTGTGAGCGGGCTTGTCGGAGTCTGGGGAGGGGTGTCGGATCCGCTGCGGATGCCCCCTGGAAGCGGTGCAATTGCACATATTAAATTGACCCGTTGTAGGGCAGGTGTAAGTACCGCGGTTTCAAAAAGTCATGCGGTGACACCCGTCACATGCGGGGTGGCTTGTTGCCGGTGGGTCATGTGCGCTAAGGGAGGAAAGGGTTCCAGCATCACACTGTGGCACGGGTGTTGGGAGTGCGCGAGCGCTACGCGCTCGGGGCGGCTTCGTCCTCGACGGCGCCCTCCGGGGCCTGAGGGCCTGGTGGGGCGGAGTCCATCGCCAGCCTGAGCAGGCGGTGGCAGATCGGGCAATGTCGGGTGACGTGGCGATAGGAGGAGGCGGCCGACAGGTGCGCGCGGAGCAACGCCCGCGTCTCGTGCCTGACAGATGCCGCCATAAGCCACCTCCGGGCCGCACGAGGGGAACGAGCCTGCTTTCTGGGTACCGACGGAATGTGACGCCGTCAAGAGCGCGGGGCTCCGCCGGTTTGGCCGCTGTCCACGGGTGCCGGCTCTTGTTCTTGACGCCGGTGTTGATGCCGGCCTCTGCTGGGGGCTGCCGCCCCCAGGCCCCCGCTTCGGCCCGAACGGCCTCGTCCTCGAACGCCGGACGGGCTGGGTGGTGCCGGTCGGCGCCAAGAGGTGGGGGTATGCCGAAGGCCCGCATCCGTATCGGTGCGGGCCTTCGATGTTGCGGTCCTGACGGGATTTGCTCTGTTCGATTGCGGCTTCGCCGCGGGCGCGGCCTGCGCCTTGTCAGGGTGACGGCACGGCGAAGGCCCGCATCCGTATCGGTGCGGGCCTTCGATGTTGCGGTCCTGACGGGATTTGCTCTGTTCGATTGCGGCTTCGCCGCGGGCGCGGCCTGCGCCTTGTCAGGGTGACGGCACGGCGAAGGCCCGCATCCGTATCGGGGCGGGCCTTCGATGTTGCGGTCCTGACGGGATTTGAACCCGCGGCCTCCACCTTGACAGGGTGGCGAGCACTCCAAACTGCTCCACAGGACCAGGTTTCGCGGCGCCCGCCCGGCGGAGCCGGTTATCGGCACTGCGTGCGTTGCGCTGCGAGAAGAGACTGTACAGGAGGGTGAGCCCCTGGTCGAACTCACCCTGTGTGAACGGACGATTACGAGATCGCGGCGTCGATCGCCTTCACGATCCGTTTGTCGGAGACCGGGTACGCCGTGCCGAGCGCGTGCGCGAAGTAGCTGACCCGGAGCTCCTCGATCATCCAGCGGATGTCCAGGACCGTGGACGGGACGGGACGGCCCTGCGGAAGCTGCTCCAGGAGCCAGGCGTACTCGTCCTGCATCTCATGGACCTTCTCCATGCGCGTGGTGTCGCGTTGGACGCCCGTCGGCATCTGCTGGAGACGACGGTCCGCGGCCACGAGATAGCGCATCAGGTCGGGCAGCCGCCGTATGCCCGCCCACGTCACGAAGCCGGGCTTCACGAGGGCGTCCAGCTGGGCGCGTACGTCCGCGAGGTTGGGCAGGAGGGTGGGGCTGCGTACGGCCTTCAGACGGCGCTCACAGGCCTGCCAGGCGGCGAGGACCTGCTGCACCTGCGCGACCGTACGGGCCGTCGTGTCGACGATCTCCGCGCGCACCTTGTCGTACAGCTTGCGGTACGACTCCTCGTCCCACACCGGCCCGCCGAAGTCGGCGATCAGCCGGTCCGCCGCCGCCATCGCGCAGTCGTCGAACAGGGCCTGTATCGAACCGTGCGGATTCGCGGACAGGGCGAGCTTCTGGGCGTTCGTCAGGCGGTCGCTCGCGAATTTCGCCGGGTTGACCGGGATGTTGCGCAGGATCAGGCGCCGGGTGCCCTTCCACATGGCCTCGGTCTGTTCCGCCTCCGTGTCGAAGAGGCGGACCGACACCGTGTCCCCGTCGTCGACCAGCGCCGGGTACGCCTTCACCGGCTGGCCGGCCCGGCGGGTCTCGAAGACACGGGTGAGCGTGCCGATCGTCCAGTCGGTGAGGCCCTTGCGCTCCAGGGACTCCCCACCCCGGCGCTCGGCCGTGGCCGCCGCGGCCTGGGAGAGGGCCATGCGCGCCTTCGGCTTCAGCCGGAGCTTCAGCGCCTCCAGGTCCTTGTCCTCGGCGAGCTTGCGGCGCCGCTCGTCGACGATCCGGAAGGTGATCCGCAGATGGTCGGGGACCCGTGTCCAGTCGAAGTCGTCGGCCTCGAAGGGCACGCCGACCATGCGCTTCAGCTCGCGGGCCATGGTGACCGTCAGCGGCTCCTGCAGGGGCACCGCCTTCGCCAGGAACGCCTTCGCGTAGTTCGGAGCGGGCACGTAGTTGCGGCGGATCGGCTTCGGCAGGGAGCGGATGAGCTCCGTCACCACCTCCTCGCGCAGCCCCGGGATCTGCCAGTCGAAGCCCTCGTCCGTGACCTGGTTGAGGACCTGGAGCGGGATGTGCACGGTGACGCCGTCGGCATCCGCGCCGGGCTCGAACTGGTAGGTCACCCGGAACTTCAGCTGCCCCTGCCGCCACGAGTCGGGGTAGTCGGCCTTGGTGACCGCCTCCGCCGACTCCCGGATGAGCATCTCCCGCTCGAAGTCGAGGAAGTCGGGCTGCTCGTGCCGCTTGCGCTTCCACCAGGAGTCGAAGTGGGCGCCGGAGACGACATGGTCAGGGACCCGCTGGTCGTAGAAGTCGAAGAGCGTCTCGTCGTCGACGACGATGTCCCGGCGGCGGGCGCGGTGCTCCAGCTCCTCGACCTCGCTGAGGAGTTTGCGGTTGTCGGCGAAGAACTTGTGGTGCGTGCGCCAGTCGCCCTCGACCAGGGCGTTGCGGATGAAAAGCTCGCGGGAGGCCTCCGGGTCGATACGGCCGTAGTTGACCTTCCGCTGGGCGACGATCGGCACGCCGTACAGCGTGACCTTCTCGAACGCCATCACCGCCGCCTGGTCCTTCTCCCAGTGCGGTTCGCTGTACGTCCGCTTGAGCAGGTGCTCGGCGAGCGGCTCCACCCACTCCGGCTCGATCTTCGCGTTGACCCGGGCCCAGAGCCGGCTTGTCTCCACCAGCTCCGCGGACATCACGAAGCGCGGGGTCTTCTTGAAGAGGGCCGAGCCGGGGAAGATCGCGAACTTGGCGTTCCGGGCGCCGAGGTATTCATTCTTTGCCGTGCTCCGCCCGCCCTCCCCTCCGGCGTCCTTCACGTCCTTCATGCCGATGTGCGAGAGCAGTCCGGCCAGGAGGGAGACGTGGACGCGGTCGTCGGAGGCGTCCTGCTCGCTGAGGTGGATGCCCATCTGCTTGGCGACCGTGCGCAACTGGGTGTAGATGTCCTGCCATTCGCGAATGCGCAGGAAGTTGAGGTACTCCTGCTTGCACATGCGCCGGAACGCGGACGAGCCCCGCTCCTTCTGCTGCTCGCGGATGTAGCGCCAGAGGTTGAGATAGGCGAGGAAGTCGCTCGTCTCATCCTTGAAGCGGGCGTGCTGCTGGTCGGCCTGGGTCTGCTTGTCGGCCGGGCGCTCGCGCGGGTCCTGGATGGACAGCGCGGCGGCGATGACCATGACCTCGCGGACACAGTCGTTCTTGTCGGCCTCCAGGACCATACGGGCCAGACGTGGGTCGACGGGCAGCTGGGCGAGCTTGCGGCCGGTGTCCGTGAGCCGCTTGCGCGCGTCCTTCTGCGTGGGGTCGAGGGCGCCCAGCTCCTGCAGCAACTGCACGCCGTCGCGGATGTTGCGGTGGTCCGGCGGGTCGATGAAGGGGAACTTCTCGATGTCGCCGAGGCCGGCGGCGGTCATCTGCAGGATGACGGACGCGAGGTTCGTACGGAGGATCTCCGCGTCGGTGAACTCCGGCCGCGCGTTGAAGTCGTCCTCGCTGTAGAGCCGGATGCAGACGCCGTCGGACGTACGGCCGCAGCGGCCCTTGCGCTGGTTGGCGCTGGCCTGGGAGACCGCCTCGATGGGCAGCCGCTGCACCTTGGTGCGGTGGCTGTAGCGCGAAATGCGGGCGAAGCCGGGGTCGATGACGTACTTGATGCCCGGGACGGTGAGCGACGTCTCGGCGACGTTCGTCGCCAGAACGATCCTGCGGCCGCCGTGGGGCTGGAACACGCGGTGCTGCTCGGCGTGCGAGAGCCGCGCGTACAGGGGCAGGATCTCCGTGCCCTGCCAATTGGCGCCTCCGGCGCGGGGATACTTCTTCTTCTCCAGCGCGTCCGCGGTGTCCCGGATCTCCCGCTCACCGGAGAGGAACACGAGGATGTCGCCCCGGCCCTCGCCCATCAACTCCTCGACGGCGTCGGTGATCGCGGTGATCTGGTCCCGGTCGGCGTCCTCGGAGTCCTCCTCCAGGAGCGGCCGGTAGCGCACCTCCACCGGATACGTCCGGCCGCTGACCTCGACGATCGGCGCGTCGCCGAAGTGCCGGGAGAAACGCTCGGGGTCGATGGTCGCGGAGGTGATGACGACCTTGAGGTCCGGCCGCTTCGGCAGCAGCTGGGCCAGATAGCCGAGCAGGAAGTCGATGTTGAGGGACCGCTCGTGGGCCTCGTCGATGATGATCGTGTCGTAGGCGCGCAGCTCGCGGTCCGTCTGGATCTCGGCGAGCAGGATGCCGTCCGTCATGAGCTTGATGAACGTGGCGTCCGGGTTCACCTGGTCGGTGAACCGCACCTTCCAGCCGACGGACTCGCCGAGCGGGGTGTCCAGCTCCTCGGCCACGCGCTCGGCGACCGTACGGGCGGCGATACGGCGGGGCTGGGTGTGCCCGATCATGCCCCTGACCCCGCGCCCGAGCTCCAGACAGATCTTGGGGATCTGGGTCGTCTTCCCGGACCCGGTCTCACCGGCGACGATGACGACCTGGTGATCGCGGATGGCGGCCGCGATCACGTCCTTCTTCTGGCTGACGGGCAGCTGCTCGGGGTAGCCGACCGCGGGCACCCGGGCACGCCGCTCGCCCATCCGTACCTCGGCCTTCGCGACCTCGGTCTCGATCTCGGCGAGAACAGCGGCACGGGCCTCGGGCTTGCGGATCTTGCGCGCGCCCTCGAGCCTGCGCCCGAGCCGGTGCGCGTCGCGCAGCGACAGCTCGGTCAGGCGGGGGGCGAGGGCGCCGAGGGCGGGGGCTGGATGCGTAGACATACGCGGTCCAGGATCTCACCTCGGGGAAATTCGTGGCGAACGCTTTTGCACCACGGTGTTTTCAGGGGGTGCGCTGCACCGGAGGGGCTGGTTGCGGCTCGCGCCCGCGGGAGCCGTCGCCCAGCGCGATGGACCTGGCGGTGTTGGAGACGGCCTTGATGCCGAGGTAGGCCGTGGTCAGGCTGCTGACCGCGGTGAACGCGGCCGTCAGCACGCCGACGATCACCGCCTTGTCACCGTCGAGCTGCCACACCCCGAAGATCGCGACTCCCGCGATCGCAAGGTTGCTGATGACCACGGCGAGCAGCCCGTAGCGCGCCCGGTCCTTCTCCAGCTCGGTGTCCCGAATGGCTCTCGACTCGTCCCGGCTCATCGTCCCACGCCCCCCGAAAAGTCACGGCCGACCAGGCAAAACGTAGCGCCGCGCAGCAGCCGCGCCAAGCCGAGTGCAGAACAAATGAAAATCCGAGCAATCACTCTCAGTGGTGAATCACTCCCTTCGCCTGAGCGAACCGGAGAACGAACCCAGATTCCTTGTTCGTGAAGACCGTGGTACGCCTCAAGCTGCTGCCGACACCGGAACAGTGCTCGGCACTCCAGGCGACGCTGCGCGCCTGCAACTCAGCAGCCAACCACGTCTCCGTCATCGCGTTCGGCACAGGCATCAAACGCAACCGCGAACTCCGCGCCATGATGCGCCACTTACGCCGAAGCCATCGGCGGGGGTGAGCTGCGAGCCGGGGAGCCTGCTCTCGGGTAGCGGACGCGATCGCTCGTACGCGTCTCCGGTGGCGGACGCGGACTCTCGTTTGAGGAGCATGATCCACGAGACACACAACAAGGCCCCGATCCGGGGATCGGGGCCTTGGCTGTGACTGTGGCTGGGGCCGGGATCGAACCGGCGACCTGCCGCTTTTCAGGCGGCCGCTCGTACCAACTGAGCTACCCAGCCGTCAAGGCCTCTTATGCGGCCTTTGCGGTCCTGACGGGATTTGAACCCGCGGCCTCCACCTTGACAGGGTGGCGAGCACTCCAAACTGCTCCACAGGACCAAGCTTGCGTGCAACAGTGTCGCACACGATCTTGCGTGCCCCCAACGGGATTCGAACCCGTGCTACCGCCTTGAAAGGGCGGCGTCCTAGGCCGCTAGACGATGAGGGCTATCGGCCCGCCTGGGCGCTTCTCAGCGCGTCGGGGACGTGAGAAGCATATGGGATGGCGGGGAGTATCGCCAAAACGGTTTACGGCCCCGTGGGCGAGGCCGTCCCCGATGGGGTGGTGGGGGCGCTCGGAGTGGGGTTCGCGCCAGGCTGGTTCTCCTCCGGGAGATGACGGCTGACCTCGGCCGTCGTCAGGCCCAGGCCGCCCAGCCTGATCTCGTCCCAGGCCTGGAGCCGCCGGGTGTCCCGGTCGAAGTAGAGGATCGACGCCTCGACCGGATCGGGGTACTTGCCCTCCACCGCACGCAGCCCGCTGCCGCCCGTCGAGCCCTCCACCCGCAGCCGGGTCCCCCGCTTCATGACCTCCGTCTGCTCGTGGTGCAGGTGGCCGGCCAGCACCAGGGGAACCTCGCCGTCCGTCCGCCGGGCGGCGGAGGGCTCGTGGGCCACGGCCACGTCCACCGGCGTGCCCGCGGCACGCTGGTCGCGCAGGGCCGCGGCCAGCCGGTCCCCGGCCAGTTCCTCCGCCGCGTTGCCGCCCGGACGGCCGGAGCGGTCGGGGGTGAACTGGGGGTCGCCGATGCCGGCGAACCGCAGCCCCGCGATCGTCTCCGTGCGTCCGTCGTCCAGGACGCGCACGTTCTTCATCCGCTCCAGGTAGTTCTGGGTCAGCAGCGAGTCATGGTTGCCCCGGACCCACACGTACGGCACGCCCAGGTCCGCGATCGGGTCGAGGAAGCCGTTTTCCGCCGCCGTACCGTGGTCCATCGTGTCGCCGGAGTCGATGATCACGTTCACTTTGTACTCCGTCACCAGCGACGCGATGATCTTCCAGCTCGCCGGGTTCAGATGGATGTCCGAGACGTGCAGGACCCGGATCGTGCTCGGGTCCGGGCGGTAGGCCGGGAGCGTGGAGGTGACGTCGTACAGCTTGGTCACGTTCGTCACCAGGCGCGCCAACTCCTTCTGGTAGACGTCGAATTCGGTCACGATGCTGCGCGCGTTGCCGACCAGGGAGGGCGCGGAGGACAGCAGGCCCGAGAACTTCGGCTCCAGGACCGACTTGGGGTTCCAGGTGGCGTACGCCGTCGCCCCCGAGGCGGCCAGCAGGGCGAGGGCCAGTCCGCCGGCCGCGAGGGCGCGCCGGGGGCGGCGGTAGACCGCCAGGCCGAGTGCGGTCGCGCCGGAGACCACGGCGACGCAGGACCGTACGGCCAGATCGAGCGTGCCGTGCTCGACGTCCCGGGCGACCTCGTCCTGGAGGCCGGCGAGGCGCTCGGGGTGGTCGACCAGGGCCTGCGAGCGGACGGGGTCGAGTTGGTCGACGTTCACGTCCAGCCGGACCGGAGCCACATGGCTGTCGAGTGTCAGCGCGCCCAGCGGCGAGACGTTGATCTTCGTGCCGCCGCTGAGGGACGGGCGCAGGGCCATCGTCGTGTTCATCGGGCCGACCTGGGCTCTGACGTTGCCGACGATCAGCAGGCCCAGCCAGGCGCCGACGAGGACGACGGCCGTCATGCCGAGGGCGCGCGCCCAGGGGTGCTGCTGGGCGGCGAGTTCCGGGGCGTGGCGGTTCGGGCGGCGCCGGGTGAGTGGGCGGATCAGGTTGCGGGCTGCGAGGGGGACGCGGGCCATTGGTCGCGTATGCCCAAGCCTCGCCGTGGATATGCGGGGGTTCGCGGCCGACGTGCCCGACGTGCCCGACGGTTCGCGACGTTCCTGGGGCCGTCGGTGCGCGACGCTCCTACGGCCGTCCCGTACCGGACAATGACCGTGTGCTGGAGATGACGCGCGAGGAGTTCGAGGAACTGGTCGCCGAGGCGCTCGACCGGATTCCGCCGGAGCTGACACGGCTGATGGACAACGTCGCGGTGTTCGTGGAGGACGAGCCCCCGGCGGACGATCCCGAGTTGCTCGGGCTCTACGAGGGGACGCCGCTGACCGAGCGCGGCGAGTGGTACGCGGGTGTGCTGCCCGATCGGATCACCGTCTACCGGGGGCCGACGCTGCGGATGTGCGACACGCGCGAGGACGTCGTCGCGGAGACCGAGGTCACCGTGGTGCACGAAATCGCCCACCATTTCGGGATCGACGACGAACGGCTGCACGCGCTCGGGTACGGGTGAGGGCCGGGCGCGTGTCTTCTTGAGTCCGGCGGGAGTTGGGCACGACGACTCTTCATCCTCCCCCGGAGGTGGCCGCCGTGCGCCCCAAGTACGTACCCGTCCGTCTGGCCGCCACGGTGCTGGCCGTGACGGTTGCCGCCGGTTGTGTGAACGTGGGCGAGGACGGCGGCCGGGCGACGCCCTCGCACTCGTCGGGGCGGCGGGGCGGCGAGGCGGCCGACGGGGGATCGGTGGTGTCGGGGGGCGGTGCGGGGTACGGCGGGACCGGGCGCGACGCCAAGCACAAGCACGGCCGGAAGGCGAAGCACGGCAAGCGCGCGTCGGCGTCGGCCGCGCCGTCGCGGGCGGGCAGCGCCTCCGTGCCGACGGCCGGGCCGGGCGGCAGTCAAAAGCCGGGGGATCCGGCGCCGACCCAGGCGCAGCCGACCCCCACCCCGACGCCTCCCGAGCCGGAGCCTCCGGCGTCGACCCCGCCGCCGCCCGCGTCGGAGCCGCCGACCGCCGAGCCGTCGTCGTCGGCGCACGAGGAGGCGGGGCCGCAGCTGGGGGAGCGGGAGCCGGCGCCCGAGGCGGGGTCTCCGGCATAGGTCCGGCGACCGGGCGGTCACCGGCGTGGGCACGTGACCAGCGTCTCGTGGTTTGAGTTTGCCTTGGGGGGCGGTGGGTGCGTATGGTGGTAGATCGTTTGATCCCATTTGCCCGGCGCCAACGCAGAGCGCGCCGTGTGGCGCGTACTCTCCTTTGCCGTGGCGGACCGCATTGAGGCGGTCGTATTGCGAATCACGGAGTTGACGGGCGCGTGCCGAAGAGACTCCGGAAGGTTTCCCATTCGCATGTCCGTGTCCAGCACTGATCACATCGTCGTGTCCGAGAACGAGCTCGAGAACGACGAGTCGACCCAGGTCACCGAGACCGCTGAGACCCCCCAGATCACTTTCGCCGACCTCGGCCTCCCCGAGGGCGTGGTGCGCAAGCTCGCGCAGAACGGCGTCACCGTCCCCTTCCCGATCCAGGCCGCGACCATCCCGGACGCCCTGGTCGGCAAGGACATTCTCGGCCGTGGCCGCACCGGCTCCGGCAAGACCCTCTCCTTCGGTCTGCCGACCCTGGCCACGCTGGCCGGCGGCCGCACCGAGAAGAAGCGTCCCCGTGCCGTCATCCTCACGCCGACCCGTGAGCTGGCCATGCAGGTGGCGGACGCCCTCCAGCCGTACGGCGACGTCCTCGGCCTCAAGATGAAGGTCGTCTGCGGCGGCACGTCGATGGGCAACCAGATCTACGCCCTGGAGAGGGGCGTCGACATCCTCGTCGCCACCCCGGGTCGGCTGCGCGACGTCATCAACCGCGGTGCCTGCTCCCTGGAGGACGTGCAGATCGCCGTCCTCGACGAGGCCGACCAGATGTCCGACCTGGGCTTCCTGCCCGAGGTCACCGAGCTGCTCGACCAGGTCCCGGCGGGCGGCCAGCGGATGCTGTTCTCCGCGACCATGGAGAACGAGATCCAGACCCTCGTCGACCGCTACCTCTCCTCGCCCGTCTCGCACGAGGTGGACGCGGCCCAGGGTGCGGTCACCACGATGTCCCACCACATCCTGATCGTGAAGCCCAAGGACAAGGCGCCGGTCACCGCGGCCATCGCCTCCCGCAAGGGCCGCACCATCATCTTCGTCCGCACCCAGCTGGGCGCCGACCGCGTCGCCGAGCAGCTGCGCGACGCGGGCGTGAAGGCCGACGCGCTGCACGGCGGCATGACCCAGGGCGCGCGCACCCGCACGCTGGCGGACTTCAAGGACGGTTACGTCAACGTCCTCGTCGCCACCGACGTCGCGGCCCGCGGCATCCACGTCGACGGCATCGACCTGGTCCTGAACGTGGACCCGGCCGGCGACCACAAGGACTATCTGCACCGCGCCGGCCGCACGGCCCGCGCCGGCCGCACCGGCACGGTCGTCTCGCTGTCCCTGCCGCACCAGCGCCGCCAGATCTTCCGTCTGATGGAGGACGCGGGCGTCGACGCCGCGCGCCACATCATCCAGGGCGGGGCCGCCTTCGACCCGGAGGTCGCCGAGATCACCGGCGCCCGCTCCATGACCGAGGTCCAGGCCGAGTCCGCGGGCAACGCCGCTCAGCAGGCCGAGCGCGAGGTCGCCCAGCTCACCAAGCAGCTGGAGCGGGTCACGCGGCGCGCCGCCGAGCTGCGCGAGGAGGCCGACCGGCTGGTCGCCCGGGTCGCCCGCGAGCGCGGTGAGGACCCGGAGGCGGCCGTGGCCGAGGCGCAGGAGCAGGCCGAGGCCGAGGTCAAGGCGGCGATCGAGGTCTCCGTTCCGGAGCAGCCGGCCGCGCGTGACTTCGACCGTGGCTCGCGTGAGGAGCGTCCGGCGTCCACGTCGTCGTACGAGCGCCGTGAGCGTCGTGACGACCGTGGTGGCCGTTCCTTCGAGCGTCGTGACGACCGGGGTGGTTTCAACCGGGACCGCGACAACCGCGACGGCCGTGAGCGTGGCGGTTTCGGTCGCGACCGTGGCTTCGAGCGTCGTGACGACCGTGGCGGTCGTTCCTTCGAGCGTCGTGACGACCGGGGTGGTTTCAACCGGGACCGCGACAACCGCGACAACCGTGACAGCCGCGACCGTGGCTTCGAGCGTCGTGACGACCGTGGCGGTCGTTCCTTCGAGCGTCGTGACGACCGTGGCGGTTTCAACCGGGACCGCGACAACCGCGACAACCGTGACAGCCGCGACCGTGGCTTCGAGCGTCGTGACGACCGTGGTGGCCGTTCCTTCGAGCGTCGTGACGACCGTGGCGGTTTCCGCCGCGACGAGCGCGGTGGGCACCGGGGCAGCGACCGCCCGTTCAACCGGGACCGCCGTGACGACCGTCCCGGCTTCCGCTCCGCCGGCCACGACCGCCCGTACGGCCGTCGTGACGACCACCGCGGCACCGGCTCCTTCGGCCGCCGCGACGACAAGCCGCGCTGGAAGCGCAACGGCTGACGCCGAGTGACCTGCAAGGGCCCGTACGACTCCGGTCGTACGGGCCCTTCGTCGTCCGCCGTGGCACCTGGAGCGCCGGTCGATCCGTACCTGTTTCGGCCTGTTCTGCGGTCCGACGCGGCCGGGTCCCCGATACCCGATCGGAGACTCGGCTTCGTCCGGCTATGCTCAGGGAGGCAACATCGCCTGGGCCCTTAGCTCAATTGGCAGAGCAGTGGACTTTTAATCCATTGGTTGTGGGTTCGAGTCCCACAGGGCCTACGGATTGCAGGCGGGGGTCACCCCCCATGTCCTGCCACGCAGCGTCCGGGTCGGCTTCGGTCGGCTCGGACGCTGTCTCGTTCGGGGGTAGGTGTTTGCCTACCTCAGAAGTAGGTTTCGGCCCATGGTGCTTGCCGGACCCCTCGCAGCAGCATGATCTCCGGGCCACAGCGCGTGGCCCGGTAGACGGACGAGGGGTGGACATGTGGCCGTTTCCGGTGGGCGGGGTGTCCTGGCCGGGGAGCGTGATCGTGGTCGCACAGGGTCTACGGGAGAGCCCCGGTCCGGATCTCGTCCGGACCGGGGCTCGTTTCGCGTTCGGAGGCGTCGGCGGGGAGCCGATCAGCCCACGCTGAGTTCCGTAAGTTCGCCCAGCGGCAGCGTGTGCTGGGTCTGCAGGACCTTGGCCCGCAGGTAGCGGACGTTGTGGGCGGTGGTGAAGACGCCCGTCGGGACGCGGTCGCGGACGGCGATGCCGAGGGTACGCAACTGTTCGGCCTTGTCGGGGTTGTTGGAGAGCAGGTCGAGCTCTCCGATGCCGAGGGCGCGCAGCATCTGGGCGGCCGCCGTGTAGTCGCGGGCGTCCTCCGGGAGGCCCAGCGCGGCATTCGCCTCGTAGGTGTCCAGGCCCTGGTCCTGGAGGGCGTACGCGTCGAGCTTGTTGTAGAGCCCGATGCCGCGTCCCTCCTGGCGGAGGTAGAGCAGTATGCCGCCGCGGCCGGCGATGCGCTCGACCGCCTCGCGCAGCTGCGGGCCGCAGTCGCAGCGGGCCGAGCCGAAGACGTCGCCGGTCAGGCACTCGGAGTGCAGCCGGACCAGCGGGACGGGTCCGGGGTCACCGAGGACGACGGCGACGTGTTCCTGGCCGTCGGCCAGGCCGTGGAAGGTGACGAGCTCGGCGTCGACGCTGTAACCGTCGTGGAAGCGCAGCGGTACCCGGACGCGGGCGCGCGGTGTGGCGGCTGAGGTGTCGGGCATGCGGGTTCTCCGGGTTCAGGAGTTTCAGTTTTGAAGCAGATGCCGGGAACCCTACCCCATGCTTTAAATTTGAAGCAATGGATTTGCGGAGTCTGTCGCGGGCGTCACGAACAGGACTTCGGCGACCGGCGCCGCCAAGGCACGTCGTCCGGCGCGCACCGCGCGTCCTCGCCCTGGAGCGCCTCGGTGATCCCGCCGAAGATCTCCTCCAACTGCCGTACCTGCTCCGGGCTGAGGTGGTCGAAGAGCGAGGCGCGTACGGTCGCCACGTGACCCGGTGCCGCACGCTCCAGCACGGCCATGCCCTCGGCGGTCAGGACGGCGATGCTGCCCCGCTTGTCGGAGGGGCAGCCCTCGCGCCGTACCAGGCCGTCCTTCTCCAGCCGGGTCACGGCGTAGGTCAGCCGGCTCCGGGTGATCTTCGACTTCTCGGCGAGGTCGGTCATGCGCAGACTGTGCTCCGGCGCCTCGGAGAGGTTGGCCAGGATGGAGTAGTACAGGTGCGGCATGCCGGTGTCCTGCTGGAGCTGCCGGTCGATGGCGTCCTCCAGGAGCAGGCTGCCGGCGATGTACGCGCGCCAGGCGCGCTGCTCCTCGGGGGTGAGCCAGCGGGTCGTCATACCGCCAGTGTAAGTTTGTTTCAAACTTGAACCAAGCCTGCAGGTCAGTCTCCGTCAGGGGCAGTCCTCGTCCTTCGTCAGCCAGTCCTTGTCACAGTCCTCCTCACAGTCTTCGCCAAAGTCTTCGTCACAGCCTTCGCCAGGGAGCGCGCCGATGCCGTACCCGTACGTCCTGCTGTCCGCAGCCGTCTCTCTCGACGGCTACCTGGACGACACCGGCCCCGAGCGGCTGCTCCTGTCCGGCCCGGCCGACTTCGACCGGGTCGACGAGGTGCGGGCGTCGGTCGACGCGATCCTGGTCGGCGCCGGCACGATCCGCGCCGACAACCCGCGGCTCCTGGTCTACTCGCCCGAGCGGCGCGCCGCCCGCGTGGCCTCGGGCCGGCCCGAGTACCCGCTCAAGGTCACCGTCAGCGGCTCCGGCGAGCTGGACCCGGACGCGATGTTCTGGCACACCGGCGGCGAAAAGGTCCTCTTCACGACGGAGAACGGCGCCGAGCGCGCACGCGGACTGGGCCTCGCCGCCGACGTCGTCCCGCTCGGCCCCGACCTCGACTGGCCGGCGCTGCTCACCCACCTGTACGAGGAGCGCGGGGTGCGCCGCTTGATGGTCGAGGGCGGCGGAACCATCCACACCCAGCTGCTCCGCCAGGGCCTCGCCGACGAACTCCAGCTGGTCCTCGCCCCGCTGCTGGTGGGTGATCCGGCGGCGCCCCGGCTGTTCGGCCCCGGGGGCTACCAGGGCGGGCGGCTCCGGCTCGTCGAGACGCGCCGCATCGAGGACGTCGTACTGATGCGGTACGAGCCGACGGCACCCGGAACCGGGCGGTCGGTCAGCGCGGCGGACCGGCACTGGATGCGGATCGCCTGCGAGCTCGCGGCGCTGTGCCCGCCCTCGGAGACCGCCTTCAGCGTGGGCGCGATCGTGGTGGCCGCAGACGGGACCGAGCTGGCCCGGGGTCATTCGCGGGAGGGCGACGACCCGGTCGTGCACGCCGAGGAGGCGGCGCTGGCCAAGATCGACCCGGCCGATCCGAGGCTGGCCGCCGCCACGGTGTACAGCAGCCTGGAGCCCTGCACCCGCCGGGCGTCGCGGCCCGCTCCCTGCGCGCGGCTGATCCTGGACGCCGGGGTGCGACGGGTGGTCACGGCCTGGCGGGAGCCGGACACGTTCGTGCCGGGCGCCGACGGCACCGGGCTGCTGACGGGCGAGGGCGTGGACGTCGTCGTGCTGCCCGAGTACGAGGACCTGGCAAAAGCGCCGAACCGGCACCTGCTGACCGGCGAGTAGAGCCGTGCGTTTGCACCCCTGCGTATGGCGTATGCTTGAGGCACACCGACGCGGGGTGGAGCAGCTCGGTAGCTCGCTGGGCTCATAACCCAGAGGTCGCAGGTTCAAATCCTGTCCCCGCTACTCAAGGCTCAGGGCCGGAATCCAGTTCACGGATTCCGGCCCTGAGTGTTTTGTGCGACCACGCACTTATCACGAAGAGTGATCGGACGGAAGCCCTCCGCATAACATCTGAGTCACCATCAAAACCGCCGTGACTCATGTACTGCGGCCAACTCGCCCGATTTCCACCGGTCATGGCCTGTAAGTCCCGCAGTAAAAACGTTAATGATCAAGTAGAACGGCTTGGAATCTGACGGCGGGGTCTATTAACGTTCGATAACGCAGCGCGGTCGTCCCAGCCGTCACAAGAGTCGGCTCCGTGCGCACGCGCCGAATCCCGCAAGGGAACCGGGGAACCACCACCTTGGGGTGAATCACGCGGATGCCGCCGTGGAGGCACGGCCGGTATACGCGCGTAGGAGACCTTCCTGCTCCGAACCCGTCAGCTAACCCGGTAGGCGGCGGAAGGAAAGGAGTACGCCCGCGTGGCGTCCAACCGGCCTGCCCCCACAGCCCCATTCGTGCCGAGCGAGCACCCCGAGACCTTCGGCTACGGCAGCTACCGCACCGACGAGGGCCCGTGGGAGGAGTGGAACCCCACCGAGGAGTCCCTCAGCCCGGTACGCGGCCGGCATCGCGTCGCCAAGCAGCGCGGCGGCGGACTCGCCCGCAGCTCCACGGTCCTGGGCGTCGGTGTCATAGCCGCCGTCGGCGCGGGCGGCATGGCCAGCGCCAACACCGGCAAGCCGCCGGTGTCCATCTCCATGCCCGACCTGCCCTCCGTCGGCTCCCTGCTCGGCGACAGCACCCCGGACGACGCCCCCAAGGGCTCCGCGACCGCGCTCAGCGGCGTCGGCATGACCACCGCCGACAGCGCCCAGGGCGCCTCCGACGCCGGTGAGGCGCTGCGCAACCGCATCATGGCCCAGGCCGAGAAGCAGCGGGGCCAGGTCGACACCAAGGCCGCCGCCGCTGCCGTGGCCGCCGCGGACAAGCAGGTCGCCACCGCGGCCGCCAAGGCCGAGAAGGAGGCCGCCGCCAAGGCCGCCGCCGCCAAGGCGAGCGCGGAGGCCGCGGCCAAGAAGAAGGCCGAGGCCGCGCGCCTGGCCGCGCTGGCCAAGCAGTACACGCTGCCGACCTCCTCGTACACGATCACCTCGACCTTCGGTCAGGCCGGCGCCATGTGGTCCTCCGGCTACCACACCGGCCTCGACTTCGCCGCGCCCACGGGCACGCTCATCAAGGCCATCCACAGCGGCACGATCACCGAGGCGGGCTGGGCCGGCTCCTACGGCTACCGCACGATCCTCACCCTCGACGACGGCACCGAGCTGTGGTTCTGCCATCAGTCCTCGATCAGCGTCTCCGCCGGGCAGAAGGTCAGCACCGGCGACGTCATCGGCCGCGTCGGCGCCACCGGCAACGTCACCGGCCCGCATCTGCACCTGGAGGTCCACCCGGGCGGCCAGGCCACCGGGATCGATCCGATGACATGGCTGCGGGGCAAGGGCCTCAACCCCTGACACACCCTGTCGACCTCCGGCGGTCCTGACGACACCCCCCCGACGTCAGGACCGCCGGTCAGGCGTTTACGGGATCTTTGCCGGCGTATCCGGACTCTTCCGCTCCGGTGTGACCGTAGTCATAGATCATGACTTCTCTGCTTCTTCCCGCTCGCCCTCGGCGGCAACGTCTCGGCTGGACCGCCGACGAGACCTCCTCCTTCGGCGTCCTGGACGCCTGCACGGCCGCCGGCGGCAACTTCGTCGACACCGCACGAGGGCGGCGAGTCCGAGACGATCATCGACTGGGGGTCCCCCCTGCTCGAAGAGCTTGGGGGAGGATGAAGGCCCGCGGCAACCGCGCCGACGTCGTGATCGCGACCAAGGTCAGCCAGCACACCGACTTCCAGGGCCTGACCGCCGCCAACATCAAGGCCGCGGCCAACGCCTCCCTCCGGCGCCTGGACCCGACTGCATCGATCTCTACTGCACCCACTTCGACAAGCCGGAAGTGCCCTTCGAGGAGATCGTCGGCGCGCTGGACGAGCTGGTGAAGGCGGGCAAGGTACCGCACATCGCCGCCTCCAACATCACTGCGCAACGCCTGCAGGCGTCCCTGGACTCGTCTCGCGCGACACCTACGAATGCGCCCTGCAGGACGTCGTCATCCGCAGCGGCCTCGCGGCCGTCCCCTACTTCGCCCTGGCCGCCGGCTTCCTCACGGGCAAGTACCGGCCCGGTACGACGGTGGACAGCGCGCGCGTGCCAAGGGCGCCGCCAAGCACCTCGACACCGAGCGCGGCCGACGGGTGCTGACCGCCCTGGACGAGATCGCCACCGCGCACGAGGCCCCCGTCCCCACGGTGGCCCTCGCATGGCCGGCGGCCCAGCCGGCGGTGACCGCGCCGATCGCCTCGCCACGCACGGTTGAGCAGCTCCCGGCGCTGCTCGCGGTGGCCGGGCTGCGGCTGTCGGAGAAGGAACTGGCGCGGCTGACGGACGCGTCGGCGTAGCGGGCCCGCCACGCCTGCCCGCGGCGCCCTAGGACCGATAGGGGTTGTACGCGGGATAGGGCGCCGCCGGGTACCCGTACGGCGCCGCTGTTCCGTACGGCGCCGCCGTTCCGTACGGAACCGGCGGCCCGTACACCGGCCGGGGCGGAGCGGACATCCGTGCCGCGTACTCCATCGCCGGACGGGCCACCTGCCGCCGCTTCCACAGCTCGGCCAGCAACTCCCGCTCCCGTACGACGTAGTCGGCCCCCGCACGCCCCCTGCGCCCGCGGTGGCGCAGGAACGCCAGTGACGTCGCGTACGCCTCGTACTGCCCCACGGCGCGCGCCGCCTGCTTGCCCAGGTGGTGGCCGGCGTAGTCCCGGGCCATCTGCCGCGCCCGCATCGAGCCGAGCACGAACGGTTCGGCGGGCCCCAGCCACCCGGCGAAGACATACACCGGCAGCTCCTCCCGCACGGTCCGCAGTTCGCGCTGCCGCGTCCAGATCGCCAGCCAGGTCAGCAGCCCGAACGCGGGCACCATGAACGCCCCGTACACGGCGAAGAACCCGTACGGGCCGAAGGTCGAGGAGCCGTTCCAGAACGCGTGCATGCTCATTGCGAGCAGCAGCCCGCCGAGCGGCACCAGCACCCGCCGCACATGCTGCCGCTCGGCGGAGAGCGCGGCGATGCCGAAGCCGATGCCGGTGAGGACGGTGAAGAGGGGGTGCGCGAACGGGGACATGATGACGCGCACGAAGAACGTCGCGGCCGTGACGGAGGCGATGCCGCGGTCGCCGGTGATCTGGTCGGTGCCGAAGGCGGTACCGAGATAGAGGATGTTCTCGGTGAAGGCGAACCCGGTGGCGGTGACCCCCGCTATCACCACGCCGTCCACGATCCCGGTGAAGTCCCGTCTGCGGAACAGGAAGACGAGGAGCACGGCCGCCGCTTTGGAGGACTCCTCCACGATGGGCGCTATGACGGTGGCGCCGAGGGTGTCGGCGCTGGACGGATCGGCGGTGGCCGTGGCTATCCACCTCGTGGCGAAGCTGTTGGCCACGATGGCTATCAGGGCCGCCGCGCAGGCGCCCCAGGCGAACGCGAAGAGCATGTTCCGCCAGGGCCCCGGCTCGACCCGGTCGAGCCAGCGGAAGGCCGCTATGAGCAGGGGCACGGGCAGCACGGCGAGGCAGATCCCGACCAGGAACCCTTCCGTGCCGGTCTGTTCGCGCACCAGGGCGAGGATGACGAGCCCGGAGAGCGCGAGCAGGGTGATGAGTGCCCCGTACCGCACCCACCTGCGCTGCCACCAGCGCGGGTGCCGGAGCGCACCGTCGACGGGGCCTGCGGGGTGCGTCGGATACGGGGGAAAGGTGGCCACGGCATTGACCCTAACGTCGCTGCTGCTCCCGGTGCTGTACGCGGCGGAAGAGCAGATCGTTCACCACATGACCCTTGTCCAGTCCCTGACCCTCGAAACGGGTCAGCGGCCGGAAGTCGGGACGCGGCGAGAAACCGCCGTCGGGCCGGGTGTTCTCGAAGTCCGGGTGCGCGGTCAGCACTTCTAGCATCTGCTCGGCGTACGGTTCCCAGTCCGTCGCGCAGTGCACGATAGCCCCGGGTCTGAGGCGGGTGGCGGCCAGGCTGAGGAACTCCGGCTGGATCAGCCGCCGCTTGTGATGCCGCTTCTTCGGCCAGGGGTCGGGGAAGTAGACGCGCAGCCCGCCGAGCGAGTCGGGCGTGAGCATCTCGCGCAGCAGGATGATCGCGTCCCCGTTCCCGACCCGGACGTTGGACAGCCCGTTCCGGTCGCAGAGGTTGAGCAGATTGCCCTGCCCCGGGGTGTGCACGTCGACGGCGAGGATGTTGAGGTCGGGATTCCCGGCGGCCATCTGAGCGGTGGCCTCGCCCATGCCGAACCCGATCTCCAGCACCACGGGCTTGTCGTTCCCGAACAGCTCGCCCAGGTCGATGACCTGCTGCCCGTCGATGTCGAGCCCCCACTTGGGCCACAGGCGCTGCAGCGCGTCCGCCTGCCCCGCGGTCACCCGGCTCCGCCGCGGCTGGAAGCTTCGGATCCGCCGCTCGAAGTGCGATCCGGCGGGATCGGCCCTGGGGCCGTCCGGGAAGCGCGGCTCACCCTTGGCGCGGGTGTGCCGGACGGAGACGCCGGGGACGTGCCGGGGGGATTCGGGGGTGTTCAGGGACTCAGACACAGTGGTGACGATTTTACGCGAGCGGGGACACGGGGAGCCCGGTCACGACGAGCCCAGCACGGCCAGCGCCCGGCGCGCCACCGACCTGCCGATCGGCAGCGAGGCCGTGGCCGCCGGAGACGGGGCGTTCAGCACGTGCACGGCCCGTGCTCCCTCCCGGATCAGGAAGTCGTCGACGAGCGTCCCGTCCCGCAGGACGGCCTGCGCGCGCACCCCGGGGGCCGCCCGCACCAGGTCGTCCGGCTCCACGGCGGGCAACAGCCTGCGCACCGCATCCGTGAACGCCGGCTTCGACACCGAGCGCCAAAACTCCCCGGCCCCGTACCGCCAGTGCTGCCGGGCCATCGCCCACGCCCCGGGCCAGGCCAGCGTGCCCGCCACCTCACGGGGCCGTACCACTCCCCAGCCATACCCTTCCCGGGCCAGGGCCGGCACCGCGTTGGGGCCGACGTGCACACCCCCGTCGATCCCGCGTGTGAGATGCACGCCGAGGAACGGGAAGGCCGGGTCCGGCACCGGATACACCAGTCCCCGCACCAGTCCGGGCCGCGCCAGCTCGTAGTACTCGCCCCGGAACGGCACGATCCGCACCTCTGGCTCGTCGCCGGTGAGCCGGGCCACCTCGTCGCAGTACAGCCCGGCGCAGTTCACCAGCACCCGACCGCGCACGATGTCCCCGCCCGCCGTCCGCACGGCGACCCCCAGCTCCGGGCGGCGGTCCACCTGCACGACCCGCGCCCCGTACCGGATCTCCGCCCCGGACGCCTCCGCGAGCTGCCGTGCGACCCCGACGAAGTCGGCCACGCCCGTCGTCCCGACGTGTATGGCCGCGAGACCCTCCACCTCCGGCTCGTACTCGGCGATCTGCGCGGCGCCGAGCTCCCGCACCGGAATCCCGTTCTCCCGGCCGCGCTGCACCAGTGCGTGCAGCCGGGGCAGCTCGGACCGCTCGGTGGCGACGATCAGCTTGCCGGTGACGGCGTGCGCGATGCCGTACTCGGCACAGAACTTCACCATCTCGGCGGCGCCCCGCACCGCGTACCGCGCCTTGAGCGAGCCGGGCCGGTAGTAGATCCCGCTGTGGATCACACCGCTGTTGCGCCCCGTCTGGTGCCGGGCCGGCCCCGGCTCCTTCTCCAGCACGGTCACGCGGGTGCCCGGCGCGGCACGTGTGATCGCATACGCCGTCGACAGCCCGACGATCCCACCGCCGACCACCAGCACGTCGCAGTCGTACGCGGCCTCCCGCACCTGCACCACCTCCTGGCATCGATAGTGCACTGCGCCACCGACAACGCGTTGAAACCAGGGTGACGACAGCGCCCCGAAGGGGGCGCGGGCCTGTGACATCAGCGGCTCCGCCGCGAGGCGCGACAAGCCACGGTCAGCCCGCACCCCCAAGCCTGCATCAGCCAGGAAGACGCTCAGGGGCCCGGCATTCCAGCGGAGCCTACGCGGGAGCCAACAGTGGTCGCGCCCGCTCCCGCAACTCGACCACACGCGGTTCGTCACCGTACGGCTCCAGCCGGTGAAGCAGATCCTTCACGTACTCCGTGGTGCGCGCGGACGATATCCGCCCCGCGACCTCCACGGCCCGCACTCCCTGCTCGCACGCTGCGTCCAGGTTGCCCGACTCCAGTTCGGCGACCGCCGAGACGACCAGCCGCAGCCCGTGCGACCGTACGAACTCCTCCGTCGGCTTCGACAGCGCCTGCTCCGTGAAGCGCCGCACCTGCCGCGGTGCCTTGAGATCGCGGTAGCACTCCGCGGCGTCGGCGGCGAACCGGTCGTAGGAGTAGAAGCCGAGCCAGGTCGGGTCGTTGTCGCCCTCCCGGGCCCGCTCCAGCCAGCCCTCGGCGGCCTTCAGGGCCGCGCCGGCCGCCTGTGCGTCGCCGGCGCGTGCGTGCGCGCGTGCCTCGACCAGGCGGAAGAAGCTCATCGTGCGGGAGGTGGCCAGACCCCGGTTGCGCTCCACGGCGGCCTGCGCGAGGTCGACGCCCTCGTCGCCGAAGCCCCGGTAGGTCGCCTGCAGGGACATGGACGCCAGCACGTAGCCCCCGAGGGGGACGTCGGCGGCCGCGCGCGCGAGGCGCAGCGCCTGGATGTAGTACCGCTGCGCCGCCTCCTGCTGGCCCGTGTCGAAGGCCATCCAGCCCGCGAGACGGGTGAGTTCGGCGGAGGCCCCGAACAGGGCCCGGCCGACCTCGTCGGAGTACGAGCCGAGCAGCAGCGGTGCCGCCTCCACCCGTAAACACTCGGGCACCATGGACGAACGCCAGTCGCCGCCTCCGTATTTGGAGTCCCAGCGCCTGGCGTCCTCGGCGGCCTCCCGCAGTTTCTGCACATCGCTGTGGCCGACTTTGATCGGTGCGCCGGAGCCCTCGGAAGGGTTTGCATCCCGTGCGACCGAGCTGTCGGCGGGGGTTATCAGCCACCGTGAGGCGGGCGTTGCGTATGCGCTCACCGCGAATGATCCGGCCAGGGACTGCCAGATGCCTCCGGAGCCGGCCCGGCGGCCGGCGAGGTCGAGACGGTACAGCTCCGTCGCCGACCGCACCGCCTGTCCTACGTCTCTGGGGAAGGCGAGGCCCACTTCGGGCGCGGGATCCGCGTCCGCCAGGCCGATCTCGTGGAGCGGCACCGGGCGGCCGAGCTTCTGGCCGATCGCGGCCGCGATGAGGTGGGGCGCGGCGCCCTGCGGCACCATGCCCTTCGACACCCAGCGCGCGACCGAGGTCTTGTCGTAGCGAAGAGTCAACCCGCGTTGAGCGCCAAGATCGTTGACGCGTCGCGCGAGTCCTGCGTTGCTGATTCCCGCGAGGGCGAGAACGGCGCCGAGCTTTTCGTTCGGCCCGCGTTGCTCCCTGGACATGCGCCACCCCTCGACACAGACGGCTGCCGCGCTGGCATAACCACGCGGCATTCGTAAACCCAGCGTAGTTCGCCGCATCCCAAGCGTTAAGGGGCATTGTTCCGGTTGGCGGGATTGTGGTCCGTACGGAAGTACGGGCCCTGTACGCACCGTGCACGGCATGTCGCGACGTGCCCCCGTCGTGTGGCCGTGCGCCCGTCCGTGCGCTCTTCTCCGGCCACGTGGGGAGCGGTTCCATGGATCGTGCGTGGGTCGGCCCGCTGTACTGGATCCAGCGGGCTGGGGGACACCGCCACCTTCATCCCCGCGGGTGGCGGACCGGTCCGGGAGGCGATGCCCGCCTCCCGGACTGTGCGCTGTCGGCGCGCCGCGCCGAGCCTGTACGGAGCGTTGCTCAAACCTGTCCCCGCGTCGCCAATTTGGCCGAAAATCGATCCTGCCTCTCGCGGGTGATTACCGCTCCTACCACGGAACTTGAGGGCGCGAAGGGCGTTTTTGGGGAGCGTATCGGGGGCGCATTCGAGTCGCAGTTCCCTTGTGTCGTACGGGGGTTCGCTTCCCCATGGGCACGCGCGCGTGGGCGCATTCCATCGGCCGAAGGAGGCGCCGCCGCACCTCGGGGGCGCGTTCTTCATGGCAGCATGGTGAACCGGTTCGTACCGTGCACTGGTTGTCCACAGCCTGTGGAGGCGTCGATGCGGTGGTTGGTGGGATGGAGCAGCGCCGCCGCCGGTGCCGCCGAGATCGGGTCCGCGGGCGCGACCGGACACGACGGCGAGACCGTCCACCCGATCGGGTCCCAACTCCTGTGGGGCGATCCCGATCCTCTGTGGGCGGTCGGGGACTGGCGCCCGGACGAGGTGCGCGTGGTCAAGGCCGACACCCAGAACCGCATCGCCGTGCTGGGCACCTGCGGCGCCTCCGACGAGGAGCTGCGGCTCTCCCTGTTCACCGCGCGCGGAGGGGCACTTCGGCATCTGACGGCCTGGTCCGGCAGTTACACGGCCGTCGTCCAGGTCGGCCGCCGCGTCACCGTCTGCGGCGATCTCGCGGGCGCCCGCCCGGTGTTCTACACCCCCTGGGCCGGCGGCACCGCGTACGCGACGGCCGCGCTGCCGCTCGCCGACCTCATCGAGGCCAACCTCGACTTCGGCCACCTCGCGGCGCTGCTCGCCGCTCCCGACGTACCGGCCGCGCTGCACGATTCGACGCCGTACGACGGTGTGCGGCGCGTTCCGCCGGGACACACCCTGATCCTCCGCGCGGGCTCGCGCGAGATCGCCGGGTACGAGCAGGTCGCCTCCCTCGCCGTGGCGGCGCCCTCGGCCGACCCGGACAGGGCGGTGGACGCCGTGCGGGACGCGCTCGTCGAGGCGGTGCGCGCCCGACTCTCCGCACCACGGCACGTCCCCGACATCGACCCCGGCCCGGTGCCCGGCATGGGCCCGGCCGAACGGCGTGCCGCGCGCGGGATGCCCGTACCCGGGATCGGTGCGGACCTGAGCGGCGGCCCCGCCTCGGGGACGCTGGCCCTGCTGGCCGCCGGCCTCCCGGGCATGCCGGGCACGATCCTGGGCCACGGCACCGGCGCCGGTGAGCGACTGTTGGCCGTCACCTTCAACGACCTGGCCGTCGGGGGCCGCGAGGCCGAGCTGGAGCGGGCCGGGAGCCTCGCGTCCAACCCGCGCCTGCACCACGTCGTGGTGGCCGGCGGGGAGGAGGTACTGCCGTACGCCGACCTGGACGGCCCGCTCACGGACGAGCCGGCACCCTCGCTCGTCATGGCGGCCCGTCATCGGGCGCGCCTGGCGTCGGGCAGCGCGGACCACTTCACCGGCTACGGCGCCCGCCAGGTCCTGGACGCCCACCCGGCCCGCCTGGCGGACCTGCTGATGGACCGCAAACGACGCCACCTGGTGCGTCCGGTCGCGGCACTGGCCAAGGCGGACGGTTCCGTGATGGTCCCCGCGCGCGTGTACAGCGCGGCACGGCGGCTGGCGCGGACACCGTACCGGGCGGGCGTGGAAGTGCTCGCCGAACGCCTGCTGCGCCGACGGTTCGACGAACCCGGAGGCGCGGTCGGAGCGTCCCTCGCGGCGCTCACCTGGGCCAGACCGGGGCCCGCGGCGCGCTGGCTGACGGGAGAGGCACTGGCTGAAGTATCGGTTCTGCTCCAGAGCTCGGCGAACCGCTCCGGAGTGGGCCCCGGCCAGCGGCCCGGCGACTACCGCGCGCGTGCGGCGCTGGCCCGGCACGCGGCGGACATCCGGGTGCTGGAGCAGGCCGCCGAGATCCGCTCCCAGCGCCTGCACGCCCCGTTCCTCGACAACCAGGTGGTCCGCGCCTGCCGCGAACTCCCCGAGGCCCTCAGGGTCCAGCCCGGCGCCCGTGCCGCCATCCTCCGTGCGGTCCTGGAGGGCGCCGGCGTCACCGACCTCCCGCCCGGCTGGGGTGCCCCCTCCCACGCCTCCTCGGCCGCGGCCGCCCGCACGGGCCTGCGCGTGGCCGCCGACCCCCTCGTCTCCCTCTTCACCACCCCCCTCCTCGCGGAGGCGGGCCTGATCGAGGCACGCGTGGTCCGCAAGGCGCTGCGCGGGGCGGCGGCCGGTGAACCGTTGCCGCTGGACGGTCTGGCGGATCTGGTCTCCCTTGAGCTGTGGCTGCGTCGGCTGCTGGCGCGCCGGGGTACCTGCTGGACCGGTACCCCGGCACGCGCGCGTGCGGTTCCGGCGGGGATCACGCCTCAACGGGGTGCGTTGGGGGCGGGGGCGGCCGCGCGGCGGGGGTAGGGCAGCCGACGGCGCCGGCGCTGCTCACCTTCCTCGCGCCCGCCGCCCGGGCGGACACCCACAAGGGCGACACCGTCTTCACGTCGGTGACCTTCGGCAAGACCACCGTCGGGGTCGGCGGGGCCCGGACCGTGACGGTCACCGCGACCGCCAAGGACGGCTCCGGCATCGACAACATCTACGGCCGCAAGCTGGTCGGCCCCGACAGCCGCAACTACGCCGACCTCACGAAGTTCGCGGGAACGGGCACGACGAGCGGGGCGACGGCGACCGGGGACGGCGTGGCCCTGAACCAGCCGCGGCGGGACGACCCCGCACCGAAACTCCGTGCCCCCGCCTGCCACCCCGGCGACAATGACCCGGTGCGGTACAGAATCCTGGGCGTTGCCCAAGCGACGGACGACCAGGGCACCTCCATCCCCCTCGGCGGCGCCCGCCTTCGCGCGCTCCTCACCGCCCTCGCCCTGCGCCCCGGCCGCACCACGCCCCCCGAGACCCTGATCGACGAGGTCTGGGCGGACGACCCGCCCCAGGACGCCCCGGCCGCGCTCCAGGCACTGGTCGGCCGTCTGCGCCGTACCGTCGGAAAGCACATCGTCTCCTCCGGCCCCGGCGGCTACCGCCTCGAGGCGGTGCGGGACGACGTCGACCTGCACGTCTTCGAGCGGCTGGTGCGCGACGGCACCGCCGCCCTCGACCGGGCCGACCCGGCCACCGCCTTCCGCGCCCTCACCGAGGCCCTCGCCCTCTGGTACGGCCCCGCCCTCGCCGACCTCCCCGACCGCACCGCCGCGAGTCGCCCGGAGGCCCTGCGCCTGGAGGCGACCCGGGCCCGGGCGGCCGCCGCCCTCGCACTCGGGCGCGCCCACGACGTCGTACCGGAGCTGACGGAGCTCACCACGGCCCACCCGTACGACGAACCGCTGCACGCCCTCCTCATCCGCGCCCTGCGCGACACCGGCCGCACCGCCGCTGCCCTCGCCGCGTACGACACCGCCCGCCGCACCCTCGCCGACGGCCTGGGCGCCGACCCCGGCCAGGAACTCAAGGCCCTCCACTCGGAGTTGCTCACGCAGGAGGAGGCTCCCACCGTCTCCCCGCTCGGCCGGTTCCACGAGCGCACCGGCAATCTCCGCCCCCGCCTGACGTCCTTCGTCGGCCGGGAACCCGAGCTCGCGGCCGTTCGTTCCGAATTGCACAGGGCCCGCCTCGTCACCCTCACCGGACCGGGCGGCTCGGGCAAGACCCGTCTCGCCGAGGAGGCCGCCGCCGGACTCCCGCAGGCATGGCTGGTCGAACTCGCCCCGCTCGACCGGCCCGAGGCGGTGCCGGGCGCGGTGCTCAGCGCGCTCGGTCTGCGCGAGACCGTGCTCATGACCAGCGAACTGGCGACCCACCAGGACGACCCGGTCGCCCTGCTCGTCGAGTACTGCGCCCCGCGCAGCCAGCTCCTGATCCTTGACAACTGCGAACATGTCATCGGCGCGGCCGCCGACCTCGCCGAGACACTGCTCACCCGCTGCCCGGGCCTCACGATCCTCGCCACCAGCCGTGAACCCCTGGGCGTCCCCGGTGAGTCGGTGCGCCCGGTCGAGCCTCTCGTCCCCGAGCAGGCGCACCGCCTCTTCGAGGAGCGCGCGGCGGCCGTGCGTCCCGACGCCGACGCCGTGCTCCACGACAAGGAGGCGGTCGACGAGATCTGCCGGCGCCTCGACGGGCTCCCCCTCGCCATCGAGCTCGCCGCCGCCCGGCTGCGGCTGCTCACCCCCCGGCAGATCGCCGACCGCCTCGACGACCGCTTCCGCCTCCTCACCTCCGGAAGCCGTACGGCCCTGCCCCGCCAGCAGACCCTGCGTGCCGTGGTCGACTGGTCCTGGGAGCTCCTCGACGAGCGGGAGCGGACGGTGCTGCGCGAGGTGTCGGTGTTCGCCGGCGGCTGGGACCTCGCGGCGGCGGAGGCCGTGTGCACCGGCCCGGCGGCGGAGCTGATCGGCGCGCTCGTCGACAAGTCCCTCGTCGTCGCCGCGCCGGACGGCCCGGACGCCCTGGACGGCATGCGGTACCGCATGCTGGAGACCATCCAGGAGTACGCCACCGAGCGTGCCGCCGAGATCCCCGAGCTGCGCGCGGCGGCCGAACTGCGGCACCGCGCATGGGTGCGTGCGCTGGCCGAGCGGGCGGAACCGCTGCTGAGGTCCGAGGCCCAACTGCCGTGGATCTCCCGCCTGGAGACCGAACTGGACAACATCCGCGCCGCCCTCGACCGCACCCTGCGCGACGGCGACGAGGAGACGGCGGGCGCGCTCGTCCTCGCGGTCGGCTGGTTCTGGTGGCTGCGCAACTACCGCCAGGAGGCGGTGGACTGGGTGCGAGCGGTGCTGCGCCTGGGCGTCGCCCTGGACGCACTGCCCGAGGACGCCCCGGCGGAGGCCCGGGAGCGGCTCGCCGCCTCCGCCGACCCGGTGGGCGCCTTTCTCGCGGCCCCCGACGCGGAGGCGGGCCATCCCCTGCGCGACCTGCGCATGGACGTGCGGATGCTCCATATGTTCCTGACCTCCGAGACCGGCGCCCCGGACCTGCTGACGGACGAGCGGGCCCCGGAGTACATCGCCCGCGTGCGGGCCGTCTTCGAGCACGGCGGGCCGCAGTCCGCCCGGCTGCCGGGTGTCGTCTGGCCGCTCACCGCCTACTACCTGGGCGGCCCGGCGGAGGTCGGCCCCGACATGGCGGCGGCGGTCGCCAACTGCCGTCTCCACGGCGACGACTGGGCGATCGGCGTCAGCCTGATGTACCGCACCCACATGGTCGTCGACTCGCCCGGCAATCTGCGGGGCGTCGACGAGGACCTGGCGGAGCTGCGGGTGCTCAGTCGGCGGGTGGGGGACCGCTGGATGCGGGCCCAGGTGTGCAGCGCGGCCGGCGAGGCGGCCATGGCGCGCGGCCGCTTCGAGGAGGCCGGGCGCGAGTACGAGGAGGCGCTCCGGCTCGCCTACGAGGTGGGCGGGTACGCCGAGTCGCCGTTCCTGATCGCGCGGCTCGCCGAGATCGCCTACCGCTCGGGCGACCGGGCGGCGGCGCTGGCCGCCCTGGACGAGGCGGCCGCGGCGGCCGAGCAGTACGGGGTCGCGGAGTCCCGGGCCTTCATCCTGCTGCTGCGGGCGCACATCGCCCAGGACGCCGGAGACATGGTCCGCGCGCGCGAGCTGTTCGAGGCCACCCGCGCGACGATGGCGGGCGGAAACGCGCCGCCCCAGTTCACGGCGAGCCTGGGCGCGGTCGAGGCCCTGATCACGGCCGGCGAGTCCGGTCCCGGGCAGGGACTGCCCGTGGTGGCCGGGGTGCTGCGCGAGGCCGTGGAGCGGCGGTGCGCCGAGTCGATCACGGCGGGGCTCGTGGACATCGCGGCCGACCTGCTGGCCCGGCTCGGCGATCTGGCCGGTGCGGTACGCCTGTTCACGGCCGCCGACCACTTGCGCGACGGCCATCCGCGCCCCGAGCCGGAGCGCACCCGCGCCGCGCACGTCGACGCCACCGCCCGCGCGAACCTGACCCCCGCCCGGTACGCGGCCGAGCTCGCCCGGGGAGCGTCCTGCACCGTGGACGACGTACTGCGGGAGCTGGACGGCAGTCCCTTCGCCGCCGGCGGATGACAGGACCTAGCGGCAGGTGAACCTCGAGTCGGCCCAGTCGGCGAGCGCCGCGGCGTCGAAGGCGTTGCTGTGCGGCTCGACCACCAGGCGTACGGTCCGGTGCCCGGTCAGGTTCACATGGACGGGGACGGCCGGGGCGCCGCCCTTCACCATCCCGGACCGCCACAGCCGGACGCCGTCGGCGTAGACGGAGAAGTAGACCTTGCCGAGCCCCAGCGTCAGGTCGTCGACGCCGGCCATCGCGTCGTACGCGGAGCACTCCCGGTTGAGGTCGACGGTGACGGAGGAGGCGCCGTGGACGGTCACACCGCGCGCGTAGTGCTGGTCGGCGACGGACAGGCCGTGGCGCCGCCACACCCAGCTGCTCTCCCCCAGCCGCATCTCGGGCTTGCTGCCGTCGCCGGTGATGTCGTACCGCAGATCGCTCCACTCGTAGACGACCGGCGTCGGCGCCGGTGTCGGCGGGGGTGTGGGTGTCGTGGGCGGAGCGGGGGTCCGGGTGGGCGTCGGTGTCGGCGTCGGTGTCCCCGGTGTCGGCTTCGGCGAGGGGGCCGGAGGCCGGCTCGCGCTCGATGCCGGGTTCGGGCTCTGCCCGGGTGCGCTCGACGCGGTGGGGGCCGGTGTCGGGGCGGCCACGGGGACGATGCCCGGTGCCTTCGGCGTGGGCTGCGTCTTCGAGGGTGCGGGGGCAGGCGACTTCGGCTGGGCGACCGACGGCGGGGAGGACGGCTTGGCGACCTCCTTGGCCGGGTGGCCGTCGTTCAGGAGAGCGAGCGCGACCGTGGCGACCCCGACCGCCACCACACCGGCCGCGATACCGGCCTTCACCGACCCGGCCAGCCCCTCGGCGGCCGCCGCGCCACCGCCCGCCCCGCCGGACGTGGCGCCACCGGCCGTGGCGGCGGCGCCCGCGGCGCCGACCCCGGCGCCGGCGGCGATGAGCCCGAGCGCCTTGGCGTACCCGGCGGCGCCGAACCAGCCGATGACCGCGACCGGGACGACCGCGGGGATCCCGCTCGCGACCTCCTCGATCTGCGCGGTCGCCAGCCGGCAGCCGGCGCACTCCTCCAGGTGCTTGCGCAGACCCCGCTCGGCGCGGATGCGCAGCTTGCGGCGGGCGTAGGTGCCGAGCTGGTCGGCGTAGCGCGCGCACTCCGCGTCGCCGGCGAGCGCGGCGCTGACATGGGCCTGCAGGTAGGCCTGCTTGAGGCCCTCGCGGGCGCGGCTCGCGAGCACGCGCGTGCCATTGGCGTCCAGCCCGAACAGGACGGCCACCTCGCTCGGTGACTCGTCCTCCACCTCGGTGTGCCACAGCACCGCCTGCCAGCGCTCGGGCAGTGAGCGGAAGGCCCGCATGGCGAGGGACTGCTCGGCCTCGTGCAGGGCCCGCACATCGGCGCCCAGGGCGAGTGTGCCGTCGCCCGGCACCGAGGACGAGCGCGTGGCATGCGCGGCGAAGACCGCGAAGTCGTCGACGAGCTGCTCGCGCCGGGACGACTTCGTCCAGTGCGCGGCCACCCGCCGGACGGAGGTGAGCAGATAGGCGCGTACGGCGTACTCGGGTCCCGAGCCGCCGCGCACCGCCTGGAGCATGCGGGCGAAGACCTCGGCGGTCAGATCGTCCGCGGTGTGGGCGTCGCGGCAGCAGGTGCGGGCGTAGCGGCGCACGGCGTCCGCGTGGCGCCGGTACAGCTCCTCGTACACGCTGTCGTCGCCCGCGCGCATCCGCTCGATCAGCTCGCCGTCGCCGGGCGCCGTCTTGCGCGGCGGCCGGGGGCTGCCCTCGCGCTGGGCCGGGACGCTGCCCTGCGCCGGGTCGCCGGAGCGCGGTACGTCCGCCCGGCCGCCCTGGCTGGGCACCTGAGGCGCGGTCAGCCCGCCGGCCTCCGCGTCACCGTCACCGAGGGACTCGTCCCACCCGTCAACGCTCATCGCGGAAAGCCCCCGACGCCTGCAAGCCCGACCCGATCACCGGCTCAGAGTGCCACACCGGCATTCGTTCAGGACCCCCAAGTACGAGCCATGCACTCGTCCGAGCGGACTTGCCGTCCGGCGGTACCGTCCATCACCCGGACGGGGAAGGCCCAACGGGCCGACCCCGTCCGGTACTTGATCGCATCCGGAGTGCTCCGAAGTCACTGGAGCGCCCCGTCGTACACAGGAGTCACAACGGTCACGCGGGCCGCGAACGCAGCCCCTCCAGCAGGATGTCCAGCAGCCGTGCCGAGGCCGCCGCCTGCTGGGCCGCGTCCGGCAGCGAAGGGGCCGCCGTGGCGATGACCAGCAGGACGTCGGAGACCGACACGTCCGGCCGCAGCTCGCCCGCCGCACGGGCCCGCTCCACGAGCCGGCCGACCACCTCGAGCAGCGCCGCCGCCCCCGCGTCGTCGTCCGCGGCCGCCGGCTCCTCGGACACCAGCCGCAGCTCACCGGCCCCCGGCTGGCTCCGCTGCTGCGGCACCCGCGTCTCCTCGGCCGCGGAGCCCGCGTCCTCGGTGCCGTCCTCCTGGACGCCGACCCGCAGCACCTGCGGCGGCAGCAGCCGCCCGGCCCCCGAGGCCACCGACGTGCGCAGGAAGCGCGACAGCGCCGACCACGGCTCGTCCTCCTGACCGAGCGCCGCCCGGGCCTGCTCGGTCAGCCGGGAGGTCTCCTCCTCGGCTATCCGACGGACCAGGACGTCCTTGCTCGGGAAGCGCCGGTACACCGTGCCCACACCGACCCGCGCGCGCCGCGCCACGTCTTCCATCGGCGCGCCGTAACCCAGCTCGCCGAAGACCTCGCGCGCCGCTCGCAGCACGTGCTCCAGATTGCGCTGTGCGTCCACCCGCAGCGGCGTCGTGCGCGGCCCCTCCGCGCGTCCGTTGCCCGCCGCCGCGCCCATCGCACCGCCGACGGGTGCGATGGCGTTCGCCGAAGACCAATGCGTGTCCTGAATATGCATAAGCGTTCCCCCGGTTAATGACGTCTCCCCCCGGAGACTCTCCCCGTCACTGATTCCGGAGTGCGCGGAACTGGCACCGTTCCCTGAGCGGGACCGCCCGTCGCGGACCCGTTCGACCACATCCCCTACACCCCGTCGACACACGAACATAGTTGAGAGGGAGTCAATTCAGAAGGGGCAGGTTCCGCACAGAGCGCCCCCCGATCGGAGTACGGAGCGCATACGTCCCGTTTGCGCACTCTGGCGCCCTCATGTCCGCCCCCGCTGACCTGCCCGCTTTCTCCCGGCTTCGGCAGCCCCGGCGCCGCCGCGAACACCTGGCCGCCGGTCACACAAATTGCCGGGGCTGTGGACAAACAAGAGCGCCGGGTGCGTCATGGGATGGTGAAGGAACGTGCGCGCATTCTCGTTGTCGGCGGCGGCTACGTCGGGATGTACACGGCCCTGCGACTTCAGCGGAGGCTGAAACAGGAGCTCAGGCGGGGCGACGTCGACATCACTGTCGTCACTCCGGATCCGTACATGACGTATCAGCCGTTCCTTCCCGAAGCGGCCGCCGGTTCGATTTCTCCTCGTCATGTCGTCGTACCGCTGCGCCGCGTCCTGGACCAGTGCCATGTCGTCGTCGGCGAGGTGGTGGCCGTGGACCACACCGAGCGGACCGCCACCCTCACCACGCTCGCCACCGAGGAGGAAGGCAGGGGCGCCGAGCACCTGACCTACGACGAACTCGTCCTCGCCCCCGGTTCGGTCGCGCGCACGCTGCCCATCCCCGGCCTCGCCGAGCACGCCATCGGCTTCAAGACCGTCGAGGAGGCCATCGGCCTGCGCAACCACGTCCTCGAGCAGATGGACATCGCCTCCTCCACCCGCGACCCCGCGATCCGCGACGCGGCCCTCACCTTCGTCTTCGTGGGCGGCGGCTACGCCGGAGTCGAGGCACTGGCCGAACTCGAGGACATGGCCCGCTACGCCACGCGCTACTACCCCAACGTCCGGCCCGAGGACATGAAGTGGATCCTCGTCGAGGCCGCCGACCGGATCCTCCCCGAGGTGGGCGCGGAGATGGGCCGCTACACCCTGACCGAACTGCGCCGCCGCAACATCCAGGTCCTCCTGGAGACCCGCCTCGAATCCTGCGCCGACCGAATCGCCGTACTGAGTGACGGCCAGCGCTTCCCGACCCGTACGGTCGTGTGGACCGCCGGCGTCAAACCGCACCCGGTCCTCGCCGCCACCGACCTCCCGCTCGACGGCCGCGGACGCCTCAGGTGCACCGCCCGGCTGACCGTCGACGGGGCAGAACACGCGTGGGGCGCGGGCGACGCCGCCGCCGTCCCCGACGTCACCGCCGAGGAGCCGGGCAAGGAGACCGCGCCCAACGCCCAGCACGCGGTGCGCCAGGCCAGGCTCCTCGGCGACAACATCGCGCACGCCCTGCGCGGCGAGCCCCTCGAGACCTACGCGCACTCTTACGCCGGTTCCGTCGCCTCACTCGGACTGCACAAGGGCGTAGCTCAGGTCTACGGCCGCAAGCTGAAGGGCTACCCTGCCTGGTTCATGCACCGCGTCTACCACCTCAGCAGGGTGCCCACCTTCAACCGCAAGGCCCGCGTGCTCGCCGAATGGACCCTCTCCGGGCTCTTCAAACGGGAGGTCGTCTCCCTCGGGTCGCTCGAACATCCCCGCGCGGAGTTCGAACTCGCGGCCGGTGGAAAGCCTCATCATGGCCCCTCGGACGACCCGAAGGGGTCGTCCTGACCGGACCGAGGAACTCCCCGAGCCGCTTCGGCGTCTGACGGATGTTGCCGCGGTCGGCCACCCTGCCAGACTGCCCCACGACCTTGGACGAGCATCCGCCCGCCCTCAGCACCCATGAGGCTTTTCCCGAGCACCGCCATTCCCGGGGACAACCCCCGGACCCCCGGCCGGATCCGGTGCCGGCCGACCACGACGACACGAGGCAAGGATTCGTGAACTTCACGCGCTGGAGCGCCCGGCTCCCCGGAACGCAGCGCCGCGCCGCAGCGCGGAGCGAGCACGCGGTCACCCCGGACCGGCGGGGGGAAGGATCCGTGCCCGCGGCCCGCATCGAGCAGCTGACCGACGACGCACCGTCCGTGCCCGCCGTCGACGAGCTCCCCGCGCGCGAGGTCCTCGACCGCGTCCCGGCCCTCGTCGCCCTGGTCCACGGCCCCGACCACCGCATCGCGTACGTCAACGACGCCTACGCCGCGGCCTTCGGCCAACGACCGCTCGGCGAACCCGCCCGCGAGGCCCTCCCGGAGCTTGCCGAACTGGGCCTGATGCCCCTCCTCGACCAGGTCCTGCGCAGCGGCAGGCCCCGCACGCTCAAGTCCCGCAAGGCCCCCGACGGCCGCTCCTACACCTTCACCTGCACCCCGGCCGCCGAGAACGGCCTCCGGGACGGCGGCGACGGCGCGGTGCTGGTCTTCGCCACCGACGTCACCGACCACGCCGAGGCGGCCGAACGCCTCCGGGCCAGCGAACGCCGCCAGCGCGAGACCGCGGTGACCCTGCAGCGAAGCCTGCTCCCGCAGGAGCTGGAACAGCCCGACGACCTGCGGATCGCGGCGACCTACCAGCCCGGCGGCACCGAGTCCGCGGTCGGCGGCGACTGGTACGACGTGATCACCCTGGGCGGCGGCCGCACGGCCCTGGTCATCGGCGACGTGATGGGCAGAGGGGTACGAGCCGCCGCGGTGATGGGCCAGCTCCGCACCGCGGTCCGCGCGTACGCCCGCCTGGACCTCCCCCCGCACGAGGTGCTCCAGCTCCTCGACGGCCTCGCCACGGAGATCGACGCCAACCAGATCGCCACGTGCGTGTACGCCATCCACGACCCGAACGAGGGCCGGCTGGTGTACGCCTCCGCCGGGCACCTGCCCATCCTGGTCCGCGACGAGAGCGGCACGGTGCTGCGCGCCGACGAGCCGACCGGCCCCCCGCTCGGCACGGGCGGCTGGATGCACGCGTCGGGCTCGGTCCCGCTGGGCCCCGGCTCGACCGCGGTCCTCTACACGGACGGTCTGGTCGAGCGCCGGGACGAGGACCTGGACGAGGGCATCGAGTCGCTCGAGCGGGCCCTGTCGGGGGCGACGGGGACACCCCAGGTGATCTGCGACCGCCTGGTCCGCACGGCGGGCGTCACGGCCGACCACGACGACGACGTGGCGGTCCTGGTCCTCCAGCACCCGGCCCGCACGGGGCCGGACGGCGACCTCTTCCGCAACGCGGCCCTGGAACTCCTCGGCGGAGTGGAAGCGGCCCCCCGCGCGCGTGCGTTCGCCTCCGGCGTGCTGACCAGCTGGCGCTTCCCCGCCGACCTGCACGACCTGGGCGTCCTCGCCACCAGCGAGCTCGTCGCCAACTCCCTGCAGCACGGCACCCCGCCCATGCGCCTCAGGCTCCGCCGCACCGACCGCCGCCTCATCGTCGAGGTCACCGACGGCGACGACCACCTCCCGCGCCGCCGGCGCGCGGAACCGGGGGACGAGTCGGGCCGGGGCATCGCCATCGTGGCGACGATCGCCTCGAACTGGGGATCCCGGCGGACCCCGGGCGGCGGGAAGGCGGTCTGGTGCGAATTCGCGCTGCCGCGCGCCACCTAGGCGAACCGGCTCCGCGGTGCTACTAGCTCCCCATGGCAGACGAACCGGGATTTCAGCTCAAGGGAAGCGCTCCTGAGCGCTATGAGGAGTATGTGGCGCCGCTGATGGCGCCCTTCACGACGGCGTTGCTCGACGCCGTGGACCTGTGCCCAGGTGATGTCGTCCTCGACCTCGCCTGCGGCACCGGCTTCGCCGCCCGCGCGGCCGCCGCCCAGGTCGGCCCCGCCGGCCGCGTCCGCGGTGCCGACGTCAACGCGGCCATGCTCAAGGTGGCTGTCGCCCACCATCCACGCCTGTACCCCGACATCGAGTTCACCGAGGCCTCCGCCGACCGGCTCCCCTACCCCGACGCAACCTTCGACGCGGTCGTCTGCCAACAAGGCGCCCAGTTCTTCCCCGACCTCACCGAGGCCCTCACGGAGACGGCCCGGGTCCTGCGCCCCTCCGGTCGCTTCGCGGCCACCGTCTGGGCCGACATGAGCCTCTCGCCGTACCTCACAGCCCAGTGCGAAGCCATCGAGGAGTACGGCGGTGAGGAAGCCGCAGCCGCCTTCACCACGGCCTTCGCCTGCACGGCCGACCGGCTGACCGACGCCCTCGGCAAGGCGGGCTGCCACAACGTCACGGCACGCGAGATCACCTTCGGCATCGCCCTGCCCCCGCTCGCGGACTTCGCCCCGGGCCATCTCTCCGTCCTGCCCTGGGGCCAGCGGCTCGCCGACGCCCACGGCGAGGAGACGCTCGTCGCCGCGGGCCGCTCGGTCGCCGCCCGCCTCGCCGACCGCACGGGACCGGACGGCAGGCTGACGCTCCCCTTCACCGCGATCCTGGCGACGGCGATCCGGTGAAGGCACCGCGGGATCCGGTGAAGCAGACGGCGGCCGCCACCCGAAGGTGACGGCCGCCCCTGCCGGGCTCACGCCTCGGCGACCACCGGCTCGGCTGGCGCGGCGCCCCGCGCCACGACCCGGCTCCGCGCCTGCCAGGGCCGGTCCTGCGCGGCGGTGAGCTGCCGCCCCAGCCGGAGCGCGAGGGCGGTGATGCCCAGCGAGAACAGCAGGAACGTCACGATGTACGGCGTGTGCAGCGAGGCCGCCATCGGCCCGCCCACCGCGGGCCCGACGGCCAGCGCAAGCTGCTTCACCAGGGCGAAGGCGGAGTTGTACTGCCCCGCCATCCCCTCCGGCGCCAGATCCGCCACCAGCGGGGCGACGGTCGGCGACAGCATCGCCTCACCCAGCCCGAACAGCGCGTACGTCGACACGAACGCGGCCGTGGCCATCTCCTGGCTGCCGTGGCCGAGACCCGCGTACCCGGCCACGACCCACGCCACGGCCCAGATCAGGCCCACGGCGGCGATCACCCGGGAGCGCCGACGGCGCTCGACGAACTTCAGCACGGCGAACTGCGCGACCACGATCATCAGGGTGTTCGCGGCCAGCGCCGTACCGAGCGCGGAGGTGGAGATCCCCGCGGCCTCGACACCGAACGCGGCCAGCCCGGACTCGAACTGCCCGTAACAGGCGAAGAACAGCACGAAGCCCAGCACGGACAGCTGCACCATGGCCCGGTTGCCGAGCAGCCGCTTCCAGCTGCCCTTCGCCGACCGCGCGGGAGCGTCCTCGATCCGCGGCGAGTGCGGCATCCGCACCGTCGACATGATCACGACGAGCAGCAGGAACATCGCCGCCTCGATCGCGAACAGGAGCGTGAAGGAGGAGACGCGCGTGGTGTCGACCAGATGACCGCCGATGAGCCCGCCGACCCCGAGCCCGAGGTTCTGCAGGAAGAACTGCATGGCGAACGCCCGCGACCGTGTCTCCGCCGACGAGCAGTCCACGATCATCGTGGCCAGTGCCGGCTGCATCACGGCCTGCCCGGCCCCGAGCGCCGCCGCGGACAGGAGCACGGCGGGCGCATTGCCCGCGAGCCCCAGGCTCAGGGCGCCCAGTGCGGCCATGACCAGGGCGGCGAGCAGGACCGGCAGCGGGCCGCGCCGCACGATCGCCCGGCCGGCGAACGGCAGCACGATGAGCGCGGCCACGGCGAAAACCGCGAGGACCAGCCCCGCCGTCATGGCTCCCAGCCCCCGCACCTGCGCCACATAGACGTACAGGTAGGGGACGGTGAAGCCGAGCCCGAACGCGCTGAGTGCGTTGCCCACGTGGATCCGGCGCATCGCTGCGCCCATCGCCCTGGTCACGTTCACCTCTCTCAGGTAGTTGGCGTGCCTCAGTACTTAGAACCGAAGACTTCGAAAATAAATTTCGAAGCTAAAGAGTACACATCCAAGGACTTCAACGCCAAGCGGCCCCGTGCGATACTTGCCTCCATGGGCGACACCCCCGGCACCATCGGCATCGGCAGCGAGCCGACCCTCGAAGAGCAGATCGCCGCCTACCAGCGCGAGTTCCAGGACCTCGACCCGCAGGTCGAGAAGATCGTCTCGGCGCTGTCCCGCCTGAACCGCCGTATGAACGTCGCCTACGGACGCCAGACCGCCGCCCTCGGCATCAGCAACGCCGAGTGGGAGGTCCTCAAGGCCCTCGTCCTCTCCGGCGCGCCCTACCGCATGGGCCCCAGCGACCTCGCCAAGCGCCTCGGCCTGACGCCGGCCGCGATGACCCACCGCATCGACCGGATGGTGGCGGAGGGCCTCGTCACCCGTGAGCGGGACGAGTCCAACCGCGTTCGGGTGATCGTGGAGCTGACCCCCGAGGGCCGCGAGAAGTGGCTCGAGGCCATGCGCCTCGCCTCCGTCTTCGAGGAGGACCTCCTCCAGGACCTCTCCCCCGAGGACCGCACGGTCCTCGGGGAAGCCCTCACCCGGCTGCTCCGTAGGGTGGAGCACGCCCAGCCGGACGCCGGCGGGCGCCTCTCCGACCTGGACTGACGTCCGGCGGAAAAAATCTTGACAGGGGGTGCTTGACAGCCCCCTGTCTGATCCGTAAAGTTCTTCGGGTTGCCGCGGGGCCGTAACGGTTCTGCGACAGCACCTCCCGCCGCAGCAGCGGCAGCCCAAACCATCAGCACGATCGCCCAGCCGGGTTGAATTCGGCGTGCCCGAATTCAATTCGATTTGGACACGGCAGCCCGATTAGGAACTGCCGGGAGGATCCGCTAAGGTTTGAGACGTCGGAACGGCTCAACGGCCGGGAAGACAAACCCTGCTGACTGGGAATCAGGCCCGAAAGGATCTGATAGAGTCGGAACCGCCGGAAAGGGAAACGCGGAAGCGGGAACCTGGAAAGCGCCGAGGA
>NZ_JAUYWJ010000047.1:0-45644 GCF_032656585.1 Streptomyces herbicida
GCGCCGGCTTCCCCGCCGCAGGCCGAGGCCCCGAGCACCGTCGCCATGGCCACCACCATGAGACCGGCCTTCGTCACGTTCCGCGTCACAACGTCCCCCGCATCCCTGCTTCGTACACAGTCAGCGCGCAAGACGACCACAGGGAGCGGGCGGTTCCAGCGGGGCGTGCGTGCGCGGGGGGGCGGTTCTCGCGCTCGACGCAAGCCTGTCCGGCGACGCCCGGGGCGGGGACTTGTGCAGGATCATCGAGTCATACATCCGAGACGGCCGCCTTGTGCGGATGAGCGACCGCAAGTTGCTGGACGCGGACGGGTGGTGGAGACGCCCTTACGCCGACCGGTCCAGGACGATGCGTCGTTCCAGCAGCATGCACCACCGCGTGCGCGAGACGGCGAGTGCATCGAGAACACGCGCCAACCACGCGCTGTCATCTACGAGTCGTATGACAAGGGCGTCGGAGCCGGTGTAATCATGAAGACACTGAACTTCGACAGCACGACGGTCCTGCGTTACACACGTGACATGACTTACGAACTGATCGTGCGGCCTCGCAGCCACTACGGCCCGCTCCGAGCCATTCAGGCATGCGCCGCTGTCGCTCCGGTAGGCTGAAAGCAGAACGTTCGCATCCGCCCCCTGCTCGCTCCGGTGAGCAGGGGGCGGATGCGTTCGGGCCCCGCAATCCCAGCGCACACCCAGCGCGGCCGACTCAATACGCCCCTGCGGCGTTCACCGGTCGCGCCCTCCATGCTGCCCTGAAGCAGAAAGGAAACCGCTATGCCGCGACGTACTTCGTACCGCCATGGAACACCCATCTGGGTGGACCTGCTCACCACTGACCAGAACGCCGCCAAGTCCTATTACGGTCAGCTGTTCGGCTGGGCGTTCAACGACCTTCCTAGGTCCCAAGGGTCGGCATGGTCACTGGCCACCATGAACGGAGATGTCGTCACCGCGATCGCCGCGCAAACCCCCGAGACAGCCGTACAGAGCAGGCAGCCCACATGGAGAACATACTTGGCCGTCGATGACCTCGATGCCGCGGCGGCCAAGGTTGAGGCGACGGGTGGACGACTGCTGATGCCGCCGCTCGACGCCACGGAGGCCGGACGGACTGCCATCGCCTTGGATCCCACGGGCGTGACCATCGGCCTTCGGCAGGCAAGGGCACACGTCGGCGCGACCATCGTGAACGAACCGGGAGCGTACACCTGGAGCGAGCTCATGACCGACGACAGGGAAGTTGCCCTCGCGTTCTACAAGGACGTCTTCGGCCTCACCGCCAAGACCGTCGACATGGCCGGCTCGCCCTTCACGGGTCTCATGGTCGGCGAAGACATGGTCGGCGGGATCATCCCTCCCCAACGCGAAGGCGTCGAGCACCGGTGGATCGTCTACTTCGCCGTAGCGGACGCCTACAAGTCCGCGGAACGCGCCAAGGCGCTCGGCGGCACGGTGGTCCACGGACCCATCGACACCCCCGTGGGCCCCTTGGCAGCGCTACGCGACCCGCAAGGCGCCGCCTTCAGTATCTGGGCCCTCCCCCCTTCGGCATAGCCCCTTCTCGAACGACACCTTGCCAATGGAATGGGCCTGCTTCTGGCCCCGGCAAGCCACCAGGCGTCGACCATCGCATGCCCGTACGAATCCGGCCGCACCCGCATCCCCTTCGTGGCCCCCCGCCGCGACCACGTAAGCCCGAGGAGCCGGTGTGCCCGCGCACCTTCGTGCACCATCGGGCTGCGTGCCGCGTCCTCCTGATGCGCGGCCGGTGCCGGGCGGGCGCTGTGCGAGGGAGAGCAGGGGACGGATGACGGGTGAAACGATCGGTATCGGGCTGGCCGTACTGGTGGGCCTGGTGAGTCTGTGGGCCGGTGCCCGGGAGGCACGGCTGCAGATGCGGCTGAGCCGCAACGGGGTGTACGCCGAGGGGGTGGTGCACCAGGAGCATCGGCCGGGGGACGATTATTCGACGCCCGTCATCGAGTTCACCGACCGGCAGGGCCGGCCCGTCAGGTTCCGGCCCGCCGCGACGGGGACGGGGCTGGCCCTCGGAACCCATGTACCGGTCGTCTACCTGCCCGAAAGGCCGGAAAGCGCAAGGGCCTTCACCCGGAAGTACCGTCTGTCTCCGATGGTCGGCCTGTTCTTCGGAGGCATGCTCTTGCTCGGCGTCGCGCTTGGGTGCGTGCTCATGCGCTGAGCTTGATCTCTTTCCTCGTTCTCACTAACGGATCCACCGCCCGCCCCTTTACGGGACCCATCGGACACGCCCTAGTTGGGGGGTGACTCGTCGGCGAGCTGGTTGTTGCGGTCGATCTCTGGCATGTGTGTCTCGGCCCAGACCCGCAGGGCGGAGAGCGGTCTTTCGAGGGACAGGCCGAGCTCGGTGAGCCGGTAGTGGACGGCGGGCGGCACGGTGGGTTCCACGCGGCGCGCGACCAGGCCGTCGCGGACCAGGCTCTGCAGGGTGGCGGACAGCATCTTCTGTGAGATGCCCGGGATGCGGCGCCGCAGTTCCGCGAAGCGGAGCTCGCCTGGAGCCTCCTCGGCCAGCATCTTTACTGCCATCGACGTCCACTTGGTGCCGATGCGGTCGAGTAGCTGGCGGGTCGGGCAGCGCGGATCCAGCAGGTCGCCGCGTCCACCGGTCCGCTGGTCATGTTCGCCGGGCCTCGACGTGGTCACCCGGGGTTCACCACCTGAAGAGAAAGTGCCGTCTTGGGCGGACCAGGCTAGTTCCCTAGCGTGACCTTGTCACTTTTTCTCACCACACGGAGTCCCTCCATGCCCGAGCTGCGATGCGTCCCTGTCAACGGTGTCGAACTGAACGTCGCCGTCGCCGGATCGGGCCCAGCCGTCCTGCTCCTGCACGGCTTCCCGCATACCTGGGAGCTGTGGACGGACGTCATGGCCGATCTGTCCTGCTGCTACCGCGTCATCGCGCCGGACCTGCGCGGTTTCGGCGCGAGCAGCCGGGCCGCCTCGGGGTACGACGCGGGCACCTTGGCCGAGGACGCCGCGGCACTTCTCACCACGCTCGGCGTGTCCTCGTCCGCAGTGGTGGGCATCGACGCAGGCACCGCGCCGGCCTTCCTCCTCGCCCTGCGCCGTCCCGGTCTCGTCCGGCGCCTGGTCGTCATGGAGTCCCTGCTGGGCAGGCTGCCCGGCGCCGAGGACTTCCTTGCCGACGGACCGCCGTGGTGGTTCGGCTTCCATTCCGCAGCGCCCGGCCTCGCCGAGACCGTGCTGGAGGGCCACGAGGCCGCTTACGTCGACTGGTTTCTACGAGCCGGCACGCTCGGCGACGGGGTGCGCCCCGCCGTCCGGGACGCCTTCGTCCGCGCATACACCGGCCGCCAGGCGTTGAGCTGTGCCTTCTCGTACTACCGGGCCCTGCCCGAGAGCGCTGTACAGATCGAGCAGGCGGTCACCACTGCCCGCTTGACGGTGCCGACGATGGCGCTCGGCGCCCGGCCTGTCGGGGCTGCGCTGGAACGCCAGCTCCGCCCGGTCACCGACGATCTCACCGGACACGTCATCGAAGACTGCGGCCACATCATCCCGCTGCACCGGCCGCGCGAGCTGCTCACGCTGCTGCGTCCGTTCCTGGCCGGCGAGGACGCGAGAGCGGCGTGACCGGGGTGGGGGCACTCCGACGCGGGGCAGACGGATATCGCCTACGTCATGTTGTCCGGTGACGTTCGACCCCGAGGACTGCAAGGCGAGGCATGCGGTCGAGTGCGGCATCAATCGCCTCAAGAGGCACCGGGCCGTGGCCACCCAGTACGACATGTTGGCGGTCCGCTACGCGGCGAGCGTACTCGTCGCGGCCATCAACGAGTGGCCATGGAACAGCGCATTCGATACACGCCCTGGATGTGTTGTCCGGCAGGTTGGTGACGCGGCTGGCTGGGGTGTGGCGGCTGATTCCGGTGTGGGGTCGGTGGTAGTTGTACCAGTCCAGCCAGTCGGGAAACGCTGCCTGGCGTTGGGCGTCTGAGGTGTAGGGCCGGTGGTAGGCCCATTCGTCGAGCTGGGTGGGGCGGCCGCCCTTGCTCCCCGGCAGGGGCAGCCGTCACCCCTAAGACGCCGTCCCGGACTTGCCCCCAGGCCGTGATCAAGCCCCCTACCGGTGGAGACCCGCGGGTAGGGGGCTTGTTGCTGTGGTCGCCGATCGGCGGTCAGGCTGCCGGTCAGGCCATCAGCGATCACGCGACTAGGAAGTCCCGCGATCTGGCGATCAGAAGGAGACAGTGACGCCTGCCTGGTGGTACTGGCCGATGGTGTCCTGGAGCTCGTCCTTGACCGCGCCGAACTGAGCCACCAGGTCCGAGCTGCTGATCGCCGTGGGGCCGGCAGCGATGCCGGCCTGCGGGCTCAGGCCGCCGGAGACGGTATCGAGCTCGGCGTCGGAGATTTCAAGGGTCTGAACCTGGGGAGCGGAGTTCATGATGAAACTGCCCTTCGTATGGATGTTCCACAAGGGGGAGCGGCCAAGCTGGGGACAGACGGTGGGCCGCGACCGCGACCCGCACCATCCGTTTCCGGACACCTTGGCGCGATCCCGGCGGCACGAAGGATCAAATCACGGAGTGTGCCCCGCATCCAGTCGGTCGTTGCTCCCAGCAGGGCAGTTGAAACACTCGGCTACTCATCCGTGCGTGCATGCACACGAATTGAGGGCAGCTTCTCTACATGTAGCGCCGCACAGGAAAACGACAGCTATTGCCACGGCTGCTCCGACCAGGACAACTCCGCATCAACAGAACTCATCTGTGCCGCAGTTGCGCCTTCGCTGTGTAGATTCAGTTGCAGATTCAGTCGTGTATGCATCCGCGCACCCTTCAGCACCTTGTCCACCACGCTCCGCGGCCTGCAAACCGCCAGCCCCACCAGGTCCCCTCCTCCGTCGGCACGGGGCAGGAACGCGGGCCAGGGCCCGGCTGTGGGCCGCGGTGAGGGGTCTCCTTGGTGCCGTCGAAGACGAGGACCGGCTGCCGGTACATCGGGAGGTACGGCACGCCGTCGGCGTGCGCGTACAGCTCGCCGATCACCTCGGCCGACCGCCTGAGACTGGCAACACTCTTCAGTGAAGCGGCGCAGAACGAGTCACCACCCGACATGCGGGCTTCCATGATGGACCTGCCGGAGAACTTCGGCCTCGAAGAACCGGGGGTTGAACAGCACGAGGGCGTTGAGGTGCCCTCTCCCCCGCTACCCCGGGCCGAGGCATCTCCTCGCCTCGGCCCAGTCAGCCGTCAGGTCCGAGGAACCCCCTGGCCCGAGGAGCCGCCGGCTCCTGACAGGTCGACTCCGTCCCCTGCGGGCCAGGTGCGGACGGCCGGGCCGTGCGGTCCACCGACCAAGCTGCTCAGGACCTGAGTGTGGACGGCCAGCGCTGGAGGGCTCAGCACCGCGTCGTGCACGAGGAAGACCTCACCGGGTCCGACCTCCCGGACGTAGTCGACGACCTCGGCCAGCTTCACCCACGGCGCACCGGCCGGCGCGAGGAGCGTGCGTACCTCCTCCTCCGGGACAGTGAGCGCGTCGCCCGGGTGGAAAACCCCGTCAACCAGGAAGCCGACGTTGTCGAACTCGGTGAAGTCGCGGTGGATGGTGGCGTGCTTTTCCCCGTACACGTGAAATTCCAGAGGGCCGACGTCGAAGACGTCGCCGTGCCGGACCGTGTGGACGCGCCCGCCGAGCTCGGTGAGGTGGCGGGCAACCGCCGGGTTGGTCCAGATGTCGATGTTGCCGCCGGCCTCGAGCAGCCGATCGGGGACGAAGTGATCTACGTGTTCGTGGGTGACGAGCACCGCGTCGGCTCCCTCCAGTGCGTCCGGCTCGCTGAAGCAGCCGGGGTCGATGACGACGGTGCAGCCCTCGTGCTGCAGCCGTATGCAGGAATGCCCCAGTGAGGTCATCTGCATGACTGGTCTCCCTTCTATTTACACAGCCAAACTGTACAGCATTGCTGTACAACTGAGCTGCAGGTACGGTGGTGCCGTGAACGAGCAGGAGATCGCGAGCGACCTGCGAGCCGTCGTCGGAAACCTGGTGCGGCGCGCACGGGCCACCGACGCCATGCCACAGGCGCAGGCCGCGGTGCTGGGCTTCCTCGACCGCGACGGGCCCATGACCACCAGCGAGCTCGCAGCCCGGCAGCAGGTGCGCCACCAGTCGGCAGCGCGGGTCGTCGGCCAGCTCGTGGAACTGGGCCTCGCCCGCCAGGAACCCCATCCGGACGACAGGCGCAAGATCCTCGTCATACTGACCGATCCAGGCCTGCAGGCACTCCAGACACGTCGCGGCCACCGAGCCGACTGGCTCGCCGAGGCCATCAAGGCAGAGCTGACCCCCGCCGAACAGCAGCAGCTCGCGGAGTCCGTCACCCTCCTCAAGCGGCTGGCCCAGCACGGCAATCGCAGCTGACCGGGAGCTGCACGCCTACCGCTCGAGGGCCTGGCGGGCAAGTCAGCCAAGCCGAGTCATCGCCTCCGCCGCCTGGCCACCGAGGTGCGTCATGCCTCGACGAACTCCACGAGCATCTCCTCCGAGTGGGCCAGCGTCGCGGCGACCGGGGTTCCGGAGCGCGCCTGGCGGATGGTGATGCACGTGGCGGTGAAGTGCGCGAGTTCGAGGATCAGGTCGAAGAACTTCCCTGGTCGCGGGCGAAGGTCGCCCCGAGCACTTCGCCCGCCCTCGCTTGGGTCCGCCAGCAGTGCCCGGATCACTGGCAGGGCGTTCAGCTTCGCCCCTCCCTCTGCCGCCCGGCGCTCGGCAGCTTTCTCCGGGGCGGAGAGGAATTCGTCGACCGACTGCTCGGTGTCCTCCGCGACCACGAGCGCGAGCCCGGTCGCGGCGGCCGTCGCACCACTGGCGAGCAGGAAGGTGCGGTCGGGGCCGTTCTCGTCCGCATCGGCGCGCGCGACCGCCGACACGACGCGCCGGCGGGTGAGTCGACGGGATGCCGCGCGGTGCGACTCGCCGGATCCATCGAGGCGCGGACCAGTTCCATGACGGGCCCGTGCGACGTCAGCGGCCGGACAACGACGCCCTCGCCTACCGCGAGCCCCCCGCTCACCCGAACTGGCGTCGGCGTGCCGCGCGCAGCCCCGGCCGCTCGCCCCCGGCCAGCAGAGGCGCAACCGCGAGCTCCTGGACCTCGCTCAGCGCAAGGCCCGCGGCATCGCCGCGTAGGGGTCGGTCATGTTCACCGACATGTAGGAGGCCCTCGAAGCCGAGGCCCTCGAACTCACCCCGCTCCGCAGCGGCCAGAGCGCTGCCCACCGGCACGGGACCCCGGATTGGCGACGCCGGGGCCGACAGGATGGGGCCGGCTGGTGCGGCCGAGGTTGTTCGCTGCGCTCGGATGCAGCACCTGGATCACCGGCGACGGCGCCCGCGGTGACGGGCGGGCCTGGTCAGGCGGCTCATGCCTCGGTGACTGTCAGGGAGGGCAGGTGGGGAGGCGGAGGGTGAAGTGTGCGCCGTGCGAGCTCGGAGTTATGTGGAGGATGCCCTGATGGATAGTGGTGATGCGGTGGGCGATGGCGAGGCCGAGACCTGTGCCGCCGGTGTCACGGGTGCGGGCGTCGTCGAGCCGGGTGAAGCGTTCGAAAATCCGCTGGTGGTCTTCCGGGGGAATTCCGGGGCCGTCGTCCTGGACGTCGAGGACCGCTTCGCCGCGGTCGGTGTCGTGGGTCAGGCGCACAGTGATCGTACTGGTGGCGTGGCGCTCGGCGTTGTCGAGGAGGTTGCTCAGGATGCGGGCCAGCAGGGCCGGGCGTCCGCGCACGATGACGGAACTGGGCTCGGCCCTCACATCGATGACCAGGCTGTTAGGAGTGGGACGGCGGGCGGTCGCCTCGCGCACGATGTCGGTGAGGTCCGCGGTGGTCCCGTAGCGTTTCAGATCGGTGTGTTCGTCGTCGAGGCGGGCCAGGAGCAGCAGGTTCTCGGTCAGGTCCTGCAAACGCATGGTGTCCTGATGGGCGTCGTGGACAACACGTGGCCAGTCGGCGGTGTCGGGCCGGTTGAGGGCAAGTTCCAGTTCGGTGCGCAGGCAGGCGAGGGGCGTGCGCAACTCGTGTGAGGCGTCGGCGGTGAACTGGCGCTGCTGGTCGACCACAGTCTGCAGCTGATCGAGTGTGGTGTTCATCGTTGCGGCCAGGCGGGCAATCTCGTTCCCGGACCGGGGAACGGATACACGTCGGCCGAGGTGATGGGCACTGACGTCGGCGAACTCTGCGCGCATCGCCTCGACGGGGCGTAGCACCCGTCCGACGGCCATCCAGGTACTGCCGGCGATCAGCACAGTCAGCGCCAGTGTCCCACCGATGACGGACCACACGATGGTGTTCAGTTGAGCCTGTGCCGCCTGCGTCGAGTAGATCAAAACGACGTAGCCGTCGAATTCGGGGTAGCTCTCAGGCACCCGAACCGGCTTCGGCCCGTGTGCCGGATCGGTCCAGGGCTTGAGGGACAGGTCACCCTGGCTGCTCACCGAGTCGTACCCCGCCGGACGCCCCGACAACGACGGAGGGAGGTCCATGTTGTACGGATACTTGCAGAAGCTCACCTGTTGGCCGTCGAACGGCCCGGGAGAGGCGGAGCCGCACTCGCGCACGGGCTTGCCGTCATGGAGGGCGCGTTGTCCTTTCACCTCCACGCGGAACCACGGCGTTGCTTCGGCACTGTGCTGCCGGGCCTGCTGCAGTATCGAGGCCCGCGCCGCCAGCGTCACACCGACGGCAGCCGCGGCCAGAGGGACGACGGCGATCACTGCGGCCAGAAGAGTGAGCCGCATGCGCACAGTAGCGGGCTGCAGGCGGCGCAGGGGGGACAGCCAGCGGTGAACGCGCTTCACCGGTACGCCCCTTCGCCCGTGTCCAGGCGGTATCCGGCGCCACGGACGGTGCGGATGGTGTGCCGCTGGAAAGGGGCGTCGAGTTTTCGGCGCAGGGCACTGATGTAGACCTCGACGATATTGACGTCACCGTCGAACCGGTCGTCCCAGACGTGCTCGAGGACCTCGCTCTTGGAGACCGTTTCCCCGCAGCGACGGGCGAGGTATTCCAGGACGGCGAACTCGCGGGCAGTCAGGGCGACCTCGGTGCTGCCGCGCCGGCAGCGATGCGCTGCAGGGTCGATCTCCAGGTCGCTGACGCGTAGGACGGCGGGCCGCTCGGGACGTCCCCGCCGGATCAGAGCACGCAGCCGTGCCGCAAGTGCGACGAAGGAAAACGGTTTGGTGACGTAGTCGTCCGCCCCGGTGTCCAGGCCCTCGGCCTGGTCGTACTCGCCGTCCTTGGCGGTAAGCATCAGCACCGGCGTCCACATTCCGGCCTCGCGAAGCCGCCCGCAGAGTCGAAACCCGTTCAGCCGGGGCAGCATCACATCCAGCACGAGCGCGTCGTAGTCGTTCTCGAGCGCCAGTTCCAGACCACGGACCCCGTCATGCGCGGAGTCGACCGCGTACCCCTCGCCGACCAGGCCCCGGCGCAGTAATTCGGCCATCCGCCGGTCGTCCTCGACCACCAGTATCCGCATAACCCCAGCATGACCGCCTTGTCCTGTGAGGAACCTGAAGACCCTTCAGGAACCTTCAGCTTCCTCACAGCCCTGTCATGCCACTGTCCTTCCACAGCCTGCCGCGGGGGGATCCACGGACGCGGGCTGGAGGGAAGCGGGGCCCGGAAGCCCAGGATCGCGGGGGTATCGATGGGCTTCCGGGCCACCGCCCACGAAGGGACACCGGTCGATGCCGGAGACTACGCGAGAGAAGGTTCCAATGAGTTCGTTCAAACGGCGGATTGCCGTGATCTCGGCGCCGATAGCGGCAGCCGCGACGATTTTCGCGGGAGCCGGTCCGGCAGCCGCCCATGATTCCTTCAGTACCGTGTGGATCGGTGGAGGGACCGTATGGGTGGCCATCGGGCACGGTGGGGTCAAGTCGAGTCATACCCGCGCCTATGCATGCGACACGCTTGCCGACAACCGCGGCGTCCGCACCTGGTACTGGACCGCGGCGGGAGGCTTGTACGCGGTGGGCGATGCAAACGGGAGTAAAAGCGGGTGCGGTGAGGAGTCGTCCCGAGACGGCAGCACCATCACCGCTTACCAGGTCTGCGCAGGGGTGAATGGAGCCGATACCTACTGCACTGCCAAATTCTCGGCTTGACCAATGCCTGTGGGCCCGCGCGCATGCTGATGGAGGCGGCGGCCGGTTTTATGGACTCCACCGCGCGCGCGACCGCGGGCAAGGAGTGGTTCCCGGCTGCCATCGGCGCCCTGACGACCACGGAAGGTGGCCCCGCGCCGCTGATCGCGGAACGGCACGAGCCGGGTGTCGGCGAGCCGGACAGCTATCGCCCAGACGACTATCTCGAACAGCACATCCGCCGGGTCCGCCCCCACCGTGCGCCGCCCGCCGAGTTCTGGTCCGGGGCACGCTGGGCCAGGACCGCCGACGACGTCTACGCTCTCGGCCGGGCCGCCGAGCAGCGGCGTGTCCACGGCAGCGCCGCCCCCTTGTACGAGCAGGCCATCGAGCTGGGCCACAGCCGGGCGCGGACCGCCCTGGCCGTGCTCCGGGCGACTACCGAAGGGCGTGCCGCCGCCGAGGAGACGGCCGCGGCGGATCCCGCCGCCTGGGCGGCTCTCGCAGTGACGAGGGAAGCAGCCGGCGACGGGCCGGGTTCCTACGACGCGTATCGGCGCGCGGCAGAGTCGGGCGATGCGTGGGCCTGGGCGGCCATGGCCCGGATCCGCGAGGCGGAGGGGGGCTCGGACGCGGCGGACGCGGTCGCGGCCCGGGCGGCGACGGAAGGCGAGCAGCTGGCCTGGCTTACGCTCGGCCGGATGCGGGCGGCGCAAGGTGCGGTGGCGGCCCAGGCGTTCGAGCGGGCGGCAAGCGCCGGAGACGGCTGGGGGAACATGGGGCTCGCGCAGGTCGCCGAACGGTCCGGCGACCTCGCTGCGGCGGTGGCACACGCCATTCGGGCGACGGACATGGGGGTCAGCGCTGCCTGGGCGGCTCTGGTACGGCTGTACTGGACCCTCGGTGACCATGCGTCCGCGCTGGGAGCCGCCACGAGCGGCGCGGACGCGGGGCATCCCGAAGGGTGGTCCCTCCTGGCACGACTGCGTGACGCGGCTGGTGACCGGTCGGGGGCCGCAGCGGCACATCGAGAGGCGGAGGCCTTGGGCGTCGGTGCCGCCTGGCGCGAACTGGCCCTGCTCGCCGAGTCGGACGGTGACAGCGTGGCCGCCGAGGAGGCCGCCGCCCAGGCGGCACGCACCGGTGACCCGGAAGCCTGGACCGCGCTGGCGGAAGCCCGCGAGGAAATCGGGGATGACGAGGGTGCCGCCCAGGCCGCGGCGGAGGCGGCGCGCGCCGGTGACGTGGACGCGTGGATCATGCTGGCGCGGGCCCGGGAGATTGCCGGAGACAGACGGGGCGCAGAGCTCGCCGCCGACCTGGCGGCCGAGCGGGGTGCGACCGATGCCTGGTCCGCACTGTCCCGTATGCGGGAACGCGCCGGGGACCGGGACGGCTCCCGGCGCGCGGTAGTGCGGGCTGCCGCCCTGGGCGCCTCGGCCCCCTGGACGGCGCTGGGCGGCGTGCGAGAGCAACTCGGTGACATCGCCGCGGCTGAGCGCGCCTACGTCCGCGGCTGTGAAGCCGGTGACACGGAGGCGTACGCCGCGCTCGGTTCCCTGTACCTGGAACAGGGACGGACGCACGAGGCCTGCGTCGCATACCGGTCGGCCGTGGACGCGGGGCTCCCCGACGCCTGGGAAGGTCTGCTGTCAGCGTTGGCCGCCCAGGCGCCCCGCGTGACTTCGGCGCAGACGGTGGGTCGGCTGCGCACGACGGGACTGTCGGCGGAGGGGTAGTCGCTCATTGCGCGCGTTCGAACCCCTTCAAGCGGGACACCCGCGCTGGGCGGCGACGGCGCCGGAGAACTCGACCACCCGGCCCTGTGGGCGGGCGTCAGTCGTGTCCTGCGCGGAACGCAGCACCGATCTGTGGCATCGACACTTCGGCAAGGCCCGCGCCCTCGTGGTCCCTGGTGCTGTCCATCAACTCCGTCGGGCGGAGGTGCCGGTGCACCCGCAGACGGCGGTGGAGGCCGAGCTTGCGGCACTGCGCACGAAGGTCCGCGAACTGGAGTAGGAACGCGAGATCCTGCGGAAGGCCGCGAAGAGGGCGCCGGCCTGATGGGGCCTCATCTCCCTGATCTGCCCTCATCTCTGCCAGAGGGGGCGCCTCGTCGCACACGGCGACCAGACGCAGCCCCTGAGATGAGGTGGAGTGATGGGAAAATCCGAGACTTCCCCGGCAGACACGGGGAAGATTCGCGAGATGGCCGGTCGACTCGCTGTCGCCGTGGCAGCTCGTGCTCTGTGGGCGTTGATCGAGAAACTGCTCGGCCAGCACAGAGGGGTAGCTCCCTTTACGGCAACGCCGATGCTCCCCCTTGCCTTGGCGCTGCCTACGAAACCTCGGGACAGCCCCCCTCTCCGCCCCGGGCCCCTCCTCTGACAAGCAGGGATCAAGCAGCGTGACAACTCGTGCCTGCTGATGGGATACCCATGAGTTCAGGCAGGCCGTCCGAGAAGTCGTCTCACATGAACACCAGGTACATGTGAGTGTCCGCCCTGCGGGCGGACGTAGAACGTGTGCGGACCGTCGACGGTCAGGTCGTAGACCGAACGCGGGGCCAGCGCCGGCTGGTCACGCAGCGCGGTCACGGACTGCAGGGACCCGTCCGCAGTGCCTTCAGAGGGGGTGCCGGAAGAGCGGCCGAAGAGTCAGGGCGGCGGTGCCAGTGCGCTCCCCGTGATGCTGATGAGCCCTCAGAAACCCTGGTTCACGAATGACTTGCCGCATACGTACGTCCGGTACGCCGGCAAGACGATGCAACCTCTCCCCGTGAGCGACGGCGTTCCCCCGGTCGCTGGTCGATGTACCCGCACGCGGAACTGGTCAGGCTCCGCCACGCACGGCCACACCCTACGCAGACACAACATTGATCGAAAAGGTGTTCGCGCCACATGGGGAGGTGTGGGCGCGAAATCACCAACCGTTCAGTAACTTGCCGTCCGAGTCCGCCCAAGTCTCCGAGGTCCGCGATTTCAAGGAGATTCCGTGTGCTTCCTGTGTGCACGGGTGATGCCGTGGCTCGGATCCCTCGCATGAAGATGGCCGATCTTCGCCCCTGCCGGGCGGATGCGTCCACTCGCCCGAGCGCCGCGTATCCCAGTGGGCATTTCCGATATCGGGCACGCGCAACGCGGACCCTCTGGCACGGCTGTCCCGCCTGCCCGACCCGCGCCGCCGCCAGAGCCGCCGCGACCTACCGCCGTACGTCGCGACTGTCGCCGCCCTAGCGGTCCTGGCCGGAGCAAAGTCCCGCACCGCAATCGCCGAGTGGGCTGCCGGTGCCTCGATGGCGGCAGCCCGAGCGGCCCCGCAGTCGGGCCGGTCGCACGTCACCGCGTCCCGGATCACCGCTCACCGCCACCGTCTTCTCGTCGCCCATCTCGCACAGCGCGAGCACGGCGGCGTCGAGTCGGAAATTTGGCTGCGGATTCCGAAAGTCTTTCTCCAGCTTGTTCCGGACTTCGGAATAGCTGTTCTTACCCTGTGAAGGTTGGTGCGGCGAGGGGACTCCAGCCGGTAACAGGAGTCCCCTCTTCCACCCCGCATGATGACTGCCGCGCCCAGGAAGGGGAGGACGGCGGTTTTCGGGTGCAGGGGTTCCGCTTGTCCAGCTCACCACCGTCTCGACCAGGCTGCAAGATCTTTCAGCGTTCGGAAGCGTTCCGAACCGCGAACGGGCAGGTCAGGGCAGGCAACCGAGTGCACGAGGGCAGGCTGACGCTACTTCCGGCGTCTGTCGTGCGGTCGGCATCCGGTTGCCCCGTGAGGAGTTTTCGGGGCTCTGACGGGGCCTGTCGGGACGCTGGGGAAGGGCCGCGAATCGGGCGGAAAACGAGAGCGGCGGTTCCTGAGATGGCGGTGAATGTTCGGGTTACTTCCATTCATGCCCAAGGGGTTGCCTCTGTCCGGACGACGGAATTCACTGAGCGATGTCCGCATCACGGCCGGTAACCGGAGCGGACCCCGTATTCACTTGCGGTGGATCTCCGCCGCGCCCAGGAAGGGGAGCAACTGTGTCAGTAGGAATGACGCGATGGCGACGCCGGCAGGCGGCATCACCGGATCAGGTGCTTTGCGGAGCGGATCTCACACCCGGCCACCGGATCAGCATCTTCGCGGTGATCTTTGTGGTGGTAGTCGTGCTCGTGTGCAGCGGTCAGTCCGTCAGTGATGCTGTCGGGCTGGTCATGGCGGCTGGGGCCGCGGCCGGACAGGTCGGTTTGTGGCTGAGCGGGCAGCGCCCGGCCAACGCCTCTCCCGGGGGCGCGTGATGACGCAACAGGAGGACTGGCCAGGCGGCCACGGCGTGTGGCCCGACCCGGAACTCGTTCGTACCCAAAAGGAGTTCAGGGAGGCGCTGGGCAAGTTACGCGAGAGCCGGAACGTCACCTACAGGAAAGTGGCAGAAGCCAGTGACGACGGTTCCGGTAAGGGGCTGACCACCACCACGATCTCTACGGTGCTGAGCAAGGACGCGCTGCCCGCCAGAGACTTTGTGATCAAGTTTCTGCGCGGCTGCGCTCTGAGCGAGGTGGAACGCCAGCCGTGGCTGAGGCGCTGGGAAGAACTGCGGGACGAGGCGGCAAAGCGGGGCACAGGGGAAGAGCCGGTTCCCGCCGATCCGGCAGGGGCTGGTACTCCGGAGAACTCAGGGCCGGCTGGACCAACAGGGACGGGCGCACCGCAGGACGCGCTTCCCGCCGACGGCAGCCAGGCCCTGCCGCCCGCCGGGGACGGCAGAAGGTGGCGTCTTCCAGTCGGGGCTTCGAGGCTGCGCACGGGAGTGATCGCCTGCACCCTGGCCGCTGCCCTCGCCATCGGGGTCGGGGCATGGCAGCTGCATCAACAACGGGTGCACGATCGACGGGTGCACGACCAGCAGGTGCAGAACCGGGAACGGTTCAAGAAGCAGCACTGCGGCACTGACAACCCGAGCCTGGTCACCGGAGTCGGCGGCGAGTGCACGGGCATCACCGACGGCAGTGACGACTCAGCCGTCTTCGGGAACGATCTCAAGCCGGTCATGACCGCCATCGGCGCGGAGAACCGCAACGTGATCAAGGGTGGCGACTATGTGACGGTCGCGTTCCTGGCCCCGCTGACGTCGAAAAGTGCGAACAACTTGACCGTCGGCCAGTACGTCGACGAGCTCGAGGGCGCCTACACCGCCCTCGAGGAGGAGAACGAGAAGAACAGCCGACCCAAGATCCAGCTGCTCGTGGCCAACATGGGCAGCGCGGAGACCCAATGGGAGCAAGCCGTCGGCCAGCTCACCGCCATGAAGAAGGACAGCCGCCTGGTGGCGGTCGCCGGCCTGGGGCTGAGCCAGCAGGAGTCCGTCGACGCCGCCCGGGCCCTGAGCAAGGCCGATCTGCCCATGGTCGGTGACTTGATCACCGCCGATGGCTTCGACGCCACCGGCGCCGTCGACGGCAAGGGGGCGATCGAAGGGCTGGCCCGCGTCACCCTGACCAACAGCGATCAGCTCACCGCCGTCAGCAAGGAGCTCGGCACCGCCCCGCGCACCGCGGCCCTGGTCCGCACACCGGTGACGCCCAACGGGACCAAGGACCTCTACACCGAGTCCCTCAACCACGGATTCCACACCGTCGAAGGCCTCAAGAAATACCTGGACAACACCTCCGACTTCACCTTCGACCCCCGCGGCGGGCCCGGCGCCATCCTGCCCACCATCAGCCAGAACCTCTGCAACACCGGCAAGACGGTCGACACCGTCTACTACGCCGCCCGCGTCAAGTACCTGCCCGACTTCCTCAACGCCCTGGCCAGCAGGAGCTGCCACGCCCAGCCCATCACCGTCATCACCGGATCCGACGCATCATCCTTCGACCCCAAGACGCAGGCTCTCCACGAGCACGACGCGCCGATCACCGTCCTGTACGCGAACTTCCCCAGCCCAGCGCAGTTCCGCAGCAGCGACAACCCCGACCACGGTCTCTACGAGGCCTTCGCGAAAGACTTCACGGCCCCCCACCACGGACAGCAATTCGCTGCAGACCATCTCACCAGCGGCTACTGGGCCCTCGTCGCCCACGACGCCGTCCTCACCGCCGCAACCGCCCTGCACAACGCCGCCGCAAACGGCGACAGCCCCACCAGCCTGCCCAACCGCTACGCCGTCAGGAACGAACTCTTCGCCCTGCGCAACGGCGCCATAGCCGGAGCCAGCGGCCACTTCGGCATCGACAGCAACGGAAACCGCAGCAACGCCAGCACCATCACCACCGTTCACCGACTAGGCCGCCCCCTACCCACAACCACCCAAAACCCCAGCTGAACCACTGAACACCCATGGGGGCAGACCCGACACAGGTCTGCCCCCACCGCCTTGCCTCCCCCCAACCGCCGCACACCGCACCCGGCACAGGAGCTCGGTATCGGATGGTCTCGGGCGGTTCTCCAGCACCACCCACTTCGTCGGGGCGCAGTTCAGTGAGAAGAACAACAAGAACTACGTCTACGCGCTCGACAATCGTGGACAACGCAGTCAGCGCACCGAGTTACCCCCGGGGGCGTGCCCGCATCGCAGCCTCGTCCAACGGCTTCTACTGCACCGCCGGCGGCCAGTTGCACCGCCTGATGCCGAGGGAAAGGCCCTATGGTCACGAAACTCCCCAGCAGTGGCAACTTCCGCAGCTCGAGCAGTTCACGGATCTACGGCCCGACCGCGTCCACGATCGAACCCTTCAGCGCTCGCCGGTACTTCGGAGGCGCGTCGTCCGCAATCGCCCTGCGAACCGTGTTCCTCGAGGCCCCCAACTTCCGTGTGATCGCCCACACCAGCATATGCCCGGCCCGGTGAAGCCGGCGGAGCCCTCGAAACGGCCTTCCAGTCAGGATGGATCGCGACGCACTGGCGCCGCGACGCGCCGCCACGCCGTAGATGGACAGAGGTGGCGGCTAGCAGCGCAGGCCGACGATGCCCCATCCGCGGCGCTCTGCCTCCGTGACCACCTCCCCCAGTCGGTGACGAGGTCGGCAAACGATTCGAAGGTCGTGATCCATCCACCCGGCTCCGCAGCGTGCCGGGTGAACGGCTCGCGCAGAACTTCCAGTTGGGGCGCCGCCTGCCGCCACCATCCGGCGATCAGCGGCACGTGATCGGGCGGACACCACAGCAACAGGTCCGCGTCCCAGGTGCACGGCTGCTCCGGGAGCCCCGAGCCGAAGCCGGTGGTCTCCTCCAGACCGGGCCAGAACAGCGCGTCATTGAACCGGTCCAGCACCTCACGTACCTTCGGCTCGACGAAGTCACGGATGCGGTCCCAGCGGTGCCGGCCCAAAAGTGCGGCTTGTACGAGCCAAGCGTGTTCCGCAAGGCATACCTGCCGTACCAGTCCTCACCCGACTGCGTGGGCCACGACCAGCCATGCTCGAAGAGGTCGTCGCCGTACACCTCTCCGAAGGCGGCATCGATCAGCATCTCTTCCCGATCGCCGGGCACTGCAGCCTCCACCCGTGGCCAGTCCACGATCAGCACCTCAATCCCCACACCCATCACGCCAGCGTAGGACAGGGGAACGGAAGTCGATCGCCGCAAGTTTGCGGCGGTCCTGGCTCCGGGTTTCGTCCCCCCCATGAGTGAGTCTCCTGCACCGCCTGCCCCGACCAGCCCATCACCGTCACGATCGCCCGCTTGCCGCACAGCAACCGGCCCACCCCCGGGCTGGGGGTGGCGGGCCGCGAGCGAGGAGACGGCACCCACACGGTGAGCGGCGGTGCGCCCCTACGGACAGCGAAGGAGCACACCACCGGTGCGGATGCCAAGGGGGGCCGGGCCGGTGTCACCGGCTGAGACGGCACTCGCGGTCTCGTCAGTGACGCGCGCCCCCGACGTGGCGGTCGCCGCCGCCGTGTCGGTCGCCGCCGGGGTGGCCGCCGTCCCGGTCGCCGTCGTGGTAGCCCCACGACTCGTCGTCGACGAACCGGCCCCGGTCGTTGCACAGGGTCGCGGTGTCCTGGTCGTTGTTCCACACGTAGTTGCGGCGGTCCTGGTTGACGTCCGTGCGGCTGTCACGGCTGACGCCGGTGTGGTCGCGGACAGTGCAACGGCCGTCCAGGCGGACGTGGTGGAAGGTGTAGGTGTGGCCGTCCTCGTCGGACAGTGTCCAGCCGCCCAGGTGCACCGCCGATATGGGCTGGGCGGGCCGGGTATGGCGAAGCCGCCCGCCGGATTCCCCCGTGGCGGGCGGCTCGTGCCTTCGGTGTGCAGAGTTCAGGGTCGGCGGCGGCGCACTGTAGGCGTCCTGGGCCGCTGGACGACACCGGTGTGACACCGGCGGCGGGATTCGAACCCGCGTTACCCGCTTGAGAGGCGAAGTAGCCGCAGCCTGCGCACCTGCACAGCAAGGACGGTAGCGGGGCCGGGACCGTGACGCACGCGAGTTTCCCGACGCCGGACTGCTCCGGCTCACCGATCTCCATCACCCCCGCCCGAGCAACCGAAAGCCTCACCGCGCTCCAAGCGGTCAGGCCGAGCATCCACGCGGCGTATGACGTCACCGCGCATCGGCGTGTCCGGAGGTCTCACATGTGAGCCGGGCCAGGCGAGTGATCGCTGGACGGGGCTGCGCAAGCCGTGCGGTCTCGCCGCCTTGTCTCAGGACTGCCTAGGCTTCTTCCCGCTTGCGGCAAGCAGCGGGGTGATGATCTTTGTTAGCCCGGTCTCTGTCACTGCTCCCATCCGGGCGGCCGCTATCTTCCCTGCCGGGTCGATGACGATCGTGAAGGGAAGGGACTGCGGGTTCACGAGGCCGCGTGGCAGCTTCAGGGCTTGGCGTCCTGACGGGTCGTGGAGGGACGGGTAGCCGAGGTGGTGGTCTTTCTGGAAGGCGAGTCCGTCGGTACGGCTTTTGTCGTTGTCGAGCCCGAGGACCTGGACCCCGTGGCTACCCCATGTCTGTTGGATCTTTTTCAGTTCGGGCGCTTCGATCCGGCAGGGGCCGCACCAGGAGACCCAGGCGTTGACCACGACGACCTTGCCCCGGTAGTCGGTCAGGTGGGCCGTGTGGCCCTCCAGTGTGGTCCCGGAAAAGTCAGGGGCGGCCGGGCGCTCGCCTTCTTTCAGGGTCTGGGTGAGGGGATCGGACGAGGTGGTGTCGCCGATCGGGGCGGGCGTCGAGCAGCCGGCCAGGATCGCGCAGAGGACGGCCAGGGCCGCGTAGGTTCGTCGGGGCGTCGTCATCAGTTGGTCAGGTTCCTGCTCGTGGAGTCTGTCCGGCCGTCGCTGAGCACGAGTTGCAGGTGCCCGGAGCGCCATGTGGTCAGCAGCCACGCAGCGGGGAGCTGGAACGTGAACAGGGCGATGATGGCCGTCACGAACGCGGCATCTGCGGGTGCGTCGTCGCCGGCCGCCCACGCGGCAGTCCCCGAGATGAGCAGGAGCACGGCCAGGTAGATGCCGGCGTCGACCAGGGCGCCGCGCCAGCGCGGCAGGGGCTTGTCCAGGCGGCGGGCGAAGGTCAGCGATGAGGTGGCGGCCGCCACGAAGACCGCGTTCCACGGGTCCTTCAGCCAGGTGGACAGCCATGTGTCGAGGTGGCCGTAGGCGGCCTGCCAGGCCAGGTCGATGGCTGCCCCGGTCAGCCACGACAGTCGTCAGGACCAGCAGGGCCACCGGCAGGGCACGGTCCTATCCGGTCGGCTTTAGGACGTGGCCGCAGACGGTGCAGGCCGAGCCCAGGACCAGGAGGGTCCAGGAGTAGGTGAGCAGACTCGCGACCTGGAGCAGGAGGCCCAGCCCCCACAGTCGGGGGTTGCGCACGATGCGGCGCAGCGGTCGGCCGGGCACACGGTTGCGGGTGAAGGCATAAATGCCCAACGAGCCCACGCACACCGAGGCGATGACGACCAGGCCCATGCTGAACAGGAGTAGTGAACCGAATCCCATGACACCCTCCCGCTCAGGTTGTCCTGCACAGGACACTACGCCTTGCCAGGCATGTCTTGTCTGCCGGGTCAGCATCCAGCACTCCTGCGGGCCTTGTGCTCATCGCTCGGCTCACCGCGCTCGGGCTCGTGGCGGTGGGAGACCAGGAGACCGTCGCGGTGCCCTGGCAGGGCGGGCGGCGCGCGACCGGGAACTCTCCGGCCAGTCGGTGACCTGTTCGGGCTGATCCTCGGTCCCGGCCTGGGGCCCCGGCCCTGACGCCGAAAGCGGCGGCAACAATGAGCAGGTGAAAGGTTCGACGGCTTGGGGGAACAAGATGCTGACCAGGATCGTGATCGACGCGCTGGATGTCGTGCGCATGGACCGCTTCTGGTTGGACGCGACGCAGGGGCGGACGGGCGGCCTGCAGTTGCGGTTCGTGCCGACCGCGAAGCCGAAGGCGGCGCACAAGAACCGACTCCACCCTGGCCGCGGGGCCGGACTGGGAGGCCGAGGTGGCACGCCTGCTCGCACTCGGTGCGACGCGGGTCGACATCGGCCAGGGGGACGTCCCGTGGGACGTACTGGCCGATCCGGAGGGCAACGAGTTCTGCGTGCTGCGTCCCGGTCACCCCGGCGTGCTCGCCGGCTCCGGCCTCGTCGCGATCTGCCTCGACGTCGCCGAGGAGGACCGCCACGCGCAGTCGGCCTTCTGGCAGTCCCAGGCCGACTGGCACGCGGTCGAGTACCACAACTGGGGCGTCCGGCTGCGCCGGAGGCCCACCAGTACGGTCTCGCTGGTGATGGGGCCGCCTGCGGCGCCGAAGGTGGCGCGGAACAGGCTGCGCCTGGAGGTCACCCATCGCGACTGGGAACCCGGCGAGTTCCTCGACGCCGGCGGGAACGAGTTCCACGTCACGAACTGACCCTGGCTGCCCCCGCCCAGGGCCACCCAGGGCCTGTTCCAACTGCCGTATCAGCCCCACTCGCCGGCGTCACGTACGTGCTGCGGACCGGTGTCGCATGGCGCGATTTCCCGGCGTTTTCACTTACCTGGGAGGGATTCATGGCTGTCACCTACCTGATGCTCGCACGGCTACCAGAGGGACGGCTGGGTGCCTTCGACGCCTACGAGAGCGCTGTTCTGCCGCTCCTCGCCGAGCACGGGGGGCGACTCGAACGACGGTTGCGTACTCTGGACGACCGTGTCGAAGCCCACCTCGTGAGCTTTCCCAGCGACGAGGACTTCGCCGCCTACCGGGCCGACCCCCGGCGCTCCGCCGCTGCCCCGCTGTTGGAATCGTCCGGAGCAGCAATTGAACTTCTCGCCATGTGCGACGTGCAGTGACACAACGAGCTGGACGAACGCCTTCCTATCGCTGCGCGCGGTGTGCACAGGTGGAAGGGACACGAGCAGGGGCAGCCCCGTCACGGGGGGGGCCGGACCGCTGCCCGGCCAGGTCGTCATCGACGCCGACACCCGACTCATCGTCGTCGGCCGGCCGGTCACGGGCAACCGCAACGATGCAAGGCGTGGGAACCGTCCGGTACGAAGGCCGCTGTCGGCCGGGCCACGCTGCCAGCTTGGAAGGAGGAGCACAACACCTCCCACCGCAAGGTCCGGGCCCGCGTCGAGCACCTCTTCGCGCGGATGAAGGCCTGGAAGATCCTTCACGACTGCCGTCTGAAAGGCGACGGCGTTCACACCGCCGTGCTCGGCATCGCCCGGCTGCACAACCTCGCCCTCACGGGGTAACTCCCGCCCCGTACGAGACCAGAGAAGTCCAAGGGAGGCGGCTCCCCACCTCCCCGGCTCGGAGAATGCTCAGTCGATACAGAACTCGTTGCCCTCGATGTCCAGCATCGGGATGCACGCATCATTGCCGTCGTACAGCGTTCGCACGTGTACCGCGCCGAGCGGGACCAGTCGGGCGCATTCGGCCTCGAGCGCGGCGAGGCGCTCTTCACCCACGAGTCCGGTGCCGACCCGCACATCAAGATGCAGCCGGTTCTTGGCGGCCTTTCCTTCGGGGACGCGCTGGAAGTACAGTCGCGGGCCCACGCCTGAGGGATCACTGCAGGTGAACCATGAATCCCGCTGCTCAGGTGGCTGCGAACGCTTGAAATCGTCCCAGGTGGCAAACCCGTCCGGTGGCGGCGGTATGACGTACCCCAACACCTCGCACCAGAAGCGAGCGAGGCGCTCAGGTTCTGCGCAGTCAAAGGTGACTTGGAACTTCTTGATCGCTGACATCGGCGCACGATAGCAGGGGGCTCTGCCGCTCATTTCCCCAGGTGATCCGCCCGCAACTCCGTCGCGCCGACGGCGGAGCCCACCGGTGGCCCCAGGATCCAGTCCTGACCACATGCCAAAGATCCGTTACGGGAGACGGCATGGCCGACACCGGTCACGGATTCAGGTCCTCGATTCCTGCTTCAGCGCCGCTCCCGGCGGGTCCACCACGGCCGCACCTGGAGCATCCCGGGGGCGCGCCGAAAGCCGGTGAAAGCCCACCGGACGGGCCTGCAGGGAGTTCACCGAAGAACTCGGCAGCGTTCCGGCACTGTGTCCCGTCCTCAGCTTCGTCGACGACCACGGCGGATGGGCGTGTCACACCGTCGTCGCAGACGTCGTGGAGCCGTGCTTCTCCGGCACCGTGGCGACCGGTAAAGGGCGTCGCCCACCGGTGGTGCTCCCCGTCGAGATCGACTCGCTGCGGCCGCACCCCGGATTCGCGTCCACCTGGCCCCAGTTGGCCGGCGAGCTGGACGTAGCCGGACGATGAGAGGTCGAGCGGTCAAGGGGCGTTCCGGTCGCAAGGCGGCAGGTGTCATTACCGCGGGTCTGGAAGCTGTCGTCACCGAGCCGGACGTTCGTTGTCTCAGCAACCGTGCGGCGTGGCGGCGCTTCTATCTGCCGACGGGCATCCGCCTGATCCAGGGCCTCCAGGCCCCAGGATCGCTGATGCGGGAGGTCACGATGATGTGGCTGAAGCGGCGGTGTGGGACGCCCTGGCGAAGAATCCCCGTTGCGGATTGCGCCCGGGCGAGCATCTCAGGGTCGTCCAGTCCGTCCAGAACGAGGAACCGGCCTTCCCGCGTGCCCCGTTTCCCTTCCAGGGCGGCGAGGGCCAGGTCCTCCAGCCGCTTCCTGCCGTCCCGAGCCGCCTGCAGTTGCCTCGGCGTAGCACCCGCTTCCATGGCCAGATGGGTGAGGCCGGTCTCCAGGGACTCCTCGTCGCGGGCGTTGATCCAGTAGACCTCGCCGGAGAAGAGTCCCTCCCTTCCCAGGTGGGTTCGTCGCGAATCGTAGAGTGCCCGGATCGTCTTTCCCGTCCGGGCCGGTCCGACGTATGCCGTGATCGGCGTGCGCCGGGCCGGAGACCGGTGCCAGCCTTTGGGTGGCCCGTGGGGGTAGGTGCCCTCCGGGCCTGCATCGGGATCAAGGCCGTACGGCGGCTGCAGGGACCGCCGGGCGGACGACCTGGCGTTGGTGAGGTGTCCGTAGTCGGGCGGTCCGGGCACGGGGATCCGGACCACTTGCGACACATGATCGGAAAGGTAGGCGGTACGCCCGGAGGGCAGTGCTACCGGCTCGTTGAACAGGAGATCGATCCCCGTGACCGGATGGCGATCGGGGTCGCCGTCGACGAGCAGGTAGTCGATCCGGTGGGCTCGCGCACCGGCGGGCAGCAGGTCGGCGTGGAAGGTGGGCACGTTCTCCGCGGCGAACGGATCCTGCCACACGCCGCCGTCCACCACTGCGCCGTACAGGCCGCACTCACTGGGGAGGTTGAAGTCACCACAGGCGATCACCAGTGCGGTGTCCATGCGGCGCGAATGGTCCAGGACTTCGTGGACCCGCCTTACCTGCTGCATCTGAAGGGCTTCGTACCGGTTGCCGGCCGACCACTGCCCGTCCCTGTTCGCGGTCAGGTGCACGTTCCCCATCACCGTGCGAAAGGCCGGGACCTCGAAGACCAGCAGACCTTGGAGACAGGCGCCCGCAGCCATGACCGCGCGGAAGAACGGGCTTCCGCCCTTCGGCCGTGTGCCACGGAACGACACGTACTGGACCGACCGCAGCGGCAGCCGGGAGAACGAGGCCAGGCCACCTGCCGGTTGACCGAGCGCCCCCACCTTGCGGGCCACGAAACGGAACGACGGCAGCTGGGTCCGCAGGAAGGCCAGCAGACCGGGCGTCCAGACCTCCTGGAAGTTCACGATGTCCACATCCGCCTGTTCAAGGCGCCTGCAGAACTCGACGGCCCGCTCCCTCACCGGAGGCAGCGAGTTCGCCAGCCCACAACAGACATTCAGCGACGCCACCCCGAAGGTGGCTGCTCTGCCAGGCACTTGTCCTCCCCTCTCGCCCAGACCCGCACCCTGCATCGTCACTTTCCGACCGGGTGATCAGGCAGTGCACCGACCCTGGCAAACAACCCGGTCGAAATGAATCAGGGAGTCTACGTACTGCACCACGTATTCGGGCGGGAGGCTTTCACCATCGACTGGGGCCGGCGGCCGGCAGGCCGACCGGGCGAGCACACCAGCAGTTGCCGGCGCGAGGCGCGCGCTCAGTAGGTGCTCTGGATCCCGGAGGCAGCCTGCCGGGCATTTCAGCACAGCAGGCGCTGGTTGTGTCGTAATGCCGTCTCGGCCGTGCGCGTTCAGCGTTGCAACCAGGGCGGAGGATGCGGCGATGGCGGGGCGCTGTACCAAGGCTGCGGCCCCTGTGGCGCAGGCGGCCCCGGCAGCGGCGCAGGAGGGGCAGGGGGCTTGCGCAGCGCTCGTCGGATCCGGACGGTGGCCGCGATGACGCCGGGGAGGGCCACTATGAAGCCGATGAGGACACCGGGGATCGATCTGTGGACCGTTGTCTTCGTCTGGTAGACGACAAGTCCCGTCCCGTCCTTGACGGAATTGGACGTCTGGTAGGTGTAGGCACCGGCCTCTGGTGCGCTGAAGACGGCAATCGAGGGCACCTGGGCCATCGAGCCCGCGAACACCCAGGAATCCCGGAAGTCCCTCAGGTGCATGAGCGTGCCGTCCGGGGCCGTGATCCGGATGCGGGACAGAGGGATGGAATCCTCGCTGTAGACCGTGACCCTTCCCGCGTGCAGATGCGCCGAGTGCGGCCAGTTACCGAAGACCTCTTCTCTGTCCGATGCGTGTTCGGTGATGTACGACGTGGTCTGCCAGGCCGCCAACAGCCCCACCAGCACCGACAGCAGGCCGATGGTGATGCCGATCCGGATGCTCTTACCGAGTGAAGGGGCTTTCGCCGCTGCTACGACAGCCATGATCCGATGCAACCGCGAGGCGGCAGTCTGCGCATCCGTGTAAATACTCAGGTTTGTGGTGAGGGGCAGGGCGTTGCGGACTCCGGGACCCGGAGGTAGACGCGGCACGGGGCCCGGCCCGTGGACCCGTCCGCCGGGGCCGGGAAAACGTCGTCGGGCGCGCCGGGGCCAAGTGGCAGGATGCCAGGGTGGATTGGATCTTGCGTGCCGCTGCAGAACTGCTCGCTACGGAACTGTCCGAGCCCGTCGATCTGGGTGGGAGTAAACGCAGCACGGTGCTGCGCTGCAGGACTGGTGACGGGGGGAGGGTGATCGTCAAGGCGTACACCGGCGAGCCGGAGGCCCTGCGCTGCTTTACCGCGGAGGTGGCCGGCCTCTCGCTCGGCCTCGCCGGCCCTGAGGTGCTGGGCGTGTCGACCGAGATCCCTCTGCTGGTCATGGCGGATCTCGGTGACGCATCGACGCTGGCCGATGTGTTGCTGGGAAGCGATTCGAAGGCGGCCGGCGAGGGGTTGCTGGCATGGGCGCGCGGCCTCGGGCGGCTAGCCGCCGCGTCGGTACACCGGCGGGCGGAGTTCAGGCAGTTGTGGGCGCGATACGACAAAGGTCTGCCCCCCTGGGACGACGAGCCGTGGATCGCGCAGAACGCGTCCGACCTGCTCAGGGTGCTCGACACTGCCGGTATTGCGGTTCCGCTCGGGCTCTGCGAGGAGTTGGCCCTGATCGGAACAGCGGGTGCGGAGACGTATCCGGCATTCACCCCGGGTGACACCTGTCCTGACAACAACCTGCTCACGCCGGAGGGTCTGCGGCTGCTCGACTTCGAAGCCGCCTGCTTCCAGTCGGTGTTCCTGACAGCCGCGTACTGCAGAATGCCGTTCTCCACCTGCTGGTGTGTGTTCAACTTGCCAGTGGGGATGGCGCTGGAGGTCGAGGAGGCCTTTCGGGCCGAGATCGTCGCGGCGTACCCGGCTTTGACCGAGGATTCGGTGTGGCAGGCGGGGATGAGACGAGCCATCGCGGTGTGGACGGTGGACGCGACAGTGCGTCTGCTTCCGCGCACGGTGCAGGACGGGCCGATGCACAGGACACGACGGCCCGTTCCCACCAGGCGACAGGTGCTCAGACACCGTTGGGAGACGGCGAGCGTGTTGGAAGAGTTCCCGGCATTCGCGGAGACCATACGGCGACTGCTACACGAGGTTGCCGGAGGATGGGAGGCGGCCCCGCTCCCGGGATACCCCGCCTTCTTCGTTCCCGCAGAGTCGCAGTAGCCAGGAACTCTCGCAAGCAGGCGCAGGTCACGAGCGGTGGCGAGGGCGTGTGTCCCAGCGGTGGGTGGTCCAGGCTCGACGGATGGAGCTACGGACGGCAGTGAGGGCGAGCCGCGGAGCAGACACAGACGGCCGCGGGATGGCTGCCGCCGCCTCCACAGCCGCTACTGGCGCAAAGCCGAGTACTTCCCCGCCTTCGTCGACATCGCCGGCGCCCTCATCTGCCACCGCCGCTAGACCAAGCGAGACGACCTGTCAGTACGAGTGATGAGCCTGCCAGTACGACCAGGCCTGGCAGGGGCCGCCGTACTTCTGGTTCATGTAGTTGAGGCCCCACTTGATCTGCGTGGCCGGGTTGGTCGGCCAGTCGGCGCCCGCGCTCGACATCTTGGAGCCGGGGTACGCCTGGACGAGACCGTAGGCGCCGGAAGGGTTTGCCGCCCGATAGTTCCAGGTGGACTCGTGGTCCACGATGTTGCTGAAGCACTGGAACTGGCCCGCGCCCACGATCTGACGCGCCATCGCCTGGATCTGCGCGACGGTGTAGGAGCTCCGGACCGGGAAGCTGGAGGCGTCGCGTGTGGCGGAGCGGCCGGCCGCCTCCTGGCCCGCCTTGCGCTCCTTGCGTCCCTTGCGTCCCTTGCGCTCCATGACTTCCTCTTCGGCCTTCTGAGCAGCCTTGTGCTTGGCCACCGCGTCCGCGGCGGCCTGCCTGCGGGCCGACTCCTCGGCGACCTTCCTGGCACTCGCATCAGCGGCGATGGCCTGCGCGTCGGCCTGCCGCGTCAGGGACGCGGTCTGCACCTGAGCCTGCTGACCCGCCGGGATGTCAGCGAGAAGCGTCGCGTCGCCTGCCGTCGCCCCGGCGTCGCTGCCGGGCCGGCCGGTGCTGCTTGAGGCAACACCAGTAACGGCGCCCACAGCGGTGACCGCGGTGGCCGAAGCCACCGCGAACCCCCGGACCGAAATCCCGCTCACGTCGGCCCCCCGACGGCGAGGTCACAGGCGACACGGGCCGCGATACCGGGCCCGAGACGGCCGGCAGTCCCACCGGTCGAACGGTCCAAGTGCATGGGATCCCCTCCCCATGTGAGGTGCGGTTATCGCCTCCTATACGCACGGGCCCGGAGCCAGGTTGCATCGGACCGGAACTCATTTCCGGGATCGAAGACGATCGGTCGTCGGGGAGTGCGGTCTCCCGCCATCCGGCCCCGCCGAGGACCCCGCAGACGACGACCCGCCAAGCTCCACGGCGACTTCGAAGGAGCTGAGGAAGCCTGCCGCGAGCACCACATCATGCCGGCTCGCACCGGGGTGAGGCTGTTCCACCACTGACGGCCATCTCCCGACCGCGAGGAGTGATCCCCGGGCCGGGTGGGACCCATCGCGCTCAACGCCTCCGTCCGCCTCAGCCAGGGGTGATCCACGTCAGCAAGCCTGGCGAGGTTGGAAATAGGTCCATGCCCCTCATGCTCCCTGCGGCTCGTCGCCCGGAGGGCGATAGGCCTCGAAGAGAAGCTCCAACTCCCGGAGGATATCTGTGCGACGTTCGGGGCTGAGGTCGGGGTTCGTCAGTTCCTTCGTGAGGGCTGCGTGCCTTTTCTTGTCCTCTGCGGACATCCGGTCCATCCACGCGAACGCGCCGGATCGAGAATTCTCCTCACGCAGCTTCTTGCCGCGCTTCAGGTAGTCCTCGATCTCCTTCTTCGAGAGCGCCGACGGATCGGCTCCCTCCTCCAGGATGAGGTAGAAAGCCCACCCGACCGCTTCCACGGTGGCCAGGGATACGCCTGCGTTCACGATGGTCCCGAAGACGGGAATGAACGAGGACAAGCCCTTGATGATCAGGGCCCCGGCGAAATACTGTCCAGCGGCAGTGGCGACCCCCATGAACTGCCAGCGGTCAGACTGGTGCCCGTTCACGTGGGCCAGCAGTCCCCCCATAACACTGCAGATGACAAGGAGACCGGCTGTGTCCGGAGTCTCTCCCAGAACGGGGACGCTCCCCCACGCCCCGGACCAGAAGGCCGCGCCTACGGCACACGAGTGAATAACAAGATGCGACCTCTCAAGCGAACTCAGAGTCATCCTACGACCCCCGCTACGGCTTGAAGACGCCACCCCTCAATGAGCGTCAATGCCGAAAGCCTTGCGTATCACGAAGACTGGGCACAAGAAGCAATCGGCGACTCGGTCAAACTCAGTCCTAAAAGTTCACTTCTTGTCGATCAATGCTTCGGTGGAAGCTCGAATCTCGCAGCATCAACAGTGCGCCCGCAGAGCGTGCGCAAGGCCGGACCGGGGAACAACTTGGGCGTCGGCAGGCATCGGTACGACCGGAGGAGCGCGGGTGGGGGTAAGCGGCGAGGGCGCCGGGGTCGACCTTGCGGAGGCAATCGAGGCGCTCCGCGACAGTCTGGAACGGGCCTGGCTCAGCGGCCAGGGCCGCAGCATTCGGTTCAAGCCGGAGCCTGTGGAACTGACGGTCCAGGTGGGAGTGACCCGCCTCGGCAAGGGATCGGCCGGCATCCACTGGCAGGTACTCACCCTGGGCGGCGAGCGCAGCAGGGAGTCGTCCTCCGTCCAGACACTCCGACTGCAACTGACGCCGGTCCTGCACGACCCGCAGGGGGACCGCCTCGACGATGGCGAACAGCTCATCTTCGACGTCGAGGACCTTGACAGTCCCCAGCCCCCAAGCAGTGACGAAGAACGTTGAACACTGACCGGATCGCACTGATCCGCTTCAGAACGCACGACGGCCGCACCGGAGTGGGGTCCGGCCTGCTCGTCAACGACCGTACCGTTTTGACGGCTCATCACGTGGCCGAAGGAACAGACCACCGAGTCGAATGCGCGGCCGGACCCCGCAGCGTCGCCTCGGTGCTACGAGCGGAGTCGTCGGCCATCGACCTCGCGCTGCTCACACTCACGGAGCCGGTGAAGGGTCTCGGCGCGCTGGAAGTGGCCCGTGTCGACCGGACCTCTGTTGGCATGCTCAAGGCCTGCACGGTGGGGTTTCCGCGCTGGCGCCGAGACAGCCGCCATCGGCGCACAGCGCAGGTGGACGGCACCATCCCCACGGCTGAGGGTCTGGCCTACACGGCGCCGTCCGGTGAAACGGAAGGGCTACTCACGCTCGTGGGCAACCGTGAGCCGGGTGCACCCGCGATCACCACGGGCTCTCTGCTCGACACAGGACTCGGCACGGGGGCGTGTGCGGATTCGCGGTCGCCGTGGGCAGGCATGTCGGGAGCGGGCGTTGTCTTAAGTGACACGGTGATCGGCGTGGTCCGCAGTCACAACGTAGCGGCCGGGCAAAACTCGCTGACAGTGACGCCGCTGACCGCACTCGAGCTGCTGCCTCCCAAGGTGCGGAAGAGATTCTGGGCGATGCTCGGAGTGGAGGACGCAGCGAAGCTCCCGGTCCTGACCGCAGCCGGCACCGGAACCGCCGCCTCTGTCGTCAATACGCTGCCACGATCGGTGCCGGATTTCACTGGACGAGATACCGCACTGAGGGACCTCCTCGATGCCACGGCTGGTGACGGAGCCGTTTGCGTCGCTTCCATCGACGGCATGGGCGGGGTCGGCAAGACGGAACTGGCCTTGCATGCGGCGCACCGGATGGCCGCCCACTATCTCGACGCTCAGCTCTTCATCGATCTCCAAGGGTTCAGCCGGGACCGGTCCCCAGTGCCGCCGGGTTCCGCGCTGGAGTCACTGCTCATTGCGGTCGGAATCGCGCCCGAACAGGTGCCTTCGGAGCTCGAGCAGCGCGCCGCGCTCTGGCGTGCCACCCTGGCTCGCCGCCGTGCCCTGCTGATACTCGACAATGCCATCTCCGCCGAACAGGTCACACCCTTGCTACCGGGCAACAGGGAGTGCGCCGTTCTGATCACCAGCCGACGCCGTCTGATCGATCTGGAGGGAGCGAAGTTCGTGACCGTGGACACGCTCGATGAGCCCTCTGCCGTGGAGCTGCTCAAGCGGATCACCGCGGGAACGATCCCCGTGGCTGACGAGGACGACGAACGGATGCGCGAGGTGGTCCGGCTCTGCGGCTACCTACCGCTCGCCATCCGGATCGCCGGCGCTCGTCTGCGGCGTCGGCCGCAGCTCGGACTGTCCGGCCTGATCACCGAACTGACCGGTGCCCACGGCGGACTCGGCGCGCTTCGCAGTTCGGAGCGGGACGTGCGCGCGGCCTTCGGCGTGTCCTACGACGCGCTGGAACCGGACGCACAAAGGCTGTTCAGGCGTCTCGGCATGCACCCCGGCCAAGACGCCACGGTAACGGATGCCGCGGAGCTTGCCGAACTGCCCCGGGACACCGCGGAGCGGCTCCTGGAGGAACTCCTCGGGGACAACCTGGTCCAGGAACTGCAAAGCGGCAGGTTCTCGCTGCACGATCTCCTGCGGGACTACGCGCGCGACCGCGCCCGGCAGGACGAGCGACCCGCCGAGCGGGCAGCCGCTCTTCACCGCTTGTTCGGGCGCTACGCCGAGTTGGCCGCGGCAGCCGACCGGGAATTGTCCCCCCTGCCTCCCCGCGCAGTTGCTGGCACCGGGACGCCGGAAGCGGGCGAGCACCCCGATCTGCCGGCAAGCGCTGCCGGACTCTTCCCTTCCGAAGCCCGGCAGTGGTTGGTCGCGGAACACGCCAACATCGTCGCCTGCGCGCAATCCGCCTTTGAGAGCCGGAGCGTGCATACCCTCACCCTGACGGTCGCTGCAGGCCCCCTGTTGCTGCTCGGGTACGCCGATGACGCCGGGGCGCTTTACGAGACCGCCCTCGGGGCCGCTCGCGCGCTGGGGGATCGCACAGCTGAGGCAGCCGCGCTGCTCGGCCTCGGCGAAGTGGGACGGTTCGCAGGCCGTGTCGCCGCAGCGCGTGACTCCTTTGAGGTGGCCCGCGCTCTTTGTGCGGAACTCGAGGACGGGGCAGGCTTGGCGCGTGCCCTCTACGGCCTTGGGGAGATCGAGCGGACGGCGGGGCGGTTCGGCGCCGCCCTCCAGTACCACGGGGCTGCGCACGCCGTCTGCTGCGACGCCGGTGATGTGCCGGGTCAGGCGGATGCCCTGCGGGGCATGGGCGAGGTCGCGCAGGCGCTCGGCGATTTGGAGTCCGCCCGTCAGCACTACGGGCGGTCCCTCTCCCTGAGCGAGGAGACGGGCAACTTCTACGCGCAGGCGTACGCCTACCTGGGCCTGGCGGAAGTGGAGCAAGGCGCACGGGACCATGCGGCGGCGCGTGAGCGCTTCGAACGCGCAGAGGCCATCTGCCGCACTATCGGGAACCGCCGTGGCCTCGCGAACGCCAGGTACGGCCTGGCGGAGGTCGCACGAGCCACCCACGACTGGGACAGAGCCCGGGCCGATTACGCACGCACCCGGGCGATCTGTGCGGAGATCGGGAACCTGCGAGGCCAGGCCGGTGCCCTGCTCGGGCTGGGCAGCCTGGAAGAAGCTGTCGGCAACGGTGAGTCCGCGGTTGCGCACTACCAGGCCGCCCATGATCTCTGCCAGCAGATCGGTTACAGGCCAGGACAGGCCACGGCGCTGAGCGGCATCGGTAAGGCGGCGCTCGAAGGCGGGGATCCGGCACGGGCCGTCGCGGTGTGGGAGCAAGCCAGAGCGCTGTGCAGCGACATGGGCTTGGACCAGCGGGTTACCGAACTGGACGAGAGGATCAGGGAGGCAAGGCAAGCGTACGGCGGCGCCGGGGGCCTCTGATCCGTAAAGGGCCCACTGACAGCTGCAGAGCCGTCCTGGAATGCAGTGTTCATACCCCCCCCGGCGACCGAATAGTGCCGTAGACATGGCTCGTCGACCCACGCCAGAATCAATTCGCCCGGTCGCTATCGTTGAATCACCCTACGCCAGGGGGAAGCGCCATGTTGACCACGAACGTATTGAAAGCCGGAGAGGGTGAAATCATCACCCTGCCGGGCGCCTCGATCGTCATCAAGGACCGACTGCCCGGCATCATGAACGACTGTGTTGTCGTGGAGTTCACTGCCGAGCCTGGATTCCATGGCCCTGGCCCGCACATCCACGCGGACCGCGCGGAGTACATTTGCGTCCTCGATGGCGAATTCGAGTGGACTGTGAACGAAGAATCATTCCGAGTCTCGGCGGGCGAATACATCAGGATTCCCGAGGGGGCCGTGCACAACTTCAGCAACGTCAGCACCCAGCAGTCCCGCTGGTTTGGCGTCTGCCCCGCCTCGGAGGCAGGTCTCTATTCTCATTGAGCTTCTTCACAGCGGTCAGTGATCGACTGCCCGTTTCGAACCGGACTGTCGCCATGAACTGAACGTGCACAGAAACCTTCAACCGCGCACACGCCTGACTCCGCGACCCGGTTGAGCGGGCCTTTGCCCCATTCAAGTCCTGGCGGATCTTCCGCCGTGCCCGGCTCAACTGTTGGGCCGCTCTACCTGTTGCCGTCACGTTCTGCCGCCGCGTCAGTCCCGCCCCAGTCCGCACGACTGCGCGGCGCGCGCGGCTTACTCTGACCTCGATCTCCCGCAGCACGATCGACCGCTTGCTGCCCGAACGCTGAGGACATGGTCAGTGGCAGGGGCGGCAGGAGTCGAACCTGCGGCATCCGGTTTTGGAGACCGGCGCTCTGGCCTCTGAGCTACACCCCTTTGGTGGGTGCAAGCTTGGCACGTCCAACAGGTCAAGCTCCAAGGGATTTCCGTATCAGTAATCCAGGCCGCTGCCCTGCCCGCCGTGGTGGCGGAAAATGGGGGCCGTAGCCGTCCGGTACGTCGACGAAGCTGTGATGCCTTGTGAGCTCGCGTGTCAGTATGACGTCGGGAACCCGCTGACAGGGACCGTTGACTGTTGCGGCAGCACGCGGACCAGACTCTTCCAGCCCTGTGGCTCCTGCGGACGGCACTTCGGCAAGTGCTGTTCCAGGAGGTGGGGTTCATGGACGTACTGCACGAGCGGTGCGCCGCTACTCGACATCGGCAAGAAGGACCTCCAGGCGTGCGTCCGCACCCCGAATCCGAGCGGTGGACGCTCGCGACGCCGGGAGATCCGCACCTGTCCGACCATGACCAACTCCCTTCTCGAGCTGCGGGAGTGGCTACTCGCCGAGAAGGTCGCCCTGGTGGTGATGGAGGCGACAGGAGACTGCTCGCGGCCGGCGTTCTATCAGCGCGGGCTGCCCAGGCGAGGGCGTCGTCGAGGGTGGCGTTTGCGTCGGCCAGACGGGCCGCGGCCAGGGTGAGTGGCACCTTGGCCTCGTTCAGGAGGGTGGACCACTGGCGAGCGGTGAGGGATGGCGGAGGTCCGGAAGGCCGGCCAGGACCGGCAGGTCGGGGACGTCGGCTGCCGAGAGATCGAGGCCCCGCAGGGTCGAAGCGCATGAAACGCGTGATCGTCGCCGGGGTGCGGACATGGACGCAGGCCGGGATGGCCGCGAAGCCCACTGGCTTCTAAGTGGGCACCAGTCGCTCCGGTCGCAGACCTGCCGGATCAGCAGGTGTTTCGGTAGGGCAGTGCCGGAAGGTAGTCATGCCACTCGGAGTGCGTGAGGTTACCTCCTGTGCGGCGGCAGATCCGCGCCGAGATGGAGAACGGGTCGGCGGGATATGCATGCAAAGGCGTGAAACTGCTCGACGTTCGCAGTGTTCTCCCGTCCGTGTCGAATCCCACGGACAGGATCAGTTCGTTGGCTGTGGGCAGAGCCGCGCCCAGCCGCTGGCCGGACGGGACGCCCCACAACTGGAGCGTGCCGTCGCCGCCTCCTACGGCGAGCGTGCGGCTGTCGGGAGAGAAGGCCAGGGTCCGGACGCTTGGACCGGCGTCCTGCCGGGCGTCGGGGAAGGTGCCGGCCAGCACTGCGAGACGGTGCGCGGCTCGGCCGTCCCAGAGGGTCACCCGGCCGGAACGGTCGCCGGCGGCCAGGTATCGGCTGTCCGGGCTGAAGGCCAGCGCTTCGGTGGTGTCCGGCGTGAGCTGTCTGCTGATGACGTGCTTCGAGGGCAATTTGCCCACGTGTCCGTCCGAGGTGGCAAAGGACTTGCCGTCGGGCCGGATGGCCAGCGAGTACCCTCCGCCGACGGAGAACGGTCCGATTCTGCTGCCGCGTTTGATGTCCCAGGTCTCGGTGCGGAAATCGTCCGTCAGTCGGGAGACCAGCAGTGTTCGGCCGTCCGGGCTGAGGGCGATGGCGTGGGTGGCACCCCGGGCGTCGGTCGGGCGGCCGAGGTCCAGGGTCGCACGGGCGCGGTGGGCGCGTACGTCCCACACGGTGACCCGCTGTGTGGTGGGCGAGTCTTCGCCGGTGCTGGCCGTGTAGGCGAAGGTCCTGCCGTCGGCGCTGAAAGCCATCAGTTCTCCGCAGACAGGCGGGCCGGCCTCTGGGTCGTGGGGCTGTGGGCAGGGTATGCCCGGCAAGTCGGCCTGGTCCTTGCCTGTGCGAGCGTCCGTCAGGCGGAAGCGGCTCTCATGCCTGCTCCGCCACGTAGTTGCCAGTATTCGGCCATCGGGGCTGAACTGCGCCTGCTCCAGCGGTTCATCGCGCCAGCCGGCTGCGGTCGCGTCGCTCGCTGACACAGTGCGCACCATGGATCCCGTCGCTGAATCGGGTTCGTACCCAGTGAGGTAGCGGACCGTGCGGCCGTCCGGATCCAGGCCGAACTGCATGATGCCAGGCCGGTCGGCACCACCCGCGGGCAGCGGGTAGCGAAAGACGGGGCCGGATGCGTCGGCCGACACCCGCCACAGCCGGACCTCGTGGTCGCTGGTGGTCGCCACGAAGCGGCCGTTTCGGCTGAACGCCATGTCTGTGATGTCGGAAGAATCTTCGGAGAGTTCATCGCCGAAACTGCTGGGAATGTCGTGGGCCTTGGGGACCGCGGACGCTCCAGGTGTCAGGTTCCACAGGCGTAGTTGTCCGTGCGGCAAGGCGGCCGCGATCCCGTGGCTGGTCGGGCTGAAGACGGCAGGGCCGCATCCGCCGTCGGCGGGCGCCTTGGGCGCCCCGGGCAAAGGCAGGGCGCGGTGCCGGGCCATATCCCATACCCGCATCGGCCTGCCCGTCTCGCACACGGCGGCCAGGCGGTCGTCGGGGCTGAGGATGGCATCTTGGACGCGGCGGCCCTGTCGCTCGAAGAGCAACCGGTGCCGCCGCCAGTCCCACACCCGGACACGGGCGATGTCACCGGGGTTGTCGGTGACGTTGATCGTGCGCCCGCTGGGGCTGAACCCCCCACGCACAGCGTTGCGGAGGCGGAAGCCGACGCCGGCATACCGGCCCGCGGCAATGTCCCATACCCGGGCGCTGTCGCCCCACATCAACAGGTACTGCCCGTCGGAACTGACCTGCATCGCATCCAGTGCGCCGTCCTCACCCGGGCCACGGAAGGTACCCGTTTTGCGGTGAGTCCTGACGTCCCAGCGCACGACGCGGTCGCTGTCGACGACAACCAGAGTGCGGGTATCGGCGCTGAGGAGGTACTGGCTGTCCTCGTCTCCGGAAGGGGTGAAGACGTCCTGTTCCTTCTGGGCCAGCGCGCCGAGAAGAGCGGAACGCGTCTCTATCGTGTCGGAAATCCGCCAGGCAGCGACGCTGAGCCGCATGGCCGTGACCGGGTCGGTGTAGCGCAGGCTCTCCGCGAGGGCGGCAATCCTGCGGGCGGTGGCCTGGTTGCGTTGCACGGTACTGGTCCTGTTCTGCTGCCAGGCGATCACTCCCGCTGTCATAGCCACCGCAACCAGGACCGACAGTGCGGCGGCCAGGATCCGCCGGCGCGTGCGCTGGCGGCGCCGGGCTTGCAGGCTGGCGGAGACGAACGCGCGCTCCGGCGCTGTCAGGGCATCTGCGCGGTCCTGGGCGGGGAACGCCTCCTGGGTGGCGTCCAGGAGTGTGCCCCGGTACAACACTCCCGGGTCACGGCCCGCCTCATCCCAGACGGAGGCTGCCTCGGTGAGCCGACGGTGCAGGCGCAGCCGTTCGCGGGCGTCGTCGATCCAGACGTGCAGTCGCGGCCAGGCCGTGATCAGTGCTTCGTGGGCGAGGTCGACGGTCTCGCCGTCGAGGGTGATCAGCCGCGCGCGGGCAAGGCGTTCCAGGACAGTTGCGGTGTCACCGGAAACGCCCAGCTCGGTGCGCGGAGCGGGACGTCGTGTGTCGGGGGTCCCTTCGCCCGGGGTTACCAGCCGCAGCAGGATTCGGCCGGCGAGGTCGGCCTGGACCGGGGTGAGGCGAGCATAGGTGTCCTCTGCCGTCCGGGCGAGGGCGCCGTGCAGGGAGCCGGCGGCCTCGTATGCCTCGATCGTGAGGGCGCGGCCTTTACGGCGGCGCCACGTCTCCAGCAGCGCGTGCGACATCAACGGCAACGCGCCTGGCTCGTCATCGAGGTCCTCGATGAGACGGGCAGTCAGGGCGCGCTCGACGGTCAGCCCGGCTGTCCGGGCCGGCTTGACGATGGCCTGGCGCAGTTCATCGCGGCTCATCGGGCCGACCAGCACGGTGCCGTCCTGCAAAGTCGCGGTCAGCTGCGGGTGCTGGGCGCAGCGGGCGAGGAAGTCGGCGCGCACCACGATGATGACGCGGAGCCGCCTCGCCGGGTCGGTAGCGGTCAGGAGCCGATCGATGAACTCCTCGCGTTCGCCCGGGTCGGAGCACAGGGTGTAGAGCTCTTCGAACTGGTCCACGATCAGCCACGTGTCCCCCTCCCCGTCGGCCGGCACCAGGCGCTGGGCGTGGGTGCGCAGTGGGTGCTCGCCGGGAGTGAGGACCCGCAGGGCGGCCGGGCGCGGACCGGCGGCGTCCGGGTCGCGCAGGCGGGGGATCAGGCCGGCGCGCAGCACGGACGACTTTCCGCTGCCCGATGGGCCGAACACCGCGGTGAACCGCCGCGAGCGGGCCGTCTGCAGCAGGCGGTCGGTGAGTTCGTCGCGGCCGAAGAACAGATCGGCGTCGGCCGGCTCGAAGCGAGTCAGACCCCGGTAGGGCGGCTCAGCGTTCTCGTCCTCGGGGCGCGGCTCGGCTGCTGCCGCCACGGCCGCCTCGTGCCACCGCGCCTCCCACTCGGCCTCGTCGCCACCGCAGGCGCGCACGTAGGCCAACGCGACCGGCAGCGTCGGCAGCCGCTCCCCCGCAGCCGCCTGGGACAGGGTGCTCGCCCCCTGATTCGTGCGCTCGGCCATCATCCGGTATGTCGGGGAGCCGGCCTCCGCCCGCAGCTTGCGTAACTCGGCAGCAAGCCGCGCCACCGGCCCCGCGCTCGGATCCAGCGGACTCTCCGGACGCCCTGCCATCAACAACACCCCCTGCCCCGCTTCCCCCGTGGACGCGGTGCAGACCTGAAGGTATGCACGCCCCCCGGGACAGGGCAATCGGCAGCGCGCTCTTTGGCCAGCGGCACGCTCCGGGCCCCGACCTGCGGTGCGGCCAACTGATCAGGGTGACAAAGCCGGCTGCCCATTCGATCCACGGCCCTCTGAACTCGATCACGACGGAACACGGGCGGCGTGAGGCGCAAGTCCAAGCGCACGGTTCGATCCGTTCAGACAAGAACTGGACACGGAGGGACACCACATGAGGGTGAAGCGAAGGGGCGCACGCCTCGCGTTGTGCGGAGTGCTGGCGCTGGCCGGCATCGCCACGTCGGCGACGGAAGCTTCCGCGAGCGGCTGGGTTCACTGGAAGAGCAAGAAGTACGGCATGTACTTGTACAGCCGCGCCAATGGGAACGGCGCCCGCTTCGGTCTGACCACGGACAGCGCGAAGAGGATCTACGACGTCCATCTGTCCAACGGCAACTGGCTGGAGAAGCCCTACAACGGCAACCAGTACATGGAGGTGAACGGGTCGAACCATCACCTCGACACCTGGAGCTGCGCTTACAGCAGGCAGAAGAACGAGCAGTGGCGTGAGATCCAGACGGGGGCGTGGCCCAACGACTGCTGGAATCTGGAGAACGCCGGCACCTACCAACTGGTGGACGCCGACGCCGCTTCGGGGAATCTCGTCGGAGTGAGCGACAGCGGATACGGCTGCGGCCCCATCACCGCCCCGTCGTCGGTGGCCTGGAAGTAGTTAAGACGCAGCCGGACCCGTGGCAATGGACGGCCGATTCCACACCGCCCCAAGCGCCCCTGAGATCGCCACAGCTGTCAGCGACGCCCAGTGCCGCACCCGGACCAGCCTGTACGACAGCTGGAGCAAAGCCGTGACCCGGTACCAGACAGAGATCGTTGCCCATAACAGGGCACAACTGAAGCGCGCGAGGACAATCATCCGAGTCTGGCTCCGGAATGCCCGAGCAGCCCTTCACAGCGAGATCCATAGTCGGGCCCACTGACGCGCCAAGCAGCCACCGAACGACACAGCGAGCGGCTCTGCTGCAGCGCATTACCGAAGAAGCCCTGCTCAGGGCCTTGCGGCCGCAGGCTCCCCTCCGGCCACCGGGGAAATGGCTGAGCGGTGCGTTTGTCTTCTTCCACGGTGAGTGACCTGCACAACGCGCTGCCCCGCTCCGGACGTCAGACCGGCGAAGAGGGGGACACAGTGGAGATGAGCCGGCGAGCGCGGTGGCGGCGGTACGGGACGAACCGCTCGAGGCCGTGGCCCAGGGCGCGGGCCAGGACCTGGCCTTCAAGCCTGGACCAGTCGAGCTCGACTGCATCAGCCATCCACGGACACCCGAGTACAGGAAGCTCCTCACAGGGCCTTGCCGCCGGAACTCGCCCAGAGGGCTGATGAGTTGGGGGTACCGTTGCCGTTGGCGAATGCGGACTGACAGGGGAGATCGGCGAATGCTCTCGGAGGCGTTGGCGGCGCTGGCCGCTGCCGGAGGGGCCGCAGTGGTACAAGCGGCCGGCACGGATGCATGGACTGAGACGCGGCGCCGCGTGGCGCGCTTGATGGCCCAGAGTAGCCCCGAGTCCGAGCTCGTTGAGTTGCAACGGCTGGACCGGACTGCGGCCCTGCTGCCAACCGAGCGTGCGGAAGCAGTGGAGATCCGCCAGATTGCCGTCTGGCAGGCTCACTTCGAGGCATTGCTTGAGCGCCTGCACGGCGCTGAGCGCGACTCTGCGATTGCAGAGCTTCGCGACCTCGTCGAAGGCAGCACCGTACGAGGCCGGGACGGCGGGGGGAACCTCAGTGGCAATGTCTTCCACGGACCAACTGCGGTCCAGACCGGCAGCGGCAACCGCCAGGACAACCACTTCGGTCACAGTGCATGACAGCACCAAATCGCGGCGTCCCCGGAGAGGATTCGTCGGGGCACACGGAATTCCACGGTCCGACTGCCATACAAGGCGGATCGCACAGTGTCCAGAACAACCACTTCCATAGTCCGGCGCGGGGTATCGGGGCGCTTCCATGGAGCAAGATCATCGCGACGGTGAAGGAGAAGGGGCCGAGCGTCGTGGTCATGCTCGGCCTCATCAGCGGCGGATCATGGTGGCTGCATGATCATCTTGCACAGCAGTCCCGGCTTGACGCGACACGCTCGGCCTGTCGACAGGCACAAGATGCATGGAGCGACCATGCGACAGCGGGTACAGGCTCCGACAAGAGCATGTCCATCAAGATTGACAGGAGATACGCACAAGAATTGAGCCTGGCCGCAAGTTCCGCGCGGGACCCAAAGATCGCGAGGGAACTTCGAAACGACGCGGATGACATAAAGGCATTCGCGGACGCCTATGAACGGGGCACCAGCGACGCCATGTCGGCCGCATGGTCCGCGGACACGCACGACCATGGGCTGTGGTGGACGGACTGCACCGTCGTCCTCAACTCGAAGTGAAGCCGACCTTCAGTGGCCAGAATTGCAGCGTGCGCTCGGGCGGGTGACGTCCCTGATCGGGAGTCGGCGGGTTTTGCTCCTGCCGTGTCGGGGTCCTGATGGCTGAGCCAGCCGCGGCCGGCGCCGTCGAACCTCGCAGTGCACGGCCCGGGGAAGGTCTCTGGGACCCGGAGACAGGGTCACAACGGCACACTCTCACCAATCGCATCAGGGGGGGCACGGACTCTGGCCTTCCGTCCCGACGGGACCACGCTCGCCACCGTCGGGGACGACGGGCAGATGTGGGTCTGGTCCCCTCTCACGGGCACACCTGCCCACCCGTTCACGGACGACAGCATCCGCGGCGTGACCGCGGCCGCCTTTCATCCCGCAGGAACCATCCTCGCCGCTGCCGTCGACCGAGGCATCTAACTGTGGAATCCGGACGTGGGCAACGTCCAACGTGCGTTGACCGGAGAGAGATTCCGCGGCGTGCGAGCGGTGGCGTTCACCCTGGACGGGTCACTCCTCGTCACTGCCAACGACCAAGGCACCATCGTCCTGTGTGACCCGATCGTGGGCGCCGTACTCCGGACTTTCACCGATGGCACCGCCCGTGGGACGAGTGCCATGGCCATCAGTGGGCTCGGGACGACGCTGGCCACGGTCAACGACACAGGAGTGGTCGACCTCTGGGACATGCGCCTTGGAGTTGTGCAAGGCGCGCTCACAGGTCATGCCATGCGCGTCAACGCTCTTGCGTTCCACCGGCAGCGGCTCACCACAGCGGGCGACGACGGGACCCTGCGTGTTTGGGACGGCGCTTCGAGACAGGCGCTGACCATGATGCGAACAGACACCCCTCTGCGGTGCTGCACGTGGAGCCCCGACGGCCGAGTTCTGTTCGCGGGCGGGCGGGGAGGCCTCTTCGGGTACGACTACTACCCCGGGGTCGGCAATCCCTGAACCGACACCGGAGCCGCCGGCGTCGACCCGGCGAAGCTCGGCGCCCCCGACCCCGCCGTGGCGCCGCCACCGCCGACCGCCCCGGTCAAGTCCCGGACGCCCCCGCCCCACCAAGCCGGTCGTCACCGGCACCAGGCAGCACACCAGCACGACGAGCTGGCAGACCAACAGCAAGTGGTACAGCGACAGGTACCTGTACTCGCGCACCGACCACCACAGCTACGCCACCACCCGGCAGTGGACGTAATACGACAACGGCACCACGGCCCACCGCTGGTGGCGCAGCCCCACGAGCCACCGCTGGACCATCGACCGCACGCCGCTGATCGACCTCGACCACACGATCAAGGTCCGCACATCAGGCCCCGCCAAGCCGACGGGGCCCACGATCACGGGCGCGACCGACGAGGAGCGCAGCCTGCGGCGCTCCGGGCTCCAGTACCAACGGATACATCGCCGGCGTACGCACCGGCGGGGTGCCACCGGGTGCCACGGACGGCGGTGGCGGGTTCTGCGTCGGCGGCCCGCTCGGCTACAGCTGCACCGAGCGCCGCCGCCGTCTTGCTGCGGCGAGCGGCCGTAATGGGTGCAGTTCCGCCCCCCGTGATGAACGGATCAGGTCAGTCCCACTGCTCGTCCGCGAGAGAGCTGACCGGCTGCGGCTTGCCGATGACGGCCAGGGCGATGAAGAAGCTGATCTGGCCGATCGCGATGGTCAGGGTGGCCAACGCCTTCTGGTCGTAGTGCTTGGCCACCTCGGCATACAGTTCGTCGGAAACGCGTTCCCTGCCGTGTGGGGCGGGCTGGAGGGTAGCCTCCACCAAGGCGAGTGCAGCACGCTCGGCGTCGCTGAAGTAGGGGGCGTCCTGCCAGGAGGAGACGGCGGTGATGCGCTCCTCCGACTCCCCGGCCTTGCGCAGGAAACCGGTGTTCAGGACCGTCAGGTAGGTGTTTCCGACGATCTGCCCGGCACGCAGGTGAACCAGGCTCATCGTGGTCCGCGGCACCGAGCGGTTACCCGTGGCCCGGAAGAGAGCCGCGCTGATGTCGTTCAACTCGGGTACGAACTCGGCCGGGTTCGGCATCCGGGAGATCGAGGTGTTCGTCATGACTGCACTCCTTCGCATCAGCCTGGTCGGCGACTTCACTGCACTGACGCACCAGCCCACCAAGATGTGACAGACACTCGAGAGACAGTTCCGCCGACACGCACGACCGCTGCAGCCACGTACTGGCCCGCCGCAACGAGGGCAAGGTCGTCCTCCTCCCCTGACTCCGACGGTGCCGCCTCGCCCAGTCCGCCGTCCTGGCGGGCAAGGCGGTCGCGGGCCGGAGCCGGGACACTCGCGGACCGGCTGCGGCCCATCCTGACGCGGCACTGGGGGGGTATCCCGTATCAAGGAGACAGCCACGTGCCGGCGAGGCGGCCTGCCTCCCGCTGGAAGCCTCGCATCTCACCTTCCGAGCCGCTCCGTGAGGAAGGCGATGATCTCATCACGGGCACGTGCCGTCGGGTGACCCTGCTCGTCCACGAGATGTGCCGTGGTGACGCTGTGGGCGCAGCCGACGACGTCGCGGAAGAAGGGCGGAGGGTTGGTGTTCGCCGCGTCGGCGGGAAGGACGCGGCCGTCGAACGCTTCGCCGAGCAGTGCTTGGTAGGCGGCGAACCGCCGGCCCGTGCACCACTTGTCGTTGTCGAAGCGGTAGGCGAGTACCTTCAGTCCGTCTCGTTCGATGCGTTCGGCGAGGGCAGCCGCGTCTTCGTCTGCGATCTCCAGTCCTCCGGGGTCGTCGAGCGGCAGCGAGGGATGGTTGACGACCGGGGCGATGACGGCCGGTTCGAGTGCCATGGTCAGTGCGAAGTTGCCGGTGAAGCACAGTCCGACCGCGCCGACGCCCGGCCCGCCGCACTCCGTGTGCGCGATACGCGCGAGGCCGCGCAGCCACGCCACGACGGGACTGGTGCCGCCGCCGGCGAACGCACGGAATTCGACGCTGACGCATGCGCGCCGGACGACGGCCTCGCCTGCCTCGGTGGTCGGGTAGGCGCCGTCGACGCCGAAGAGAGAGGGCAGGTACACGCAGAAGCCGGCGTCGCGTATCCAGCGTGCCAAGCGCGCGACGTCGGGGCTGATGCCCGGCATCTCGGGCATCAGGATCACGCCGGGTCCCCTCCCGGCGACGTACACGGTCTTGCTGACGTCATCGACGCTGACGGCCCTCTTGGAGAAGTCGTCCAGCGGGTCGTCGCGCCGTGCTCGCATCGTTGTCATGATCGAGAGTGTGGTGGGACACTGCCCTCGCGAGAAGCGGCGGCATCGCCATGAAGTGCGGTGATATCGCCATCCCCACGGGAGCCGGAGGAGCGATGAAACCGCTGCGCCTGGGTGTGCTGGCGTATCCCGGCTGCTTCGCCTCGGAGGTGTTCGGGATCCCCGACCTGCTGGTCATGGCCGATCACATCGCGGCGGCGCACGGGTCGGACCGACCGCCGTACGAGGTGTCCGTCGTCTCGCCCCGGCGGCGGGTGGTCGCGTCCGGCGGATCGGCCATCGAGGTCTCGGCGCTGCGGCCCGTCGACGTCCTGATCGTGCCGGGATTCGAGCTTTCGCCGAGGCTCGATCTCGACGCCACGCTCGCGAACCTGAGGCCCGAAGTGGCGTCGATCCGGTCGCAGGCCGCCTCCGGTACCGCTGTCGTGTCAATCTGTGTCGGCGCCTTCCTCGTCGCCGAGGCCGGCCTGCTCGACGGGCGCGAGGCGACGACGGCCTGGCTGTTCGCGGATCAACTCGCCCGTCGATACGCCGACGTGAAGGTACGCCCCGAGCACCTGGTGGTCACCGATCGCGGTGTGACGACGACCGCCGCCTTCAGTGCCATGTACGACTTCGCACTCCAGTTGATCCGTGAGCACGACGGCTCCCGCGTCGCCCGCAGTACCGCACGCATCGCGCTCGTCGACGACGCCCGCTCCACCCAGGCTCCCTACGTCGACCTGGAGTTGATGCCCGCCGTCGGCCGTGAGTTCTCACTCGCTGTGAAGCGGTGGCTCGACCAGAACCTCGGGGCTCGCTACGACCTGTCCGTCCTGGCCGAAGCGTTTCACGTGAGCACGCGCACCATGCTCCGCCGCTTCGGTCAGGAGGCCGGTCAGACCCCGCTCGCCTACTTGCAATCGGCCCGGGTCCGCCGGGCTCGTCATCTGCTGGAGTCGACCGACAGGACCATCGCGCGCATCGCCGCCGATCTCGGGTACGCGGACACGAGCACCTTCAGCGCCATCTTCGCCCGGCACACGGGCCGGCGGCCGCGGGACTACCGCGCCGCGTTCCGGCCTGACACGGTGCGGTGACAGAGCCGCTTCTCCCCGAGTCACCTCCCACCGTCCAGGCGTACGAAGTCCTGAGGTCCGGTTGTCCAGCCCGGGCCGGTACTGCTGAGTGAGAGTGAGCCGTTGACCCACGTGCCCCGCACCGTGACGTCCTCGTCCCTGAGATGGCTGCGCGTGGTGAGAGCCACCCGCCGGCCCTGCATCTCGTAGTGAGCCGTACGGACCCCCGCTACAGGGTCCTCACGTCGAAGCCAGCGTGCGATGTCCTCCGCGTCACGAGGGCCCGGGGCAGGACGCACCAACACATCGAGGACGGTTCCGTCCCGATAGAACCGGAACACCTGGAGATCTGCGGCAAAGATCCCACTCAACCCCGTGGAGCGCCGACGGCGGGCCGAACTGCGAGTCACGCCCTCATCATCCCAAGCGGCCCAGAGGAACGTCAGCGGTCAGTCGAGTTCCCTGGGGCCGTAGTGGGCGGATTCCGCTCCTGTCATCAAGGCCCAGTAGCGGTCTCCGTATGACCAGTGCCACCACTCCGTGGGGTAGTTGACCAGGCCGGCAGCGGTGAGCGCACTGCTCAGGAGGTGCCGATGGGAGCGGGCCCCGTCGCTGATGTTGTCGGCCTGGGTGTAACAGGCGCCCGCGCTCTCCTCAGGAGTCGCGTTCATGCGGGTGCCCAGGTCGAGTTCACGGCCGTTGTCGTCTACGAGGGTCAAGTCGACGGCTGCTCCGGCACTGTGCGGTGCGATCTCGGGAGGAGATACTTGACGTGCTCCTTGGCCTAAAGTCCAGGGATTCCGGTCTGGGTCGTCTGACCCTTCCGGGGGCTTCCTGCTTCACCGCGCTGTGCCGGGACTTTCGTCCTGGTCTTACCGGCGCTCCACGAGGCGTTTAGCGTCTCCACCCGTCCGGCGGCGACTTTTCGGCGTCCTTCGAAG
>NZ_JAUYWJ010000048.1:0-44172 GCF_032656585.1 Streptomyces herbicida
CGGTGGTGAACATGTCGCTCAACTTCGACCACCGGTCGACGGCCGTGGAGTCCGCCGTGAAGAAGATGGTCGACGCGGGGATCCCCACGGTGGTGTCGGCCGGCAACTTCCACGACGACGCCTGCAAGCACTCCCCGGCCGGCGTCCCCGGCACGATCGTCGTGGCAGCCTCCACCTCGAACGACCGCCCGTGGAGCGACACCGGCTCCTACGGGTCGGGCTACGGACGGTGCGTGGACCTGTACGCTCCGGGCCAGAAGGTGACCGCCGCCCTCGCCGGCGGCGGTACCACCACGGACGACGACGGCGCGACGTCCTGGGCCGCGCCGCATGCGACCGGCGTGATCGCGCTGTACCTGTCGGCACACCCCCACGCCACGGCCAACGAGGTCCATGTCTGGCTCGACCACACGGCCACCCGTGGTGTCCTGCGCGGCGTCCGCTCCGACACTCCCAACCGGCTGCTCAACACCGGCGGCCTCTGACCTGCGCACAAGTCGCGCGGCAGCAGCCGCTTCCGGAACGCCGGGGCCGAGTCAGGTGCCGGGTTTGCTGGTCAAGGGCCCGGGCCCTGCGGCTCCGCCGAGGCGCGGCGTGCAAATGACCAGCCCCACCCGCGCCCCGAGCACGACATACATCCGCTGACGAGAGCCGCTGTCACAAGCCCCCCATCACGAGCCTGGCCCACACCTTCATCAGTCGGCCGCGTCCCTCCGTCGTCGGGCCATCAGGGTCCAGGCGGCGCTGGTGAGGCGCCATCACTGGCGTCTCCGTACGGCCGGGCCAGCACGATGCCCAGCTGTTCTGGCGGGATCTGGTCGGCGCGATCCGCGGTGCTCTGAACAAGGCCGCAGAACCGCCGCATGCAACGCCCGGCTTCGACGGCAGCGCCATGGTGGACCGGATACTGGCCGAGAGGGGGAGCGCGAGAACAGGCGCGACTCTTCGCGTCGCGGCGGTCGGCTTCGGCTGGGAGGGCGCTGATGGTGTCGGGCGTGAGGGTGACATTTTCCTGGGCGATCGCGCTGATCGTCCAGCCCTTCTCCAACAGGCGGTGGGTGTCCTCGTAGCGGTGGCGGGTCCGCTCGGTGATCTGGGCGCGGGGCAACTCCGGTATTTGGCGGTTCCATCGGGACCGGCTCCGGACCGTGGGCGGGATCTCTCGGTCGGTCTGTTTGTGCAGGCAGTTGCGGGGTGGCCCGGTCGCGACGGACGTGAGGCTTGGATGCTCGCGACCGCGCCGGGCTGAGTGAATCCCGGCGCGGCCCCTGAGGCGAGTCAGCCGGCTCGCCGGCCAGGAAGTGAGTCGGTGGCTGTCAGCACCTGGAGAGTCCGGTCGGCGGGTCGTGCCGGGTGTTCACGTTGCCGCCCCAGGAGTAGACGTCGTAGTAGACGTGATCCGGGTTGTCGTGGGTGTCGATGACGGTGCCGTAGTACCAGACGTCGGTGTGGTGCTTGCCGTCGTTGTAGTAGTCGCCTCGCTCGTAGCACTGCACGGCGAAGCTGCTGTTGCCCTTGGTGGTGCCGACCAGATGGCTGTTGAGGTGGGGGCCGCCGCGCAGGTTGCTGCCGCCGTCCACGGTCGTTTCGATGCCGTCGGCGGCAGCCACGGCCGGAGTGGCAGCCGCATCCACGGAGCCTGTGGAAGCGAGCAGTCCCGCAGCGATTGCGAGTGCCGCTGTCGCGGAGGACAAGGTGGTGCGAAGACGCATGAAGATCTCCCATCGGGTGTGCTGATGCGTGGAAACGGCGTCCCAAGCCGCGCTGTCGGTGCCGTCAGCCCGGTACGCGGGGGTCGCCAGAGGCGCAAGCGCAGCGCTCGCCGACGGCCCCTGGAAGAGCCGGACCCGACGCGTGGCGAGTTGCAGAGCCTTCAACGCCTGTTCGCGCCGGGCCTCTCGGCACCGGGCGTCCACCCCCGTGGGACGCCCGGCGAGCCGGGTCAGTAGTCCCAGGCGGGGTGGCCGTAGCCCCAGATGAGGTGGCTGGTGCGGGGGTACTTCAGCTGCTTGACCTGGTCGGAGCGGTTGCCTTCGACGGTGTAGACGTAGGTGTCGTCGTAGGACGTCACGATCCCGATGTGGTCCTCGCCCTCGTGACCGTTGAGGTCGAAGAAGATCACGCAGCCTTCGCGCGGCCCGCCGCCGGTGGCGCCGCGGCGGTAGAAGCGGTGGTGGTTCTTGAACCAGGTGAGGTGGTCGGGGACGTACTTGTGCTTGCCGCCGATGGCCCCCAGCTGGCCGACCTCGTGGAAGACCCAGCTGACGAAGACGTCACACCACTCCTGGCCGTCGGCGCCGTACCAGCGGCCGTACTTGGTGTGGTTGGTTCCGCTTTCCCGGTATCCGACCTCCCTCTTGGCGATCCTGGTGACCTTCACCGAGGGCGCGTTCGGATCCATCGGTGTGACGGCTTCGAGGGCGGCCAGTTCGGCCGGCGACACCTCAAGGCCGGGGTCGACCGGCTTGGCCACGTCCACGCGGGCGTCTGTCTGATTGCGGGAGGCGAGAGGATTTTCCTGCGGGGTGATGGACTCGGTCACGATCACTCCTTCGTGCTGTGTTGCGGAACGGCGAGCGATTGCTCACACATGACGGGTGACGGGCCGGACGCAGGGGTGCAGTTGGCGGATGTCGCCTGCCGAGGCGCTGTCCGGCGCCCGCCGAACACAAGGTTCCGGGCCGACTGGTTGTTGCGCAGGCCCCTGTCGCAGCATGAAACAAACACCGGAAGGCGAGTCGGTGGGGTGTCCCGTGTCCCGTGTCCGGTGATCTGGTTTCGGGTGGACGCCGGATTCACTTCTGGCTCAGACAGAAGGCTTCCTCGTACGCGGCTCAGGACGGGCCGGCGTGAGCGGGCGCGTCATGGTAAGTGCGTCGTGTGAGCCGACCGGCCCTCGTCCCGGCGTCGGGAGCGCGGGGCGAGGGCACGGCGAGGTGTGGGAAGGCCCGTCAGGCACGGCACGGCTGCGCGTAGGAAAGTTCCCGTATGTAGTCCCGCCATTGCGCCGGGGTGAGCAGACCGGCGGTGTCGGAGCAGATCCGCCGGATCGCCTGGCCGAGCCCGAGGGGCGTGAACTTTATCGTGCCGTCCGGTCCCGCTGTGGCCAGGAGCTGCCCGTCCGGGCGGTACGCGGCCGTCTCTATCGCTTCGGTGTGCCCTGCGGTGAGCGCTTTGCCCCAGGGAGCCGGTCGAGCAGGGTCGGTCAGGTCCCACAGCAGGACGCTCCGGTCCTCGCCGGCGGAGGCCAGCGTGTGGCCGTCCGCGCTGAAGCCCACCCAGGTCACCCGGCCGGTGTGACCGGTCAGTGATCGGGCGATGGCCGAGGCGTGCGCGGGGGCGCTGACGTTCCACAGGCGCACGTCGTGGCCGACGCCGGCGGTGGCCAGCAGCCGTCCGTCAGGGCTGAAGGCACCCCACAAGGTGCCGCCCGTGTCGCCTGTGCGGATGTCCGGCAGGGGCCTGGGACGGACCGGGTCACGGATGTCCCACAGGCGGACCTTGTCGTCCTCGCTCGTACTCGCCAGGGTATGGCCGTCCGGGCTGACGCCCGCCCAGTGGACAAAGCTGATGTGGCCGGTCAGCGGGTCGCCCAGGGCGGCGGGGCGTGTGGGGTCGGTGACGTTCCACAGCCGGAGGCTGTACTTGGGGCCGCCTGTGATCAGTACATGCCCGTCGGGAGTGAAGGCCAGTACGCCATCGGCCTGGTCGGCGCCGCCGGTGCGGATCAGGCCGACCTGCCGGGGGCGGCCCGGGTCGGAGACGTCCCACAGCCGCACGGTGCCGTCACCGTCGGCGCTCGCCAGCAACCGGCCCCGCGGCTGGAACACCACCCGGATGGCCAGGTGCTGACCCGGCAGCTCGCTCAGCTGTCTGCCGTGCTCCGGTTCGCGGACGTCCCACAGCCGTACCCTTCCGGCGCTCGCGCCGGCCAACATCCGGCCGTCCCGGCTGAACGCGATGCCGGTGACGCTGCCGAGATGGCCGGCCAGGACGGCGCGCGGCAGATGCCACAGGCGTACGGTGTGGTCGTCGCTCGCGCTGGCCAGCGACCGTCCGTCCGGGCTGAACGCCAGCCAGTTGATGAATCCGGCGTGGCCGATCAACGGCTGCCCGAGGGCGGCCGGATGCCGCGGGTCGGATACGTCCCACAGCCGGATGGTGTGGTCCGCGCCGGCAGTGGCAAGTGTCCGGCCGTCCGGTGCGAACGCCACCGCGAGCAGGGTGTCGGTGTGACCGGTCAGCGGCTGGCCCAGCGGCTTGGCGTGCGCCGGGTCGGACATGTCCCAGAGCCGTACCTTGTGGTCGTTGCCCACGCTGGCCATGAGCTTGCTGTCCCGGCGGAAAGCGACCGCGTAGACGACGTCCGGGTTGCTCAGCGGCTTCCGCCACAGCTGCGGATGGGTCGGGTCGGTGACATTCCAGAGGCGGATCATGTGATCGTGGCCGGGGGCCGCCACCGTCCGGCCGTCCGGGCTGAAAGCGGCCGAGGCGACGGCGTCGGCGGTCCCGGTGAGCGGATGGCCCAGTGCCGTGGCGTGCGCCGGGTCGGAGACGTTCCACAGCCGCACGGTGCGGTCTTGGCTTGCGGTGGCCAGGGTGCGCCCGTCGCGGCTGAACGACACGGAGAAGACAAAGTCTCGGTGACCGGTCAGCGGCCTGCCGAGCGCCCTCGGGTGCAGCGGGTCACGGACGTCCCACAGTCGTGCCGTACGGTCCCGGCTCGCGCTGGCCAGGGTGTGGCCGTCCGGGGAGAACGCCACCGCGTACACCGCCTGGGAATGGCCGGACAGTACGGAGGACAGCGCGATGTTCTGCGTGTCCAGCAGGCCCACGGCGGCTTCACGGTCCGACCGCAGCCGGTGCGCCGCCACATACATCCGCGCCGCCAGCGACGGATCGGTCGCATTCAGCTGGCCCGCCTCGGCCACCACCTGCTCGGCCACCGCGCGGTCACGGCCGGCGCGGGCCAATGAGCGCTGCTGGAAGGCGACGACGGCGGCTGTCGACGCGACCAGCAGCAGGGCGGACACCGCGGCCAGCAGCGCCCGGATACGCCGGGCGGTGCGGGCCGCCGCCCGCCATTCCTGCTCGCGGGCGGCGATGCTGGCGTCGAGGAACGCGGCCTCGGCCGGGGTGAGTTCCGCGCGAAACCCGGTGAGGCACTCCTCGGCCGTGGCGAGGCGGGTGCCGCGGTACAGGGCCCCGGTGTCCTGGTTGAGCGCGTTCCAGGCGCGGGCGGCCTCGGTGAGCTGGCGGTGGACCCGGAGACGTTCGCGGGCGCCGTCGATCCAGGACTGCAGTCGCGGCCATGCGGTGATCAATGCTTCGTGCGCCAGGTGCACCATGTCGCCGTCGAGTGTGACGAGCCGTGCGCGGGCCAGGTGTTCCAGCACCGAGGCCGTGTCGGTGGGCCGGCCGTTGGCGCTCAGCGCCCGCAGTTCGGCGTGCTCGGCGGGATGGCTGGTGTCCTGAGCCCCTTCACCAGGCGTGATCAGCCGTAGCAGCATACGCCGGGCGACCTCGGCCTGCTCGGGCGAGAGGCGGGTGTACAGCTCTTCGGCGGTGTGGGTGAGGGCGCCGTGGACACCGCCTGCAGCCTCGTAGGCGGCCAGCGTGAGCGTACGGCCTTTGCGGCGGCGCCAGGTCTCCAGCAGAGCGTGGGACATGAGCGGCAGTCCGCCGGGTTCCTCGGCGATGTCCTCGACGATCCTTGCCGTCAACGTGCGCTCGACGATCAGCCCTGCGGCCGCGGCGGGTTTGACGATCGCGTCGCGCAGTTCGGCCGGTCCCATGGGGCCGAGAAGGAAGGTGGCGTCGGTGAGGGCGGCGGCGAGCGGGCGATGGTCGGCGCAGCGGCTGAGGAAGTCCGCCCGTACCGCGATCACCACCCGCAGCCTGCTCTCCGGTTCCACCGCGCTCACCAGCAGGTCGAGGAATGCCGCGCGCTCGGCCGGGTCCGAGCACAGGGTGAAGAGCTCCTCGAACTGGTCGACCACGACCACCGTGTCGCCGGCTTCCTGACTCGCCGTCAACGCGTCGGAGTGGGTGGACGCTGGGCGCGGACCCGGGGTGAGGATCCGCAGTGCTGCCAGTTGGCACCCCGGTGACTGCTGGGTTTGGAGGGACGGGAGGAGCCCCGCGCGCAGGAGGGAGGACTTGCCGCTGCCGGACGCGCCCACCACCGCGACCATGCGGCAGGCCTCCACTCGCTTGGTCAGTTGGGCCACGAGTTGGTCGCGCCCGAAGAACAGATGCCGATCGCTGGGTTCGAAGCGGGTCAGTCCTCGGTACGGGGCGTCCGTGTCATCGGCATCGTCCGGATTGACGGCCACTTCCCGGGCCACCGCGTGCCAGCGCGGCTCCCACTCCTCGGGGCCCGCACCGCATGCCCGCACATAGGCCAGTACCACCTCCAGCGACGGCAGCTGGCTGCCTGCGGCCGCCCTCGACAAGGTGGCGACCGAATAGCCCGTCTGCTGCGCCATGGCGCGGTAGGTCAGGCCTCCGGCCTCCTGGCGCAGCTTTCGTAAGTCGAGCGCGAAGCGCTGGACCGGCCCGGCCGCCGGATCCAGCGGTCCCTCACGACGCCCCATCCCGTCCCCCATGGTCAACGCGAACAGCGAGGGACAACAGTCGCACCGTCTTCCTCAACGTCGCATCCCTGAACGGCATGTTCCAGCCGATCGGCGCCTACGGCCGGCCTGCCGCGACGTTTGTTGCACTCGGCGACGCGGAGGTGCGCAACAACGGCCCGGCCCAGAAGCATGTGACGGGACGGCAGCCGGCAGGTCGACGCCGGGTGCTGCCCTTACCTGGCCCGGGCCGTGGCCACTTCCACCGCTCACAACGGGACCGTAGTCCGCGGCGCGCGGACGGGGCAGGCGAACGGCGTCGCCGTGGAGGCGAGGCTCGTGGCCAGAGGCGTAGTTGCGGACGAGCGAAAGGAATCCACGAATGACACTTCTTCTACGAACTCCTCGACATTTTCAGGGGATTTCCCGATACATCAGACGTGGTGTGCGGGCAGGGGCACTCAGCGCGCTGAGCACGGTGACCGTCACGGCGGCACTGTTTGTTGCCCCGGTCGCGGCATCGGCGACGGCCCAGGAAACGCGGCCGCGGCAGGCCACGGATGCTGCCGTGCGAGGTCTCGACGTCAGCGCGCACCAGGAGAGCGTGGACTGGTCCGCGGTGGCCACCGACGGAGCCTCCTTCGCCTACGTCAAGGCGACCGAGGGCACCTCCTACATCAGTTCCCGCTTCTCCCAGCAGTACGACGGTGCAGCGGCGGTCGGCCTGATCCGCGGCGCCTACCACTTCGCCAGGCCGGACAAGTCCTCCGGCAGCGCCCAGGCCGACTACTTCGTCGACCACGGAGGCGCCTGGCGGCCCGATGGCAGGACCCTGCCCGGCGTCCTCGACGTGGAGGCCACGCCGGGCCTGCCCGCCTGTTACGGGGTCGGCCCCGCTGCGACGGTCCGCTGGATCGCCTCGTTCGACGACGAGTACCGACGCCGCACGGGCCGCCATCCGGTGATCAACACGAACGCGTCGTGGTGGTCGCAGTGCACCGGCAATTCCACTGCCTTCGCCGCCACCAATCTGCTCTGGGTCGGCAGTTACACCGGCACTCCGCACCCCCTGCCCAACGGCTGGTCCACCTACGCCTTCTGGCAGACATCCGACTCCGGCGCGTTTCCCGGTGACCAGGACGTGTTCAACGGCACCGAGCAGGACCTGCGGAGCCTCGCCGCCAATGGCACCTACACGCCACCCCCGCCGCCACCGGCCGGCGCGTGGCCGGTCGTCCAGCAGGGCTACAGCGGCCGTCAGGTGACCACCATCCAGTACCTGCTCAATGCCCATGGCGCGGCGCTGTCCATCGACGGCTCCTTCGGAGCGGCCACCCATGAGGCCGTGGTCGCCTTCCAGACCCGCAACCAGCTCACCCCCGACGGCATCGTCGGCGCCAAGACCTGGCAAGCCCTCATCACCACCGTCAAAGAAGGCGACCACGGCCCGGCCGTCAGCGCGGTGCAGGCCGAACTGAAAGCCCATGGCGCGGCGCTGTCGATCGACGGCTCCTTCGGAGCGGCCACGCATGAGGCCGTGGTCGCCTTCCAGACCCGCAACCACCTGACTCCGGACGGCATCGCCGGCCCCAACACGTGGCTGGCGCTGGTCAACTGACCCCCGACTCGTAGTCGACGAATCCTGCCTCTGGGCCGCAGGCACTCGTTCAGCAGTGCATGCCTATACCGAGCCCTATTACCCCCCCCGGCGCGATCGACGGGCAGTTGGGCCCCATGAGCGGGAAGGCGACCCAGAGGTTCTTCAACTACTGGGGCTTCTACGTCGGCGACAAGCTCACGGTGGACGGGTCGTCGGGCGCGAAACAATCAAGGCGCTGCAGAACTTCCTGGGCGTCGACATCGACGGGGTCGCCGGATCGGAAACGAAGTCCGCTTTTGCGGACTTCAATGACACGAACCGGTGTTAGGCCGAGCCGCCGCACCCGACCGGCCGGACAGCCTGCTGGCTGTCCGGCCGGGCGGGCACCTTATGCCGGGTGATGTCATGCCGGGCTGTCTCGCGAGTCAAGCCAAACGCTCTCAGCGGTATCGGCTGTAGTGGCCAGAGGCGCGGAACCGGCCATACCGGATAGTGCGCATCCGGTGTTATTGATGTGCCCATGCCCAAGCCTTAGCGTGTGCGGGGCGCTGCCGGTTACTGCTGATATCACGGCTTCCGGCCCGGCGCCCATGTCATGCCTGCCCCTCGGGCAGGCGGTCACTGTCGGTGGGAGGAATGATGAGCCTGCGCACTGCCCTCAGCACCCGCACTGCCAGGTCGGCGGCAACGGTGCTCGCTACGGCGACGCTGCTGTTGACCGGCACAACGGCAGCGCACGCCGCCGCACCGAAGCCAAAGGGGCCAGCCATCGCCGAAGGCACGATCTACTACTACGCTCTCAAGAATCAGAACACTGGCCGCTGCGTGGACGACTCCTGGGACTACGGCCTGCGCGCGTTCACGTGTAACGGGCTCAATTATCAGAACTTCAACTGGTACTACCAGTCTGACGGCACTTGGGTCCTCCAGAACCAGAACACCGGGCGCTGTATCGACGACAGCTTCGATTACGGCCTGCGCGCCTTCGGTTGCAACTATCAGTCGTACCAACGGTGGACCATTACCTATCAGTCCGACGGGACGAAGACGCTCAGGAATCAGAACACCGGCCGCGTGATCGACGACAGCGTCGACTATGGTCTTCGCTCGTTCGGATACAACGGGCTGTCGTACCAGCGGTTCACGTTTGTCGGCTGACACATCAGCCGGCTGTTGGCCGCGGCCGACGCCGGCGAGAGCAGGCTGAAACCGAATAGCAGTCATGCGCTGTCCCGATGGGGGCGGCCCGATCGCGAAACTGCGGGCCCAGCAGGAGCAAGTGCGGTTTGAGACTGCCGAGTTATCTGCGCAGAGGACGTCGCCGCCGCAGGTCGCGAGGCGATTACGGGTCTCGTCGAAGTCGCAGGCCGCAGCGCGACAGCCGGGCGGCACACACCGCCTGACTCCGCTGGACGTCCCGACCGGCCACCCTTGCCCTGGCGGCCTGCGACCTGGCCCCCGCCCGAGTGGTCACCGAACTGTGTGGACAGGTGGAAGCCGGACCGGCCCGAGCGCAGTGGGCAACCGTCGTCAACGGCGTCCGATACCGGCGGAGTTGCTGCGTCGGCTGTACTGATCAGCTGCGTACCCCCTTCTCGAGGGGTACGCAGCTGTCCTGTTTTGACGGAGTGAGCGGCGAGGGTGGCGGGTGTGTGACGGTGATGGGGGAGCCGGGGCAGGAGGCGAGGCGTTCGCCGAGCGCGGTGTGCTCGGCGGGGCCGATGGTCAGCTGGTAGCGCATCTCGTCGGCGACCCGGTTGGTGACGTACGTGCACCAGTGGCCGGCATACGGTGGCAGCCGGGCTGACTGACCCTCAGGAGCGGGCCATCCTGGTTTGCTGCGGACGGGCGGGCTCCAGTCTTAGACCTGGGCGGTGCTTTCGGCTTGGGTCTTGTCGGCCCGGGCCCGTGGCTTGGGGCCTCCGGGCAGGAGCAGGCAGAGCGGTACGGCGATGGCGGTGAAGGCGACCGACCACAAGAAGGCGTCGCCGAAGCCGTCGCCCAGGGCGCCCGGGGTGCGGGCGTCGCCGGTGGTGTGCTGGAGGACGACGGCGAGGACGGCGGTGCCCGCCGAGCCGCCGATCTGCTGTGCGACCCGGGAGATGATGCTGGCGTCGGGGACCTCCTTGTGTTCCAGGCCGATGTAGGCGGCGCCGGTGAGCGGGATCACGGCGGCGCCCATGCCGATGCCGCGCACGAGGAGTGCGGCCATGAGCAGTACCTTGCTGGTGTCGGCGGTGGCGAAGGCGAACGGCACGGTGGCCGCGGCGACGAGAGCGAATCCGGCGAAGGCGACCCACCGGGGGCCGATGCGGTCGGTGTAGTTGCCGGCCCGGGTGCGCGCGATGAGTGCGCCGACGCCCTGCGGGATGAGGAGCAGTCCGGCGCCGAGTGCGTCCTCGCCGCGGACCTGCTGCCAGTACAGCGGAAGCAGCAGCATCGCGCCGTACAAAGTGATGCCGGCCAGGAAGCCCAGGGCGGCGGAGGAGGCGAGCGCGCGGTGGCGGAAGAGCCGCAGGTTGACCAGTGCGCCGGGGCGCGGCAGTGCCCAGACGGTGAAGCCGCCGACCAGGGCGATACCGCCGGTCAGCGGCCCGAGCACCTCGGCGCTGGTGAATCCCGTGCTGCTCTCGACCTGGGACAGTCCGTAGATGACGGCGGTAATCCCGGGGGAGAGCAGGAGCAGGCCGACGATGTCCAGGCGGGCGCGGAGACGGTCGGGTCCGGGACGGTCGTCGGGCAGGTTGCGCCGGGCGAGCCAGGCGCCGACTGCGCAGAAGGGGATGTTGACGAAGAAGATCCAGCGCCAGTCGGCCAGGCTCAGGATGACGCCGCCCAGGACCGGGCCGAGGATGGGGCCGAGCGCCGTGGGCAGGGTGACGGTGGCCATGACCTTGCCGATGTTGCGGCCCTTGGCGGCCTGAATGACCAGCGTGGCCATGAGAGGCATCATGATGCCGCCGCCGATGCCCTGGACGACGCGGAAGACGATGAGGCTGGTCGCGTTCCACGCCAGTGCGCACAGGACCGAGCCGACCAGGAATATGCCCAGCGAGGCGATCCACAGGTGTTTGCCGCCGAGCCGGGACTGGGCCCATCCGGCGAGCGGGATGGTGACGAACACGGCCAGCAGATAGCCGGTGCTCACCCACTGGATCGTGGACAGCGGAGCGCCCAGTTCCTTGGCCAGGTCGTTGAGGGCGACGGTGACGATGGTGGTGTCGAAGACGACGGCGAGTGCACCGACGATGATGGTGAACGCCATGCGCCAGACAGCAGGATCGATGCGGTCGGGGTCCGGCGCCGCAGGCGCGGTGCGGAGCCGGTGGGGAGTGCTCATGAACAGCCCCTAAGATATAGAGTCGTATCTTACGGCGCCAGAGTAGGGCGCTAAAGTAAGATAGGCAAGTCTATCTAATGGGGGGGTGTGGATGCCTGAGCGGCGCCGCGGAGCGGCACTGGAGAAGGCGCTTCTCGATGCGGCCTGGGAAGAACTCACGGCCAACGGCTATGCCAAGTTCACGATGGACGCCGTCGTCCAGCGCGCCGGCACCAGCCCACCCGTGCTCTACCGTCGCTGGTCCGACCGCGACGAGCTGGTCCGGGCGGCCATCGCCCACGTCCTGGAGCAGTCCCGAGTCGACATCCCCGACACCGGGAGCCTGCGCGAGGACGTGCTCACCCTCATGCGGACGATCAACGCCACCCGCGTCCAGGTCGTCACCCTCATGAGCGTTCACCTGGCCGCCTACTACCAGGAGACAGGTACCAGCCCCAGCGACATCCTCGCCCCAGGGCGCGAGAAAACCGCCGACCTGATCTTCGACCGCGCCGTCGGCCGTGGCGAGATCAAACCGGAGCACCTCAGCGAACGCGTCAAGTCCCTCCCGTTCGACCTGCTGCGCCACGAGATCCTCGTGACCTTCGCCCCCGTGCCCGACCGGGTCCTCGAAGAGATCGTCGACACGGTCTTCCTCCCCCTCGTGCGCTGACGGCGGCACCTCTCGCGAACGGTCCTGTGTGAGGGAAGGCTGACAAACAGGCGGCGTTGAGGTCCCACCAGGCCCGGTCGGCGTCCGGGTGCGCCCGTCGTCGGGCGGGGTCCGGTGTGGGTGGGGGCGGCGTCCGGGGCGCTCCGGCGCCGTGGCCGGTGGCGGGCGGCCTGGCGGCTGCGGATTCCGGCTTCGGCGGCGGCGATGTCGTAGGCGGTGTAGCGGTTGCGGGTCAGGGCGCGGCTACGTCCAACTCCTGGACGGCGTCCACCAGCTGATCAAGGTGCCCCGATCGTGCCGCTCAACACCGGCTTCTCCCACCGGACGCGCCTGCGCCCCCTTCGGCCAGGTCCGGTCCGCGCGCCGGCGCGGTTGCACTGCCCCGGCATGCCCGATCAGCCTTTCCGGTCAGCCGCCACCGACAGCCGACGGTCCCACCCTGGTCGACGACAGCTTTCTGCCACCAGAGGTCGAACCGCCCAATTCCGCTGAATCGAGAGCATCTGATTCGGTATTCAAGCAACGAACACCAAATACGGTCCGCCGACTGGCCTGCGCTGGATGGGCCCCTTCGCATGCTGAACTTCCCATTCCGGGGCCGCGTCCGAGCGCCGCCGCCTCAGCGAACGGGGCGGTCGGCCAGCTGTGCCACCGCTCCCGCGACCGCCCGGATGACGTCTGCAGCAAAGTCCAGGTCCAGCGTCGCGAGAGTGTCGGTCGCCTTGTGATAGTGGGGATTGCGCAGATTGGCGGTATCAGTGACGAGCAGTCCCCGCCGACCGCTGCGCCAGTACGGCAAGTGGTCGCTGCGCGCCGCGTCCCGGAGCAGGCCCCCGAGCCGCTTGATCGGATAGGTCCGCAACCCCGGAACGTACTGTCGGGCGCTGCGCTGCACCGCATTGGCGAACGGCAGTGAACGCAGGTCGGCGATGACGGCGATGAAGTCACCGGTCGTCGGCGGAGAGAACACCCCCGGGATGCGCAGCGGGCTGCGCTGCGCCCCGGGGCGCGCGTCCCGGAAGCCGATCATCTCCAGCACGATCAGGCCCTCCACCGCCTCGCCGTCGGCCTCGATCCGGGCGACGTGCTCGCGGCTTCCCGCCATCCATTCCTCTTCCTCGCCGAAGAGGCAGAACCGGACCCCGCGCCGGTACTGGCCCATGGCGTGCAGCGCGCGGGCAGTTGCGAGCACGCCGGCGACGCCGCTCGCGTTGTCGTCCGCACCGGGGCTGCCCTCCACGGAGTCCCAATGGGCGCCGACCTCCACCAACGGCGCGGCGCTGTTGCGGCCGGGCAACGTGGCGAGCAGGTTGACCTGGTGCGGTGCTTCGCCGTACTGCTGCGGCACCACCTGGTAGCCGTACCCGGACAACTCGTCGTGAAGGTAGCGGAGGGTGTGCCGGACGTTCTTCTCGTCCTCGCGCCAGCGTGGCCCCTCGGCCGTGAGCGCGGTCAGGTGTCGCTCCACTTCTGCGGGGGTGATACCGGACAGGGCTGCCGCGAGCCGCGGATCATGGGCCGGTCGGACGGTCAGTTCGCCGAGGGTGTCGGCGATGTGGCGGCGGATCTCGCTCCAGCCGGGCAGGTACTCGCGCAGCCGACGACGCTTCACGCGGTACCTCCGGCGGCGGCAATGTCCTCGCGCCCGTCGGCCATGGCCTCCTCGGCCCCGGCGGTGGACCGCTTCGCCTGTGCCCGGGCCGCGAGCGGTACCACGGCAAGTCCGGACAGCAGGAACACGGCCGCGATGGCCAGCCAGCCGGGTGCTCCCTCGCCGACGCCGAGGGTAGCGGTCGCGGCAGGTCCGACGGTCTCGGCAAAGGCCATGCCGAGTGCGTAGACCCCGAGGTACTCGCCGCGCGCGTGGTCCGGGGCAAGACCGTAGGAAATGCCCCAACTTCCGGCCATCGCCAGCAGTTCACCGGCGGTCAGCAGCAGTACCGCCACCACCAGCAGGACAATCGCCGGGGCGGGTGTGTGCACCGCTGCCGCGGCGGCGATGCCCACGCACGACAGCGCCAGGAAAACGCCTGCCCGGCGCTGAGCGCGGGCGCCACCCTCCACCGTGTCGGCGCCACGGCTGAGCCGGACCTGGAAGACCACGACCAACAGGGTGTTGACGGTGACGAAGAGTCCGGCCAGAGCCTTCGGGATGCCGTGTCCCGAGACGATCATCAGCGGCAGTGCCAGCGTGAGGATGATGCCGTTGATGCCGAGCAGGCCGTTCAGCAGGGTGAGAAGGACGAACGGAACGTCCTTGAGGGCCGGCTTCTTGGACACCCCGGCGGGGCGCGGGCGCGGCGGCAGGGGCGGCAACGGGATCAGCGTGAGGGCGGCCAGCAGATAGGAGACGGCGTTGCCGAGGATCACCAACTCGCACGCGAGGTGGGAGCCGTCGGCCAGCGCCCAGGCTGCGAGAGCGGAACCGCCCGCGAAGCCGCCGTTGAACACCGAACGGAGGTAGGCACGCCCGGGCACCAATCGGTCCGGTTCCAGTACGCCGCCGGTCAGGGCGGCCCGGACGGTGCTGGCGGCCCGGATCGCCAGCGAGGTCGCGCACGCCACGAGCACAAAGGCGAGGAAGGAGTGCACCAGCGGATAGAGACAGAAGAGCAGGGACTCCACCACGTGCACCAGGATGAGCAGTCGGCGGGTGTCCATGCGGTCCGCCAGCCATCCTGTGGGCACCGAGGCGCCTAGCGTGACCAAGCCGGCGAGGGAGAACCCGGCACCGACCTGTGTGGCCGTCAGCCCGACCACGTGCACGAAGAACGCTACGCCGCCGGTGAGGAACAGTCCCGTCCCGAGAGAGTCGACGAGGTAGTTGGCGGCCAGGGGCCGTACCGCTCCGGGGGCGGGTAGCAAGGAGGCGAACGACGGCATGGTGGGGCGTCCTTCCAGAGGGGAGTGCACGGCTCGGGGATCTCCCGGTTCCGGCGACCGTCGGGCGGCCCGAGGGGCGGCGTACCGCGGTATGGCGGGCAGCGCTCTCGGAAGCGGCATCAACGATCTCGGTGGGCGGAATCGCAAAGAATATGACCGAGCTCGCGCTCCCCCCGAATGGCCGAGTCTAGGGGCGCCAATTTGCGAGGGTCAAGATCCGTTGGGCGGGCGGCAGTTCGGCCTAGTTGATGCGGACGTATGGCTTCCAGTACTTGGTGGGCGATATCCGTTTTGGATGGGTGCCCGTCGCGGCCCCGAGGGGGTTCGAATCACTTTCATAAGGATTTCTTACCTGTGTCGACCGTGTGGGAAGTCGGGCCTTCCTTGCTGTCGTGCAATTGTGTACCGTCGTGATCAGGACGGCCGATCTGGACCACCCGCTACGGGGGACCGGCCGGGGGGCGGGGGATTTTCAGACTTTCGTTGACGGTTCCTTCTCTGGCGCCAGGCATCGCCGGGCGCGCCCTTGGGTTGCTCGCGCCCCGTCGCCTGTGAAAGTTGATTTCTAAAATGGGGGAAGACATGTTCAATGATGAATCATCGATTGCGTTCCGAGTGGTTGTGAACGCCGAGGAGCAGTACTCCATATGGCCGGCCGACCTCGAACTGCCCGAGGGCTGGCAGGAGGAGGGCGCCCGCGGCACCCGAGAGGAGTGCCTGGCGCACGTGGACCAGGTGTGGACCGACATGCGTCCGCTCAGCCTGCGCGGCTGTCCGAGCAACGCCCGTTCCTAGCAGAGGAGCCGCGGTGTTCGGCACCACATCCTTCCGGCCGTCCCCGTGGTGGACCTCTCAACCCGGCCTGACGGCTGACCGGACCCTGGTCTGCCTGCCCTATGCCGGTGGAGGGCCCCAGACCTACCAGGACTGGCAGACCTCACTGCCGCCGGCGACCGCGGTGCTCGCGGTGACGCCCCCCGGCCGTGGCCGCCGCTTCGGTGAGCCGCCCTGCCAGGACATCACATCGCTCGTGGAGCCCCTCGCGCGCGAACTGGCCGACACCCTGAGCGGCCCCTACACGTTGTTCGGCCACAGCCTGGGCGCGACGGTGGCCTTCGAGCTGTGCCGAGAGGTCCGACGGCTCGGACTGCACCCGCCGACCGGCCTGGTGGTCTCCGGACGCCAGGCGCCGGACCTCCCATGGAACCAGCCGCCGATCAGCGGTCTACCGGACGCGGAGTTCACCGACGCGCTGCGCGATCTCGGCGGCACACCCGAAGCCGTGCTGGAGCAGCCGGAACTGATGGGTCTTCTGCTGCCTTCGCTCCGAGCCGACTTCGCGATCGTCGAGTCCTGCGGTTACCGGGAAGAAGCGCCGCTCGACGTGCCGATCCTCGCCCTGGCGGGCACCCGTGACCGGCGGGCGCCGGTGGAGAGGATGTCGGGCTGGGCCCGGCAGACCAGCATCTCCTTCACCCTGCACACCGTTCCCGGCGGGCACTTCTTCGTGGACACCGAACCCGCCGTCGTCACCGACCTCGTGACGGCCTTCCTGTAACGGTCGGCCTTCCTGAACCGGTCGGCCCTCCTCCGACCAGTCGGTCGTCGTCCGACCAGCCGGCCTTCCTCTGACCGGGAGGAGGGCGCCCCACCGCAGGATGCCCCGGTCGGCCGGCCGACCGTGCCCGGGTGCCGGACCGAGCGCCGGGCGCCCTCGTCGCAAGCCGGTGTCCGGTACACCGCCGCGTGTCCGCCGAGCCGCGAGACATCCAGTTCTGCACGTCACCCATGGGGGAATCTTCGTGACCAAAGCCATCGACATGACACCGCCCGCGGACGCGACAACACTGGTGGCGGTACTCCGTCACAGGGCCGAAGCACAACCTCAGCGCCGCGCCTTCGGCTTCCTCCCGGCCGCAGGCGGACCGGTGGAGGAGGTCAGCTACGCCGAACTGGACCGACGCGTACGCGAACTGGCGGCGCGTCTGGAGGCCGAGTACCCGGCAGGCAGCCGGATGCTGCTGCTCTTCCCGCCCGGTCTCGACTTCGTGGTTGCCTTTTTCGCCTGCCTGTACGCAGGCATGGTGGCCGTGCCGATGCCCCTGCCGACCAGCCGGAAGCGCGCGCAGCGTCAACTCGGCGCCGCGGCCGACGCAGGGGCGGCCGCCTGGCTGACGGTTGCCGCCTCCCGCAGGATGCTCGACGCGCACGCGGCTGACGCGGGCAGCGACCCGGTCTCCGTCCTCACCACCGACGGCATGGCCACGCACCGGGCCGAGGACTGGTCCGAGCGCTGTCCGAGCCCCGACGACCTCGCCTTCCTGCAGTACACCTCCGGCTCGACCGGCAACCCGCGCGGCGTCATGGTCACCCACCGCAACCTGATGGCCAACTCCGCGGTGATCCGGGAGAAGTTCGGCCTCACCGACCAGGACTCGTCGGTCATCTGGCTACCGCCGTTCCACGACATGGGCCTGATCGGAGGGATCCTCCAGCCGGTCTACACGGGTTTCCCCGCCCTGCTGATGCCTCCGCAGGCCCTGATGCGTGATCCGGGCAGCTGGCTGGAGGCGATGTCCGAACACCGGGCGACCGTCAGCGGTGGCCCCAACTTCGGCTATGAGCACTGTGTCCGGCACATCGACGCCGAGCGTGCCGCCCGTCTCGACCTCAGCAACTGGCGGGTGGCGTTCAACGGCGCCGAACCGATCCGCGGGGAGACCCAGGACGCCTTCGCACATGCCTTCGCGATGGCCGGCTTCGATCCCCGCGCGTTCTTCCCCTGCTACGGGATCGCCGAGGCCACGCTCCTCGTCACCGGTGCCGACCGCGGTGCCGGCTCCCGTTCGCTGGCGGTGGACGGCGACCAGCTCGCGCTGCACGGACGAGCAGTGCCCGTCGTGGAAGGCGGTCGTCGGCTCGTCGGCTGCGGTACACCTGCCGCCGGCCATCAGGTGCTGATCGTCGACTCCGAGCGCGGGCGCGCCCTCGACGACGGCACGGTCGGCGAGATCTGGGTCGGCGGACCGAGCGTCGCCGCCGGCTACCTCAACGCTCCCGAGGCCACCGCGGGCACCTTCGGCGGCCGCGTCGCCGGCGTGGAGGGCTCGTTCCTGCGCACCGGCGACCTCGGATTCCGCCACGACGGCGAGCTCTATGTCACCGGACGCGTCAAGGACCTGATCGTGGTGCGCGGCCGGAACATCCACCCACAAGACGTCGAGCGGATCGCCGCGGCCGGCCACCCCGGACTCGACCCGGACGCCGCCGCCGCGTTCGGCTACCAGGAGAACGGCGCGGAGGCCCTGGGCCTCGTCCTCGAGGTGGACCGGCACGCCCCCGCCGACCGGCTCGCGTCCCTCGCGGACAGCGTCCGGACAGCGGTCACCGCCGAACTCGACGTCGCCGTCGGTTCGGTGGTGTTCACCCGGCGGGGCGGCGTCCCGCGGACGACCAGCGGCAAGATCCGTAGGCAGGCCTGCCGGCAGCAGTGGCTGGCCGGAGAGCTGCCGCTGGTCGGCGACGGAACGTCGCCCGGGACGGCCGTCACGGTGACCGCCGCTCCGGGCACCACGGCACCGGCCGGTGACGTCCGCGCCGTGCTGGCCGCGGTGGCGCGGCTGTCGCCCGGCGCGCTGGACGACTCCGCGGACATCTTCGACCTGGGCCTGGACTCGCTTGGCGTCGTCGACCTGAGGCTGCGCATTCTGGCCGAACTCGGCGCCGACCTCCCCTTGTCCGACCTGCTCGCCGGACCGACCGTCGCCGAACTGGCGGCCGCGGTGGCCGCCGCGCCGCGCGCCGTTGCCGGGCCGGGCGAGGCCGCCGTCTCCCAGGCCTCGCTGGGCCAGGAGGCGCTGCTTCTGGCGGACGACCTCGCCGGTGCCGAGGCCCCGTACGTGGTCGGCCGCGCGGTCAAGGTGCTCGGTGCGTTCCGCACGGACGACTTCCTGAACGCGGTACGAGGCGTGGTGACCCGTCATCCGGCGCTGCGCACGACCTTCATTTCGGGCGACGAGGCGCTCGAGCGGGTGCTGCATGACGATCTCGGACCTGAGCTGGCTGTGCTCGACGCCCAGGGGCAGAGCGAATCCGCGCTGACGGCGCTGCTGGAGGACGCGGCCTGTCGCCGGATGGACCCCGCCGCCGGGGCGCTCGTCCGGGTGACGGTGGTGCGCACCGCCGAGACCGAGACGGTCGTGGTCTTCGCCGTACACCACGCCGTCTGCGACCTGCGCTCGCTCGGACTGCTGCTGCTCGAGGTCGCCGCCGCCTACCAGGCGGCGGGCGCCGCCGAGGGGAACGGAGCGGTGTCCGAACTCCATCACACGGCGTACGGATCGTTCGCCGCCCGGCAGCGCCGCCTGGCCGATGCAGCCGAGGACGACCGGCTGCGGGAGCACTGGAGGGCGGCCCTGGACGGTGTGCCGCTGGAGGTCCGGCTGCCGATGGCTCTCGGTGCCATCGGCTCGGGCCGGGGCGCGGTGGAGCGCTTCGTGGTGCCGGCCGACCTGTCCGCCCAGGTCCACGACTTCGCGCGCACCCACCGGCTGACGGTCAATGCCGTGCTGCAGGCAGCCCTCCACGCGCTGCTGCACCGCCTCACCGGCGAGGAGCGCATCGCCGTCGGCACGCCGTTCGCCAACCGCGGCCGGACGGGCTGGCTCGATGTGGTCGGCTACTTCGTCAACGTGCTGCCCCTGGCGAGCACCTACGGCCCGGAGACCGGCTTCGCCGAGGCGGCAGCCGGGCTCCAGCGTGCCCTCGCCGCCGCCCTGCAACACGGCGAACTGCCTTACCCCACGATCCTGCAGGCCGCGGGGCGGTCCGCCGACCGGTGCAACGTACTGATCGCCTACCAGAGCATCCAGTCCGAGCACACGGCGGACATCGCCCGAATCGCGCTGGAGGACCCGCGGCTGCCGGTCCGCGTCGGCGGCCTCACCATGGTGCCGGTGCCGCTGCCCCGCCGGGACAACGCCTTCGACCTCACCATGAACCTGGCGGACTCGGGAGCCGAGCTGCTCGGCAACGTGGAGTATCGCGCGGACCTGTTCGCCGCCGGGGACGTGCGGCAGTTCGTCGACTGCTACCTGGGTCTGCTGCGCTCCGCCCTGGCCGACCCCGGCCGTCCGGTGGCCGACCTGAGCCTGTCCGGCGCGCCGCAGGCGGCACTGCCCGCACTCGCCGCGCCCGCGGCCCCCGGTGCCTACGACGAGACGAGCCTGACCGAACTGTTCGACCAGTGGGTCCGTCGCACCCCGGAGGCCACGGCACTGACCGACGGCCGACGCACCCTCAGCTACCGCGCACTCGACCGGGCGGCCGGCCGACTCGCCGCGGAGCTGGTCGACCGCGGCGTCGGGCCGGAGTCCGTGGTCGGCGTGCTCACCGGCCGGGACGTCCGGACCGTGATCGCGCTGCTGGGCGTGCTGAAGGCGGGTGGCGCCTATCTGCCGCTGGACCCCTCGCTCCCCGACGAGCGGCTGCGGTGGATCCTCGACCACGCGCGGGTGCCGCTGGTGGTCGTGGCCGGTGAGCCGCGGGACTTGCCGGACGACATGACCGCGGTGCCGGCCGAGCCGGTCGCGGACCTGCCGCCACTGCCCGCGGTGCCCGTGCGCCCGGACAACCTCGCATACGTCCTGTTCACCTCCGGCTCGACCGGTCGTCCCAAGGGCGTGGCCCTCACCCACCGCAACGCGGTCTCCTTCCTGGCCTGGGCGCGGCAGCGGTTCGGCGCGGACCTGTCCGCGGTGCTTGCCGCCACGTCCTTCTCCTTCGACCTGAGCGTCTTCGAGATCTTCGGCCCGCTCACCAGCGGCGGCACCGTCGTTCTCACCCGGGATGTGCTCGCGCTGGCCGAGAGCTCGCTGCCGGCGCCGGTCACCCTTCTGAACACGGTGCCCTCGCCGCTCGCCGAGCTGCTGCGCTCGGGTGAGCTCCCGGAGGGCGTACGGACCGTCAACCTGGCGGGTGAGCCGCTGCCCCGGCCGCTTGCGGACGCCGTACTGAGCCACCCCTCGGTCGAACGGCTGATGAATCTCTATGGGCCGACCGAGGCGACCACCTACGCCTGCGAGGCCGAGATTCGCGCCGACGACCCTGGCGAGCCACCGATCGGTCACCCCGTATCCGGCACCCATGCCTACGTGCTCGACGGCAGGCTGCGGCCCGTAGCCCCGGGGGTGCCCGGTGAGCTGTTCCTGGGCGGCCCCGGCCTCGCCCGCGGCTACCTGAACAATCCGGCGCTGACCGCGGACCGCTTCCTGCCCGACCTGACCCGGCCCGGCCGGCGGATGTACCGCACCGGTGACCTCGTCCGGGTGGACGCCGAGGGGCAGTTGCGGTACTTGGGCCGCTCCGACGACCAGGTGAAGATCCGCGGCTTTCGGATCGAGCCCGGCGAGTGCGCGGTGGCGCTGCGCCGCCATCCGGCGGTCGCCGACGCCGCGGTTCTTCCGCGTGACGTCCCCGGTGCCGGGACGGTGCTGTGTGCCTGGGTCGTCCCGACCCCCGCGAGCACGCTCGAGCCCGCCGAGGTGCAGGCCTTCGCCCGCACCCAGGTGCCGCCCTACATGGTGCCCTCGGCGGTCGCAGTGCTGAACCGGCTGCCGCAGACCCCCAACGGCAAGCTCGACAAGCGTGCGCTGGCCACGCCGGAACTCGCCGTGCCCGCCGGCACGACAGCCGCGGGCGGGCCGGTCGAGCAGCGCCTGGTGACGATCTTCGGCGAGCTGCTGGCCCGGCAGGACTTCGGCGTCGAGGACAGCTTCTTCGACCTGGGCGGCCACTCCTTGCTGGTGACCCGCCTGATCGCCGAGATCCGTCGGGCGTTCGGCGTCGCCCTGCCGCTGCGGGCGGTCTTCGAGCATCCCCGGATCCGTGCCCTGGCGCCGCTGGTCACCGCCGCGGCCGGCCAGAGCGCTTCCGCGGTCCCGCTCGTCCCCGTGCCCAGGGAGCCGGCTCCGGCGCCGTCGTCGGCTCAGGAGCGGATGTGGCTCGTACAGCACATGATGCCCACCAACGCCGCCTACAGTGTGGCGGGCGCCGTACGGGCGTGCGGGCCGCTCGACAGCGGTCTGCTGCGGCGCGCTCTGCTGGAGGTCGGCCGGCACCACGAGGTGCTGCGCACCAGGCTGGTGGCCGGCGACGGCGGGGTGCGGCAGGTCATCGGTGACGAACCGGACTTCGGCTGGGTCGAGGACTCCCTGGAGGCGCTGCCGGAGCCGGAGCGGATGGCGGCCGCGCTGCGGCGGATGGCCGAGGAGGCGGCCGCCCCGGTCGACCTCGGCGGCAGCGGACTGGTCCGGCTGGTCCTACTCCGACTGTCCGCCGAGGAGCACCTGATCGGCCTGGTCAGCCATCTGGCGGTGATGGACGGCTGGTCCTCCGGGGTGTTCTTCCGGCACCTCGCGCTGGCCTACCGCTCGCTGTCCGGGGACGAAAGGCCGAGCCTGCCCGAACTTCCCGTCCAGTACGCCGACTACGCGGAATGGCAGCGCGCTTCGCTGGCTCCCGTGCGGGGCGAGCTGATCTCCTGGTGGACCGAACGGCTCGACGGACTCCCGGCGTTGGCCGTTCCGGCCGACCGGCCGCGGCCCCCGGTGATGGGCTTCCGCGGTGGCAGCGTCCCGGTCCGGTTCGACCGCGAGCTGCGCGACGGGCTGGCACAGTTGGGCGCCGACCGGGACGCGACGCTCTTCATGGTGCTGCTCGCTGCGTTCTCGAGCGTGCTGATGCGCCACAGTGGCCAGGACGACTTCGCGGTGGGCACGCCGATCGCCGAGCGACCGCTGCCCGAACTCGACCAGCTCATCGGGCCGTTCACCAACACTTTGCCGATCCGGATGGACCTCTCCGGCGACCCTTCGTTCGCGGAGCTGCTGGACCGCGTCCGGGACCGGGCGCTGCAGGCGTACGCCCACGGCGCGCTGCCCTTCGAGGCCCTGGTCAACGAACTGGGCCTGGCCCGGGACCTGAGCCGTACTCCGGTGTTCCAGGCCATGCTGTCCCTTCAGGACGACCAGTTGGCCGGGCTCGACCTGCCGGGCGTGCGCACCGAACGGCTCGACGTGCCGCGTGACACCGCCCGTTTCGACCTGCTCCTCGCGCTCTCCGACGGTCCGGCCGGCCTGCACGGCGCGCTGGAGTTCAACCAGGAGATCTTCGACCGCGAAACGATGGAACGCCTGATCGGTCATCTGCAGGCGGTCCTCACGGAGGTCGTCGGGGACGCGACGAGGCCGGTCTCCCGGATCCCGCTGCTCAGCGCCCGGGAGCGCGAGCGGATCCTGCACACCTGGAACGACACCGCGCAGCCGCAGCAGCCGGTCGCGGTCCACATGCTGTTCGACGAGCAGGAGAGCCGGACCCCGGACGCCGTGGCGGTCCGCGACCTCACCCGCAGCTGGACCTACCGCGAACTGCGCCACCGCGCCGAAACCCTGGCCCGCGGGCTGCTGGCGCTGCCGGGCGGTGATGCGGCGGTGCTCATGGGCCGGTCGGCGGCGGCCGTGGCCGCGGTGCTGGGCGTGCTGAAGTCCGGCCGCGCCTACGTGCCGGTCGACCCGGGCTTCCCGGCGGCCCGGATCTCCGGGATCCTGGACCTGTCCGAGGCCCGCTGCCTGGTGACCGACCCCGAGCACCTCGCCCAGGCCGAGGCCCTGGCCGCGGACCGGCCGGGCGTGACGGTGCTGCTGGTCGACCCGGACGCCGACCTGCCGACCGTACCGGAGGCGGGTGAACTGCCGTCGGTGGCACCGGAGTCGGTCGCCTACACGATCTTCACTTCGGGTTCCACCGGCGTGCCGCAGGGCGTGGTGCTCCAACACGCAGCGGTGGTCAACACGCTGCGCTGGGTGATCGAGACCCTCGGCTTCGGCCCGTCCGACCGGCTGTTGTGGGTCACCTCGCTCTGCTTCGACCTGTCGGTCTTCGACATCTTCGGGACCCTCGCCTCCGGCGGGCAGATCCGGGTCGCGCAGGAGGAGGAGCTCGCCGAACCCTCGAGGCTCGCCGAGCTGTTGCTGGGCGGGGAGGTCACCGTCTGGGACTCGGCGCCCGCCGCGCTGCAGCGGCTGCTTCCGGCGCTGGAGCAGCGGGCCGCCCAGGAGGCCGATCCGCGGGTCCGGCTGGTGATGCTCAGCGGCGACTGGATCCCCGTGACCATGCCGGACCGGCTGCAGGAGCTGCTGCCCGGCTGCCATGTACGGGCGCTCGGCGGCGCCACCGAGGCGGCGATCTGGTCCAACCACTTCCCGGTGGACCGCGTCGACCCGGCCTGGACGAGCATCCCGTACGGACGTCCGATCTGGAACGCCCGCTACCACGTACTGGACCGCTGGATGCAACCCTGCCCGGTCGGGGTCCCCGGTGACCTCTACATCGGCGGCGCCTGTCTGGCGCTCGGCTATGTCGACCCGAAGGTGACCGCGCAGCGGTTCGTCCCGGATCCGTTCGGCGGCCGGTCGGGTGAGCGCTTGTACCGCACCGGCGACCTGGCGCGCTACTGGCCGGACGGCACGCTGGAGTTCCTCGGCCGCTCGGACCATCAGGTGAAGATCCGCGGCTTCCGGGTCGAGACCGGGGAGGTCGAGGTGGCTCTGCGGCGCTGCCCGGACGTGCGCGAGGCCGCCGTGGCGGTGCGCGACGACCTGCCCGGCGGGCGCTGCCTGGTCGGTTACGTGGCTCCGACGGCGGGCGGGGCGCTCGCCGAGGAGATGGTGCGCAAGGAGCTTCGGGCGCAGCTGCCCGAGTACATGATCCCGACGTACCTCGTCCGCCTGGAGCGACTCCCGGTGACCTCGAACGGCAAGCTCGACCGCCGGGCGCTACCCGCGCCGGTGCTCGAGTCCGCCGGAGTCGACTTCGTGAGCCCGCAGACCGGCACCGAGCAGTTCGTCGCCGAGGTGTGGAGCCGAGTACTCGGGGTGGAGCGACCCGGAAGCCGGGACAACATCTTCGACCTCGGCGGCAACTCCCTGCGGCTGGCCGAGATCCACGTCCGGCTCCAGGAGCGCTTCGGCGAACGGATACAGCTTGTGCACCTGTTCGAGAACCCGACCATCGAGGGCCTGGCCCGGCTGATCGACGGCCTGTCACAGACCGGCACGGCGGCCGAGCGCACACAGGACCGCGCCGGGCGCCAGAAGCAGGCCATGCAGCGTCGGCGCGTGGCGCGCCGTGCCGACTGAGGAAAGGAGCGACGACGAGATGGACAACGCCATCGCCATCGTCGGAATGTCGGGGCGCTTCCCCGGAGCGGCGGACGTCCAGGCCTTCTGGGCGAACCTGCTGGCCGGCCAGAGCGGCATCGCCCACCCGAGCGACCAGGACCTGGCCGCTGCCGGCGTACCGCCCGAGGTACGGGAGGACCCGGCGTACGTGCGCGCCACCGGCGCGCTGGACGGTATCGAGGACTTCGACGCGGAGTTCTTCGGCCTGACGCCCCGTGAGGCACAGCTCATGGACCCGCAGCAGCGGCTCTTCCTGGAGTCCGCCTGGCAGGCTCTTGAGGACTCCGGGCACCGGCCCGGCGAGGGGATCCCGGCCGCCGTGTTCGGCGGCAGCGGGGCCAACGGCTATCTGCTCTACAACCTCGCTCCCCAGCCGTGGCTGCGCGACCCGGCGCACGAGTACTCGGTGATCCTCGGCAACGACAAGGACTACCTGGCGACGAGGACCTCCTACAAGCTGGGACTGGCCGGCCCCAGCGTCACGGTGCAGACCGCCTGCTCCACCTCGCTGGTCGCGGTCGCCCTGGCCTGCCAGAGCCTGCTGGACTACCAGTGCGACCTCGCGCTGGCGGGCGGCTCGTCGGTGGCCGTGCCGCACCGCGCCGGTTACCTGTACCAGGAGAGCGGGATCGCTTCACCGGACGGTGTCTGCCGGCCTTTCGACGCCGACGCCAACGGCACTGTGCGGGGCAGTGGAGTGGCCGTCGTGGTCCTCAAGCGGCTCGAGGACGCACTGGCGGACGGTGACACGGTGCACGCGGTGATCCGCGGCTGGGCGACCAACAACGACGGGGCGGCCAAGGCCGGATTCACCGCGCCGTCGGTCCGGTCACAGGCCGAGGTGATCACACTTGCCCACCAACTCGCCGCAGTGGAACCGGAGTCGATCGGCTTCATCGAGGCCCACGGCACCGGTACCACGCTCGGCGACCTGGTCGAGGTCGAGGCGCTGCGCCAGGCGTTCGAAGGCGTGGGCGGCCGCTGCGCGCTCGGCTCGGTGAAGGCCTCGGTGGGGCACCTCGACGCGGCGTCCGGAGTGACCGGCCTGATCAAGGCGGTGCTCGCGGTGAAGCACGGCAGCGTGCCGCCGACCCTCAACTTCCGGCGGCCGAGCCCGTCCCTGCAACTGGAGAACAGCCGGTTCTTCGTCAACGCCGAGGCGGTCGACTGGCCGGTGCCCGAGGGGCCCCGCCGTGCCGCGGTCAGCTCCCTGGGCATCGGCGGCACCAACGCCCACGTGGTGCTGGAGCAGCCGCCGGCCAGGCCGGACCAGCCGAAGGACGCGCTCCCGCTCGTGCTGCCGCTGTCGGCGCGCACCGAGGGGGCGGTGCGGCAGGCCGCGGAGCGGCTCGCCGACCACCTGGAACAGGCCCCGGCGGGCGCCCCGCTGGCGGACGTCGCGCACACCCTGGTGACCGGCCGTGCCGTGTTCGACTCCCGGATCCACGTGGTCGCCGCCGATGCCGCGGAGGCCGCCACCGCCCTGCGCACGGCGGTCGCGCCCCCGGCCGGGGGCGCGATGGCCCGCCCGCTCGTGATGATGTTCCCCGGCCAGGGAGCCCAGTACCCAGGGATGGCCGAGTCCCTCTACCGCACCCAGCCCGTGGTGCGCGACGCCGTTGACGAGTGCGCCGGGCTGTTCCGGGCCGAACTCGGACGAGACCTGCGCGAGCTGCTCTTCCCCGGGGCCGGTGCCGACCGGGCCGCCGAGGCCGCGGCCCGGCTGGAACGCACCGAGTACACCCAGCCGGCCCTCTTCACCGTGGAGTACGCGCTGGCACGGCTCTGGCACAGCTGGGGCCTACAGCCGGACCTGATGGTGGGTCACAGCGTCGGTGAATACGCCGCCGCCTGTCTCTCCGGTGTGCTGAGCCTGCCCGATGCCGTCCACCTGGTCGCACTGCGCGGCAGGCTGCTCGCGGGGCAGCCGACCGGCGGCATGCTGTCGGTGGCGCTGGCCGAGGACGAACTGTGCCGTCGGCTGCCCCCCGGGTCGGCCATCGCGGCGGTCAACGCGCCCCGGCAGTGCACGGTCGCCGGTCCGCACCGGGAGCTGGAGGCGCTGGCGGCCGAACTCTCCGCCGAAGGCCTGCGGGTGGCGCGTCTGCACACGTCGCACGCCTTCCACTCGCCGATGGTCGCGGGCGCTGTGGAGCCGTTCCGGCAGGCCGTCGCGCGGCTGCGGCTGAACCCGCCGCGCCAGGCGTACGTCTCCTCGGTGACGGGCGCGCTGATCACCCCGGAGCAGGCAACCGATCCCGGCTACTGGGCCGGCCAACTGGTGGCACCCGTACGTTGGCACCAGGCGCTGCGGACGGCCGCCGGGTCCCGGGCCGTGCTCCTCGAAGTGGGGCCCGGCCAGTCGCTGGGTGCACTGGCGCGGCTCGGCCTGGACCCCAACGCGGGCCATGTCGTCGCCAGTACCCTGCCGAGGCCCGGCGGGGACGAGCAACGCGCGGTGCTCGAGGCGGCCGGCCTGCTCTGGGACGCCGGTGTCACGGTGGACCTCACGGCCGTGAACGGCGCCGCCGGCCACCGGGTGCCGCTGCCCGGGTACCCGTTCCAGCGCCGCCGCCACTGGATCGACGCGCCGCAGCCCCAGTTGGGCGGCAGCGGCACGGCCGAGGCCCCACCGCAGGAGCCGGTCGCAGCCGCATCCGGCGACGGCCCGCCGGACCTTGCTGCCGTGCGGTCCGCCGTCGACCGGGCGTGGGCCGAGGTGCTCCTCGGCGCTCCACCGGAGCCGGAGGACAACTTCTTCGAGCAGGGCGGCCAGTCGCTGGTCGCCGTGCAACTGCTCTCGCGGATATCCCAGTTGGTGAAGATCCGGCTCCCGCTTCAGCTGATCTTCGACCATCCCACTCCGCGCGGGCTGGCGATCGCGGTCGCCGCCGAGGCGCTGCGCGGCGCGAGCCGTCCGGACCTGCCGGTACAGCAGGCCGACCGCGGCGGCGCGCTGGCGCTCTCGCCCGCCCAGGAACGCCTGTGGATGATCGAGCAGTTGGAGCCCGGCGGCAACGCCTACAACGTGCCGCAGACCCTGATGCTGGACGGCGTGCTCGACCGAGCAGCGCTGCAGCGGGCATTCACGGCGCTGGTCGACCGGCACGAGGCCCTGCGCACCAGGGTGGCGCTGCACGGCGACTCGCCGGTGCAGATCGTCGACGAGCCCTACGAGGTCACGGTGCCGGTGCTGCTGCCGACCGGCACCACGGGGGACGTCGAGGCCGAGGCGCGGGAGATGGCGCTGACCGAGCTGCGGCGGCCGTTCGACCTGTTGGCCGGCCCGTTGCTGCGCGCCGCGCTGATCCGACTGGCGCCCGAGCGCCACCTGCTGGTGGTGACCATGCATCATCTGGTCACCGACGGCTGGTCCTTCCTGGTGCTGACCCGCGAACTCGTCGAGCTGTACGACGCGCTCACCGCCGGACGCCCGCCCCAACTGCCGCCCGCGCCGTTGCACGCGGCCGACCACGCGGCATGGCAGCGCGCACTGGTGTCGGGCGACCACCTCGCCGAGCAGACCGCCTTCTGGTCGGAGTATCTCGAGGGTGCCCCGACCGTGCTGGAGCTGCCCGTCGACCGGCCCCGCCCGGCCGTCCAGCGCCACCGCGGCCGCCGTCATCGGATCCAGGTGCCCGCAGACCTCACCCGGGACCTCGCCGCGCTGAGCGCCGCGCGCAACACGACCTCGTTCGCCACCCTGCTCGCCCTGTTCTCCGCGGTGCTGCACGCTCACACCGGCAGCCGGGACCTGCTGGTGGCGACTCCGGTGGCCGGCCGTGACCGGGCCGAGCTGGAGGGCATCGTCGGCTACCTGGTGAACACCGTCGTGGTGCGCGCACGGCTGGAGGGCGTCGAGACCACGACCGGGCTGCTCGACCGGGTACGCGACAGCGTCCTGAGGGCGCTCGCCAACCCCGACGTGCCCTTCGACCAGGTCGTCCAGCTTGCCGGGACCGGGCGGCAGCTCGACCGCAACCCGCTTGCCCAGGTGCTGTTCACCCTGGAGAACCGCATCAACGGGGACGTACGGCTGGCAGGCCTGGAGCTGTCGCCGGTCGACCTCGACCCGGGAATCGCCCAGTTCGACCTCGCGCTGCACGTCCAGGAGCACGACGACGGTCTGCAGGGCTGGTTCGAGTACGACGAGGAGCTGTTCCTCCCGGACACCGTGGCCCGGCTCGGAGAACACTTCCTCGAGGTGCTGCGCCGCGCCGTGGCCGAACCTGACCAACCGCTGGCCGAGCTGGTCCGGGTACCCGACTCCGTACAGCAGCTGCTCACCGAGGCGTGGAACACCGGTACCGAGTACTGGCCGGCGGGCAGCTCGCTGGTCGACCTGTTCGCCGGCGCGGTGGCCGCGCACCCCGACCGGCCCGCCGTGATCGACGGCGCGGTCACCTGGTCCTACCGGCAGCTCGACGAGGCGTCGGACCGGATCGCCGGCGTCCTGGCCGCCCGCGGGACGACCCCCGGGGACCGGATCGGTGTCCTGCTCGAGCGCGGTGCCGACCTGATCGCCGCGGTGTTCGGCGTGCTGAAGGCCGGTGCCGCGTACGTTCCCCTGGACCCGACGCATCCGGCCGAACGGCTCGGACTCGCCCTCGACGACAGCGGTGCCCGCCTGGTGCTGACCCAACGGTCCCTCATGGACCGGCAGCCGCCCGGCGACGCACTCGCAGTGCTCGTGGACACGCCCGAAGTACAGGCTGCCTCGGCCGGTTTCACCCCCCGTCCGCCGGACCCTCAGAGCCCCGCCTACGTCATCTACACCTCCGGTTCGACCGGCCGTCCCAAGGGTGTGGAGGTGACGCACCACAACGTGGCGAGGCTGTTGGGGGTCACCCGGCAATGGTTCGCATTCGGTCCCGAGGACGTGTTCGCACAGTTCTTCTCGCACGCCTTCGACTTCTCGGTGTGGGAGATCTTCGGCGCTCTGTGTCACGGTGCCGCCCTGGTGACGGTGAACCACTGGACCAGCCGGGACCCGGACGCCCTGGTGCGGCTGCTGGCCGAACGGCGCGTCACGGTGCTCAGCCAGACGCCGTCGTCCTTCCAGTCGCTGATCGAGGCCGAGGCGCGCTCGACGGCAGGCCCGCTCGCACTGCGTTCGGTCGTGCTGGCCGGCGAGAACCTGGACGTCGGCATCCTCGGCCCGTGGTTCGACCGCCAGGGTGACCGGCGGCCCGAGATCGTCAACATGTACGGGATCACCGAGACGACCGTGCATGTGACCTACCGCCGGATCAAGGCCGCCGACGTCCGCTCCACGGTCGGCACGCCCATCGGCACGGCCCTGCCCGACCTACGGATCCGGCTGCTGGGCCCGGACGGCGCGCTGGTGCCGATCGGCGTGCCCGGTGAGATCTGTGTCGGCGGCGCTGGACTGGCCGTGGGGTACCTGAACCTGCCCGAGCTGACCGCCGAGCGCTTCGTCCCCGACCCGTACGACCCCCGGCCCGAGGCCCGGCTGTACCGCTCGGGCGACCTGGGCCGCTACGACGCCGACGGCGAGTTGTACTACCTCGGCCGCGCCGACCACCAGGTGCAGATCCGCGGCTTCCGGGTCGAGCCCGGCGAGGTGCAGAACGTGCTGGCCCGGCACCCGGCACTGACCGGCGCGGTGGTGGTCGCCGCCGCCGCTCCCGACGGCGGGACGGAACTGATCGGCTATCCGGTTCCGCTGCCCGGCGCACAACCGCCGGCCGCCGCCGAGCTGCGGGAGTTCCTGCGCGCCCGGCTGCCGGAGTACATGGTTCCGGTGCACCTCGTGCCGATCCCCAAGGTCCCGCTCACCGTGAACGGCAAGATCGACCGGGCGGCGCTGCCCGCGCCGAGCCGGGAGCCGGTCACCGCTCGGGCGGCGGCCGGCACCTTGGTGGAGAAGGAAGTCTGCCAGGTCTGGTGCGAGGTGCTCGGCCTGCCCTCTGCCGGCGTCGACGAGAGCTTCTTCGAGATCGGCGGCAACTCGCTCTCGGCGGTGCGGGCCAACAACCGTCTGGCGCAGCGCTTCGGCGTCGGGCTGCCCCTGCGGATGCTGTTCGAGGAGCCCACGCCTGCCGCGGTCGCCCGGCACATCACCGCCGCTCTGTCCGCGGCCGGCCGTCCGCAGACGGACGAGGTCGAGCCGCTGACAGATCCGGCGACGCCCTCGCCGCTCTCACCGGAGCAGCAGGGCATCTACCTGGCCGAGCAGCTGACACCGGGGACGTCCGCCTTCCACATCGGGGCCGTGCTGCGCCTGCGCGGTCCGCTGGACCAGGCCCGGCTCGAGCACGCGTTCACCGAGGTGATCGCACGCCAGGAGGCGCTGCGGGTCGGTTTCGTGGACACCGCCGAGGGCGTCAGGATGCGGCCGGCCGACGCCGGTCCGGCCCCGCTGACCGTGCTCCACCCGCCCGCGGACGCGGACCACGAGGCCTTTGTCACCGACCTCTATCAGCAGCAGCTGGCCCGCCCCTTCGACCTGGAGCGGCCGCCGCTGTGGCGGGCCGCGCTGGTCCCCGCCGGAGAGCGGGAACATGTCCTGGTCCTGGTGGTCCACCACCTGATCTGCGACGGGTGGTCGCTCGGCGTGCTGCTGGACGAGATCTCGGCGGCGTACGGAGCCGACCGGCCCCGGCCGCTCCCGGCCCTCGGCTACCGCGAGGCGGCGGCCCGCGCACGTGCCCGGTTCGATGCCGGGGAGACGGCGGACGACGTGGCCTGGTGGCGCGCATACCTGGACAGCCACCAGGCCGCCGAGCCGCTGCCCGCACTTCCCGGCGCGCCGCAGCACGGGCCCTACCGGGCCAGTAGGCGCACCGTGACCCTGGCCGCGGATGTGCGCGCCGGGGTGATGGAAGCCTGCCGCGACCTGGGGGTGACGCCCTTCGCTCACCTGGCCACCGTCTTCCAGCTCGCGCTGACGGCGGTCGGGGTCGAAGCCCCGGTGCTCGGCTTCCCCACGGCGGGCCGTACCCCGCAGGACGAGGGCCTGGTCGGCTGCTTCATCCGCACGGCCGTGCTTCCCTCCGCCGAGCGCGCCGCGACCTTCGCCGGCGCCGTGCGGGAGGTCCGGGACCACCTGGTGGCCGTACTGGAGCACGGCTCGGTGTCGGCGGACACCGCCGAGCTCCGAGGGGATCCCTACCACGCCTGGTTCGTCCTGCAGAACACCCCGATGGCTGCCTCGGGCCCCGGCGGCACGGCCATGGAACCGGTACCGCAACGGCCCGCCACCACCAAGTTCACGCTCGCACTGGATGTCACCGACACCGGCGAAGAACTCGTCTGCTGGTGGGACTTCGCAGCCGACGTCCTGGGCGAGGAACTGCCGCAGCGGGTGGCCGACGGCTTCCGCGCCGTCCTGACGGCCGCCCTGGCCGAGCCGGAGGCCGCGCTGAGCGAGCTGCGTGCCACCGCCGGCACCACGCCTGCGCCCCGGCGACCCAGGCCTGGGCTTCGCTCGGTCTCCCGGCGCACCCCTCCCCGGCCGGCCGCCGAGGCCGGCCCCATCGACCAGCACGGCCATGTCAAGCAAGGAGATGAGTGTTGATGAGCGCGCAGTTCTCACGCGGGGGGACGGTCCGCAGGGCGGTCCGCTCCGCAGCCGGCCCCGACGCGGTCACGATCGAGCCGCTGGCCGCGGGGGACACGCTGCCGATGGTGGTGCGCCCGAAGGAGGCCGGCACCGACCTGGCGACCTGGGCCGCCGCGAGCAAGGAGTGGGTGTGCGCGACACTCCTGGAACACCGTGCGCTGTTGTTCCGCGGTTGGCCGGTGGCGGACGCCTCGGGCTTCCAGAGGTTCGTCGCGGCTGTCTCCGACGGTGAGCCGCTGCAGTACCGCGACCGCTCCACCCCGCGCGACGAGGTGGGGGACAACGTCTACCTCTCCACCACTTACCCGGCGGCCGAGCGGATCGAGCTGCACAACGAAGGCACGTACTGGACGGCATGGCCGCAGAAGCTCTTCTTCTGCTGCCTGATCGCGCCGCCCGTGGGCGGCGAGACGCCGATCGCCGACAACCGCCGGATCAAGGAGCGGATCCCCGCCGCCGTCCGCGAGCGACTGGAGCGGCTCGGCGTGCGCTATGTGCGCAACTACAACAGCGGTTTCGGCCTCACCTGGCAGGAGGCGTACCAGACCGACTCCCGCACGGATGTCGACCGCTACGCCGAGGCCAACGGCACCATCACCGAATGGCTGGACGACGACCACCTGCGGACCGTGCAGGTCCGCCCGGCCGTACGCACCCATCCGGCGACGGGCGAACAGCTGTGGTTCAACCACGCCGCGTTCTTCCACGTCTCGAGCCGCGATCCGCAGACCCGGGAGGCGCTGGTCGACGCGCTCGGCGAGGAGGGCCTGCCGTTCACCACCGCACACGGTGACGGCTCCCCGATACCCGACGAGGACGTACGGGCCATCAATGAGGCCTACCGCACGGAGGAGGTCGCCTTCCGCTGGGAGAAGGGCGACGTGATGCTGCTGGACAACATGTCGGTGGCGCACGCCCGTCGGCCCTACGAGGGCGACCGCAAGATCCTCGTCGCCATGACCGACCCCGTCGTCGGCGAGGACGTCACACTGACCGCCGACGGCGAGGGTGAGGAGGCGTGATGAGTGACGACATCGCGGGCTTCCGGGTCTCCCCGGCCCAGCACCACCTGCACCGGCTCCGGTCGGCACTGGCCGACGCCGACCCGTACGCCCTCCGGATCGAGGCGGCACTGCCGGGCGACATCGACCCGGAACGCCTGCGGCAGACACTGCTCGCCGAGGTCGCGCGCCACGAGATCCTGCGCACCCGGGTGGTGACGGCACCCGGCGCGGGCGTGCCGGTGCAGGTCATCGAGGACGAGCCTCGGATCGGCGCGCCCGACGCCGCGGACGGCGACCGGCCGGTACGGCTGAGCGTCGGCGAACCCGTCGACGGCACCCGTCGGCTGACCCTCGCCGTCGATCCGGCGGCGGCCGATCTGCCCACCTTGGTCCAACTGCTCTCGGCCGCGCTCGGCGGTGCCGCGGAGGACGACGAGCAGGAGCCGGTCCAGTACGCCGACGTCGCCGAGTGGTTCCACCAGTTGCTCGACGAGCCCGATACCGCCGGCGCACGCGACCGCTGGCGCCGGGCGCTGGCCGCCGAGACGGCCGAGCCGGATCTGCCGCTCCGCCCGGCCGGCCCGGCGGACTACCGGCCCGAGACCCTGGCCCTCGTCCTGGACCGGGAACGCTCCCGTGACATCGCCGCACGGACCGTGGAACTCGGCGTCTCGGAAAGGGCGTTCATCGCGGCGGCGTGGGCCGTGGTGCTCGCCGGAGCCAATACCGAGGAGCCGATACCGCTCGGGGTGACCGTGAGCGGCCGCAGCGCCCCGGAACTCGAGGGCGCCCCCGGTCCGTACGACCGGACCGTGCCCGTCACCGTCCCGCTGAGGGGCCAGGACATCCTCTCACTGGCTCGCGCGGTGGACGCGGCCATCCTGCAGGCCACCGACGACGTCGACGTCTTCCGCTGGGACGCCACCGCGACCGGCGATCGCGAGCCGTACTGCCGCTTCTCGGCCGGATACCTCGACGTCTCCGCGCTGGTCGCAGGCGGAGCGGTCGGCGCAGTCGTCGTCACCGACCGGGCGGACCGCCACGACCTGCGGCTGCTGGCCGTCCGCCATGAGCCCGACCGGCTCGAGCTGCGCCTGGACTACGACGCCCACCGCTGCGACCGCCAGACGGCCGAACTGCTGGCGGCCCGTACGGCCGCCGCGCTGGCGCAGTCCTGCGCCGAGCCTGCGATGCCCCTGGGCGATCTCGTCCCGGACACGGAACTCGACGCCGAGCTGCGCCGACGACACGGCACCGGCGCCGCACTGGCGGATTCCGAAGACACCGTGCTCGACCTGATACGCGAGCGCGTGCTCGCCCACCCCGACGCCTGCGCGGTCGTCTCCCACGACGGCCGGCTCGACTACGCCGAACTCGACGCGGCGGCCGACTCGCTGGCCGCCGCCCTGCGCACGGCCGGCTGTACCCCCGGAGACCGGGTCGCGCTGTGTCTCGACCGCGGCGTGCTGATCCCCGTGGCCGTACTCGCAGTCCTCCGCTGCGGCGCCACCTACGTGCCCTTGGACAGCCGTAATCCGGCCGAACGGCTCGCCGGTATGGTCGCGGACGCCGAGGCCACCGTGCTGCTGGCCGACGCGAACGGCCGACAGGCGCTGGGCGACGCGTTGCCCGGCTTGCCCGTGGTGGACCCGGGCCTCGCCTGGTCGGCCGCCGAGCCCTCGGTCCCGGTGCCGGTCACGCCGGACACCCCGGCGTACGTGATCTTCACCTCCGGCTCCACCGGACGCCCCAAGGGCGTCGAGGTCACCCACCGCAACCTGACCCACTCGACGCGGGCCCGGCTGGACGTCTATCGGCCCGAGGAGGACAGCGCCGCGCTGCTGATCCCCACAATCGCCTTCGACAGCTCCATCGCCGCCCTGTTCGGCACCCTGTGCGCGGGCGGTTGCCTGGTGGTGCCCGGCGACAAGCAGTCGACCGACCCGACCGCGCTGGCCCTGCTGGCCGTCGAGCACGGCGTGACGGACCTGCTTTGCGTGCCCTCGCTGTACCGCGCCCTGCTGGAGGAACTCGACGCCGCCGACCCCGGACGGCTGCGCCGCGCCGTGGTCGCCGGCGAGGAGTGCCCGGCCGGCCTGGTGGAGCGGCACCACGAAGTGCTGCCCGGCGTACCGCTCTTCAACGAGTACGGGCCGACCGAGGCCACCGTCTGGTGCACCGTCCACCAGGCCGCCCTGGACGGCGGCGAGCGGGTGCCGATCGGCCGGCCCACCCCTGGCACCCGGCTCTACGTGGTCGGACCGGACGGCACGCAGGTGCCCTACGGCGCCCGCGGCGAGCTCTACGTCGGCGGCCCGGGTGTCGCGGCCGGCTACGTGGGCCGCCCCGACCTCACCGCCGAGCGTTTCCTCGACGACCCGTTCACCCCCGAACCGGACGCCCGTGTCTACCGCACCGGCGACCTGGTGCGCCATCGGCCCGACGGCGCGCTGGAGTTCCTCGGCCGCACCGACCGGCAGGTCAAGATCCGGGGCTTCCGCGTCGAGCTGGAGGAGATCGAGAGCCGGCTTGCGGCCCAGGCCGGGGTCATCACGGCGGCCGTGGTCACCCGCACCGACGACTCCGGTGCGGCCCGGCTCGCCGCCTACCTCGTGCTGCGCGCCCCGGCCACCGCCGAGTCGGTGCGGGCGACGGCCGAACGGACGCTGCCGGCCTACATGGTGCCCTCCATGGCCGAGCTGGCCGAGCTCCCGACCCTGCCCAACGGCAAGGTCGACTACGCCGCCCTCCGGCAGCTCGCCCAGACCCGGGCGGCGGCCCGGTACGTGGCGCCACGCACTCCTGTCGAGCAGATCCTCGCCGAGGTCTGGCAGCAGGTGCTGGGCCGCGAACGGGTCGGTGTCGAGGACAACTTCTTCGACCTCGGCGGCGACTCCATCCGGGTGGTCCAGGTCCGCTCGCAGGCTCGTCGGCGCGGGCTGCTGGTCCACGTCACGGACCTGATGCAGCACCCCACCATCGGCGCGCTGACCCCGCTGGTGACCGCCGCCGAAGAGGACGGCGAGGTGCCGTCCCCGACCTCGGCGCAGCTTTTGCCGCGGAGCGTGCGCGCGCAGCTGCCCGATGAGGTGGAAGAGGCCTGGCCCCTGTCCAGCCTCCAGGCGGGCATGCTCTTCCACACCGCCTTTGAGCGCGGCGAGCGCCTGCTCTACCACGACGTCACCACGCTCCGGCTGCGCTCGGCGCTCGACGTGCCGGCCTTCGAACAGGCCGTCGCCGAGCTGTGCCGACGGCACCCGATGCTGCGGGTGTCGATCGACCTGGCGCATCCCGTCGGACCACTCCAGATGGTGCACCGCAGCATTCCGACCCCGCTCCGCGTGGTGGACCTGCGGGCCATCGGCCCCGACGGGCAGCGCTGGCGGGTGGACGCGGACATCGAGGACGAGCGGGCGACCCCGTTCGTCCTCGAGCAGGCGCCACTGGTGCGCTTCGTCCTGCACCGGCTCACCGACGACGAGTTCCAGCTGACCCTGGCCGTGCACCACGCGGTGCTGGACGGCTGGAGCGTCACCGTCCTGCTGGCCGAACTGATGGACTGCTACCGGCATGCGGCCGATCCGACCGCCCCTGCCCCGGCACCGGCCCCCATCGCCTCCTACGATCGCTTCCTCGCCCTGGAGCGGGCCGCACTCGAAGGAACGGACGGCGACTGGTGGGCCCGCCGCACCGAAGACCTGCCGACCGCCCGCCTCGGCGGCAGCGGCCTGGCCGACGGCGCCGGCGAGCAGCGGCTCGGCACGGAACTCCCTCCGGAGATCTGCGAGGCGCTGCGCCGGGTCGCCCAGCAGGCCGGTGTGCCGCTCAAGAGCGCACTGCTCGCCGTCCACCTCAAGGTGCTGTCGGTGATGACCGGACGCGACGACGTGGTCACCGGCCTCGTCACCAACGGCCGGCCCGAGGACGTGGAGAACTCCGAGGGGATGCTGGGACTGTTCCTCAACACCCTGCCGCTGCGCACCGCGCTGCCCCGGGGCAGCTGGCTGGACCTCCTCGGCCACGTCTTCGCCGAAGAGCGGGAGATGCTCCCGCACCGGTGGTACCCGATGAGCAGGATCCGCCGGGCCCGGGAGGCGGATGCGCTGTTCGAAGCCGCCTTCAACTACGTCCACTTCCACCGATACGGCGAACTGGCCACACGCAGCGGACTCGAGGTGCTGGACGCTCGGTTCCACGGGGACACCAACCTGCCGTTGATGACGGACTTCATACAGGACCCGGCCAGCGGGCGGATCGAGCTGTCGATCGCCTTCGACCCCGCCCAGTACCGCCCGGAGTTCATCGAGGCGATGGTCGACCGGTACCGGTTGGCCCTGGCCACGCTCACCAGCACACCGGAACTGCCGCACACGGCGACCCCGCTCCTGTCCGAGGCCGAACGGCTCCGCCTCGCCGACACCGCGCACGGCGCGAAGGCGGCACCCCCGGCCCGCCCCGTGGCGCCGAGGTTGGCCGCCGTGCTCGCGGCGGGCGGCGACCGGACGGCAGTCGAATCGTCCGGGCAATCCGTCAGCCACCGGGAACTGCTCGCCACCGCACGGAGCTTCGGCGCCACGGCCCGCGCGACGCTGGCCGCCACCGCGACCGGTCAAGAGCCCACCGTGGCGTTGCTCCTGCCGCGCGGCGTCGACCTGGTATCGGCCGCCGTCGGCTGCCTGCTGGCCGGCGTGCCGTTCGTGGTCTGCGATCCAGGTCAGCCGACAGAACGGCTTCGGGCCATGCTGATCGACGCCGGGGCCGGGTTGGTCGTCGCGACCGAACCCGGTGGGCTGACCGAGGCCGTACCGCCGGGGGTGCGCTGCGTCACTCCGCAGCACCTGCGCACATCCGCCGCGCCCGAGTCCGATGCCGATCCGCACCCCGAGGCACTCGCCTACCTGGTGTTCACCTCGGGCAGCACCGGCCGGCCGAAGCCGGTCGCGGTGTCGCACCGCGCGCTCGCCAACCGCCTGGAATGGTCACAACGGGCCTACCCGCTGCGGCCCGAAGACCGGATGCTGGCCCTCGCCTCGCCCGTGTTCGACTTCGCCGTCTGGGAGATCTTCGGTCCACTGCTGGCCGGCGCCTGCCTGATCGCCGCGCCCGAGCTCAAGGACAGCAGCACAGGCCTCGGCGAACTGCTTCGCCGCACGGGGGCGACTGTCGCCCACCTCGTGCCCTCTCTGCTCGGCGGGCTGGTGAACGAGCCCGGACCGGCCCGGTACCCGGCGCTGCGCCTGCTGCTGGTGGGCGGCGAGGCGTTTCCCGCCCGGCTGCTGACGGAGCTGCGCGCAGTGCTGGACTGCGAGGTGATCAACCAGTACGGCCCGGCGGAGGCGACCATCGACGCCACCTTCCACCGGACCGACGCCTCGGATCGCGGGCAGCCGGACGGGCCGGCCACCGTGCCCGTCGGACGGCCGATCGACAGCGTCAGCATCCACCTGCTCGGTGAGAACCTCCTCCCGGTGCCGCCCGGCTGCGTCGGCGAGATCTTCATCGGAGGCGAGGCGCCGGCCCGTGGCTATCACGGCCACCCGGGACGTACGGCCGAGGCGTTCCTGCCCGACCCGTATGCCGGCGTCCCCGGTGCCCGGATGTACCGGACCGGAGACCTTGCCCGACTGCTGCCGGACGGCTCACTCGAGTTCCTGGGCCGCACCGACGACCAGGTCCAGGTCAACGGCGTTCGAGTGGAACCGGGCGAAATCGAGGCGGCATTGCACTCGGGCGGGCAGCTGGCGGAGGCCGCAGTCGTCGTGCACCCCGCGGACCGCGGTGGTGTGCGCCTGGTGGCGCACGTGGTGCCCCGTGAGGGTGTCCGGCTGACTGCTGAGGAGGTCCTCGCAGGACTGGAGGGCCTGCCGGAGGCGCTGCGCCCGCGGCTCGCCGTGATCCATGGCGCACTGCCACGCACCGCGAGCGGCAAGATCGACCGGTCGGCGCTGCGGACGGCCGAACTGCCCGACCGGTCCCGGACCGCCCGCGTGGAGGCGGCCACGGAGCTGGAACGACGGCTTGCGGCACGGTGGTCGGAGGTCCTCGGCACACCCGGTCCGGGGGTGACGGACGACTTCTTCGACCTCGGCGGCGACTCCGTCCTCGCCCTGCAACTGGTGGCCCGGGCCCGGCGCGACGAGATCGCGCTGACGCCCAGGTTGATCTACACCCACCGGACCATCCGCGCGCTGGCCCGGGCGCTGAGCGCGGCCGACCCGTCCGGGGCCACGTCCACGACGGGGGGGAGGCCCGCCGCACTGGTGACGCTGCGCCGGGACGGCGACCTGCCGCCGTTCTTCTGCGTGCACGCCAGCAACGGCTCCGCCGCCCCCTACGCCGCGCTGGCCACGGCGGTGCCCCGCGCCCGGCCGTTCTTCGCGCTGGATGCGGAGGGACTGGCGCCGGACGGTCCGGAGCTGGCCTCCGTGCCGGCTCTTGCGGCCCACTATGTGGAACAGATACGGGCCGAGCAGCCGAACGGGCCGTACCGGCTCGGCGGTTGGTCGACGGGTGCCGCGGTCGCCCACGAGCTGGCCGCTCAGCTCAGGGCGGCGGGCGAGCAGGTCACCGCCCTGGTGCTGTTCGACCCGGCGATCCCGCCGAGGCTGGACGCCCCACCGGAGCATGCCCTGGTGCTGTGGCTGTTCCTGCGGGACCTGGCCGGTCTGGTCGGCCGTCCGATGCCGCCGCTCGAGGTCGAGCAGCTGAGGCCGCTCGGCCCCGCTGCCCGGACGCAGACGGTGCTGTCCGCGATCCGTGAGGCCGGCCTCGTGGCCGAGGAGGCGATGCCTGAGGTGGCCGCACGGCTGGGCGTCTTCGGAGCGATGGTCTCGTCCGCCGCTGTCTGGCAACCGTCTGTTTACGACGGTCCGTTGACCCTCATGGTGGCCGGGGACGCCACAGTGGCGGAGGAACGCTTCGCCGGATGGCGGGCGTTCACCACCGGGGACGCGGCCGCTCTGCCGGTCGCGGGCGACCACCACACCATGCTGCGCGCGCCCGCCGTCGCCGCTTTGGCCGAGCTCCTCGACCGCTGCCTGGACGAGTAGCGTCACCGCGTAGCCCGGGGCCGCGTCGCGCCGGCCCCGGGCTACCCGACGCTGAACGGTGGCGCGAGCACCGGGGGAACCGGACCGCGGGTCGCGGTCACGCCGCGGTTGCAGGCAGGTCGGCGGCGCGAGGACCCGGCGTCAGTGGTGCATCAGAGGCTCCCGTAGCAGTCGGAAGACGTTCGCGATGGCCGAGATTGCGGACCGGTCGGGTGGGGCCACCCCTGCTGATTCCGTTAGACCTGACGCGGACAGCCGGCTCGCCGACTTCATCTTCGGTCAGTACGCCGACAAGACCGGCGCGCGAGCACGACGGACCGGATCCCACCCGGCGTCCGCCTGCTGCTTTGCCCCAGCCGGGCCGGCAATCCGTGCCGCCGTCAGCTCAACGGTCAAAAAGGCACTCCTTTACGTAGGTTGGCGTGCCCGGAGCCCATTCGAACACCGTTCGCCGTCGTGGCGCAGTGGTGAACCTGTCGCACGCGGATACCGTTGTCGAAGCGCTATGCGAAGGGGTTCTCATGGAAACGGCAGACACCACCGGACGCATACGCGGCGGGGGAGGGGACATTTCCGACGGCTTCACAGAGTTGCGGGCGAGCGAGTTCGGCTTCCTCGACGAGGGCGGACACACCTACCTCGACCACACGGGCGCCGGACTTCCCCCGCGCTCCCTCGTCACCGGGAGCGCGGAGCGGATCACCGGCGGACTGTTCGGCAACCCGCACTCGGAGAGCCCGGCCTCCCTCTCCTCCGGACTTCTGCTCGCCGAGGCGCGCGAGGCCGTCCTGCGACACTTCAACGCCGACCCCGCCGAGTACGCGGTGATCTTTACTCCCAACGCAACGGGCGCCCTGCGGCTGGTCGGCGAGGCGTATCCCTTCACGCGCGGCGGCAGGCTCGTGATGTCGCTCGACAACCACAACTCGGTCAACGGCCTGAGGGAGTACGCGCGGGCACGGGGAGCCGCGACCGCCTATGTACCTGTGATTGGGCCCGGCCTGCAGATGGACGAGGGTCGACTGCAGGCCGCTCTGTGCACACGGGGCCGGCGATTCGGTCTTCTGCAGAGGCACGAGGGCGGCCGCTCGCGCGGACTGCTGGCCTATCCGGCGCAGAGCACCCACTGGCGCAGGGCACCAACGCGCTTCGGTTCCCCGGACTGCGACCCGACATCAGACTGATGGATGTCGTCGGGGGGTGCGGCTCGCTCGATGCGTACGCCGCCGGACACGGCCTCATACACCTCCTCGACGGTGCCGACCCCGAACGCTCCGCACAGAGCGGCCGGTTCGCCCGCGTACGCGACCTCGCCACGGGCAGTGAGGAACACGACCTGGTCGCAGCGGAGCAGATCGGCGAGGACGTGGGTGGTCAGCACGACAGTGGTGCCGTCCTCGGCCAGGGCGCGCAGGGTCCGCAGTAGGTCGGCCCCCGTGACCGGGTCGAGCCCGGACGTTGGCTCGTCGAGGAAGAGCACCCTGGGCCGGGTCAGCAACTCGACCGCGATGCTGGCCCGCTTGCGTTCACCCCCGCTCAGCGCGCGCACTGGCGTCCCGGCCCGATCGGAGAGCCCGAGGGTTTCCAGGACCCGGTCGACGGTCGCGGTGAGGGTCAGGGCCGGCGTACCCGGAAGCATGCGCAGGCCCGCCGCGTACACCAGCGTTCTGCGCAACGTCAGCTCGCGGTGGATGATGTCCTCCTGCGGAACGAACCCGAACTCCCGCCCCGGCGGACCAGGTTGCCCCCCGTCGTGCAGCACCTCGCCCTCGGTCGGCGCGCTGAGTCCCGCCAGCATCTGCAACAGAATCGTCTTACCCGCGCCGCTGCTTCCGGCGATCACGGTGAGCTGTCCGGGAGCGATGTCGAGCGTGATGTCGTGCAGCACCCGACCGGCCCCGCCAACGTCCCGGCTAGCCCGACGCACCTGCAGGCGCAGGCCGTTGACCGACGGGCGGGGGACATCGATGGGGCCGCCTGGGCGTATGGGCGAGGTCGACATGGGTGCAGCATGCCAGGGGAGTCTGCTCGGCGTCGCCTCGAAGAGGGATCAGCGCACCAGCGTGTTATCTTCGGCCCTGACGGCAAGGAAGTCGGCGAGGTCTGCTGCGTCAGCCGGGGCGGCGACAAGGTCCTGAGCGGCCGACCGTTTGCCGGACGGCGGTCACCCTCCCGATGGACGGCCGAGCCCTCCAGGTCCTCGACGAGCGGCGTGTCCTGCCGGCCCCTGTCCAGCCCGCTGCTGGCCTCGACCTGCGGCGGCACGGGTCGGCTACTCCTCGGTGCGGGCGAAGGCCGACGTTGATGTGCTCTGGTGCGTTGTCCGTGGTGGTCCAGGTGCTGGCTGCCCGCCCTGACTGCCGGCCCGCCCAGGGGCATGCCCCGGAGGTCGGTACCGTCATGATCAGGGTCGGTTTGCCGGTCTGCCCTTCGACCGCGGAGCGGGCATGAACAGCTCCGCGCACCGCCTCTCCCGGGGCCTTTCGGACAAGTGGCGGGGTCTCCCCACTTACGTGTCGGGACCGGCAGGAGAGGTTGAAGGCGCTCATGAGGTCGCTACTCGATGAGCCCGGTCCTGGAGCCTGGCCGTCTGCCTGTGTCTGGATGTGACAGAATCTGGTCATTGCGGCCATCGCGGCGGGGCGAAATGATCGGCGCATGCTCCAACCGCACAGGGTCGTCATCGCCGCCTTCCCGGGCGTCGAACTACTCAACGTCACGGGTCCCGCCGAGGTGTTCTCGGTCGCCACCCGGGTCGCCGGCACCGGCCGGCCCGGCTACACCGTCCGCATCGCGACAGCCGAGGGTGCTCCGGTGGCGACCTCCAGCGGGATCCGGCTGATGGCCGACCTGCCGCTCGACGAGGTGAACGGCGACGTGGACACGTTGCTCGTGTCGGGTGCCGTCCGTGTGGACGACCAAGGCGTGGAGCCGGTGCTGGACAGCGGGATCATCGACTGGCTACGTGAGGCGGCGCCCGGGACCCACCGGGTGGGCTCCATCTGCTCGGGCACGCACCTGCTGGCCGCGGCGGGCCTGCTGGACGGCCTTTCCGCCACGACGCACTGGCTGACGGCAGCACGGCTGGCCGCCGACCACCCGCGTGTCACAGTCGATCCGGGGCCTTGACCCCGGAGTTTGAACACGTCTATGCGGCTCGGGCCAGGGTAGTTGATGTTGGGTGGACGGTGATCTCGTAGGTGATCGGGGCTCGCTGGCCGAGCCGGGAATGACGGCGTCGGGTGT
>NZ_JAUYWJ010000049.1:0-31098 GCF_032656585.1 Streptomyces herbicida
GTTCGCCGGTCGGGGTCGCAAGACGTCCCGGCTGAAGGTCAGTCACGCGTTCCATTCGCCGTTGATGGATCCGATGCTGGCGGAGTTCGCGGAGGCTGTTCGTGGTCTGACGTTCAGTGAGCCGCGGATTCCGGTGGTCTCGAACCTCTCCGGTCGGCTGGCCGTGCCGTACACGCCCGAGTACTGGGTGCGGCACGTCCGTGAAGCGGTGCGCTTCGCCGACGGCATCGAGACCCTGCACGAGCTGGGTGTGACCACGTTCGTGGAGATCGGCCCGGGCGGCGTCCTCAGCGCCCTCGCCCAGGGCTGCTTCGACGACGGCACAGACATCGTCACCGTTCCCGCCCTGCGCGCCGACCGTCCCGAGCCGTACGCGATCACTGCCGCGATCGGGCAGCTGCACACCCACGGCATCTCGCCCGACTGGCAGGCGCTCTTCCCGGGCGCCCGCCGCGTCGACCTGCCGACCTACGCCTTCCAGCGCGAGCGCTACTGGCTCGACGTTCCCCAGCTGTCCGGCGACGTCCGAGCCGCCGGTCTGTGGGCGGCGGACCATCCGCTGCTCGGTGCCGCGATTGCGACGGCCGACAGGGACGGGGTCCTGCTCACCGGGCTGCTCTCGCTCGAAACCCACCCGTGGCTCGCCGACCATGCCGTGAACGGGACCGTTCTCCTGCCCGGCACGGCTTTCGTCGAGTTGGCGATCCGGGCGGGGGACGAGACGGGGTGCGGATGGATCGAAGACCTCACCCTTGAGCTTCCGCTGGTCGTGCCCGAGCGTGGTGGCGTCACTCTTCAGGTGGCTGTCGGCCCGGAGGACGAGTCCGGCCGGCGGCAGCTGAGCGTGCACTCGCGCGTCGACGACGGTTCGTGGCTGCGGCACGCGACGGGTGTGCTGTCCTCGGCAGAGGCACCGTCGGCTGCGGACCTCGGCGTATGGCCGCCGGCGGGTGCGGAGGCCGTCGACCTGACGGCGTTCTACGAGGGCATGGCTGCTGCGGGTCTGGAATACGGTCCGGTCTTCCAGGGCCTGCGCTCGGTGTGGCGCGGCGGGGGCGACGTCTTCGCCGAGGTCGAGCTGCCGGAGGAGTCGGCTGTCGAGGCGGCGGCGTTCGCCCTGCACCCGGCGCTGCTGGACGCCGCCCTGCACGCACTGGCCGCCGGTGGGCTGGTGTCGCTGGACGACGGCCCGGCCCTGCCGTTCGCGTGGTCCGGCGTCGTCGTGCAGGCGGCCGGTGCGGCGATGGTGCGGGTGAAGCTGTCGCGGACGGCCACCGGTTCGGTGACGCTGACCGTGGCCGACGGCGCCGGTGACCCGGTGGCCTCGGTCGACTCGCTGTCGTTGCGGCCCGTCTCGGCGGAGCAACTGCGCGGTGCCGGTGGCGGCGATCAGCTGTTCGGGCTGGAGTGGACGCCGTTCACTTCTACCTCCGCCACCGACGCGCTGACGATCGAGCCCGTCGCGGACTTCGACGCACTGCGGGAGACGGAAGGGACACCGGACGTCGTCGTCGTTCCGTGCCCGGCGGGGTCCGGCACGCAGACAGCCGACCGCGTGCACAGCGCCACGAGTGAGGTTCTGGTGTTGGTGCAGTGGTGGTTGGCGCAGGAGCGTGCGGGGCGTCTGGCGTTGGTGACGCGTCCGGGTGATCTGGCTCATGCCGCGGTGTGGGGGCTGGTGCGGTCCGCGCAGTCGGAGAACCCGGACCGGATCGTGCTGGTGGAGGCCGAGGACACCGAGGAGGCGGTCCGTGTGCTGCCCACCGTACTCGCGTCCGGTGAGCCGCAGTTCGCGGTCCGCGACGGGGAAGTGTTCGTACCGCGCCTGGTGAAGGCCACCGGGGCAGCCCCCGGCACACCGCACCTCGCCGATGGCACCGTCCTGCTGACCGGCGCATCCGGGTCGCTGGGCAGGCTCGTCGCACGGCACCTGGTCGCCGAGCACGGCGTCCGCAGCCTGCTGCTGCTCAGCCGGCGTGGCGCGGACGCGCCCGGCGCGGCCGAGCTGGAGGCCGAACTGGCCGCGTTGGGCGCCGAAGTGTACTGGGCGGCCTGCGATGTGGCCGACCGGGACGCCCTCGCCGAGGTGCTGTCCGGCACACCGGTGACGGCCGTGGTGCACACGGCCGGCGTCCTCGACGACGGCGTGATCGCCGCGCTCACGCCGGAGCGCATGGCCAAGGTGCTGGGGCCGAAGGTCGACGCCGTGCTCAACCTCCATGAGTTGACGAGCGACCTGTCGGCGTTCGTCGTCTTCTCCTCGGTGTCCGGAATCCTGGGCAGCGCGGGACAGGGCAATTACGCGGCGGCGAACACCTTCCTCGACGCCTTCGCCGAAGCCCGCCGTGCCCAGGGGCTTCCCGCCGCGTCGCTGGCGTGGGGCCTGTGGGAGCAGGACAGGGGCATGGCCGACCGGCTCGCCCATGCGGACCTCACCCGGCTCAAGCGGGTGGGCCTGGCCCCGATCGCCGTCGACGAAGGACTGCGGCTGTTCGACGCGGCGCTGGCCCTGGACCGGGCCGTCGTCGCCCCGCTGCGGCTGGACCTGGGCGGGCTGCAGGACACGGTGCCGCCGGTCCTGCGGGGGCTGCGCGGCCCCGTACGGGGTACCGCGCGGCGCCCGGCGCAGATCGCGCCGAAGGGATCGCTGGGACAACGGCTGGCAGGGCTGCCCGCGGTCGAGCGCGAGCAGGTGGTGCTGGACCTGGTGCGCACCGAGGTCGCCGCCGTGCTCGGCCACGCCTCGGCCCAGTCCGTCCAGCCGGAACACGCGTTCCGGGATGCCGGTTTCGACTCCCTCACCTCGGTGGAACTCCGCAACCGGCTGAACACGACGACCGGGATGCGGCTCCCCGCCACCCTGGTCTTCGACCACCCCACGCCCGTCGCGCTCTCCCGCTTCCTGCTGGCCGAGACGCTGGGCGTGCAGGAGCGGCCCGAGGCCAAGGTCGCCGCGGTGACCGGGACGGACGAGCCGATCGCGATCGTGGGCATGGCCTGCCGGTTCCCCGGTGACGTGCGGTCGCCCGAAGACCTGTGGCGTCTCGTCGCCTCCGGCGGCGACGCGATCTCGGGCTTCCCCGAGGACCGCGGCTGGGACGTCGAGGACCTCTACGACCCGGACCCCGACCGCTCCGGCAAGTCCTATGTGCGGCATGGTGGCTTCCTTCACGAGGCCGCCGAGTTCGACCCGGCCTTCTTCGGGATCTCGCCGCGTGAGGCGCTGGCGATGGACCCGCAGCAGCGGTTGCTCCTGGAGACGTCGTGGGAGGCGTTCGAGCGGGCCGGGATCGATCCGGCGGCGGTGCGGGGCAGCAGGACCGGTGTCTTCGCCGGCGTGATGTACCACGACTACGGCGGGCGTGTGACAACGGCTCCGGCGGGCATGGAGGCCTACCTGGGCAGCGGCAGCGCGGGCAGCATCGCCTCCGGCCGGGTCGCGTACACGTTCGGCCTCGAGGGCCCGGCGGTCACGGTCGACACGGCGTGCTCGTCCTCGCTGGTGGCGCTGCACCTGGCGACCCAGGCGCTGCGTAGTGGCGAGTGCTCGATGGCGCTGGTCGGCGGCGTCACCGTCATGGCGACTCCCTCGACGTTCGTGGAGTTCAGCCGTCAGCGCGGTCTGTCGGCGGACGGGCGGTGCAAGGCGTTCGCGGCCGGGGCCGATGGCACCGGCTGGGCCGAGGGTGCGGGCATGCTGCTGGTGGAGCGGTTGTCCGATGCCCGGCGCAACGGCCACCAGGTGCTGGCGGTGGTGCGGGGCACTGCGGTGAACCAGGACGGTGCGTCGAATGGTCTGACGGCTCCGAACGGTCCGGCGCAGCAGCGGGTGATCCGGCAGGCGCTGGCGAACGCCGGTGTGTCCTCGGATCAAGTGGATGCGGTGGAGGCGCACGGTACGGGTACGAGGCTGGGTGACCCGATCGAGGCGCAGGCGCTGCTCGCCACGTACGGTCAGGACCGGTCGGAGGACCGGCCGTTGTGGCTGGGCTCTCTCAAGTCGAACATCGGCCATGCGCAGGCGGCCGCAGGTGTCGGTGGTGTGATCAAGATGGTCATGGCGATGCGGCACGGTGTGCTGCCGCGGACCCTGCATGTGGACGAGCCGACGCCGCACGTGGACTGGTCGGCGGGCGCGGTGCGGCTGCTGACAGAGGCCGTCGACTGGCCGGAGACGGACCGCCCGCGACGGACCGCCGTATCGTCCTTCGGTATCAGCGGCACCAACGCCCACGTCATTGTCGAACAGGCCCCCGTCTCGGCGGAGTTGCTGCCCGTGTCCGACTCCCGCGCGGTCGTGCCGTGGGTGCTGTCGGGCAGGACGGAGGCGGCGCTGCGGGCGCAGGCGGAGCGACTGCTGTCCCTGGCCCTGGCCCCGGACACGGACCTGATGTCGGCCGATATCGGCTTCTCGCTCGCCACCACACGCTCGGTCATGGAGCAGCGGGCCGCCGTGGTGGGGGAGAACCGGGACGAACTCCTGGACGGGCTTCGCGCGCTGGCCGCAGGGTCCCCGTCCACCCGGGTCGTCCTGGGCGAACCGGACACCGACGGCAAGACCGGGTTCCTGTTCTCGGGTCAGGGCTCGCAGCGGATCGGCATGGGGCGCGAGTTGTACGAGGCGTACCCCGTGTTCGCTGCGGCGTACGACGAGGTGTGCGGGCTTCTGGACGCGCCCGTCGATGTGGACTCGGAGGAGTTGCACCAGACCGGCTCCACGCAGCCCGCGCTCTTCGCGGTCGAGGTCGCCCTGTTCCGGCTTCTCGAATCGTGGGGCATCCGGCCGGACTACGTGGCCGGTCACTCGGTCGGGGAGATCGCGGCCGCGCATGTGGCTGGGGTGCTGTCGCTCGAGGACGCCGCGAAGCTGGTGTCCGCCCGTGCCGCGCTGATGCAGGCCCTGCCCACGGGGGGCGCGATGGTGGCGGTCCAGGCCACCGAGGACGAGGTGCTGTCGTACCTGACCGACGAGGTCGGGATTGCCGCGGTCAACGGCCCTCAGTCGGTTGTGGTTTCGGGTGCTGAGGACGCGGTCACCGCCATCGGTGGGATCTTCGCAGGCCGGGGTCGCAAGACGTCCCGTCTGAAGGTCAGTCATGCGTTCCACTCGCCCTTGATGGACCCGATGCTGAACGAGTTCGCGCAGCTTGTTCGCGGCCTGGCCTGCAACGAGCCGCGCATTCCTGTCGTTTCGAACCTCACCGGCCGGCTGGCCGAGCCGTACACGCCCGACTACTGGGTGCGGCACGTCCGCGAGTCGGTCCGCTTCGCCGACGGCGTCCAGAGTCTGCACGAGCTGGGTGTGACCACGTTCGTGGAGATCGGCCCCGGAGGTGTCCTCAGCGCCCTCGCCCAGGGCTGTGTGGACGACATCGTCACCGTCGCCGTCGTACGGACCGACCGCCCCGAGCCGCAGGCCGTCGTCACCGCGCTCGCCGAGCTGCACGCCCATGGCATCTCCCCGGACTGGCAGGCGGTCTTCCCGGGTGCCCGGCGCGTCGACCTGCCGACCTACGCCTTCCAGTACGAGCGTTTCTGGCTGGAAGCGCCCGAGGAGTTCACCGGCAGAGCCGCCGCCACCGGACTCGGACTGGCCGCGGCGGAGCACCCGTTGGCCGGTGCGGCGGTCGCGCTGCCCGGCGCCGGCGGGTTCCTGGTCACCGGACGGATCTCGCTCAGGACACACCCCTGGCTCGCCGACCACACGGTCATGGACACCGTGCTGCTGCCGGGTACGGCGCTCGTGGAGCTGGCGGTGCGTGCGGGCGACGAGGCCGGTTGTGCACAGGTCGAGGATCTGACGCTGGAAGCACCGCTGATCGTCCCGGACCATGGCGGTGTGGCGCTGCAGGTGTTGGTCGGGGCCGAGGAAGAGCCGGGCAGGCGCGCGCTGAGCGTGCACTCGCGGCTTGAGGACGCCTCGGACGACGCGCCGTGGGTGCGGCACGCGGTCGGCTTCCTGACGGACGCGCTGCCCGAGCCGCCGCACGGCGCGGCCCTGGGCACGTGGCCGCCGGCGGGTGCGGAGGCCGTCGACCTGACCGGGTTCTACGAGAGCCTGGACGGACTCGGCCTGGGCTACGGCCCGGTCTTCCGCGGCCTGCGGTCGGTGTGGCGCAGCGGGGACGACGTCTTCGCCGAGGTCGCCCTCCCCGAGGGCACGGAGGCGGGCGCGTTCGCCGTTCATCCGGCGTTGCTGGACGCGGCGCTCCACGCGATCGGCGCGGGCGGGCTCGTCCCCGTCGTCGACGAGCCGCTGCTGCCCTTCGCCTGGTCCGAAGTGGGTGTGCGTGCCGCGGGGGCGACGGCGCTGCGGGTCAAGGTCTCTCGCACGGGTACGGACGCGGTGTCGCTGACCGTGGCCGACGCCTCGGGTGGCCTCGTTGCCACGGCCGGCTCGCTGTCGCTGCGGCCGGTGTCGCGCGAGCAACTGCTCGCGGCGGGCGGCTCCGGCGGGCGTGCCGACGACTCGCTGTTCGGCCTCGCATGGCAGCCGGCGGCCCTCACGCCGGCTGACGCTGCCGCGGGGCTCGACGTACGGAGCTACGCGGACCTGGCCTCTCTGTCCGCCGAGCCGGCCCTTGCCGATGTCGCAGTGGTCACGGTCGCCCCGTGCCCCGCCGGGCCCGGTACACAGACAGCCGACCGCGTGCACGGCATCGCGAGTGAGGTTCTGGTGTTGGTGCAGTGGTGGTTGGCGCAGGAGCGTGCGGGGCGTCTGGCGTTGGTGACGCGTCCGGGTGATCTGGCTCATGCCGCGGTGTGGGGGCTGGTGCGGTCCGCGCAGTCGGAGAACCCGGACCGGATCGTGCTGGTGGAGGCCGAGGACACCGAGGAGGCGGTGCGTGTGCTGCCCGCCGTACTCGTGTCCGGTGAGCCGCAGTTCGCGGTCCGCGACGGGGAAGTGTTCGTACCGCGCCTGGTGAAGGCCACCGGGACAGCCACCGGCACGCCAGACCTCGCCGATGGCACCGTCCTCGTGACCGGTGCCTCCGGGTCGCTGGGCGCGCTGGTCGCACGGCACCTGGTGTCCGAACACAAGGTGCGCCGGCTCCTGCTGGCGAGCCGCCGGGGCGCGGACGCGCCCGGTGCGGCCGAGCTGGAGGCCGAACTGGCCGCACACGGTGCCGAGGTCACCTGGGCGGCCTGCGACGTCGCGGACAGGGAGGCCGTCTCCGCAATGCTGGACGGGCTCGGCGGGCATGCGCTGTCGGCCGTCGTACACACCGCGGGTGTTCTCGACGACGGGGTCGTCGCCTCGGTCACACCGGAGAGGATGAGGGAGGTCTTCCGGCCCAAGGTGGACGCCGTGCTGAACCTGCACGAGTGCACCCGGGACATGGGCCTGGCAGCCTTCGTGGTGTTCTCCTCCGTCGCCGGCCTGGTCGGCAGCGCCGGTCAGGCGAGCTACGCGGCGGCGAATTCCTTCCTCGACGCCTTCTCGGCGCACCGGCGCCGTGCGGGGCTGCCCGCCACATCGCTTGCATGGGGTGTATGGGAGCAGTCCGGTGCGATGACAGACGGCCTCGCCGAGGCCGACCGGGCGCGGATGGCGCGCACGGGCGTGCTACCGCTGCCGCCGGAGGAGGGGCTGCGGCTGTTCGACGCGGCGCTGGCTTCGGACGAGGCGGTACTCGCCCCGGTCCGTATCGACACCGGCGCGCTGCGCGCCGGTGAGGCGCCGCCTGTGTTGCGCGCCCTGGTGCCGCCCGCGGCCGCCCGCAGGACAGCGCCGGCCGCCGCCGCTTCCTCCGGTTCCTCGCTGGCCGAACGCCTGGAGGGGCTGCCGGAGGCCGAGCGGGAGAAGACCGTACTGGATCTGGTCCGAGCCGAGGTGGCCGCGGTCCTGGGGCACGCGTCGGACCGTATGGTCCGGCCGGAACATGCCTTCCAGGACCTGGGCTTCGACTCGCTCACAGCCGTGGAACTCCGCAACCGGCTGAACAAGGCCACCGGGCTGCGGCTCCCCGCCACCCTGGTCTTCGACCACCCGACACCCGCTCTCCTGGCCCGTCATGTGTTCACGCAGACGGCGGGGGCGGCCGGACCGGCCCTAGTGGATTCCCTACTTGCCGACTTGGACAGGATCGAACAAGAATTGGTCACGAAGTTGGCAGCGAGCGAAGCTCGCGACCGGATCCTGTCAAAGCTCCAGGAGCTGTTGGCGATTGCCGGTGAATCCGGCAAGGCGCCGGCCCAGGAAAGCCCTGGTATGGGCGGCAGCGGTCTGGAATCAGCCACGGACGACGAAGTATTCGATCTGCTCGGCAAGGAATTCGGGATTTCCTGACCGCTCCGGCGCGTCCCGGTGACCCTTTGCCGAATTCCGATAAGTCATCGCAGGGGTTGAGGGACGATTTCCGTGGCGAACGAGGACAAGCTCCGCTATTTCCTGAAGCGAGTCACCGCAGATCTCCAGGAGACCCGGCGGCGCCTTCGTGACTACGAGGACGCCGCCGGGGAGCCGGTGGCCATCATCGGGATGAGCTGCCGCTACCCGGGAGGCGTCGACTCGCCCGAGGATCTGTGGGAGTTGGTGGCAGGCGGCCGCGACGCCGTCTCGGAGTTCCCCGCCGACCGCGGCTGGGACCTGGACGCGCTCTACGACCCGGATCCGGAGTCCCGCGGGACCAGCTACGCCCGCGAGGGCGCGTTCCTGCACGGCCTGGCGCGGTTCGACGCAGGCCTCTTCGGGATCTCGCCCCGTGAGGCGCTCGCCATGGACCCCCAGCAGCGGCTGCTGCTGGAGACGTCGTGGGAGCTCTTCGAGCGGGCCGGCATCGATGCCGCCTCGCTGGCGGGGAGCAGGACCGGCGTGTTCACCGGTGTGATGAACCACGAGTTCCTCGCCGCCCTCCAGAACTCCCCGGAGGACCTGGAGGGCTATCTGGGGACGGGTACCTCGGGCAGTGTCGCCTCCGGCCGGGTGGCCTACACCTTCGGCCTCGAAGGTCCGGCCGTCACGGTCGACACGGCCTGCTCGTCGTCCCTGGTGGCCCTGCACCTGGCCGTTCACTCGTTGCGTAACGGCGAGTGCTCGCTGGCCGTTGCGGGTGGCGTCACCGCGATGGTCGGCCCCGCCACCTTCGTCGGCTTCAGCCGCCAGCGCGGACTGGCACCCGACGGCCGCTGCAAGGCGTTCGCGGCCGGTGCCGACGGCACCGGCTGGGGCGAGGGCGTCGGCCTGCTGCTCGTGGAACGCCTCTCGGACGCCCGCCGCAACGGACATGAGATCCTCGCGGTCGTCCGGGGCTCCGCCGTCAACCAGGACGGCGCGTCCAACGGCCTCACCGCCCCCAACGGACCCTCCCAGCAGCGGGTGATCCGCCAGGCCCTGGCCGCCGCCCGGCTGACCACCGCAGAGGTCGACGCGGTGGAGGCGCACGGCACCGGCACCCGGCTCGGCGACCCGATCGAGGCGCAGGCGCTGCTGGCGACGTACGGGCAGGGCCGTCCCGACGACCAGCCGCTGTTGCTGGGCTCCATCAAGTCCAACATCGGCCACACCCAGGCCGCGGCCGGTGTGGCGGGCATCATCAAGATGGTCATGGCCATGCGCCACGGCGAACTGCCGCGCACGCTGCACGTCGACGCGCCGTCCCCGCACGTCGACTGGTCGGCGGGCGCCGTACGGCTGCTCACCGAGCGCACGCCCTGGCCGGCTTCGGGCCGGCCGCGCCGGGCCGGCATCTCCTCTTTCGGGATCAGCGGCACCAACGCACACACGATCATCGAGGAAGCCCCGTCGGCCGAGGCGTTCGCACCGGACGCCGAGGCCCCGGAAGCGCCCGGGCAAGGCGCGGAGAGCGCTGAGGCCGTCGCCCCCGAGGCCGCGAGCCCGGCCGAGGGCGGACCGGTGCCGTGGGTGATCTCCGCCAGGACCGAGGAGGCCCTGCGCGCACAGGCCGAACGCCTGCTGTCCCGCACGGACGTCGAAGTCCCCCCGCTCGATGTGGCGTTCTCGCTCGCCACGACGCGCACGGCCCTGGAGCACCGGGCGGTGGTCCAGGGCGAGACGTCGGCGGAACTCGCCGCGGGCCTGCGGGCCGTGGCCTCCGGCTCCCCGGCCCCGGGCGTCGCGCGCGGCCTTACGGGCACCGGTGGGCGCGTCGGGTTCCTCTTCTCCGGCCAGGGATCGCAACGCCTGGGCATGGGGCGCGAACTGTACGCGTCCTACCCGGCGTTCGCCGCCGCGTACGACGAGGTCTTCGCGCACCTCGACGCCGCGGTCGACGTCGACTCGGAAGAACTGCACCGCACGGGCGTCGCCCAGCCTGCGCTCTTCGCGGTCGAGGTGGCGCTGTTCCGGCTCCTGGAATCGTGGGGCATCCGGCCGGACTACGTGGCCGGTCACTCCGTGGGCGAGATCGCGGTCGCGCACGTGGCCGGGGTGTTGTCGCTCGGCGACGCCGCGAAGCTGGTGTCCGCCCGTGCCCGCCTCATGCAGGCGCTGCCCGCCGGCGGGGCGATGATCGCCGTTCAGGCCACCGAGGACGAAATCCTTCCGCACCTCACCGACGGTGTCGGTATCGCGGCGGTCAACGGGCCCCGGTCCGTCGTGGTCTCCGGAGCCGAGGATGCCGTACTGGAGATCGCCGAGGCCTTCGCCCAACAGGGCTGCAAGACCACTCGGTTGAAGGTCAGCCACGCGTTCCACTCGCCGCTGATGGACCCGATGCTGGAGGAGTTCGCACGGGTGGTCCGCGGGCTGACCTTCGAGAAGCCGCGGATCCCGGTGGTCTCCAACGTCACCGGCCGCCTGGCCGAGCTCTACACTCCCGAGTACTGGGTCCGGCACGTCCGCGAAGCGGTCCGCTTCGCCGACGGCGTCCGGACACTGCACGACCTGGGCGTGACCACGCTCGTCGAGATCGGCCCGGGCGGCGTGCTGAGCGCCCTCGCCCAAGGCTGCCTGGACGACGACGTGGTCACCGTGCCCGCCCTGCGCGCCGACCGCCCCGAGCGGGCCGCACTCGTCGCCGCCGTCTCCGAACTGCACGCACACGGCGTCCCCCTGGACTGGCACGCCTTCTTCCCCGGCGCCCGCCGCGTCGACCTGCCCACCTACGCCTTCCAGTACGAGCGCTACTGGCTCGACGCCTTACCGCCCGCTCCCGGTGACGTCCGCGCCGCGGGCCTGGGCTCGGCCGACCACCCGCTGCTGGGCGCCGCCGTCTCCCTGGCCGGCGGCGACGAACGGCTGCTGACCGGCAGGCTGGCCCTGCGCACGCACCCGTGGCTGAGCGACCACGCCGTGCTCGGAACCGTGCTCCTGCCGGGCACCGCGTTCGTCGAACTGGCCGTGCGCGCCGCCGACGAAGCCGGCTGCGACCAGCTGGAGGACCTCACCCTCGAAGCGCCCTTGATGGTGCCCGAGCAGGGCGGCGTCGCGGTTCAGGTGTGGGTCGGCGCGGCCGACGGCTCCGGCCGCAGGCCGCTGACCGTGCACTCGCGCCCCGAGCAAGAAGCCGACCTGCCGTGGGTCCGCCACGCGACCGGCTTCGTCGCCGAAGGGACCGAAGATGCGGGCGCCGCGGCCGTCGGCCGGGCGCTCACGGCGTGGCCGCCGGCAGGCTCCGAGCCGGTCGACCTCGACGGCTTCTATGATCGGCTGGCCGCCCTCGGCCTGGCCTACGGACCGGCCTTCCGTGGACTGCGGAGCGCTTGGCGCACGGGCGAGGAGATCTTTGCGGAGGTCGCCCTCCCCGACGGCACGGACACCGGGTCCTTCCTCCTGCACCCGGCGCTGCTGGACGCGGCACTGCACGTGATCGGCGCGGGCGGTGCGGACGGCTCCCTCGTGGCCGAGGCTGACGGGCCGCTGCTGCCGTTCGCCTGGTCGGGGGTGTCCGTGCGGGCCACGGGCGCGTCCACCGTACGGGTCAGGCTGGCGCCGGCCGGTACGGACGCCGTGTCGCTGACGGTGGCCGACGGCGCCGGCCAGCCGGTGGCGTTCGTCGAGTCGCTGACACTGCGTCCGGTGTCGGTCGAGCAGCTCCGCAAGCGCTCCGACGGCGCGCTGTTCACCGTCGAGCGGATGCCGCTGACCCTGCTCGCCGACGAGGCGGACGGGCCGGCGGTCGCGTACATCGATGACATCGACGCGCTGGCCGAGACCGACGGGTTATCGCAGCCGGACGTGGTCGTCCTCCCGTGCCCCGACGGCCCGGAAGGGGCGACCGGGGCCGAGCGGGTCCGTGCGGTCACCACCGAGGTGCTGCGGCTGGTCCAGCGCTGGTTCGCCGAAGACCGGACGTCGCGCCTGGTGCTGGTGGCGCGCTGCGACGACCTCGCGCACGCTGCGGCGGGCGGACTGGTGCGCTCGGCCCAGGCGGAGACCCCCGGCCGGATCGTGCTGCTCGAAACCGACCGCCCCGATGAAGCGGCCGCGCTCGTGCCCGGCGTCGTGCTGTCCGGCGAGCCCCACGTCGTCGTCCGCGAAGGGAAGGCCGGCGCACCGCGCCTGGCCCGCGCCGCCTCCCCGGCAACAAAGGACGCGGCCGCCGGCGCCGCGGACGAAGCGTCCTCCGCCCTCGCGGAGGACGCTGTCCCCGGCCTCGCCGGGGGCACCGCTTCCGGCCTTGGCACCGTGCTGCTCACCGGTGCCTCCGGCGCGCTGGGCAAAACCCTCGCCCGCCACCTGGTGACCGGACACGGCGTGCGCCGGCTGCTGCTCGTCAGCCGCCGTGGCGCGGACGCTCCGGGCGCCGCGGAGCTGACAGCCGAACTCGCGACGCTCGGCGCCGAAGCGATGTGGGCAGCCTGCGACCTCGCCGACCGTGACGCCCTCGCCGGGCTGTTGGCCGCCACCCCGGTCGACTCCGTCGTGCACACCGCCGGCGTGCTCGACGACGGCGTGATCGCCGCGCTGACCCCGGAGCGCGTGGGCGCCGTCCTCGCGCCCAAGGCCGATGCCGTGCTCAACCTGGACGAACTCACGGGCCAGAGCACGACGTTCGTGCTGTTCTCCTCCGCCGCGGGCGTCTTCGGCAACCCCGGCCAGGGCAACTACGCCGCGGCCAACGCCTTCCTCGACGCCTTCGCCGGGTACCGCCGTGCCCAGGGGCGGCCCACGGTCTCGCTGGCGTGGGGCCTGTGGGACCAGGGCGCCATGGCCGGCGCGCTCGACGAGGCGGGCAGGGCTCGGATGGCTCGCTCCGGTGTCCTGCCGCTGTCCACCGAGGACGGCCTGCGGCTGTTCGACGCGGCACTCGCCTCGGACGAGCCCGTGCTCGTACCGGTCCGCCTCGACACCGCCGCCCTGCGGAACCGGGCGGCAGGCACCGTACCGGCCCTGCTGCGCGGACTCGTCCGCGTCTCCGCGCGCGGCACCGCCCAGCACGCCGCCACCGGATCCCTGGCCGAGCGCCTCGCCGCGCTGCCCGGGGATCAGCGCGACGAAGCCCTGCTGGAACTGGTGCTGGCCGAGGTTGCCGCCGTGCTGGGGCACTCCTCGCCCCGGGCAGTCCGGGCGGCGCACACCTTCCGGGACCTGGGCTTCGACTCGCTGACGGCCGTGGAGCTGCGCAACCGGCTGTCCACCGCGACCGGCCTGCGCCTGCCCGCCACCCTCGTCTTCGACCACCCCACCCCCGCCGCGCTCGCCCGGCACATCGGCGCCGAGCTCCTCGGCGGGGCCCCGGCCACCACGGTCACGACCGCGGCACGGCAGACCGCGGCCGACGAGCCGATCGCCATCGTCGGCATGAGCTGCCGCCTCCCGGGCGGGGTGCGCTCGCCGGAGGACCTGTGGCGGCTGGTGGCCTCCGGCCGGGACGGCATCTCCCGGTTCCCGGACAACCGCGGCTGGGACGTCGACGGGCTCTACGACCCCGACCCGGAGCGCCTCGGCAAGACCTACGCGCGCGACGGCGGCTTCCTGCACGAGGCGGCCGAGTTCGACGCCGGCTTCTTCGGCATCAGCCCCCGCGAGGCCCTGGCGATGGACCCGCAGCAGCGACTGCTGCTGGAGGCGTCCTGGGAGGCGTTCGAACGCGCAGGGATCGACCCGGCGACGATACGGGGCAGCCGGACCGGTGTCTTCACCGGCCTGATGTACCACGACTACGGCCAGGGCCCGCGCGAACTGCCCGAGGGCGTCGAGGGCCTGCTCACCACCGGGGGCTCCGGCAGCGTCGCCTCCGGGCGTGTGTCCTACACCTTCGGACTGGAGGGCCCCGCCGTCACGATCGACACGGCCTGCTCCTCGTCGCTCGTCGCCCTGCACCTGGCCGTCCAGGCCCTGCGGGGCGGCGAGTGCTCGATGGCGCTGGCCGGCGGCGTCACGGTCATGGCCGGCCCCACGGTCTTCGTGGAGTTCAGCCGGCAGCGCGGGCTGTCGCCCGATGGCCGGTGCAAGGCGTTCGCGGCCGGCGCCGACGGCACGGGCTGGGGCGAGGGCGTGGGCATGCTCCTGGTGGAGCGGCTGTCCGACGCCGAGCGCAACGGCCACCCTGTGCTGGCCGTTGTGCGGGGGAGTGCCGTGAACCAGGACGGTGCGTCCAACGGTCTGACCGCGCCCAACGGCCCCTCGCAGCAGCGGGTGATCCGGCAGGCGCTGGCGTCCGCCGGGCTGACGTCGGCCGACGTGGACGCCGTCGAGGCGCACGGTACGGGGACGAGGCTGGGCGACCCGATCGAGGCACAGGCGCTCCTCGCCACGTACGGGCAGGGACGGCCCGAAGGACAGCCCCTGTGGCTGGGCTCGCTGAAGTCCAACATCGGCCACACCCAGGCCGCCGCGGGTGTCGCCGGTGTGATCAAGATGGTCATGGCCATGCGCCACGGAGTGCTCCCGCGGACCCTGCACGTGGACGAGCCGACGCCGCACGTGGACTGGTCGGCGGGCGACGTCCGGCTGTTGACGGAGGCCGTCGACTGGCCGGAGACGGACCGCCCGCGCCGGGCCGCCGTGTCGTCCTTCGGCGTCAGCGGCACCAACGCGCACACGATCATCGAGCAGGCCCCCGCGACCGAGGAGCCGCTGCCTGCGTTCGGCTCCGGCGCGGCCGTGCCGTGGGTGCTCTCCGGCAGGACCGAGGCATCGCTGCGGGCACAGGCCGCCCGCCTCGCGTCCTTCCTGGACGACAACGACAACGGCAGCGACAACGACGACGGGCACGACCACGGCGAGGCGGCTCTGGTGGCCGACGTGGCGTACTCGCTGGCCACGACCAGGGCGGCCTTCGAACACCGTGCCGTGGTGGTCGGGCAGACCCTCGAGGAGCTTCGGCGGGGAACGGCCGGTGTCGCGGGCGGCGCCACGCCGCCCGGCGTGGTGACCGGCACCGTACGCACCGGCGGCAACACCGTATTCGTCTTCCCCGGGCAGGGGTCGCAGTGGGTGGGGATGGCCGCCGAACTGCTGGAGACCTCCCCGGACTTCCGCGACCGGATCGACGCCTGCGAGCGCGCCCTCGCGCCGCAAGTCGACTGGTCGCTGACCGCGGTGCTGCGCGGCACGTCCGAAGTCGAGCAGGACCGGGTCGACGTGCTGCAGCCCGTGCTCTGGGCGATGACGGTCGCCCTCGCCGAGGTGTGGCGCTCCTTCGGAGTGACCCCCGACGCGGTCGTCGGGCACTCCCAGGGCGAGGTCTCCGCGGCGGTGATCGCCGGAGCGGTCTCCCTGGAGGACGGGGCACGCATCGTGGTGCGGCGCAGCCTCGCGGTGCGCGAACTCCAGGGCCGCGGCGCCATGGCCTCGGTGACGCTCCCGGACGAGAAGGCGCGGGAACTGGTCGGCCGGTGGTCCGACCGCCTCGGCGTCGCCGCCGTGAACGGGCCCGCCACCGTCGTGGTCTCCGGGGACACCGACGCCCTGGACGAACTCCTCGCGCACTGCCGGCAGGAGGGCATCCAGGCCCGCAAGGTCGCCGTCGACTACGCCGCGCACTCGCCGCACATCGAACGCGTCGAAGCGCAAGCGAGCGAGGGGTTCGCCGGCATCAGCCCGCTCCCCGGATCCGTGCCCTTCTACTCCACGGTGACGGGCGGGAAGCTGGCTGCAGACGAGCTGGGCGCCGGCTACTGGTACCGCAACATGCGGCAGACGGTGCGGTTCCACGACGCGATCCGGGCCGCTCTGGCCGACGGACACGACGTGTTCGTCGAAGTCAGCCCGCACCCCGTCCAGTTGGCGGGCATCCAGGACACCATCGAGGCCGCCGACGCGGACGCCGCGGTCGTACCGACGCTGCGCCGCCGCGACGGCGGACGACACCGGCTGATGCTGTCCCTCGCCCAGGCCCACGTGCACGGCGTCGGCGTCGACTGGGACGCCGTCCTGCCGGGTGCGCGCCGCGTCGACCTCCCGACCTATGCGTTCCAGCACGAGCGGTACTGGCTGGAGGCGGGTGCCCCGGCCGGTGACGTGCGAGCAGCCGGGCTGGACGCCGCCGACCACCCGTTCCTCGGCGCGGCGGTTGAACTGCCGGACGCCGGCGGCCACCTGCTGACCGGGCTGCTGTCCCTGCGGGCCCAGCCCTGGCTGTCCGACCACGCGGTGCTGGGCACGGTGCTGCTGCCGGGCACGGCCTTCGTGGAACTGGCCGCCCACGCCGCGGCCGAAACCGGCTGCGACCTCGTCGAGGAACTCACCCTGCAGGCCCCGCTGGTGCTGCCCGAGCACGTCGGCGTCGCGCTCCAGGTCCTCGTAGGCGCCCAGGACGACTCCGGCCGCCGCCCGCTGAGCATGCACTCGCGAGCCGGGGACGGCCCCTGGATCCGCAACGCCACGGGCGTCCTCACCACCGGCGCGACCCCCTCCGGCACCGAGCTGAGCAGCTGGCCCCCGGCCGACGCCCAGCCGGTGGACCTGGACGGCTTCTACGAACGCCTGACGGACCTCGGCCTGAGCTACGGCCCGGTCTTCCAGGGGCTGCGTGCCGCCTGGCGCGGCCACGACGCGGTCTACGCCGAACTCGCCGTCACCGACGAGGCACAGACGGACGCGGACGCCTTCGGCTTGCACCCGGCCCTGCTCGACTCCGCGCTGCACGCGCTGGGCGCGGGCGGCCTCCTACCGGCGGCCGACGGGCCCCTGCTGCCCTTCGCGTGGTCCCGCGTCACGCTGCACGGAACCGGAGCGGCCGCCCTGCGGGTACGGCTCTCCCAGGCCGACGGGGACACGGTACGGCTGGAGGCCGCTGACGGCACGGGGCGTCCCGTGGTGTCGGTGGAGTCGCTGACGCTGCGGCCGGTGTCGGCCGCGCAGCTGCGCACGAGCTCCCGGGACTCCCTGTTCACCGTGGACTGGGCACCGCTCGCTGCCCCGGCCGACGCGAACGCCCCAGCCGTACGGGCCTACGACGACATCGCCGCCCTCATCGCCGCTCCCGCCGCGGAGATCGGGGCGCAGGCGGACACGGACGCCGTCGTCGTCCCCTGCCCGGGCGGATCGGGCACCGGTGCCGAACGGGGCCGGGACGTCCTCGCCGAGGTGCTCCGGCTGGTCCAGTGGTGGCTGGCCGAGGACCGGGCCGCGCGCCTGGTACTGGTGACCCGGGGCGCGGTCGCCGCAGGCGACGACCCGGCAGCGGGCGACCCGGTGCAGGCGGCCGTGTGGGGCCTGGTCCGGTCGGCACAGTCGGAGAACCCGGACCGCATCGTCCTCCTCGACACCGAAGCGAACGCCGACCGGGAGTCGGCCGCGGCGACGGTCGTCGCCCGGCTCGTCGCCTCCGAGGAGCCGCAGGCCGCACTGCGCGGCGACGTGCTCCTGCTGCCCCGGCTCGTCAGGGCCGCCGCCGACGCCCCGCGGGTCACCCCCGACTTCGGGACCGGCACGGTGCTCCTGACCGGCGCGTCCGGCGCCCTGGGCGGACTCGTCGCCCGGCACCTGGTCGCCGAACACGGCGTGCGCAGCCTGCTGCTGATGAGCCGGCGCGGCGCGGACGCCGAGGGGGCGGCGGAGCTCCAGGAGGAACTGACCGCCGCTGGTGCCGAAGTCCTCTGGGCCGCCTGCGACGTGGCCGACCATGACGCCCTCGCCGAGGCGCTGTCCGGCACTCCGGTGACGGCCGTGGTGCACACGGCCGGCGTCCTCGACGACGGCGTGATCGGTTCGCTCACGCCGGAGCGCATGGAGACGGTGCTGCGCCCCAAGGTCGACGCGGTGCTGAACCTGCACGAGCTGGCGGGCGACGTGTCGGCGTTCGTCCTCTTCTCCTCGCTCGCGGGCACGCTCGGCACCCCCGGCCAGGCCAACTACGCCGCGGCCAACGCCTTCCTGGACGCCTTCGCCGGGTGCCGCCGAGCCCAGGGGCTGCCCGCGGTGTCGCTGCCGTGGGGCCTGTGGCAACGCACCGGAACCATGACCGAGGACCTCGGCGGCGCCGACCGGACCCGGCTCGCCCGCGGCGGCGTGCTGCCGCTGTCCGACGAGGACGGCCTGGAACTCCTCGACGCCGCGCTCGCGCTGCAGGAGCCCCTGGTGGTGGCGGCACGGCTGGACCTCGCCGCCCTGCGGAACGCGACCGCCCCGGTGCCGCCGCTGCTCAGGGCGCTCGTCGGCGGCCGGCCGCGACGCACGGACCGGGCGGCTTCCGTACCCCTGGCGCAGCGGATCGCGGGCCTCCCCGAGGGCGAGCGCGAAGAGGCCGTGCTGGACCTCGTCCGGTCCGAGGTCGCCGCCGTTCTCGGACACAGCTCGGCCAAGGCGGTCCAGCCCGACCAGGCCTTCGGCGACCTGGGCTTCGACTCGCTGACCGCGGTGGAGCTCCGCAACCGGATGAACCAGGCCACCGGCCTGCGGCTGCCCGCCACGCTCGTCTTCGACCACCCGACGCCCGCGGTGCTCGCGCAGCGGGTGCTGAAGGACCTCCCCGGTGGCACGGGCGGGACGGTGCCGGTCTTCGACGAGCTCGACCGCCTCGCCGCCGCCCTCGACGGCGCCGGACCGGACGGCGTCGACAACGTCACCCGAACCAGGATCAACATGCGTCTCCAGGCGCTGCTCGCCCGCTGGAACGGGAACGAGCCGGCCGATCCGGGAGGCGCCGGCGGAGCCGAGAACGAGGACGACCTCAGCTCGGCGAGCGACGAGGAGCTGTACGACCTCCTCGACGACGAACTCGGCATCTCCTGAATCGCGCAGGCCAAAAAAAGGGGGCGGACAACACCGATGATGAACGAAGACAAGCTCCGGGAATACCTCAAGCGGGCCACCACGGACCTGCGCCAGGCCCGGCGGCGCGTGCGCGAGCTGGAGGCCCGCGACCAGGAGCCGATCGCCATTGTGGGCATGAGCTGCCGGTTCCCCGGCGGCATCGGCTCCCCCGAGGAGTTGTGGCGGCTGCTGGCCGAGGGCGAAGACGCCATCTCGTGGTTCCCCGAGGACCGCGGCTGGGACGTCGACGCGCTCTACGACCCCGACCCCGAGCAGCCCGGCAAGGTCTACACCCGGCAGGGCGGTTTCCTCCGCGACGCGGCGGACTTCGACGCGGACTTCTTCGGGATCTCGCCGCGCGAGGCGCTGGCCATGGACCCGCAGCAGCGGCTGCTGCTGGAGACCGCCTGGGAGGCCTTCGAGCATGCGGGCATCGACCCCGCCACCCTCAAAGGCAGCCGCACCGGCGTCTTCGCCGGCCTGATGTACCACGACTACGGCTTCACGCCCGGCGTCCTCCCCGAAGGGGTCGAGGGGCTCATGAGCACCGGCAACTCCGGCAGCGTCGCCTCCGGGCGCATCGCCTACACCTTCGGCTTCGAGGGTCCCGCGGTCACCGTCGACACCGCCTGCTCGTCCTCGCTCGTCGCCCTGCACCTCGCCGTGCAGGCGCTGCGGGGCGGCGAGTGCTCCATGGCGCTCGCCGGCGGCGTGACGGTCATGGCGGGCCCGAGTGCCTTCGTCGAGTTCAGCCGCCAGCGCGGACTCGCCCCCGACGGTCGCTGCAAGTCCTTCGCGGCGGCGGCGGACGGCGCGTCCTGGTCCGAAGGCGCCGGCCTGCTGCTCGTGGAGCGACTGCGGGACGCCCGCCGACTCGGCCACAAGGTGCTCGCGGTCGTCCGGAGCAGCGCCGTCAACCAGGACGGCGCGTCCAACGGCTTGACCGCGCCCAACGGCCCCTCGCAGCAGCGCGTGATCCTCGAGGCGCTGGCCGGCGCCCGGCTGTCCGTCGAGGAGGTCGACGCCGTCGAAGCACACGGCACCGGCACGAGCCTAGGCGACCCGATCGAGGCGCAGGCGCTGCTGGCGACCTATGGGCAAGAACGCGAACGGCCGCTTCTGCTCGGCTCGTTGAAGTCCAACATCGGCCACACGCAGGCCGCGGCGGGCGTCGCCGGCGTGATGAAGATGGTGCTGGCGATGCGGCACGGCGTGCTGCCGAAGACGCTGCACGTGGACCGGCCCACCCCACGGGTCGACTGGTCGGCCGGCTCGGTCGAGCTGCTGACCGAGGCGACCGCGTGGCCGGAGACGGACCACCCTCGCCGGGCCGGGATCTCGTCGTTCGGGATCAGCGGCACCAATGCGCACGTCATCCTCGAGCAGGCGCCCGAAACGGAGGCGGAGGGCCCGGCCGACGACACGCCCGAAGGCCAGGGCGTGGCCGAGGAGTTGATGCGGACCCGGACCACCGTGGTGCCGTGGGTGCTCTCCGCGAAGACCGGGCAGGCGCTGCGGGAGCAGGCGCGACGACTGCTGTCGTCCGTGGACCCGGTGGCCGCGTCACCGGCCGACGTGGGGTTCTCGCTGGCGGCCACCCGCTCGGCGCTGGAGCACCGGGCGGCGGTCGTCGGCGCCGACGGGGAAGAGCTGCGCGCGGGGCTGACCGCCCTCGCAGCGGGTGAGCCCGCGGCACAGGTGGTGACGGGGCGCGCCGGGGCCGACCGGGGCAAGCTCGGGTTCTTGTTCTCGGGTCAGGGTTCGCAGCGGCTGGGGATGGGGCGCGAGCTGTACATGGCCTATCCGGTGTTCGCTGCGGCGTACGACGAGGTGTGCGCGCTGTTGGACGCCGAGGTCGACGTCGATGCGGAGACGCTTCATCAGACGGGTTCGACGCAGCCGGCGTTGTTCGCCGTTGAGGTGGCGTTGTTCCGGTTGCTGGAGTCGTGGGGTGTCCGGCCCGATTACATGGCTGGGCACTCGGTGGGCGAGATTGCGGCTGCTCATGTGGCGGGTGTGCTGTCGCTGGAAGACGCCGTGAAGTTGGTGTCGGCGCGCGCCCTGTTGATGCAGGCCCTGCCTGCGGGCGGCGCGATGGTGGCAGTCCAGGCGACCGAGGACGAGGTGTTGCCGCACCTGACCGACGAGGTCGGGATTGCGGCGATCAACGGTCCGCAGTCCGTCGTGGTCTCCGGGACCGAGGCTGCCGTGCTGGAGATCGTCGAGGCCTTCGCCCAACAGGGTCGCAAAACCTCCCGGTTGAAGGTCAGCCACGCCTTCCATTCGCCGTTGATGGACCCGATGCTGGACGAGTTCGCGGAGGTCGTCCGCGGGCTGGCCTTCAGCGAGCCGCGGATCCCGGTGGTCTCCAACCTCACGGGTGAGCCGGCTGAGTCGTACACCCCCGAGTACTGGGTGCGGCACGTCCGTGAGGCGGTCCGTTTCGCCGATGGCATGCGGACCCTGCACAAACTGGGTGTGACCACGTTCCTGGAGATCGGCCCCGGCGGCGTGCTGAGCGCCCTCGCCCAGGGGTGCCTCGACGATGCGGACATCGTCACCGTTCCCGCTCTGCGTACCGGCCGCCCCGAACCCCAGGCGCTCACTCTCGCACTCGGGCAGTTGCACGCGCACGGTGTCTCCCCGGACTGGCAGGTGCTGTTCCCCGGCGCCCAGTGTGTGGACCTGCCCACGTACGCCTTCCAGCGCGAGCGCTACTGGCTCGAAGGCACGGCCGCGCTCGACGTCGCCTCGGCGGGCCTGGACCCCTCCGGCCACGCCTTGCTCGGCGCGGTGGTGGAGACCGCCGGGGCGCAGGACGTGCTGCTCACCGGCCGGCTGTCCCCGGCCGAGATGCCCTGGATCGCGGAACACACGGTCGGCGGCGTGCCGGTGCTCCCGGTCGCCGCGTTCGTGGAGCTCGCACTGTCCGCGGGACGGCAGGCCGGGTTCCCGCACCTGGAGCAACTGGACGTGGACGCCCCGCTGGTTCTGGTCGAACAGGGCGCCGTGCGCATCCAGGTGCAGGTCGGTGCGGGCGACGATCCCGACCGGCGCTCGGTGCGCGTCTTCAGCCGGCCCGCTGCGGGCGGCGCCGACGAGCCGTGGGTCCGCCACGTCACCGGAGAGCTCACCCGGAACGCCTCGGCGCCGGAGTTCGACACGATGATCTGGCCGCCGACGGGTGCCGAACCCGTGGACGTCGAGGGCCGTGCGGGTCTGCTCGCCGCCTGGCGCGCCGGGGACGAGCTGTACGCCGAGGCCGCACTGCCCGTCACGGAGCGGGACCGGGCGGACCGCTACGGCCTCCACCCCGTACTGCTGCACGCTGCCCTCGGCATGCTGGCGTCGGACCGCGCCACGAACCCCGGCGAGGTGCTCATGCCCCACGCCTGGAGCGGCATGTCCGTGCACACTCCGGGACCCGGGGCCGTACGCATACGCCTCCGGCCCACCGGTGACGACGCGGTGGCGATCGAACTGTCCGACGCCGACGGCTCTCCCATCGCCTCGGTCGAGTCCGTCCGGACGCGGACGATGTCCCCGCAGCAGGTACTGGCCTCAAACGTGGCGCACCAGGACTGGATGTTCGAGGTCGACTGGGTCGAGCACACCGCGGTTTCCGCTCCCGCCACTGGACCCGAAGCAGAGTGGGCGGCCCTCGGCGACGGGGGTTCCCACTGCGACATCGACGCGCTCCGCAAGGCAGTCGACGGCGGTGCGGCCACGCCTGCCCACGTCCTCCTGCCCTGCGCCCCGAGCGAGGGCGATGCGGCCGCGGCGACGCGCGGGCTGCTGGCCGGTGTGCTGTCCGCCGTCCAGGAGTGGGTCGCCGACGAGCGGTTCTCGGACGCGCGGCTCGTGGTGATGACACGCGGAGCCGTCGAGCTGGACGGCACAGCATTGGACCTCGCGCACGTCGCGGTCTCCGGTCTGGTGAAGTCGGCCCAGACCGAGCACCCGGACCGGCTCCTGCTCGTCGACGCGGACGACTCGGTCCCGAACGGCGGCATCGACCCGGCGCTGGCCGCGTCGCTCGCAGCTCTGGACGAGCCGCAGGCCGCGGTGCGCGACGGAAAGTTGTACGTGCCGCGCCTCGCCCGGCCCACTCCGCCCGAGGAGCCCACCGGTCACACGTGGGGCCCCGAGGGGACCGTACTGCTCACCGGCGCGACCGGTGGCCTCGGACGGTCGCTCGCGCGGCACCTCGTCGCCGAACGCGGCGCCCGGAGGCTGCTGCTGGCCAGTCGCCGCGGCCCCGCGGCCGAAGGCGTCGGCGAACTCGTCGCCGCCCTCTCCGAACTGGGTGCGCACGTCGACGTGGCCGCCTGCGACATCGCGGACCGGGACGCCCTCGCCGAACTGCTGGCCTCGGTCCCGGCCGAACACCCGCTCGTGGCCGTGGTGCACGCGGCGGCGGCCCTGGACGACGGCGTGGTCACCGCCCTGACCCCGGAGCGCCTGGACACCGTGCTGCGGCCGAAGGCCGACGCGGCGCTGCACCTGCACGAGCTGACCCGGGACCTGGACCTCTCCGCGTTCGTGCTCTTCTCCTCCCTGGCCGGAGTCCTGGGCAGCGCCGGCGCGGCGGGCTACGCCGCCGCGAACGCCTTCCTGGACGGGCTGGCGCGGCAGCGCCGGGCCGCGGGCCTGCCCGGCACCTCGCTGGCATGGGGCCTGTGGACGGACAACGGCGGCATGGGCGACCGGATCACCGACGCCGACCGCCACCGGATGGGGAGGGCCGGAGTCGTGCCGCTCAGCACGGCGGAGGGGCTGGCCCTGTTCGACGCCGCCCTCACCGTGGACCGACCGGTGATCGTGCCGGTCCGGCTGGACGTTTCCGGACTGCGCGCCATGGCCCGCGCCGGCATGCTGCCCGCCGTCCTCCGCGGTCTCGTCGGCGACACCGGCGCCGCGGCCGGCGAGGCCACGGCCACAGGGACCCCCGCCCTGGCCCGCCGCCTCGCCGGGATGCCGGAGGCCGACCAGGAGAAGGTCCTGCTGGACCTGGTGCGCAATCAGGCGGCAGCCGCCCTCGGCCACGCCACCGCTGCCCGCATCGAGCCCACCACGGCCTTCCGGGACATCGGCTTCGACTCCCTGACCGCCGTGGAGCTGCGTAACCGGCTCAAGGCCGCGACCGGGCTCCGGCTCAAGCCCACCCTGGTCTTCGACCACCCCAACCCCGTCGCGATCGCCCGGCTCCTGCACAAGAACCTGGTGCTCGACCTCACCGCCGAGGCCCCGCCCGTGCTCGGCGAACTGGACCGGCTGGAGTCGCAGCTCGCCGCGCTCGCCCCGGAGGACGCGGTGCGGGACAAGGTCACCGCCCGGCTCAAGGCGCTGCTCTGGAAGTGGACCGACACCCACCAGGACGCCGCGTCGAACGCCGCCGACGCCGACGCCGACGCCGGACCCGGCACCGACCGCGACCTCGACCGGATCGACGCCGCCACCGACGACGAGATGTTCGACCTCATCGACCACGAGCTCGGGTCTCTCTAGCCCTTCTCACGCACTGCTACCGAGGACGTAAAACATGTCGAACGACGACAAGCTCAGGGATTACCTCAAGCGCGTGATGGTGGACCTGCGTCAGACCCGCAGGCAGCTGGGTGAGCTGGAGGCGAAGGACACCGAGCCCATCGCCATCGTCGGAATGGCCTGCCGCTACCCGGGCGGGGTCGGCTCGCCCGAGGACCTATGGCAACTGGTCGCCGCGGGCGGCGACGGCATCGCCGAGTTCCCCACCGACCGCGGCTGGGACCTGGACACGATCTACGACCCCGAGCCCGGGCGGACGGGCCGCACGTACGTGCGCGAGGGCGGCTTCCTCTACGACGCCGGCGAGTTCGACCCCGCGTTCTTCGGGATCTCCCCCCGCGAGGCCCTGGTCATGGACCCGCAGCAGCGGCTGCTCCTGCAGACCTCCTGGGAGGCCCTCGAACGCGCGGGCATCGACCCCGCCTCCGCACGCGGCACCCGGGCCGGCGTGTTCGTCGGCACCAACGGCCAGGACCACGCCTACCTCCAGCGGCAGGGTGACGGCGACACCGAGGCCCACCTCGTCACCGCGAACACCGCCGCCGTCGTGTCCGGCCGCATCTCCTACGCCCTCGGCCTCGAAGGCCCGGCGGTCACCGTCGACACGGCCTGCTCGTCCTCGCTGGTGGCACTTCACCTGGCCGCCCAGGCGCTGCGCCGCGGCGAGTGCTCGCTCGCCCTGGCCGGCGGCGTGACGGTGATGGCCACGCCGAACACCTTCATCGCGTTCAGCGCGCAGCGCGGCCTGTCGCCCGACGGCCGCTGCCGCGCGTTCTCCTCGACCGCCGACGGCACGGGCATGTCCGAAGGCGTCGGCGTGCTCCTGCTGGAGCGGCTGTCCGACGCCCGCCGGCTCGGCCACGACGTGCTCGCCGTCATCCGCGGCAGCGCCGTCAACCAGGACGGCGCCTCCAACGGCCTCACGGCCCCGAACGGCCCGTCGCAAGAGCGCGTGATCCGGCAGGCGCTGGAGAACGCGCGCCTGACCGCCTCCCAGGTCGACGCGGTCGAGGCGCACGGCACGGCCACCACCCTCGGCGACCCGATCGAGGCGGAGGCACTGCTTGCCACGTACGGCCAGGAGCACTCCGACGACCGACCGGTGTGGTTGGGATCCATCAAGTCCAACATCGGTCACACGCAGGCCGCTTCCGGCGTCGCCGGTGTGATCAAGATGGTGATGGCCATCCGCAATGGCGTCCTGCCGCAGACGCTGCACGTGGACGAGCCGACTGCTCAGGTCGACTGGTCGGCGGGCGGCGTCAAGCTGCTGACCGAGGCTCTCCAGTGGCCCGATTCGGACCACCCCCGCCGCGCCGCCGTGTCGTCCTTCGGCGTAAGCGGCACCAACGCGCACGTCATCGTCGAGCAGGCCGCGACAAGTGAAGAGCCCGCCCGCGAGACGGCCTTTGTGGGACCGGTCCCCTGGGTGGTGTCGGCGAAGAGCGACGCGGCACTGCGCGCCCAGGCGGAGCGCCTGCTCTCCTTCCTGGAGGACGGCCGCAGCGGCGGGAGCGGCCCCGGCCGCTCGCCGGCCGACATCGGCCTTGCTCTCGCCACGACGCGCACCGCCTGGGACCGCCGGGCGGCCGTCATCGGCGAGAGCCTGGAGGAACTCATCGAAGGCGTACGGGCACTGGCGTCCGGCACCCCGTCCGCGGCCGTCGTGCAGAACGCCGCCCGCCTCGGTGACAAGACCGGGTTCCTGTTCTCCGGCCAGGGCTCGCAGCGGGCCGGCATGGGGCGCGAACTCTACGACACGTTCCCGACGTTCGCCGCGGCCTACGACGAGATCCGCGCCCACCTCGACGTCACGCTCGACGCGGACGCGGAGCAGCTCGACCAGACCGGTTGCACCCAGCCTGCGTTGTTCGCCGTTGAGGTGGCGCTGTTCCGGCTGCTGGAGTCGTGGGGTGTCCGGCCGGACTACGTGGCCGGTCACTCGGTGGGTGAGATCGCGGCTGCTCATGTGGCGGGTGTGTTGTCGCTCGAGGATGCGGCGAGGCTGGTGTCGGCGCGTGCCGCATTGATGCAGGCCTTGCCTGTGGGCGGCGCGATGGTGGCGCTCCAGGCGACCGAGGACGAAGTGCTGCCGTACCTGACCGACGGCGTCGGCATCGCGGCGGTCAACGGCCCTCAGTCGGTTGTGGTCTCCGGCGCTGAGGACGTGGTCGTGGCAATCGGTGAGGCCTTCGGGGAGCAGGGGCGAAAGACGTCCCGGCTGAAGGTCAGTCACGCCTTCCATTCGCCGTTGATGGATCCGATGTTGGAGGAGTTCGCCGCGGTCGTCAGCGGTCTGGTCTTCAATGAGCCGCGGATTCCCGTCGTTTCGAACCTCACCGGCCGGCCGGCCGAGCCGTACACCCCCGAGTACTGGGTGCGGCACGTCCGCGAGGCGGTCCGCTTCGCCGACGGCGTGCGGACCCTGCACGAGCTGGGTGTGACCACGTTCGTGGAGATCGGTCCTGGTGGCGTCCTGAGCGGCATGGCGAAGGGCTGTGTCGACGAGGCGGTCACCGTCCCGCTGCTGCGCGCCGACCGCCCCGAGCAGCAGGCCGTCGTCACCGCGCTCGCCGAACTGCACGTGCACGGCGTCTCCCCGGACTGGCAGGCCCTCTTCCCGGGCGCCCGCCATGTCGACCTGCCCACCTACGCCTTCCAGCAGCAGCGCTTCTGGCTTGAGGCACCCGAGGACGAGACGGCCGCCGTGGACGCGGTCGACGCCGAGTTCTGGGCGTGCGTCGAGCGCGAGGACGCCCAGTCCCTCGCCGCCACGCTGGGGCTGAGCCCCGACGAACTGGACGTCGTGGTCCCGAAGCTGTCCGCCTGGCGGCGTCAGCGGCGCGAGCAGTCCGTCGTGGACGGCTGGCGTTACCAGCTGGCCTGGCAGCCGCTGAACGGCCTGTCCGCCGGCGACCTCTCCGGCAGCACATGGCTGTTCGCCGCGCCCGAGGGCGACGAGTGGGCCGAGACCGTCCGCGCGACGCTCGCCGCACGCGGCGCGCACCTGATCCCGCTGACGGTCGGCACCGACGCCGACCGCGCGTCCCTGGCCGACGAGCTGACCGGGGCCGCAGCTGAAGCCGGATCGCTCGACGGCGTCCTGTCGCTGCTCGCGACCGACGAGACCGCCTTGCCCGAGCACCCCGCGCTCTTCCGGGGCTTCGCGCAGACCGTGGCCCTGGCCCAGGCGCTGGGCGACGCGGGCGTCGACGCGCCGCTGTGGTGCGCCACCCGGGGCGCGGCCGCCACCGGCCGCTCCGACGACGCACCGCTCAGCGCGGTGCAGAACCAGGTGTGGGGCCTCGGCCGCGCCCTCGCCCTGGAGCACGCCCGGCGCTGGGGCGGTCTCATCGACCTGCCCGCGGCCGTCGACGAGCGCGCCGCCGGCCGTATCGCCGCCGTACTGAGCCAGGGAGCCGGCGCCGTGGACGGCCGGGAGGACCAGGTCGCCGTCCGCGCCTCCGGCGTGTTCACCGCCCGGCTCGCCCACACCCGAAGTGGCGTCGGCCGGCCGTGGTCGCCGCGCGGCACGGTGCTGATCACCGGTGGTACGGGTGCCCTGGGCGGGCACGTCGCCCGCTGGCTCGCCGGTGCCGGTGCCGAACACCTGGTACTCACCAGCCGCCGCGGCCCCGCAGCGCCCGGCGCGACCGCGCTCAAGGCCGAACTGGAAGAGCTGGGAGCGCGCGTCACTCTCGCCGTGTGCGACGTCGCCGACCGCGACGCGGTGGCGGCGCTGCTCGCCGAGCACACCTTCACCTCTGTCTTCCACGCCGCGGGCGTGGAACAGTTCGCCTCCTTCGACGAGCTGACGCCGACCGATTTCGCCCGCACGGTGTCGGCGAAGGCCCGCGGCGCCGCGCACCTGGACGAACTGCTCGGCGACCGCGAGCTGGACGCCTTCGTCCTCTTCTCCTCGATCGCCGGCGTGTGGGGCAGCGGACTGCAGACCGCCTACGCGGCCGGCAACGCCTTCCTCGACGGGCTCGCCGCCCGGCGGCGGGCCCGGGGTCTGACCGCCACCGCAATCGCCTGGGGCCCCTGGGCCGACGGCGGCATGGTCACCGACGCCGACGAGGAGCACTTGCGCCGCCGCGGCGTCGTCACCCTGCCCGCCGTACTCGCCGTGACCGCCCTCCAGCGCGCCCTGGACTGCGACGACACCGCCGTCGTCGTGGCTGACATCGACTGGGAACGGTTCATCGGCCCGTTCACCGTGGGCCGCCCGAGCGCCCTGCTGTCCGAGCTGCCCGAGGTGCGCCGCGCCGGCACCGCCGCACCGGCCGACGCCGCCACCGGCGCCCCGCCCCTGGCGGCCCGGCTCGCCGGACTGCCGGAGGCCGAGCGCACGGAGACTCTGGTCGACCTGGTCCGCGCGCACGTCGCGGCCGTCCTGGGCCACTCCTCGGCGGCGGATGTCGAGCCCGACCGGGCCTTCAAGGACCTCGGCTTCGACTCCCTCACCGCCGTCGAACTCCGCAACAAGGTCAACACGGCGACCGGTCTCGCGCTGCCGCCCACGCTGGTCTTCGACTACCCCAACGCCACGGCGCTCGCCCGCTTCCTGCAGAACGAGCTGCTCGGATCCCCGGCCGCAGTGCCGCAGGAGCAGCACGCCGCCGCCGACGACGAGCCCATCGCCATCGTGGCGATGAGCTGCCACCTGCCCGGCGGTGTCGACTCGCCCGACGCCCTGTGGGACCTGGTGACGTCCGGCGGCGACGCCATCTCCGAGTTCCCTTCGAACCGCGGCTGGGACGTCGAGGCCCTCTACGACCCCGACCCCGACCGCCCCGGCAAGACATACGCGCGTGACGGCGGATTCCTCTACGGTGCCACCGACTTCGACGCCGGCTTCTTCGGGATCTCGCCGCGCGAGGCCCTGGCGATGGACCCGCAGCAGCGCCTCCTGCTGGAGACCTCGTGGGAGGCCTTCGAGCGGGCCGGGATCGCCCCCGCGCAGCTGCGCGGCAGCCGGACCGGCGTCTTCGTCGGCATGGCCTACCAGGGCTACGGAGCCGATGTGCGCCGCACGCCGGAAGGCGTCGAAGGACACCGGCTCGTCGGCGGCGCGTCCAGCGTCGTCTCCGGCCGGGTGTCCTACACCTTCGGCCTCGAAGGCCCCGCCGTCACGATCGACACGGCTTGCTCGTCGTCCCTGGTCGCCCTGCACCTGGCCATGCAGTCGTTACGCAACGGCGAGTGCACGATGGCCCTGGCCGGTGGCGTCACCGTCATGGCGAGCCCGAACGTCTTCGTGGAGTTCAGCCGCCAGCGCGGTCTGTCGCCGGACGGCCGCTGCAGGGCGTTCGGCGCGGACGCGGACGGTACCGGCTGGGCGGAGGGCGTGGGCGTGGTGCTCGTGGAGCGCCTCTCCGACGCCGTGCGCAACGGCCACGAGGTCCTGGCGGTGGTGCGGGGGAGCGCCGTGAACCAGGACGGCGCGTCCAACGGCCTGACCGCGCCGAACGGGCCGGCGCAACAGCGGGTGATCCGCGAGGCGCTGGCCTCGGCCGGACTCGCTCCGGGCGACGTGGACGCCGTTGAGGCGCACGGCACGGGCACGACACTGGGCGATCCGATCGAGGCGCAGGCACTGCTCGCCACGTACGGTCAGGAGCGGCCGGAGGACCGGCCGCTGTGGCTGGGCTCGCTGAAGTCCAACATCGGCCACACGCAGGCCGCGGCAGGCGTGGCAGGCGTCATCAAGATGGTCATGGCCATGCGCCACGGCGTGCTCCCGCAGACCCTGCACGCGGACGATCCGACGCCGCACGTGGACTGGTCGGCCGGTGACGTCCGGCTCCTGACCGAGGCCGTCGCATGGCCCGGGTCGGACCGCCCGCGCCGCGCGGCGATCTCGTCCTTCGGCGTCAGCGGCACCAACGCCCACACCATCATCGAGGAGGCCCCCGCCACGGCGCAGCTGCCCCCCACGCCCGACTCCGGCGCAGTCGTGCCGTGGGTGCTGTCGGGCAAGGGTGAGCCGGCGCTGCGCGCCCAGGCGGCCCGGCTGGCCGGCCACCTCGAGGCGAAGGATGGCTGGACGGCTTCCGACATCGGCCTTTCCCTGGCCTCCCGCGCGACGTTCGAGGACCGCGCGGTGCTCCTGGCACAGGGCCCGGACGAGCTCCGGCAGGCCCTCACCGCCCTCGCCGTCGGCGAACCGGCTGCGAACGTGACGCTGGGACGCGCCCGCTGCGAGGGCAAGGTCGGCTTCCTGTTCTCGGGTCAGGGTTCGCAGCGGATCGGTATGGGGCGTGAGCTGTACGGGGCGTTCCCCGTGTTCGCCGATGCGTACGACGAGGTGTGTGCGCGTCTGGACGCGCCGGTCGACACCGACGCCGAGACCCTGCATCAGACGGGGTGCGCCCAGCCCGCGCTCTTCGCGGTCGAGGTGGCGCTGTTCCGCCTCCTCGAATCGTGGGGTGTGCGGCCGGATT
>NZ_JAUYWJ010000050.1:0-30570 GCF_032656585.1 Streptomyces herbicida
TGATCACCGGAGGCACCGGAGGCCTCGGCGCACTCACCGCACGCCACCTCGTCACCACCCACGGCGTGCGCAGCATCCTGCTCACCAGCCGACGCGGCACCGGAGCCCCCGGCGCCACCGAACTCGCCGCAGAGCTCGCTCAGTTGGGTGCCCAGGTCGAGATCGTCACCTGCGACGTGACCGACCGCGCGGCGCTCGCCGACCTCCTCTCCGCGCACCCCGACATCACCGCCGTCGTCCACACCGCCGGCGTGGTGCAGGACGGGACGATCGGTTCGCTCACGCCGGAGGCGCTGGACGCGCTGCGGGGGCCCAAGGTCGATGCCGCCCGTCATCTGCACGAGCTGACGGCCGGGCACGACATCGAGGCCTTCGTCCTCTACTCCTCCGCCGCCGGTGTGCTGGGCGGTGCGGGGCAGGGCGCCTACGCCGCCGCGAACGCCGCCCTGGACGCCCTGGCCGCCGAGCGGCGTGTGCAGGGGCTGCCGGGCATCTCCCTGGCCTGGGGCCTGTGGGCACCGGAGGCCGGAGGAATGGGAGCCGGGATCGGCGAGGCGGACATCGAGCGCATGGCGCGCTCCGGAGTACGGCCGCTGGCGGTGGCCGAGGGGCTCGCACTGCTGGACGCGGCGATCGCGGCGGGCCGTGCCCTGCTGGTTCCCGCGGGGCTCGACGTTGCGGCTCTCGCCCGCACCTCGGGCGGTCAAGTGCCTGTGCTGTTCGCGCAGTTGGTGCGGCCGATGGTCGTGCGCCGGGCCGCCGCCGGCGTCGGTGTCAAGGGTGGGCAGGAACTGGCGCAGCGGCTGGCGGGGCTCGCGGCTTCCGAGCGGCAGCGCCTCGTCCTCGAGGTGGTCAACCGGCACGTCACCGCGGTCCTCGGTGCGGTCGGCGGCAGCGGGACCTTGGAGATCACCCCGGACAAGCCCTTCAAGGAACTCGGATTCGACTCGCTCACCGCGGTCGAACTCCGCAACGGACTGGGCGCCGAAGCGGGTGTCCGCCTCCCGGCGACGCTCGTCTTCGACTACCCGACCCCGGCCGAACTCGCCGGATTCCTGCTCCGGCAGCTCGTTCCCGAGGATGCCACCGAGGCCGGCGACGAGACGTACGAGGAGAGCGTGCGGGCATCCCTGCGGACGATTCCGCTGGCCCGGCTCAGGGACGCCGGCCTCCTGGACGCCTTGCTCGAACTCGCGGGCCACCGGCCCACGGCCATCGGTGCGCCCCTGGCAGCGGACGACCCGGCGGGCGAAGGCGCCGGAAACCTGGACGACATCGACGACATGGATGCCGAGAGCCTCATCTCGATGGCGCTCGAAGGATCGGACTTCTGATGACGCGGCTGACGACGCGCGACGCGGATTGGGTGAGGTAAGAGGTGTCTGGACAGAAGGTGTCTGCACAGAACGAGAAGATCGTCGAGGCTCTCCGGGCGTCTCTGAAGGAGACCGAGCGGCTGCGTGAGCAGAACCGCAGGCTGACCGCCTCGGCCCATGAGCCGATCGCGATCGTCGGTATGGCCTGCCGTTACCCCGGTGGCGTCAACTCGCCCGAGGAGCTCTGGCAGTTGCTGGCCGCCGGCGGCGACGCCATCAGCCGCTTCCCCGAGGACCGCGGCTGGGACACGGAAGGCCTCTACGACCCCGATCCCGACGCGGTCGGCCGGACCTACTCGGTCGAGGGCGGATTCCTTTCCCAGGCGGCCGAGTTCGATCCCGCCTTCTTCGGGATCAGCCCGCGTGAGGCGCTGGCGATGGACCCGCAGCACCGGCTGCTGCTGGAGACGTCGTGGGAGGCGTTCGAGCGGGCGGGCATCGACCCGGCCACCGTGCGCGGCAGCGCCACCGGTGTCTTCGCCGGGGTCATGTACCACGACTACAGCGAGGTCCTGGAGCGCGCCACCGACGATCTGGAGGGCTTCCTCGGCGTCGGCGGCAGCATCGCCTCCGGCCGGGTGTCCTATGCGTTCGGGCTCGAAGGCCCTGCCGTCACCGTGGACACGGCCTGCTCCTCCTCGCTCGTCGCGGTGCATCTGGCCGCGCAGGCGCTGCGCGGCGGTGAGTGCACGCTGGCCCTGGCCGGTGGTGTCACCGTGATGGCGACGCCCGACACGTTCGTGGACTTCAGCCGGCAGCGGGGGCTCGCGCCCGACGGCCGGTGCAAGCCGTTCGCCGAGGCCGCCGACGGCACCGGCTGGGGCGAGGGCGTGGGCATGCTCGTCCTCGAAAAGCTCTCCGACGCCCGCCGCAACGGCCACCGGGTGCTCGCGGTGGTACGCGGTTCGGCGATCAACCAGGACGGCGCGAGCAACGGCCTCACCGCCCCCAACGGCCCCTCCCAGCAACGAGTCATCCGACAGGCTCTCGCCGCCGCCCGCCTCTCGCCCGACCAGGTCGACGTGGTCGAGGCGCACGGCACGGGCACCCGGCTCGGCGACCCGATCGAGGCCCAGGCGCTGCTGGCCACCTACGGTCAGGACCGCCCCGAGGAACCGCTGTGGCTGGGGTCCATCAAGTCCAACCTGGGCCACACCCAGGCCGCCGCCGGCGTGGCCGGGATCATCAAGATGGTCCTCGCCCTGCACAACGAGCAACTGCCGAAGACCCTGCACGTCGACGTCCCCTCCTCACATGTGGACTGGACCGAGGGCGCCGTCGAGCTGTTGACCGAGGCCCGGCCGTGGAGCGCGGGGGAGCGGACCCGGCGCGCCGGTGTCTCCTCCTTCGGCATCAGCGGCACCAACGCCCATGTGATCGTGGAGGAGGCCCCGGCCGAGGAGCCGGCGCCGCTGGCGGAGACGGCCGGGCTGCCGGTCGTGCCCTGGATCGTCTCGGGCAGGACCGCCCAAGCCGTGCGCGCCCAGGCGGCCCGGCTCCTCGACTTCGCCACCGCACACCCGGAGCTGGACCCCGCCGACATCGGCCGCACCCTCGCCACCGGCCGTTCGGCGCTGCCGTACCGTGCCGCCGCCGTGGCGGGTGACCGTGACGGGGTGCTGGCCGGACTCGCGACGATCACCCACGAGGAGCCTCAGGCCGCCAAGGGCGGACCGGCCGCGTTTCTGTTCACGGGGCAGGGGAGTCAGCGGGCCGGGGTGGGCCGGGAGCTGTATGAGGCGTTCCCGGTGTTCGCGGCCGCGCTGGACGAGGTGTGCGCGGCTCTGGACGTGCACCTCGAACGGCCGCTGAAGGAGGTCATGTTCGGCGGGGAGGGCCTCGACGAGACGGGATACACCCAGCCTGCTCTCTTCGCCTTGGAGGTTGCGCTGTTCCGGCTGCTGGAGGCGTGGGGTGTGCGGCCGGATGCGTTGGCCGGGCATTCGATCGGTGAGCTGGCCGCCGTGCATGTGGCCGGGCTGTGGTCGCTGGAGGACGCGGCGAGGCTGGTGGCGGCTCGTGGCCGTCTGATGCAGCAGTTGCCGGCCGGGGGTGCGATGGCCGCCGTACAGGCCACGGAGGACGAAGTCCTGCCCGTTCTCCCCGCAGGCACCGGTATCGCCGCGGTCAACGGACCGTCCGCCGTGGTCGTCTCCGGCCCGGAGGCGGGCGTGGACGAGGTCGTACGGCACTTCTCCGCGGCAGGACGCAAGACCAAGAAGCTGACCGTCAGCCACGCTTTCCACTCCCCGCTGATGGAGCCGATGCTCGCCGAGTTCGAGCAGGTCGCCGCCCAACTCACCTACTCCGAGCCTGCGATACCGATCGTCTCCACGCTGACGGGCGGGCAGGTGTCGTACGAGGAGCTTTCCGATCCCGCTTACTGGGTCCGGCATGTCCGTGAGGCGGTCCGTTTCGCCGACGCCGTGGCGACGCTGGACGGGCAGGGCATCGGTACGTTCCTGGAGCTCGGCCCGGACGCCGTGCTGACCGCGATGGTCGCCGACCCGCGCGCTCTGCCCACCCTGCGCCGCGACCGCACCGAGCCCCAGGCCTTGGTCGAAGCCCTCACCCGACTGCACTGTGCCGGGGGCGAGGTGAGTTGGCGGGCCTTCTTCGCCGACACCGTCGGGCGCCACGTAGATCTGCCCACCTATGCCTTCCAGCATGAGGCCTACTGGCCGCGCACCGCTCCGTACACGGCGTCGGACGCCGCCGGGCTCGGGCTGACCGCCGCGGGCCACCGGATTCTCGCCGGGGCCGTGGAACTGCCGGACTCCGACGGGGTGTTGTTCACCGGTCGGCTGTCCCTGGCCACGCACCCGTGGCTGGCCGAGCACGCGGTGAACGGCACGGTGATCGTGCCCGGCGCCGCCCTGGTCGAGATCGCCGTACGTGCTGGGGACCAGGTCGGGTGCGGGACCGTCCGTGACCTGACCCTGCACGCCCCGCTCGTCCTCGACGAACGCGGCGGTGTGGCGCTGCGCGTCCGTGTGGGTGAGGGCGACGAGCCCGCCGTGACCGTCCACTCCCGGCACGAGGGCGAGGACGGGGCCTGGACCCTGCACGCCGAAGGTGTCCTGTCGGCAGATGCCGTCGAGGCCGCCACCGACCTCGCCGCCTGGCCCCCGGCCGGTGCCGAACCGGTCGGCACCGCCAACCTCTACGACGACCTGGGCGCCATCGGTCTGGAGTACGGTCCGCTGTTCCAGGGCCTCACGGCCGCCTGGCGTACCGCCGACGGCGACACCGTATACGCCGAGGTGGCCCTGCCCGAGGGCACCGACACCCGGGGCTATGCCATCCACCCGGCCCTCCTCGACGCGTCCCTGCACTCCATCGGTCTGCTCGACAGCGACCAGGACGGCGCTCGATTGCCCTTCTCCTGGTCAGACTTCGCTCTGCACGCCGCCGGAGCCTCGGCGCTGCGCGTCCGGGTGCGGCGCGAGGGGTCCGGGTACCGGATCGACCTCGCCGACCCGGCCGGCGCTCCCGTCGCCACCGTCGGCGCGCTGGCCCTGCGTGCCCTGCCCGCCGCACCGGCCGGCGGGAGTGGGCACGACTCCCTGTACCGGCTCGACTGGCAGACCGTCGCCCAGGCCCCCGCCCACCCCTCCGCCTACGAGCCGTCCGTCCCCTGCCGTGTGATCGGGCCCGACCCGTTCGGAGTCGTCGACCTGATCGTGGAGGCCGGCGGGCGGAACGTGGCGGACGCCGACGAGGCCGAACTGGTATTCGCTACGTTCGTCACCGCCGGGTTCGAGCCGCGCGAGGCGGTGCACCGTGCACTCGGGGTCGTACAGGAGTGGCTGGAGGGTGCACAGCCCGACGGCGCCCGGCTCGTGCTGGTCACCTCGGGGGCCGTGGCCGCCGCCGCGGGCGACCGGGTGCCCGACCCTGCCGCCGCAGCCGTGGTGGGCCTCGCGCGGTCCGCCCAGTCCGAGCACCCGGGACGTATCGTCCTGGTCGACCTCGACACCTCCGTCGAGTCCGCCGACGCCCTGCTGCCCGTCCTGGCCGGCACCGACGAGCCCCAGATCGCGCTGCGCGGCGGCCAGGTGCTGGTGCCCAGGCTGGTGCGGAGCGTGGGCGGCGAGCTGAGCATTCCGTCGGGAGACGCGCCCTGGCGGCTCGACTTCACCGCCACCGGCACGCTGGACAGCCTGTACGTCGCCGACTTCCCCGAGGCCGCCGCGCCGCTCGCCGAAGGGCAGATCCGGGTCGCGATCCGCGCCGCCGGCGTCAACTTCCGCGATGTCATGAACGTCCTCGGGATGTACCCGGGAGACGCCGGGCGGCTCGGTCTGGAAGCGGCCGGTGTCGTGCTGGAGGTCGGGCCCGGCGTGGACCGGTTCGCCGTGGGGGACCGGGTCATGGGCCTGTTCTCGGGGGCGTTCGGACCGCTGACCGTCGTCGACCACCGGCTCGTGTCCGCGATGCCGTCCACCTGGACGTTCGCCGAGGCCGCCGCCGCGCCCGTCGTCTATCTGACCGCCTACTACGCCCTCGTCGACCTGGCGGGCCTGGGCGCCGGCGAGTCCGTGCTCATCCACGCCGCCGCCGGCGGTGTCGGCACGGCGGCCGTGCAGCTCGCCCGGCATCTGGGCGCCGAGGTGTACGGCACGGCCAGCCCCGCCAAGTGGACTGCCGTGCGCGCCCTGGGTGTCGACGAGGACCGCATCGCCAACTCCCGCACCCTGGAGTTCGAGCAGCACTTCCTGGAGGCCACCGGCGGGCGTGGCATGGACGTCGTACTCGACTCGCTGGCGCGGGAGTTCGTGGACGCGTCGCTGCGACTGCTGCCGCACGGCGGCCGGTTCGTCGAGATGGGCAAGACCGACATCCGGGACGCCGACGCCGTCGCCGCCGAACACCCGGGTGTGGTGTACCAGGCCTTCGACGTCATGGACGCGGGACCGGACCGGATCCAGGCGATGTACGGCGAGCTGCTCGCGCTGTTCGAGAGCGGGGCGCTGCGTCCGCTGCCCGTCACCGCGTGGGACGTGCGCGAGGCCCCGGAGGCGCTGCGCGTCATGGGTCAGGCCCGGCACACCGGCAAGCTGGTGCTGACCGTGCCCGCGCCGCTGGACCCCGAGGGCACCGTCCTGGTCACCGGCGCGACCGGCGCGCTCGGCGGGCTGCTCGCCCGGCATCTGGTCACCGAGTACGGCGTACGGCGGCTGCTGCTGGCCAGCAGGCGCGGTGCGCAGGCACCGGGTGCCGAAGAACTCGCGTCATCCATAAGGGAGTCGGGTGCCGTCGTCGACCTCGTCGCCTGTGACGCCGCCGACCGGGACGCGGTCGCCGCGGCCCTCGACGGCGTACCGGACGAGCACCCGCTGACCGCCGTCGTGCATGTCGCGGGCCTCCTCGACGACGGTGTCGTCGGCTCGCTCACCCCCGAGCGGTTCGACAAGGTCCTCGCCCCGAAGGCGGACGCCGCCCGGCATCTGCACGAGCTGACCCGGCTCGCCGACCTCTCCGCGTTCGTACTGTTCTCCTCCGCCGCCGGCACCTTCGGCAACCCGGGACAGGCCAACTACGCCGCCGCCAACGCCTACTTGGACTCCCTCGCCGCACACCGCCGCGCCCACGGCCTGCCCGGCCTCTCGCTCGGCTGGGGGCTGTGGGCCGCCGAGGGCGGCGGCATGGCCGAATCGCTCGACGAGGCCGAGCGCGCCCGTATGGCCCGCTCCGGCTCCGCCGCGTTCACCGGCGAGGAGGGACTCGCGCTGTACGACACCGCGCTCGCCCTGCCGCACTCCGCACTCGTGCCCATCCACCTCGACCTGCCCGCGTCCGCCGCGCCCGAGGAGGTGCCCGCGCTGCTGCGCGCCCTGGTGCGCACCCCGGCGCGGCGTACCGCCCGCGGCGCCGAGAAGGCCGCCGGAGGCGGGGAACTGGCCACGCGGCTCGCCGGGCTCGGCGCCGACGAACAGCTCGCGCTGCTGCTCGACGTCGTACGCACCCACGCCGCCGCCGTCCTCGGCCACAGTGGACCCGAGGCCGTCGACGTCACCCAGGCCTTCAAGGACCTGGGCTTCGACTCGCTCACCGGCGTCGAGTTCCGCAACCGGCTCGCCGGGGCCTGCGGCCTGCGGCTGCCCGCCACGCTGGTCTTCGACTACCCGGCGCCCGAGGCGCTCGCCGGCTACCTGTGCGAGGAACTCGTCGGCTCCCTGCCCACCGAGACGGCTGCATCCGGTCCGGCGATCGGCACCGACGAGCCCATCGCCGTCGTCTCCATGGCCTGCCGCTTCCCCGGCGGAGTGCGTTCGCCCGAGGATCTGTGGCGGCTGCTCGCCACCCGCGGCGACGCCATGGGCGCCATGCCCGACGACCGTGGCTGGGACATCGACGCCGTCGTCGACCCGACCGGCGAGCGCCCCGGCACCAGCTACACCGACCAGGGCGGATTCCTGCCCGACGCGCCCCTGTTCGACGCAACCTTCTTCGGCATCAGCCCCCGCGAGGCCCTCGCCATGGACCCGCAGCAGCGGCTCCTGCTGGAGACCTCCTGGGAGGCCCTGGAGCGCGGCGGGTTCGACCCGCACACCCTGCGCGGCAGCAGCACCGGCGTCTTCGCCGGGCTCATCTACCACGACTACGGCAACGGCGCCGGATACACCCACCTCCCCGACGGCGTCGAGGGCTTCCTCGGCACCGGCACCTCGGGCGGTGTGGCCTCGGGCCGCATCTCCTACGTCCTCGGGCTCGAAGGCCCGGCCGTCACCGTGGACACAGCCTGCTCCTCGTCGCTGGTCGCCCTGCACATGGCCGTCCAGGCGCTGCAGCGCGGCGAGTGCGACCTGGCGCTCGCCGGTGGTGTCACCGTGATGGCGACGCCCGACACCTTCGTGGACTTCAGCCGGCAGCGCGGGCTCGCCGCCGACGGCCGCTGCAAGGCCTTCGCCGAGTCCGCCGACGGCACCGGCTGGGCCGAGGGCGTCGGCATGGTCCTCGTCGAGCGGCTCTCCGACGCCCAGCGCAACGGCCACGACATCCTCGCCGTCGTCCGCGCCAGCGCCCTCAACCAGGACGGCGCCAGCAACGGCCTCACCGCCCCCAACGGCCCCTCCCAGCAGCGCGTCATCCGGCAGGCCCTGGCCACCGCGGGTCTCGCGCCCGCCGACGTCGACGCCGTCGAGGCGCACGGCACCGGTACTCGCCTCGGCGACCCGATCGAGGCTCAGGCCCTGCTCGCCACCTACGGTCAGGACCGCCAGGAGCCGCTGTGGCTGGGTTCCGTGAAGTCCAACCTCGGACACACCCAGGCCGCGGCCGGAATCGCCGGTGTCATCAAGATGGTCGAGGCCCTCGGGCACGAGGAGCTGCCCGCGACGCTGCACGTCGACGAGCCCAGCTCGCACATCGACTGGGAGGCGGGCGCCGTACGCCTGCTCACCGAGGCCCGGCCCTGGCCCCGCCGGGAAGCGGCACCGCGCCGCGCCGGCGTCTCCGCGTTCGGCTTCAGCGGCACCAACGCCCACGTGATCCTGGAGGAGGCGCCCGCACCCGCCGCCGTACCCGAGCAGGCGGAGCACGCCGACGGGCCCGTGCCGTGGCTGCTCACCGCCCGCACCCCCGAGGGGCTGCGCGCCCAGGCCCACCGACTGCGTGAGCAGCTCGCCGGGCGGGAACTGGCCTCCGCCGACCTGGCCCGCGTCGGGCACTCCCTCGCCACCACCCGCACCCCCTTCGAGTACCGCGCGGTCCTCGTCGGCGACGACGGCGCCGAGCTGCTCCAGGGCCTGTCCGACCTCGCCGAGGGCACACCGGCCGCCGGGGTCGAGGAGGGGCTCGCCGGGCCCGTCGGCAAGACCGTGTTCGTCTTCCCCGGCCAGGGATCCCAATGGATCGGCATGGCACGGGAGTTGATGGACACCTCGGAGGTGTTCCGGACGCGCGTCGAGCAGTGCGCGGCGGCGGTTGACGCGTTCACCGACTGGTCGCTGCTCGACGTGCTGCGCGGAGCCGAGGGCGCGGCCTCATTGGAGCGCGTCGACGTCGTACAGCCCGCCCTGTGGGCCGTGATGGTGTCGCTGGCCGCGCTGTGGGAGTCCCTCGGCGTCGTCCCGTCGGCCGTCGTCGGGCACTCGCAGGGCGAGATCGCCGCGGCCTGCGTCGCCGGTGCGCTCGGCGTCGAGGACGCGGCCCGCGTCGTCGCCCTGCGCAGCCGCGCCCTGGTCAAGCTCGCCGGGACCGGCGGCATGGTGTCCGTGCCGCTGCCCGCCTCCCGCGTCGAGGAGCTCCTCGAGCAGTGGTCGGGGCAGATCTCCGTGGCCGCCGTCAACGGGCCCGCGTCCACCGTCGTGTCCGGCGACCCGGACGCCCTCGACGCCCTGCTGGAGCGCTGCGAGAGCGACGGCGTGCGCGCCCGCCGCATCCCCGTCGACTACGCCTCCCACTCCGCCCACGTGGAGTCCCTGCGCGAGGAACTGGAAGAGCTCCTCGCCCCCGTCCGCCCCCGCGCCGGACGCGTCCCCCTGCACTCCACGCTGGAGGACCGGCTCATCGACGGCCACGAGATGGACGCCGGCTACTGGCACCGCAACCTGCGCCACACCGTCCGCTTCGAACCCGCCGTACGCTCCCTCGCCGACAGCGGCCACACCGTGTTCGTCGAGTGCAGCCCGCACCCCGTCCTGACCGTCGGCCTCACCGACACCCTCGCCGACGCGGGCGCCGACACCGCCGTGGTCACCGGTACCCTGCGCCGCGACGACGGCGGGGCCGCCCGGGTCCTCGCCTCCCTCGGCCGACTCGTCGTGCACGGTGTACGGCCCGACTGGGACGCCGTGTTCGCGGGCCGCGCCACCGGGCGGGTGCCACTGCCCACCTACCCCTTCCAGGGCGAGCGGTACTGGCTGGAGCCCACCGCCGCCGCCACCGACCCCGGTGCCGTCGGCCAGAGCGACGCCGGGCACCCGCTGCTCGGCGCGGCCGTCACCCTGCCCGGAGACGGCGGCCTCGTCCTCACCGGGCGGCTCTCGCTCACCGCGCAGCCCTGGCTCGCCGACCACGCCGTAGGCTCCACCGTCGTCGTACCCGGCACCGCGCTCCTGGAGATGGCGGTACGCGCCGGGGACGAGGCCGGTCACCCGCACCTGGCCGACCTCACCCTCGAAGCGCCGCTCGTCCTGCCCGAGCGCGCCGAGATCCAGCTGCGCGTGGTGGTCTCGGCGTCCGGCGAGGCGGACGGCCGTACCGTCGCCGTGCACTCGCGGCCCGCCGACGCGCTGCCCGACGACCCGTGGACCCGGCACGCCACCGGCCTGCTCACCCGGCAGTCCGCGCAGGCCGGTGAGCACCTCGCCCCCTGGCCGCCGGAGGCCGCCGAGAGCATCGACACCTCACGCCTGTACGCCGACCTCGGCGCCCTCGGCCTCGACTACGGGCCCGCCTTCCGCGGCCTGCGCTCCGCCTGGCGCGCCGACGACGCCCTGTACGCCGAGGTCGCCCTGCCCCTCGAAACGGCCGCGCAGGCAGCGGAGTTCGGCCTGCACCCGGCCCTGCTCGACTCCGCGCTGCACGCCATCGCGCTCGGCGGGTTCCTGGACGCGGGCGACGGCGGGCCCTGGCTGCCGTTCAACTGGTCCGGCGTGACCCTGCACAGCGCCGGCGCCTCCGCGCTGCACGTACGGATCGCCGGCGCGGGGGAGGGCGCGGTGTCCGTCACCGTCACCGACACCGCGGGCGCCCCCGTCGCCACCGTCGAGGCGCTCCAGCTCCGTCAGCTGCCCGCCGACGCGCTGGCCCGCCTCTCCCAGGCCGGCGGCAGCCCGTTCCGCGACACCCTCTTCCGCGTGGAGTGGACGTCCCTGCCCGCCCCCGAGACCACCGAAGTCCCCGACGACTGGGCGGTGTTCGGCGACGATCCGCTCTTTCCCGGCCTGCCCGAGATCTTCAGCACCGAGGAACTCGACGGCGGCATCGGCACCGTCCTGGCCCCCGTGCACTGGCAGAGCACCGTCGACGACGCCGTGATGCAGACCCTCGGCGACCTCCAGGTGTGGCTGTCCGACCCGCGCACCGACACCGCGCGCCTGGTGGTCGTCACCCGCGGCGCCGTGTCCACGGCACCCGGCGAGGACATCGCCGACCTCGCGCAGGCCGCCGTGCACGGACTGGTCCGCAGCGCGCAGACCGAGAGCCCCGACCGGATCGTCCTCGCCGACATCGGCACCGAGGTCCCCTCCCGCGCCCTGCTCGCGGCGGCCCTCGCCACCGGCGAACCCGAGTTCGCGCTGCGCGACGGCGAGATCCGCGTACCGCGCCTGGCCCGCACCGAACCCGCAGACCAGGGCGAGCCGCACAGCTGGGCAACCGGCGGCACCGTCCTGATCACCGGCGGCACCGGCGGCCTCGGCGCCCTCGTCGCCCGCCACCTGGTCACCGAGCACGGCGTACGCAGCCTGGTCCTCACGAGCAGGCGCGGCCCCGACGCCCCCGGCGCCAGGGAACTCGCCCAAGAGCTGGCGGAGTCGGGCGCCACCGTCGTCGCCGAGGCCTGCGACATCACCGACCGCGACGCCCTCGCCGCCCTCCTGGACCGGCACGCCCCGCGTGCCGTCGTCCACGCCGCCGGAGTCCTCGACGACGCCACCCTCGGCCGCCTCACCCCGGAGAAGCTCGAAGCCGTCCTCGCCCCCAAGGCGGTCGCGGCACAGCACCTGCACGAGCTCACCGCCGGCCGCGACCTGGACGCCTTCGTCCTGTTCTCCTCGTCCGCGGGCGTCCTCGGCAACGCCGGACAGGCCAACTACGCCGCCGCCAACGCCTACCTGGACGGCCTCGCCGCCCATCGGCGCGCGAGCGGCCTGCCCGCCACCGCGCTGTCCTGGGGCCTGTGGGCCGAGCCCAGTGGCATGACCGGCCACCTCGACGCCGCCGACCTCGGCCGCCTCGCCCGCTCCGGCATCCGCCCGCTCGACCCCGAGCAGGGCCTCGCACTCCTGGACGCGGCGCTCGGCGCCTACGGACACGAGCACTCGCACCTCGTGCCGATCGGCCTCAACACGGCCGCACTGCGCGGCGCGGCCGACGGCGCGCCGGTGCCGCACCTGTACCGAGGACTCGTCCGCACCCAGGTCAGGCCCACCGCGCACGCCGCCACCGCCGCCGCCACGACCGGGGCGGAGGGCGCGGGCGGACCGGGCGAGGCACTGCGCGCCCGCCTCGCCGGCCTGCCCGCCGACGGCTGGGAGACGGCGCTTCTCGACCTCGTCCAGTCGTACGCGGCCGCGGTCCTCGGCTTCGCCGGGCCCTCGGCGGTCGGGGCCACCCGTTCCTTCAAGGAACTCGGCTTCGACTCGCTGACGGCCGTCGAGTTCCGCAACCGGCTCACCGCAGCCACCGGCATCCGGCTCTCCGCGACCGCCGTGTTCGACCACCCGACACCGCTCGCCCTGGCCCGCCTCCTCCGCGCCGAACTGGCACCCGAGCAGGCGGACCCGGCCGAGGGCGTCCTGGCCGAACTCGACCGTCTGGAGAGCCATCTGCCGGACGCGTCGCTCGACGACGAGGCGCACGCGGCGGTCACCGCCCGGCTGGAGGACCTGCTCGCCCGCTTCAAGAGCCTGCGGACCGCGCACTCCGACGGCACGGACGACGTGGGCGCACGCCTGCAGGACGCCTCGTCCGACGAGGTGCTGGCCTTCATCACGGACGAACTCGGCATCTGACATCCGGCGGACAACCGGCGGACGCGCGAAGGGACATCCGGCGGACAAGCCGGCGGACGTCCGAAGGGACCTCCGGCCGACCGGCGGACGTCCCGGCGGACGTCCGCCGCTGTCGCCGTCGTACGAGGGGATCAGAGGGGAAGTAGGGGAAGAAAATGGCTGACGAGAAACAGCTGGTCGACACGCTCAAGCGGGTCGCAGCCGACCTGCACGACACCCGTCGGCGGCTGCGCGAGGCCGAGGAGAGGGAACACGAGCCCATCGCGATCGTCGGCATGGCCTGCCGGTTCCCCGGCGGCGTCGCCTCGCCCGAGGACCTGTGGGCCATGCTCGACGCGGGCCGCGACGGCATGGCCCCATTCCCCCGCGACCGGGGCTGGAACCTGGACCAGCTCTCCGCCAGCGACGGCCACGGCGACGCGGACCGACGCGCCGGGTTCCTCCAGAACGCCGCCGGCTTCGACGCCGAGTTCTTCGGCATCAGCCCCCGTGAGGCGCTCGCCATGGACCCGCAGCAGCGCGTGCTCCTGGAGACCTCCTGGGAGGCGCTGGAACGCGCGGGCATCGACCCGCACACCCTGGCCGGCACCCGCACCGCCGTCTACGCGGGCGTCAGCAGCAACGACTATCTGCGCGGCCTGACCCGGATGCCCGACTCCATCGCGGGCCACATGATGACCGGCGTCGCGGCGAGCGTCCTGTCCGGGCGCGTCTCCTACGCCCTCGGCCTCGAAGGCCCGTCCCTCACCGTGGACACGGCGTGCTCCTCGTCCCTCGTGTCGGTGCACCTGGCGGCACAGGCACTGCGCGGCCGTGAGTGCACCCTTGCCCTGGCGGGCGGCGTCACGGTCATGGGCTCCGCCGGTACGTTCCTGGAGTTCAGCCGCGCCGACGGGCTCTCCAGGGACGGCCGCTGCAAGGCGTTCGCCGACGCGGCCGACGGTACGGGGCTCTCGGAGGGCGTCGGCGTCCTCGTCCTGGAACGGCTGTCGGACGCGCGCCGCAACGGACACCGGGTGCTGGCGGTCGTACGCGGCTCCGCAGTCAACCAGGACGGCGCGAGCAACGGCCTCACCGCCCCCAACGGTCCCTCCCAACAGCGAGTCATCAAGCAGGCCCTGGCGTCCGCGCGCCTCACCCCGCAACAGGTCGACGCGGTGGAGGCGCACGGTACGGGGACCCGGCTGGGCGACCCGATCGAGGCGCAGGCGCTGCTCGCGACGTACGGCAAGGATCGTGAAGAACCGCTGTGGCTCGGCTCGATCAAGTCCAACCTCGGCCACACCCAGGGCGCGGCCGGAATGGCGGGCGTCATCAAGATGGTGCTCGCCCTCCACCACGAACGTCTGCCGACCACCCTCGGCGTGGACAACCCGACCTCGCACGTGGACTGGTCGGCGGGAGCGGTCGAACTGCTGACCGAAGCCAGGCCCTGGAAGCAGGCCGGGGAACGGGTGCGGCGGGCGGGTGTCTCGTCCTTCGGCATCAGCGGCACCAACGCCCACGTGATCGTGGAGGAGGCCCCGGCCGAGGAGGCTGCCGAGGCGATTGCGGAGGCGTCCGCTCCGCCGGTCGTACCGTGGATCGTCTCAGGGACCGGCGAGGACGCCGTACGTGAGCAGGCTTTCCGGCTGCTCGAATTCGCCCGCAGCAAACCCGAGTTGAACGTGGCCGACGTGGGCTTCTCCCTCGTGACCCGGCGGTCGGCGTTCGCGTACCGGGCCGGTGCCGTCGCTGCCGACCGGGACGGGATGCTGGCCGGGCTGGAGGCGATCGCCGGGGGTGTGCCCTTGCCGGGTGGCGGTCGGGGGCCGTTGGCGTTCCTGTTCACGGGGCAGGGGAGTCAGCGGGCTGGGATGGGGCGTGAGCTGTATGAGGCGTTCCCGGTGTTCGCGGGCGTGCTGGACGAGGTGTGCGCGGCTCTGGATGTGCACCTCGAACGGCCGCTGAAGGACGTGATGTTCGGCGGGGAGGGCCTCGACGAGACGGGTTACACGCAGCCTGCTCTGTTCGCTCTGGAGGTTGCGCTGTTCCGGCTGCTCGAGGCGTGGGGTGTGCGGCCGGATGCGTTGGCCGGGCATTCGATCGGTGAGCTGGCCGCCGTGCATGTGGCCGGGCTGTGGTCGCTGGAGGACGCGGCGAGGCTGGTGGCCGCGCGCGGACGTCTGATGCAGCAGTTGCCGGCCGGGGGTGCGATGGCCGCCGTTCAGGCCACGGAGGACGAAGTCCTGTCCGTTCTCCCTGCAGGCACCGGGATCGCCGCGGTCAACGGACCGTCCGCCGTGGTCGTCTCCGGCCCGGAGGCAGGCGTGGACGAGGTCGTACGGCACTTCGACGGCCAGGGTCGCAAGACCAAGCGGCTGGCCGTCAGCCACGCCTTCCACTCCCCGCTGATGGAGCCGATGCTCGCCGAGTTCGAGCGCATCGCCGCCCAGCTCACCTACAGCAAGACCAAGTTCCCGATCGTGTCGACCCTGACCGGCGCGCAGGTGTCGTACGAGGAGCTGTCCCAGGCGTCGTACTGGGTCCGCCACGTCCGCGAGGCCGTCCGTTTCGCCGAGGCCGTGGCGACGCTGGACGGGCAGGGCATCGGTACGTTCCTGGAGCTCGGCCCGGACGCGGTGCTGACCGCGATGGTCGCCGACCCGCGCGCTCTGCCCACTCTGCGCCGCGACCGCACCGAGCCCCAGGCCCTGGTAGAAGCCCTCACCCGACTGCCCGCAGTCGACTGGACCACCTTCTTCGGCCCCGGCCGTCACCCCGTCGACCTCCCCACCTACGCCTTCCAGCACCGTCCTTACTGGTTCCGCAGCAACTCGGTGGCCTCGGGGGAGCCCGGCGACTTCGGGCTCGCGGCGGGTGAGCACCCGCTCCTGGGGGCGACGGTGGAACTTCCCGACTCCGAAGGGGCGTTGTTCACCGGTCGGCTGTCCCTGGCCACGCACCCGTGGCTGGCCGAGCACGCGGTGAACGGCACGGTGATCGTGCCCGGAGCCGCACTCGTGGAGATCGCCGTACGCGCCGGAGACCAGGTCGGCCGCGGCACCGTCCGCGACCTGACGCTGCACGCCCCGCTCGTCGTGCCGCAGGGCGGTGCGGTCGCCCTGCGCGTGCGCGTCGGCGAGGGTGACGAACCCGCCGTCACCCTCCACTCCCGCCCCGACGGCGAGGCGGGGGTCTGGACCCTGCACGCCGAGGGTTTTCTCTCGGCGGCCGGGTCCGAACCGGGCCCCGGTGCCGTCGCCTGGCCGCCCGCGGCCGCGCAGCCCATCGACACCGAGCACCTCTACGCCGGACTCGCCGCCCTGGGCCTCGAATACGGCCCCCTCTTCCAGGGCCTCACGAGTGCCTGGCGCGACGGGGACACGGTGTGCGCCGAGGTCACGTTGCCCGAGGACGCCGAGACCGACGGGTACGGCATCCACCCCGCGCTCCTCGACGCTGCCCTGCACTCCGTGGCCGCGGGGGAACTGCTGCCGGCGCCCGAACCCGGCTCGGCCTGGCTGCCGTTCTCCTGGTCCGACGTCACTCTGCACGCCACAGGTGCCCGCGCCCTGCGCGTCCGGGTCGCCGCCACCACGCCCGGTGCCGTCACTCTCGATGCTGCCGATGCCGAGGGCCGGCCGGTGCTGTCCGTCGGGACGCTCGCCCTCAGGCCCGTGCCGGTGGCGGCCGGAGCGGGCGCGGCGGGTGCGGGCGACGCGGAGTACGGCGTCGACTGGACCGTCGTCGAGGGACTGCCGCACACCGGAGCCGAGAAGCCGCTGCCGCTGCCCGAGCCCGGCCGCGCGGAGGCGCTGCCCGTGGTCGGCTGGTCCGCGCTGACCGCCCCGGCCGCGACCTCGCCCACCGAGGGCGCGACCGTCGTCCTCGCGGCGCTCCAGGAGTGGCTGGAGCGTGCCGCACCGGAGGAGCGGCTGCTCGTCGTCACCCGGGGTGCCGTGGCCACCGCGCCCGGAGAGGACGTCACCGACCTGGGCCAGGCCGCCGTCACCGGACTCGTCAGGGCGGCCCGGACGGAATACCCGGGCCGTCTGCTGCTCATCGACGTCGACAGTGACGCACCGGCCGCCTCCGTCCTCGGCTCCGACGAGGACGAACTCGCCCTGCGCGGCGGCACGTTGCTCGCGCCCCGGCTGGTCCGCCGCTCGACGGCGGCGGCCGGGCCGGAACCGGTCTGGCCCACCACCGGCACCGTCCTGGTCACCGGCGGCACCGGCGGCCTGGGTGCCCTGGTCGCCCGCCATCTGGTCACCGAGCACGGCGTACGGGACCTGGTCCTCGTCGGCCGTCGCGGCCCCGACGCCCCCGGCGCCGCCGAACTCGCCACGGAGCTACGGGAGTCGGGCGCCGAGGTCACCCTCGCCGCCTGCGACGTCGCCGACCGGGACGCGCTCGCCGCGCTGCTCGCCGCCCACCCCGGCATCACCGCGGTCGTGCACACGGCCGGCGTGGTCGACGACGCGACCCTGGGACGGCTCACCCCGGCCCAGCTGCACCGCGTCCTCGCCCCCAAGGCGGAGGCCGCCCGCCATCTGCACGAACTCACCGGGAATCTCGACGCGTTCGTGCTCTTCTCGTCGGCGGCCGGCGTGCTGGGCGGCGGCGGACAGGCCAACTACGCGGCCGCCAACGCCTACCTGGACGCGCTCGCCGCGCACCGGCGCGCCCACGGGCAGCCCGCGGTGTCCCTGGCCTGGGGCCTGTGGGACCCGGCCACCGGCGGCATGGGTTCCGAGCTCACCGATGCCGACCTGGAACGGATGGCTCGTACCGGCGTACGGCCGCTCGGCGCGGAACAGGGCCTTGCCCTCCTCGACTCGGCCGTCGCGGCGGCGGACGCGCTCACCGTGGCCGTACGCCTCGATGTGCCCGCGCTCGCCCGGTCCCTCAGCGGCGGCGTCCCGGGCCTGCTGCGCTCGCTCGTCCGCGTCCCCGCCCGCCGTACCGCCGCGGGCGGCGCGGCGGCCGGCGGTACCGGACTGCGCGACCGGCTCGCCGCGACCGGCGACCGGGAGGAGCGGGCGTCACTCGTGCTCGACCTGGTCCGCCGGCACGTGCGCACCGTCCTCGGCTTCGGCGAGGGCCAGACCGTCGAGGCCGAGAAGCCCTTCAAGGACTTCGGTTTCGACTCGCTCACGGCAGTCGAGTTCCGCAACGCGCTCGCCGCCGAGACCGGCGTACGGCTCCCCGCCACGCTCGTCTTCGACTATCCCACCCCGCATGAACTCGCCGCCCACCTGCTGAAGGAACTGGCACCCGCGGACGACGACCCCGCCACCGCCCTGCTGCGCGGCCTCGACCACCTCGAACCCCTCATCGGGACACAGGAGCTGGACCAGCTGACCCGGACCCGGATCACCGTACGGCTGCAGGCCCTCCTGGCCCGCTGGCAGGACACGGACCCGCAGCCGGAAGCGCAGGTGGCCGCCGACGACCTGGCAGCGGCATCCGACGACGAACTCTTCGCCCTCCTCGACGGCGAGACCGGGAGCTGAACGACCATGGCAGCAACCACTGGACCCACCGCGGCAAAGGGAGCATCCGGCGACCGCGAGCAGAAGCTGCGGGACTACCTGAAGAAGGCCACCGCCGACCTGATGCAGGCCCGTCGGCGCATCGAGGACCTGGAGTCCCGCGCCCGCGAGCCCGTCGCGATCGTCGGCATGGCCTGCCGCTACCCCGGCGGCATCGCCTCGCCCGACGACCTGTGGCGGCTCGTCGCCCGCGGCGGCGACGGCATGCGCGGCTTCCCCGACGACCGTGGCTGGGACACCGACAACCTCTACGACCCCGACCCGGGCGCCCTCGGCAAGAGCTACGCCAAGGAAGGCGGATTCCTCGACGCGGCAGGCGAGTTCGACGCCGCGTTCTTCGGGATCAGCCCCCGCGAGGCGCTCGCCATGGACCCGCAGCAGCGGCTCCTGCTGGAGACGTCCTGGGAGGCCTTCGAACACGCGGGCATCGACCCGGCCGCCGCGCGCGGCACCCGTACCGGTGTGTACGCGGGCGTCATGTACCACGACTACGGCTCGGACCGCGCCGCCCTGCCCGAGGGCGTCGAGGGCTTCCTCGGCACCGGCACGGCGGGCAGCGTGCTGTCCGGCCGGATCGCCTACGCCCTCGGGCTGACCGGCCCCGCCGTCACCGTCGACACCGCCTGCTCGTCCTCGCTGGTCACCCTGCACCTGGCGGCGCAGGCGCTGCGGGCGGGGGAGTGCTCCCTCGCCCTCGCGGGCGGTGTCACGGTCATGGCCACCCCGGACACCTTCATCGACTTCAGCAGGCAGCGCGGGCTCGCGCCCGACGGCCGGTGCAAGCCGTTCGCCGAGGCCGCCGACGGCACCGGCTGGTCGGAGGGCGTGGGTGTGCTCCTCCTGGAACGCCTCTCCGACGCCCGCCGCAACGGCCACCGCGTGCTGGCCGTCGTTCGCGGCTCGGCCATCAACCAGGACGGCGCGAGCAACGGCCTCACCGCACCCAGCGGCCCCTCCCAGCAACAGGTCGTCCTCGACGCCCTCGCCGCCGCGGGCCTGTCCACCGACGAGGTCGACGCCGTCGAGGCACACGGCACCGGCACGGTCCTCGGCGACCCGATCGAGGCGCAGGCGCTGCTCGCGACCTACGGACAGAACCGGAAAGAGCCCCTGTGGCTGGGCTCGGTCAAGTCCAACCTGGGCCACACCCAGGCGGCGGCGGGCGCGGCCGGCGTCATCAAGATGGTGCAGGCGCTGCGCGCGGGCGTGCTGCCGCGCTCGCTGCACATCGACGCCCCGACCCCGCACGTCGACTGGTCGGCCGGTGCCGTGGAACTCCTCACCGAGAACCGCCCCTGGCCCGCCGCCGACCGCCCGCGCCGGGCCGCCGTGTCCGCGTTCGGCATCAGCGGCACGAATGTCCACGTCATCGTCGAAGAAGCGCCCGCCGGGGAGCCGACGGAGACCGTGGAAGCCGCCGGGCCGCCGGTCGTCCCCTGGACCGTCTCCGGCAAGACCGCGGCGGCGGTACGTGCACAGGCGGCGCGACTCCTCGAATTCGCCCGCTCACAGCCGGAGTTGAATGCGGCCGACGTGGGCTTCTCGCTGGCCACGCGCCGTGCCTCGTTCGCGTATCGGGCGGGTGCCGCGGCGAGGGACCGGGAGGGGTTGCTGGCCGGGCTGGAGGCTGTTGCCGGCGGGGGTGTGTCGCCTGCGGTGGCCGGGGGTTCGGTGGCGTTCCTGTTCACGGGGCAGGGGAGTCAGCGGGCTGGGATGGGCCGGGAGCTGTATGAGGCGTTCCCGGTGTTCGCGGCCGCGCTGGACGAGGTGTGTGCGGCTCTGGATGTGCACCTCGAACGGCCGCTGAAGGACGTGATGTTCGGCGGGGAGGGCCTCGACAAGACGGGTTACACCCAGCCTGCTCTGTTCGCTCTGGAGGTTGCGCTGTTCCGGCTGCTGGAGGCCTGGGGTGTGCGGCCGGATGCGTTGGCCGGGCATTCGATCGGTGAGCTGGCGGCGGCGCATGTGGCCGGGCTGTGGTCGCTGGAGGACGCGGCGAGGCTGGTGGCCGCTCGTGGCCGTCTGATGCAGCAGTTGCCGGCCGGGGGTGCGATGGCCGCCGTTCAGGCCACCGAGGACGAAGTCCTGCCCGTTCTCCCCGCAGGCACCGGTATCGCCGCGGTCAACGGACCGTCCGCCGTGGTCGTCTCCGGCCCGGAGGCGGGCGTCGACGAGGTGGTTCGGCACTTCGACGGCCAGGGTCGCAAGACGAAGAAGCTGGCCGTCAGCCACGCTTTCCACTCGCCGCTGATGGAGCCGATGCTCGCCGAGTTCGAGCAGGTCGCCGCCCAACTCACCTACTCCGAGCCTGCGATACCGATCGTCTCCACGCTGACGGGCGGGCAGGTGTCGTACGAGGAGCTGTCCCAGCCGTCGTACTGGGTCCGGCATGTCCGTGAGGCGGTCCGTTTCGCCGACGCCGTGGCGACGCTGGACGGGCAGGGCATCGGTACGTTCCTGGAGCTCGGCCCGGACGCCGTGCTGACCGCGATGGTCGCCGACCCGCGCGCTCTGCCCACCCTGCGCCGCGACCGCACCGAGCCCCAGGCCCTGGTAGAAGCCCTCACCCGACTGCCCGCAGTCGACTGGACCACCTTCTTCGGCCCCGGCCGTCACCCCGTCGACCTCCCCACCTACGCCTTCCAGCACCAGCACTACTGGCTGGCCTCCGCGGGACGGACCGGCGGCAGTGCGAGCGTGGGGGAGGCGGCGCTGCCGGAGCCCGAGCCGGACGATCGCGAGGCACGGCTGGCGGAGCTGAGGTCCGCCGATGAAGCGGGCCGTGCAGCGCTGCTCGGCGAGCTGGTGCGCGAGGTCACCGCCGGAGTGCTCGGGCACACCGGAGCCGACGACGCCATCGAACCGGACAGCGATTTCCTCGATCTCGGATTCACCTCGCTGCTCGCGGTGGAATTCCGTGATCGGCTCACCGCGGCGCTCGGCCTGAAACTGCCCGCCGCCGTGATCTACGAATACGGAACCCCGGAAGAACTCGTCGAGTACTTGGCGGAAGAACTCGAGGACGTACTGGCGGAGGGCTCGGCGGACGCCACCCGGTAGGGGGCGCTAGGGGTGGCCATAGGGGCTCTCACCCGCCATGGCCACTTCTAGCATCGAGTGCACCCGGCAAAACCGGCGGGATGCCAAGTCGAGAACGCGACAGAGCAGTCAGGAAGGGGCAGCCGGTGGAAAACAACGACGTGTGGCTGAAAATCGGCGGCAGCAGCCGGGAGGAACTGGTGCTCGCCGTCGACTTCACCGCCACCGGCCGTCCCGACGCCCGCTTCTCCGATCTCTTCTCGCTCACCGCGGCGGGCCGCCACAATGTCTGGGAGACGATGCCTCAGGCCATCGCCACCGACGTTGGGCCCGGTGGCCAGGAGTATCTGGACCGCTGGTTCGACTCCGTGCGCGAGAGCGGGCGGCCGGTCGGCGCGGTCCTCGGCTTCTGCGCCGGCTCCGTGTATGCGGCCGCCCTGGCCGAACGCCTCACACAATGGCAGGAAAGCGCCCCGCAGCTCATTCTGTTCGACCCGGAACTCGCCAACCCGCTCGGTCTTTACTGGCAGTTCCACATGTCCCTGAGCCTCTTCGAATCCATCGTGGGACCCGAACCGATCTCTGCCGCCAACACCGAGGGGCACCACGTCCTGGAAAGCACCGACGACATTCGGGTGCTCGGTACCGAACTGGTCCGGCTTTTCCGTGGCGTGAGTGAACCCGCGTTCGACCAGCTCGACCTCGACGAGGAGAGCCGTACCGAATTCACCGAGTCCTTCACCGCTTTCGTCGCCTATGTCGTCGCCGCGGGCGATTTCGACTCCATGGAGAACTGGCACAAGGCGGTCGCCTTCACCTCGGCGAGCCCGCTCAGCGGGCTCAACCGGCTCCGCTCGACCGACCCCGAGACCGCGGCCCGTGTCGTGGCGGGGGAAATCCGGTTCGGCAGCGAGCACATGAACCTGCTGCGCGACGAGGACGCCGCGAAGGCCCTGGACGCGCTGCTGTCCCCGCAGGACCTCTCCCGACAGATCCGGATGTGACATGACGACGACCCCAGATACCAGGACCGCAAGGGACGAGGGAGGCACCACCGTCACGGCCGCGTCCCCTTCCCCGACCCCGAGCGCAGCACCGAAGCCGGACAAGAAGAAGGCCCGAAGCAGGAAGAAGCCGGAAAGCAGGAAGACGCCGGAAAGCAAGAACACGTCGGAGAGCGAGAAGGCGCCGGAGCAGGACAAGGCGCCGGAGCAGGACAAGAAGCCGGCCGCCGTGAAGGGCCCCCGGCACGCCGCCCCCGAGCCCGCCCTGCGCATCACAGGACTGCGCAAGGACTACGGCGACGTCAAGGCCGTCCGAGGACTCGACCTGACCATCGCGCCCGGTGAGGTGGTCGCCCTGCTCGGCCCCAACGGAGCCGGCAAGTCCACCACCGTCGACATGATCCTCGGCCTGGCCAAGCCGACCGCGGGCAGCATCACCGTCTTCGGCAAGGTCCCGTACGTCGCCGTACGCGAGGGCCTGGCGAGCGCCGTCCTGCAGGAGGGCTCGCTCATCGACGACCTGAGCGTCCGCGAGACCCTCGGCATGATCTCCTCGCTGTACAAGGACCCGCTGCCCATGGACGAGGTCCTGCGCCGAGCCAACATCGAGGACATCGTCGACCGGCGCGGCACCAAGCTCTCCGGCGGCCAGCGCCAGCGCGCCCGGTTCGCCTGCGCCCTGGTCGGCAACCCGCAGCTGCTCATCCTCGACGAGCCGACCTCGGCGATGGACGTGGGCAGCCGCCGCAAGTTCTGGGAATCCATGCGGAAGTTCACCGACACCGGCCGCACCGTCGTCTTCGCCACGCACTACCTCGACGAGGCGGAGGAGTTCGCCGACCGCGTCGTCCTGATGCGCGCGGGGCAGATCGCCGCCGACGGCACCGTCGCCGAGATCCGCGCCCTGACCGCCGGCCGTCTGCTGCGCGCCGCCGTACCGGGGGCGACCGCCGACGAGCTGAAGAAGCTGCCCGGTGTCACCGCGGCCAGTATCCGCCTCGGCCAGGCCGAGCTGCACTGCGACGACTCCGACGCCGCCGTGCGCGCCCTGGTGGCGAAGTACACCGACGCCCATGACATCGAGATCAGCGCCACCGGCCTGGAGGAGGCGTTCCTCACGCTGACCTCCGACGACGACGCCTCCCAGGACGACACGCAGAACACGGAGGACGAGGCCGCATGACCGGCTACCTGGCCATCGAGATCAAGCGGATGCTGCGCGGACCGCGCTTCATCGTCTTCGCGTTCGTCGTGCCCGTCGTGATGTACCTGCTGGAGTGCATGCTCTACAAGAAGCAGACCATCCCGCACTCCCACGGCATCACCTACAGCGCCTGGCTGATGTGCAGCCTGGCCGCCTACAGCGCGTTCACCTCCTCCATGCACACCACCGCACGGGTCGCCCACGAGCGGCAGATCGGCTGGCACCGGCAGCTGCGGCTGACCCCGCTGCTGCCGCGCACCTACCTGCTGACCAAGGTGTTCGTGGCGATGGTCGTCGCGCTGCCCGGCCCGGCCTTCGTGGCCCTGTTCGGCTGGCTCGTCCAGGACGTGCACCTGTCGGCGAGCGGCTGGCTGCAGATCACGCTCGGCATCTGGATCGCCGCGCTGCCGTGTGCCGTGCTCGGCCTGGTCATCGGCCTGTACGTGGCGCCCGAGCAGCAGCAGATGTATCTCCAGGGCCTGATCATCCTCTTCGGCTTCCTCGGCGGTCTGCTCCTGCCGACCACCGGGTTCCCCGACTGGCTGGTCAACATCATCAAGGTCATGCCCAGCTACTGGCTCGCCGACATCGGCCACGGTGCCCTGCTGCACGACACCCGGGCCCTGGTCGGGGCGGCGGTGCTGGCCGCGTGGACGCTGGTGTTCTCCGGCGCGGTGGTCCTGAGCTACCGGCGCGAGGCGGCCCGGGCCTGAGCGGTCTCGGCCGTACGAGGCTCAGTCGTACGAGCCTCAGGCGTATGAGTCTCAGCGATACGAAGACGCGGTGGGCGCCGGCCGAGAAGGTCGGCGCCCACTCGCATGTCCAGCCCTCCAGCCGTCCACCTGTCCCGTCGTCCAGCCGTCCACCTGTCCTGCCCCGAACCCGACCGAGAGGGACCCATATGTTCCTGGCCCCCAGCCGCAAGGGAGTCGTCCCCTTCCGCGGCCACCACACCTGGTACCGCGTCACCGGAGACCTGCACAGCGGCCGTACCCCCCTTGTCGTCGCCCACGGCGGCCCCGGCTCCGTCCACGACTATCTGCTGAGCCTGACCGCGCTTGCCTCCGACGGACGGCCGGTCATCCACTACGACCAGCTCGGCAACGGCCAGTCCACCCGGCTGCCCGACAAGGGCGCCGACTTCTGGACCGTGGACCTGTTCCTGGCCGAACTCGACGCGCTCCTGGCCCACTTGGACATCGCCGACGACTATCTCCTCTTCGGCCAGTCCTGGGGCGGCATGCTCGGCGCGGAGCACGCCGTGCGGCGCCCGGCCGGACTGCGCGGCCTCGTCATCGCCAACTCGCCCGCCGCCATGCCACTGTGGCGCGCGGAGTGCGAGCGCCTCAAGGGCGAACTGCCGGCCGACGTCCGCGACACGCTGCGTCGCCACGAGGCCACCGGCGACTACGCCCACCCCGACTACCAGCGCGCCGTCCTCGCCTTCTACGAACGCCACCTGTGCCGGGCCCGCCCGCTGCCCCCCGAGGTCGCCACCACACTCCTCGCCCTGCAGAGCGACCCCACCGTCTACGGCACCATGAACGGCCCCGCCGACTTCCATGTCATCGGCACCCTCAAGGACTGGAGCGTCATCGACCGCCTCCCCGCGATCGCCGTCCCCACCCTGATCATCACCGGCGCCCACGACGAGGCGACCGAGGCCACGATCCGTCCCTTCCTGGACCACATCCCCCAGGCCCGCTGGGAACTCTTCGAGGACTCCAGCCACATGCCCCACGTCGAGGAGCCGGAGCGCTTCGAGACGGTCATGCGGGAGTGGCTGGCGGAGGTGGGCTGAGCGCGAAGGAAGAAGGGGGGACCGGGCCTCGCCCGGTCCCCCCTTCTTCGCTACTCGGCCGGAGGGGCGGCCTACTCCGACTTCTCCGCGATGAACCCCGCCAGGGCCCGCGGCGTCGGATGGGCGAAGAGGTCAGCGAGGCGAATGCGTACCTTCACGTCCGTCGTCCGCTTGATGCGCTGCAGCAGCTGCACGCCCAGGAGTGAGTGCCCGCCGTGGGAGAAGAACCCGGAGCCGGCCTTCAGGTCCTCGCGCTTGAGGAACTCCCGCCACAGGGCGATGAGCTGATCGGTCAGCTCGTCCGTGTCGATGCCGCTCGCGGCGACCCGCTCCCGCCCGGTCAGGGCCTCCGCCCGCAACCGCAGCCCCTCCAGGTCGGGCCGCCCGCCCACCGACGGCAGCGCGTCCACCACGATCACCCGGTCCGGCTCGGCCGCCGCCGGCAGGGACACGCGTATCTGCTTCAGCAGCCGTTCGGCCAGTCCCTCGGCCGGGCCGCCGCCCGTGGGCGCCACGAACGACACCACACGCCCCGCCACCGACACACTCGCCGCATCCGCCACCTCGGCGTGCGCCAGCAGCACCGCGTCGATCTCGTCGAGCCCGAAGGCGACCCCCTGGACCGTCACCTGCCGGTCGAGCCGGCCCAGCAGCTCAAGACGCCCGTCCGGCAGCCAGCGCGCCAGCTCCCCGGTGCGCCGCACCGTCCCGTCCGCCTCCGCGAGGCACAGCTCGCCGCGCACCCGCACCGGCAGCTCCCCGCCGTCGGGCGCGGCCACCAGGGCCCGTACGGCCGACCACTGGCCCGGCGCGTACGACGAGAGCTGCGCGACCGCGGGGGAGAGGGGCACCGCGGTCGGCAGCCCGTGCCGGTGACCACCGGCGACCGCGGCCCGGTCGGCATCGCTCCACACCGACAACTCGCCCACCGGACTGGCCAGTTCGTCACCGAGCCGGACCAGGAGCGCATCGTAGCGGGCGAGCAGCAGACCCACCTCGGCCGGCGAGAACACCTGGGTGCGGAACACGGCACGGATGCGCAGCTCCTCCTCGTCGCCGGGCTCCGGGGCGGCCCCGGGCATGAAGAAGAACTCCAGGTCGAACTTGCTGAAGCCGTTCTCCACGTCCCGCATCCGCGCCGGGAACCCGCCGACCGCGAGGTCACCGGACGTGCCGCCGGGCACGTAGTTGAACAGATGAGTGCACAGTGAGTTGCGCCAGCCCGCGCCGGTGTCCGCGTCCCGCACCTCGTCGAGCACCAGCTCGGCCGGCACCCCACTGTGCCCGATCCCCTCCAGGAACACCGAACGCACCCGGTTCACCAGGCGCTTGAAGGGCTTGGCCGGATCGATCCGCACCCGCAGCGGCAGCACGTTCACGTGGTAGCCGATCGCCGACTCGTGCCCGGCGGGCCGTACGCTCACCGGCGAGCCGACGACCAGGTCCCGCCCCGCGCCGTGCCGCGACAGCAGCAGACAGTACGCCGACAGCAGGATCACTGCCTCCGGCGCGCGCAGTTCACGGCACAGCCGCCGCACCACCTCGTGCGCCGGACGCGACAACGTGTACCAGGTGCTCTCTCCGGTGAGCTCCGGTGTGTCGGACGGCGGGTTGCCGAACCACAGGCCACCCCCGTCGCCGGCGCGGTAGCCGTGCAGCTGATCCCGCCAGAACTCCAGGCTCTCCTCGGAGGGTTCGGGCTCCACGGCAGCCGGCACGGGCGTCGTGTCGTAGCCGTCCGGATCCTGGAGCGCGTGCAGCAGCTCGCCGAGGAAGGACACGGTGGACATCGCGTCGAACACCAGATGGTGCAGCGCGACACTCACCGTGCAGCCGCCACCGTCCGACGTGAACACCGCCCCCCGCAGCAGCAGCGAGCCGTCGAGCGCGAACGGCGCCCCCAGGAACTCCTCCACGGCGGCCTGTACGTCACCCGCGCCCACCGGCACGGCGGACACCGGCAGCGCCACCGCCTCGGGCGCGAGGACACTCTTGGCGAGCTCGGTCTCCGAGGCCCTGAAGACGGTCCGCAGCACTTCTTGCCTGCGCACCACGAGCGTCAAAGCCCTGGACAGGCATGCGGGTTCGATGACCCCGTCGACATCGAACGTGACGGACAGATTGTTGACTCCGGCCCCTGGCACGAGCCGCTCCAGCAGCCACAGGTCGGTCTCCTTGCGTGTGGCCATGACGGTGCTCCTCATCGCAGTAACAGCCCGATCGGGCTGACGTCAGTCGATATCGATGCCCTCGAACTCGCCGTCGAGAATGTCGAAGATCTGCTCGGCGTCGGCGTCCGCCAGCTCGTCGGCGGCAGGCTCCGCGGCGCCTCGGGGGGAGTTCAGCTCGGACCAGCGCGCCGCGAGGGTGCGCAGCGTCTGGGCCACCCGCGCGTGATCGCCCGCGTCCAGTCCATCGGGTCCGACCACACCCACCAACTTCGTTTCCAGAAGGGCGAGTTCGCCCTCCACGGCGCGCAGCGCCGCCGGCCCGGTCTCGTCCGGCACGAGCTGCTCGCGCACGTACTCGGCGAGCGCCCGCGAGGTGGGGTAGTCGAAGGTCAGCGTCGCGGGCAGCCGCAACCCGGTCAGCGGAGCAAGCTGGTTGCGCAGCTCCACCGCCGCCAGCGAGTCGAACCCGAGCCCGCCGAAGCCGCGCTCCGGATCGACCGCGTCCCCCGACGCATGCCCCAGCACCGCGGCAACCCGAGCCCGCACCAACTCCAGGACGTACGGAGTCCGTTCGACCGCGGGCAGCCGCAGCAGCCGCTCCTTGAGCGCCTCGGCGCCCTGTGCCCCCGTCGCCGCACCACGGCGCCGGGCACCCGGGACTCGGACGAGCTCCCGCAGCATCGCCGGCAGCCCCCCGTCCCGGGCCCGCCGCTCCAGGGCGCCCGTGTCGAACGGCACCGGCAGCAGATGCGCGCGCCCGCTCCCGAGCGCTGCGTCCAGCAGCGCGAGCCCGGCTTCACGTCCCAGCGCCCGCGGTCCGGTCCGGGCAACCCGCTCCACATCGGCCGCGCTCAGCCCGGCGCCCATGCCGCCGACCTCCGGTGCCCACAGGCCCCACGCCAGCGAGACACCCGGCAGCCCCTGGGCCCGCCGTCGCGCGGCAAGACCGTCCAAGTACGCATTGGCAGCCGCGTAGTTGGCCTGCCCGGCACCGTCGAAAGTGGCGGCGGTGGAGGAGTAGAGGACGAAGGCCCCGATGTCGTGCCCGGCCGTCAACTCGTCCAGATGCCGCGCCGCGTCGACCTTGGGCGCCCAGACCCTGGCCAGACTCTCCACGGTGAGGTGCTCGACGGTCGAGTCGTCGAGCACACCCGCGGTGTGGACGACCGCCGTGATGTCCGGGTGGTCGGCGAGCAGACGAGCCACAGCCTCCCGGTCGGAGACGTCACACGCCTCGACCGCTACGCTCTCCGCTCCCAACTCCTTGAGTTCGAGAGCGAGTTCGGTGGCGCCGGGGGCTCCGGTGCCGCGTCGGCTGGTGAGCAGGATGCTGCGCACGCCGTGGGTGGTGACGAGGTGGCGTGCGGTGAGTGCGCCGAGGCCTCCGGTGCCTCCGGTGATCAGGGTGGTGCCGGTGGCGGGCCAGGTGCCGGTGGCGGCGGCGGCCGTCTCGCGGGCCAGTCGGGGTGCGTGGAACCGGCTGTCGTGGTGGGCGAGTTCCGGCTCACCGGCCGGGATGTGTCCGGGCAGGTCCTGGGTGTCGATGAGGACGATGCGGTCGGGGTGTTCGGCCTGGGCGGCCCGGGTCAGGCCGCGGATGGCGGACTGCTCGGGGTCGGTGGCCGCGTCGGTGGTGTGGATGAGCAGGGTCTGCTCGCCGTCGAGGTGGGCCTGCAGCTGAGGGAGCAGCTCGGCGGCCGTGGCGGCGCGGAGCACTGTGTAGGCGGCGGTGGGCTCGGCCGCCTCGGCGGTCACCGGGACCCAGTCCACCCGGTACAGATCACGAGGCGCGGCTGCGTCGTCGACCGGTGCCAGCGGCCGCAGCGCGAGACCGGTGACCGTGGCGACGGGGGCGCCCGTGCGGTCGGCGAGATCGAGCCGGTAGCCGGAACCCTCGCCGGTCACACGCACCCGCAGGGCAGTAGCCCCCGAGGCGTGCACCACCACGTCGCTCCAGGAGAAGGGGAGCTCCGCGCTCTCCGCCGCACCCGCATATGTGAGGGCATGCAGCGCGGCATCCAGGAGCGCCGGGTGCAGCGCAAAGGCACCCGGATCGGTGCCCTCGGGCAGGGCGACCTCGGCGTGGACGGTGCCGTCGTCGGCGGCGCGCCAGGCGGTCGTGAGGCCCTGGAAGAGCGGGCCGTACTGCAAGCCCATGGCGGCCAGGTCGTCGTACAGGGTGGTGGTGTCGATCGGTTCGGCGTCGGCCGGGGGCCAGGCGGTGAGGTCGGTGGGGGGTTCCACGCTGTCGGTGGAGAGGGCACCCTCGGCGTGCAGGGTCCAGGTCTCCTCGCCTTCGGGGCGGGAGTGGACGGTCACGGTGGGCTCGTCACCGTCGCCCACACGGACGCGGAGAGCGACCGCGCCGGTCTCCGGCACGACGAGCGGGGCGTGCAGCGTCAGGTCGCGGACGGTTCCCCGTCCGACCTGGTCTCCGGCGCGTACGGCGATCTCGACCAGAGCGGCGCCGGGCACGATCACCGTGCCGTGCACGGCGTGCTCGGCCAGCCACGGCTGGGCGGCCAGCGACAGCCGACCGGTGAACAACACGCCGTCACCGTCGGGCAGTTCGACCGCCGCGCTCAGCAGCGGGTGCTCGGCGTCCGACTGCCCGAACTCCGAGGCGCTGCCGGCCCGTGCGGCCGTGGCGGCGAGCCAGTACGTGCCGTGCTGGAAGGCGTAGGTGGGGAGGTCGACGGGGTGACGGCCGGGGCCGAAGAAGGTGGTCCAGTCGACTGCGGGCAGTCGGGTGAG
>NZ_JAUYWJ010000051.1:0-29963 GCF_032656585.1 Streptomyces herbicida
ATGAGCTTGGTCGGGTTGGAGTCGAGGTCGACCATGTTGCCGGCCTCCTTGGCGGCCGACGTACCCGTGTTCATCGCCACGCCGACGTCCGCCTGGGCGAGGGCCGGGGCGTCGTTGGTGCCGTCACCGGTCATCGCGACCAGCTTGCCGCCGGCCTGCTCCCGCTTGATGAGGGCCATCTTGTCCTCGGGGGTGGCCTCCGCGAGGAAGTCGTCGACGCCCGCCTCCGCGGCGATCGCCTTGGCCGTCAGCGGGTTGTCACCCGTGATCATGACGGTCTTGATGCCCATGCGGCGCAGCTCGTCGAACCGCTCCCGCATGCCCTCCTTGACAACGTCCTTGAGGTGGATGACACCCAGCACGCGGGCGCCCTCGGTGTCCTTGACGGCGACCAGCAGGGGGGTACCACCGGCCTCGGAGATGCGGTTGGCGATGCCGTCCGCGTCCTCCGCGACGGTGCCGCCCTCCTCCTGCACCCAGGCGATGACCGAACCGGCCGCGCCCTTGCGGATCTTCTTGCCGTCGACGTCAACACCCGACATACGGGTCTGGGCGGCGAAGGCGATCCACTCGGCGTGCGCCAGCTCTCCCTGGTGGCGCTCGCGCAGGCCGTACTTCTCCTTCGCCAGGACGACGACGGAGCGGCCCTCGGGCGTCTCGTCGGCCAGCGACGACAGCTGGGCGGCGTCGGCGACCTCTGGCTCCGTGGTGCCGCGCACCGGCACGAACTCGGCCGCCTGCCGGTTGCCCAGCGTGATGGTGCCGGTCTTGTCGAGCAGCAGCGTCGAGACGTCACCGGCGGCCTCGACCGCGCGGCCGGACATGGCCAGGACATTGCGCTGGACCAGGCGGTCCATGCCCGCGATACCGATCGCGGAGAGCAGCGCGCCGATCGTCGTCGGGATCAGACAGACCAGCAGGGCCACCAGCACGACCATCGTCAGGTGGGTGCCCGCGTAGTTGGCGAATGGCGGCAGGGTGGCACAGGCCAGCAGGAAGACGATCGTCAGCGACGCCAGCAGGATGTTCAGGGCGATCTCGTTCGGCGTCTTCTGCCGGGCCGCGCCCTCGACGAGGTTGATCATCCGGTCGATGAAGGTCTCGCCCGGCTTCGTCGTGATCTTGATGACGATGCGGTCGGACAGGACCTTCGTGCCGCCGGTGACCGCGGACCGGTCACCGCCGGACTCGCGGATGACCGGGGCCGACTCGCCGGTGATCGCCGACTCGTCCACCGAGGCGACGCCCTCGATGACGTCACCGTCACCCGGGATGACGTCACCGGCTTCACAGACGACGAGGTCACCGATCTTCAGCTCGGTGCCGGGCACCTGCTCCTCACGGTCGCCGCCCAGCCGCCGGGCCACCGTGTCCGTCTTGGCCTTGCGCAGGGTGTCGGCCTGCGCCTTGCCGCGGCCCTCGGCGACGGCCTCCGCCAGGTTGGCGAAGATCACGGTCAGCCACAGCCAGGCGCTGATCGCCCAGCCGAACCAGTCGCCCGGGCCCTTGAAGGAGAAGACCGTGGTCAGCACCGATCCGATCCACACCACGAACATCACGGGCGACTTGATCATCACCCGCGGGTCGAGCTTGCGGACGGCGTCCGGCAGCGACTTGATCAGCTGCATGGGGTCGAACAGGCCCGCGCCGACACGTCCTTCGGCCGGCTTGTGCCCGGTGGGTACGTCGCTGTGCGGCGCCCGGGTCGGGGTGGCTGCGGACATGGAGTCCTCTTGCTTCTCTGTGCGAGTGGTCATGACGCCAGCCCCTCGGCCAGCGGGCCCAGCGCCAGGGCCGGGAAGTAGGTCAGACCGGTGATGATCAGGATCGCGCCCACCAGCAGACCGGTGAACAGCGGCTTCTCGGTGCGCAGGGTGCCCGCGGTGACCGGGACCGGCTTCTGCTCGGCGAGCGAGCCGGCCAGCGCCAGCACGAACACCATCGGCAGGAAGCGGCCGAACAGCATGGCCAGGCCCAGGGAGCTGTTGAACCACTGGGTGTCCGCGTTCAGGCCGGCGAAGGCCGAACCGTTGTTGTTGGCGGCGGACGTGTAGGCGTACAGGATCTCGGAGAATCCGTGCGCCCCGCTGTTGGTCATCGAGTTGCCCGGGGTGGGCAGCGCCATCGCGAAGGCGGTGAAGACCAGCACCAGCGCCGGGGTGATCAGGATGTAGACGGCCGCCAGCTTGATCTCGCGCGAACCGACCTTCTTGCCGAGGTACTCGGGGGTACGGCCGACCATCAGACCGGCGATGAACACCGCGATGACCGCCAGGATCAGGATGCCGTAGAGGCCGGAACCGGTACCACCGGGCGCGATCTCGCCCAGCATCATGCTGAGCATGGTGATGCCGCCGCCGAGGCCGGTGAACGAGGAGTGGAAGGAGTCCACCGCACCGGTCGAGGTGAGCGTGGTCGCCACCGCGAAGATCGACGAGCCGCCGACGCCGAAGCGGGTCTCCTTGCCCTCCATCGCGCCGCCGGCGATCTGGAACGCCGGGCCGTGGTGGGCGAACTCGGTCCACATCATCAGGGCCGTGAAGCCGAGCCAGATGGTGGCCATGGTCGCGAGGATGGCGTAGCCCTGCTTGACCGAGCCGACCATGATGCCGAAGGTGCGGGTCAGCGCGAACGGGATGAGCAGGATCAGGAAGATCTCGAAGAGGTTCGTGAACGGGGTGGGGTTCTCGAACGGGTGGGCACTGTTGGCGTTGAAGTAACCGCCACCGTTGGTGCCGAGCTCCTTGATGGCCTCCTGGGAGGCGACGGCGCCGCCGTTCCGCTGCTGCGAGCCGCCCAAGAACTGCCCGACCTCGTGGATGCCGGAGAAGTTCTGGAGGGCGCCGCAGGCGACCAGGACGACCGCGGCGATCGCGGCGCCCGGGACCAGGATGCGGATCGTGCCGCGCACCAGGTCGGACCAGAAGTTGCCGAGCTCACCGGTGCGCGAGCGCGCGAAACCGCGCACCAGCGCCACGGCGACGGCGATGCCGACGGCCGCGGAGACGAAGTTCTGGACGGCGAGACCGGCGGTCTGCACGACGTGGCCCATGGCCTGCTCGCCGTAGTACGACTGCCAGTTCGTGTTGGTCACGAAGGACACGGCCGTGTTGAACGCCTGGTCCGCGTCGATGGCCCGGAAGCCGAGCGAGCCGGGCAGGGAGCCCTGGATCCGCTGCAGCAGGTAGAGGAAGAGGACGCCGACCGCGGAGAAGGCGAGGACGCCGCGCAGGTACGCGGGCCAGCGCATCTCGGTGTCGGGGTTGGCGCCGATGCCCTTGTAGATCCACTTCTCGACGCGCCAGTGCTTGTCGGAGGAGTAGACCTTGGCCATGTAGTTGCCGAGGGGGACGTAGGCGAGGGCCAGCGCCGCTATCAGCGCGAGCAGCTGGAGGAAGCCGGCGAGTACGGGACCCATGTCTGTCTCAGAACCTCTCCGGGAAGATCAGGGCGAGGACGAGATAGCCCAGCAGGGCGACGGCCACGACGAGGCCGACGATGTTCTCGGCTGTCACAGCTTGGTCACCCCCCTGGCGATGAGAGCCACCAGCGCGAAGGCCGCGATCGTGGTGACGACGAAGGCCAGATCGGCCATCGTGAACTCCTGGGATGAGGTGCGGATGAGGAGGGGGAAGTCCGGACGCTTGGAGGAAACCGCCTGGTCGGCCGAATTCGAGCGCCGTTGACGGGTCCCTTACGGCGGCCGATACGGCTTTGACGGGACCCTTACGGAGACCGTGACCGGCGCCTCAGGACAGCCGGAACCGCAGCCTGCAGATCACCGCGTCGGTCTCCCGCCGCACGGCGTGGGCGACGACGCCGCCCCGCTGGTTCTGCAGCAGCCGCTGCCACAGCCGCTCCGGTTCGGTCTCCGGGATCAGCACGGTGACCTGGGTGGCGGGCTCCGCCGCGGTGACCTCACGGACGTATGCGGCGATGGGGCGGCCCAGGCTGCGGCGCTCGCACGCCAGGCGGACCAGCGGCACCCCGGGGTCCCACTCCGTCCCGATCCGGCCGCACCCGGCGGCTCCTTGCGCGTACTCGCGCCGAACCCCGCGACCTTGACGTGCTCTTGACGGGAGTGTGACGTGCGCAACGCCCGTCCGCGCTGCGTCGGCATCAAGAAGGGAGGGTGCCTCGTCAGAGTCGCGTCAAGGCGGGGCGAAGCTGCGTTCTCCCAGCTCCCGGGATCCCTACGCTCGGGCGCATGGAGCGCCGCGTGCTGTACGACCGCCGCTGGGCCGAGGATCTGAACAGCTCGGTCCGCTGTTCCGGCGTGCTGCTCGGCATGCTGTTCCTGACCGACTGGGCACGGGCGACCTCACCTGGTGGCGCGGCTCCCTGTGGGTCACGCTCGCGCTGGTGCTGCTCCTGGTCCTGTTCCCGGCCCGGGTCTCGGTGGGCGAAGGCCTCGCCTCCCGGCGCCTGGCGCGCACCCGGCGGGTGCACACCGACGTACTGGTGTCCGTGCGCTGCCTGGACGGCGTCTCCCGGCGCCTCGTCCTGCGGGACGCCTTCGGCGACCGGGTCGAGATCGACCCCCAGATCCTGGTGGACAACCCCGGCCTCTGGTACCGCCTCGACGCCGACGCCCGGAAGTCCGAGCGGTCCGGGACCCTGCTGTGCGGGACGACCGCGCTGCGCCGCGTCTCGGAGAGGATCGAGCGGGAGACGGCGCTGTGCGTGTTCAAGGCGTCCGGACTGGAGTAGGCCCGACGCCGCCGTTCCTCACCCCCGCCGCCCCGCCGGATGCGGCCGCACCCCCGTCATCAGGATGTCGAGACCGCGCCGTGTCGTAGCCAGGACCACCCGGTCACCCGCCCGCAGCACCCGGCCCTGCCCGGGGCGCCAGTCGAAGCCCGGCCGGTCCGGGCGGAGTCCGGTGAGGGTGTCCATGGCGGACGACGGCACCGGCCCGGCGGCCGCCCCCACGGCCAGCACCCGCCACTCGTTCTCCCGGAACGCCTCGTGCACGGACCGCCCCTCCAGCTCGGGGTGCCCGGCCACGTCCACACAGGTGAACAGCAGCGAGCCCCGCTCCACGGGCATCACGCCCAGCACATGGCGGCCCATCATGGCGGCGGCGAAGGAGGGCGCGGCCAGCGCGGAAACGCTTCGGCTGCGGGTGAGTGCCTCCGGATAGGAGGCACGCAGGGTGCGCTGCACGGTCGCGGCGAAGTCGTCGTCGTACAGCCGCATCACCACCCGCACGTCGGGGTTGGTCTCCCGGACTGCCATCACGATGTCGAGGTTCTGTCCGTCGTCGCGGGTGAGGACGAGCAGTGACCGGCTGGCTCCGACGCGGGCGAGTTCGAGCACGCCCGGGGCGGCCGCGTCTTCCAGGACGAGCGGGATGCCGAGTTCGCGGGCGAGTGAGATGCCGCGCGCCTGCGGGTCGCGCTCGATGGCCACCACCTGGTGGCCGGTGCTGCGCAGCCGGGCCAGCACCCGGGTGCCGACCATGCCGAGCCCGACCAGGACGATGTGGCCGTTCACGTCGTCGTCGGGCGGATGGCTCGCGGAGGCGGTGCGGAAGGCCTCCGTGGCGTTCATGGTCGCGGCGACGACGAGCGGGAGCACGGCCAGGCCCACGAACCCGGCGATCAGCTGGAGCACGCGCCGCGCGACCGACTCCTCGGTGGCCGGGTCGCCCATGGTGAAGATGTCCAGCAGCGGCAGGTAGACGTTCTTCCACCACGGGTGCTCGTCCGCGAAGAGCGCGGTGGCGGTCGAGAGCGCCACCACGAAGGCCGCCAACGCCCCGTAGACGGAGGCGAGTTGATGAGAGAGCAAGACCCTCCACGGCAGGTGGGCGAGCCGCGCCCGCAGCCAGCCGCGGAGGTGGCGGCCCCGGGTGCGGGCCGCAGGTTCGGGGGTGTGGTGCACGACCTCCTCCAGCATCAGCCGGCCGTGCGTGAACTGCCCGTGGTAGGCGGTCTGCGTGTCCGGCAGCAGCTGGGTGCCGTCCTCGCCGGGCGTCTCCGCGCTGTCCTGGCTCGCCGGATCGTCCTGATGAGCGCCGGACAGCACGGCGAGAGTGGCCAGGTCGGTGGCGTGCGGCGGCGTCCCCGCGGGCCGTACGACACCGCGGAAGACCTTGCCCTCGACCTGGAGGGTGTGACCATGCCCCACGGCGGCGGCCGCGACCAGTTCGGGTACCGCGGTGTCGGCGTCGGAGAGCACTGTGGTGGACGTGTCCTGTGCCGCGTCGTCGCACAGTCCCGCCGCACGGTCGAGCAGCCGCTCCAGATGCCGGCCGCGCTCACGGTCGAACATACGGACCACCAGCCGTACGGAGGGGTTGAGGGTGCGGGCCAGCAGGGCCGCCGTCATGTTGACCTGGTCGTCGCGGTAGGTGAGGGCGAGCGCGGCGGCACGCTCGACACCCGCGGCCCGCAGGGTCCGCTCGTCGGGGCGGGCGGAGACGAACAGTTCGACCGGGGAGTCCGGGTCACGGTGCAGCGCGGCGACACCCGCGCCGTACTCGTCGCTCCCGGAGGGCAGCACGACGGTGACGATCTCACCGCACACGGCGTCCAGTTCGAGGGCGAGCCGGTGGGCGAGTCCGTCGTCGCCGCAGATCACCATGTGCTGCGCTCTCTGCCCGGGCTCCGTGCGCATGGGGAGGGTTGACGTCACATCAGGCTGAACGGCGTAGGTCGCGGGGCCGGTTCCGGCCGGGCACCGGACCGGCCCCAAGAATGCGTCAAGAACATGCCAAGGACGTCCACACGGAGCGCGAGCCGATCAGTGTGCGACCGGATCCGGCCACGAGCGGTCGCTCTTGACGCTCCCCTGACGCCTCCTCATGCGGGTTTGACGCGGCCTTGACGGCCCCCTCGCCCGTCCGTACGAGATGCGCAAATTCCTTGCTGAGCAGGGCTGTTCAGGGGGCGCCCGCGGATAGATGCGGTGTCGGCCGCCCGAAGAGGCCGCAGGCGTCAGCGGCCTAACGGCTCCGGACTCCCCATCCGAATTCGGATCGAGGCGGGGGCGGCCGAAGCGCCCGTTCCCAACGACCGGCACCGGCGCACGTCGTTCTGTCGTCGTCCGATCGCCGGCCGCGAAGGGCCGTGCGGTGCCGGGGCCCGGCACCGCACGGTCCTTCGCGGCCGGCCGTCCCCGTCACCTCACGAAGGTCTCCATGTTGCGCGCCGCTCCCGAGCAGGCCCCGCCGTCCCGTCCGGAGTCGAGAGGAGGTTCGAGACGCCGGACCACGAGCGGGCTGTTCGAACCTGGTCAGGAATCCGGTCCTTTTAGTGGTGTCGGTGGGAGCCGCCCCGACCACCCTGTCCGCGCTGCTGCACCCCGCCGTCTTCACCTGGGTCATCAGCGCCTGGCTGTGGCTGACGGTCGTCTTCGCGGGACGACCGTGCCCGGCCTTGGCTGAGCCTCGCCCGATCGGGTGGCTGGGCCGTCAGGGGCTCGTATGCGCACGTCAGGAGCCCGTCAGAGGACGGCCCATCGACGCGTACGGCCACCTCCCCAGCTGGAACGGCTCGGTCCACAACCGCGTCGGCCGGCTGCTTGCCTGGACCGCCGGCTTCCGCCTGGAGCGCGAGTACGTGCACTACGCGGTCGGCGGCCCGCTCGCCTGTGAGCGGATCGGCGTAGGAGTCGTGCCCGTACCGGAGGAAAGGGAACGCACGTGCGCAGGCCGCCACGGGACGTCCCGGCTGCCGAGGGGGCGGGGCGGCGATGACGCTCGGTGTCCGTCCCCCGGGCGGGGCGGCCGGTCTTCCCCCATACAGTCCAATGCCGGACGATCGCGTCCCGGCCTCCGCTTCTTGATGCGCGACCACCGCCCGCCAGGCCATTCTTAACGCAAGTTTGACGCCTGCGGCCCTCTCATCCGTGGGCCCACGCGTCACGCTCTGCATACGCTGGTGCCGCCGTCCGCGTGATGGCCGGAAACACACGAGCCGCACAAGGAGCAGGCTGATGGCCACGACCGAACACCCTCCGCCCAGTCGCCTGCGGGCCTGGATGCTGGAGGGCCTGTCCGACATGGGCAAGGGGGCGGGCCACCACGGGGAAGCGCAGGCCGAACCGGAGCCGGCTCACAAGGGCCAGCGATGGTGGCGGGTCATGTGCCTGACCGGTGTGGACTACTTCTCCACCCTCGGCTACCAGCCGGGCATCGCGGCCCTGGCGGCCGGCCTGCTGTCGCCGATCGCCACGATCGTGCTCGTCATAGTCACCCTGGCCGGCGCGCTGCCGGTCTACCGGCGAGTGGCCGAGGAGAGCCCGCACGGCGAGGGCTCCATCGCCATGCTGGAGCGGCTGCTGTCCTTCTGGCAGGGCAAGCTGTTCGTCCTGACGCTGCTCGGCTTCGCCGCCACCGACTTTCTGATCACCATCACCCTGTCGGCCGCCGACGCCTCCACCCACCTGGTGGAGAACCCGCATCTGACCAACGTCCTGCACGGCCAGCAGTTGGTGATCACGCTGTTCCTCGTGGCGCTGCTGGGCGCGGTCTTCCTCAAGGGCTTCCTGGAGGCGATCGGCGTCGCGGTCGCCCTGGTCGGCATCTACCTGGCGCTGAACGTCGTCGTCGTGATCGTCGGCCTGTGGCACGTCGCCACGGCCGGCCATGTGGTCACCGACTGGACGAGCGCCCTGACCGCCGAGCACGGGAACGTCTTCGTCATGATCGGCCTGGCCCTGGTCGTCTTCCCGAAACTCGCCCTGGGCCTGTCCGGCTTCGAGACCGGCGTCGCCGTCATGCCCCATGTCGAGGGCGACCCGAGCGACACCGAGCAGAGGCCGGCCGGCCGGATCCGGGACACCAAGAAGCTGCTGACCACCGCCGCCGTGATCATGAGCGTCTTCCTGATCACTACCAGCTTCATCACCACGCTGCTCATCCCGGAGAACGAGTTCAAGTCCGGCGGCCAGGCCAACGGCCGTGCGCTGGCCTACCTCGCGCACGAGTACCTCGGCAATGCCTTCGGCACGGTGTACGACGTCTCGACCATCGCGATCCTCTGGTTCGCCGGTGCCTCCGCGATGGCGGGTCTGCTCAACCTGATGCCGCGCTATCTGCCCCGCTACGGCATGGCGCCGCACTGGGCACGCGCCGTGCGCCCCATGGTCATCGTCTTCACCCTGATCGGCTTCCTGGTCACCTGGCTCTTCGACGCCGATGTCGACGCGCAGGGCGGCGCCTACGCGACCGGTGTGCTGGTGCTGATCAGCTCCGCGGCGATCGCGGTGACCATCGCCGCGCGCAAGGCCGGACAGCGCAACTGGTCGATCGCCTTCGGGGTGATCTCCGCGGTGTTCCTCTACACGACCGTCGTGAACGTCATCGAGCGTCCGGACGGTGTGAAGATCGGTGCCTGCTTCATCGCCGGCATCATCCTGGTCTCGCTGCTGTCCCGGCTGGCACGGGCCTTCGAGCTGCGTGTCACCCATGTCGAGCTGGACAGCATGGCGGAACGATTCGTCCGGGACATGGCCAGCCGCAAGATACGGTTCATAGCCAATGAGCCCGACCGGCGGGACAAGGCCGAGTACCGGGACAAGATCGAGCAGATCCGGGAGGACAACGACTTCCCGGAGCAGGAGGACTTCGTCTTCGTCGAGGTGACGGTCACCGACCCCTCCGAATTCGAGGCGGGGCTGATCGTACGCGGCGAGGTGCTCCACAACCGCTACCGCGTCCTGACCCTGGAGTCCTCCTCCATCCCCAACGCCCTGGCGGCGCTGCTCCTCCACGTCCGCGACTCGACGAGCTGCACCCCGCACATCTACTTCGAGTGGACCGAGGGCAACCCCTTCGCCAACTTCTTGCGCTTCTTCCTCTTCGGCCAGGGCGAGGTCGCCCCGGTCACCCGCGAGGTGCTGCGCGAAGCGGAGCCGAACCCCGCACGGCGCCCGCGCGTGCACACCGGCTGAGACGGACGGCGGTGGATCCTGACGGCCCGCCCGGCCGTGAGGATCGCGTCAAGATCCGGCCCGACGGCGTCAGAGCTCCATCAGCGACCCGAGTCCCGGCCCGGCCGGGGCCTTAGCGTCGGCTCATGCGACGGAACGGACCTCTGAGCCCGACCGGCGACCGGCACTGGCGCGGCAGCGCCCGGTTCGCGGTGGGCTGCGCCCTCGCCTTCCTCTGCATGACCCTGCTGGTCGACTGGGACGCGGGCACCCTGACCCGCCTGCGAGCCCTGCTGTGGATCGCTCTGTCCGCCGCCGCCTGCTACGTCCTGCTGCCGCATCGCGTCACCACCGGCCCGGGCAGGCTGTCGGTGCAACGTCTCGCACGGCGGCAAACGGTCCGCACCGACGCGCTGGTGACCGTACGGCAGTACGGCGACGTCTCCTCGCACCTGGTCCTGCGGGACGCCCACGGTCACCGGGTGGAGGTCGACCCCCGCACCCTCGTCGCGAACCCCCTGCTCTGGCACGAGCTGGACACGGGTGTCCGCCGCTCGCTGGAACAGGGAACGCTCCGGGAGGGCGCGGACGTGCTGGAGCGGCTGGGCCGCGAGATAGACGACTCGACCGCGCGGGCGGTCCTCAAGGCGTCGGGGCTTTCCTGACCCATCCCCCGCGCGGTGGACGTGCCACGACCCGGCCGTAGCTCATACGGCCGCACACCTCCACGCGCAGGACGACCGGCGTCCCCGGGTCACCGGCCGGACGCGTCTTGATCTTGGCGTAGCCGAGCACCAGGGAGTCGGTGTCCACGACGACGCCCGGCCGGGTCACCAGCCGCAGCGTGCCGCCGCGCATGTCCAGGTCGATGCGCAGGGTGTCGTGCGCGATGACCGCCCGGGTGAAGTCGAGCGTCACATCGCCCCAGGCCGACTCGACCTCCATCCGCCGCGGCACCACCCAGTCGTCGCCGCGGGAGGCCGAGCCGCCCTGTTGTTCGATGCGGACGACGTCCTTGACCGGGGCGGCCTCCTCCGCATCGGGCAGGTCCGCCGTCAGGTCTGCCAGCTCGCCCAGCGTCCGGGCCGACAGGGCGGCCTCCACTCGCTCGTCGAGCTCCTCGGCGCTGAGTCTGCCGTCCCCCGCGGCGACGGTCAGCACCTCCACCACCCGGTCCCGGTCCGCGTGCGAGGCCCGCACCCCGGGCGACGCACCCTTGCTGCGCAAGAGCTCGGCCGACATTCCCTCACCCCGATCAGGCCGTACGGACACGTCCACACGAACTAACGCTATATCGCGTTATACCCAACGGCCAACCCCACGTCCACCGTTCCCGCCTGTAGCCCTATCGTGATCCGCATGCAGTCCTACACGATCGGCCAGGCGGCACGGCTGCTCGGCGTGAGCCCGGACACCGCCCGCCGATGGGCGGACGCGGGCCGGATGACCACCCACCGCGACGAGGGCGGGCGGCGGCTCATCGACGGCAGGGACCTGGCCGCGTTCTCGGTCGAGCTCGCCAAGGCGGGAGCGGCCGAGGAGGACGCCTCGTACACCTCGGTCCGCAACGCCTTCCCCGGGATCGTCACCGCGATCAAGCTCGGCGACGTCGCGGCTCAGGTGGAGATCCAGGCCGGCCCGCACCGGCTCGTCTCCCTGCTGACCCGGGAGGCGGTCGAGGAACTGGGCCTGGAGGTCGGCATGGAGGCCACGGCCCGCGTGAAGTCGACGAACGTGCACATCGACCGCGTCTGAACAGCGGCGGACGTCCGCCTATGGAGCCGCCGCCGGCGCGCGACCGGGTACGTCCGGCGCCGCTCCCCAGCGGTGGTAGCCCCCGTCCACCCTTATCGCGTTGATGCCGCTGATGTGCCGGCCCCCGCAGCGGTCCTGGGGTAGCACCAGTTGCGGTCCGGCCCGGTCCAGCGGCGTGTTGTCGATGCCGACGGCGAGCAGAACCGGTGCGTGGGCGAAATCGGGGTCGATCTCGGCCCAGGACAGCAGGGCGTGATGCCCGCGCTGCGTCCCGCTCGTCGCGCACTCGAAGCTGACCTGCACCCGGTGCTGAGGCCACAAGAGCAAATCGGGCACGGTCAGCCGGGCCGGCCGGGCCAGGTCGCCGGTGAGGGCGAGTTCCGCGGACGTCACGTGCGACCACCTCCCGCATGACCGTACCCGGCAAGGCCCCCCGTAGAAACGCACATGCATACCGCAATCAACGATGATGCCAGCTCATGCGATGCAACAGGAGACCTGCGCCTTGCATATGCGGCAGTATCATCGCCGCACGGCCGTGAATCGGCGGCCGTGGAAGGGCGCGACAGCTTTTCCCGAAAGAACAGAGGAGTAGATCGTGATGACCCGTTCCGCGCGCCGGACCCGGCGGATGCTGCAGGTGGCCGGCGCAGGAGTCGCAGCCCTGTTGGCGCTGAGCGCCTGCTCCTCCTCCGACGACTCCTCCGACTCGTCGGCCAGGTCGGACGCGTCGACGTCCGCCTCACCGAAGCTGTCCGGCACGGTCACCGTCTTCGCCGCCGCCTCGCTGAAGGAGAGCTTCACGACCCTGGGCAAGGAGTTCGAGAAGCAGCACCCGGGCACCAAGGTCAGCTTCAACTTCGGCGGCAGCGACACCCTCGCCGCCAGCATCACCTCGGGCGCCCCCGCCGATGTCTTCGCCGCCGCCAGCCCCAAGACCATGGCGATCGTGACGGACAAGAAGGACGCGGCCACCACGCCCGCCACCTTCGTCCGCAACCAGCTGGAGATCGCCACCCTGCCGGGCAACCCGGACAAGGTCGCCTCCCTTAAGGACCTCACCAAGTCCAGCCTCAAGGTCGTCCTGTGCGACAAGACGGTTCCGTGCGGCGCCGCCGCGCAGAAGGCCCTGGACGCCGGCAGCCTCAAGCTCACGCCGGCCTCCTACGAGGAGGACGTCAAGTCCGCCCTCAACAAGGTGGTGCTGAAGGAGGCCGACGCCGCGGTGGTCTACAAGACCGATGTGAAGGCGGCGGGTGACAAGGTGGAGGGCGTGGAGTTCCCCGAGTCGGCCAAGGCCATCAACGACTACCCGATCGCCCTGCTGAAGAACGCCGACAACGCGGCGGCGGCCAAGGAGTTCATCGCGCTCGTGCAGTCCGCCGAGGGCCAGAAGGTCCTGTCCGAGGCCGGGTTCCTCAAGCCGTGACCTCGCTGGACAAGACCGGTGCCGCGGACACCCTGACGGGTGGGCCGCGGCGCCGACGCGTCCGGAATGGCGGCGCCGGCCGTGGAGTGCCGCTGCCGCTGCTGCTCCCCGGCGTGGCGGCCCTGGCGTTCCTGCTGCTCCCGCTGGTCGCCCTGCTCGTCCGGGCCCCCTGGAGCAGCATCCCGAACCAGCTGACCAGCCCCGAGGTGTGGCAGGCGCTCCGGCTCTCCCTGATCAGCGCGACCGCGGCCACCGCGGTGAGTCTGGTCCTGGGCGTGCCGCTGGCCTGGCTGCTGGCCCGCACGGAGTTCCCGGGACGCGGCTTCGTACGGGCCCTGGTGACCCTGCCCCTGGTCCTTCCCCCCGTGGTGGGCGGTGTGGCCCTGCTCCTCGGGCTCGGCCGCAACGGCGTCGTCGGTCAGTGGCTGGACTCCTGGTTCGGGATCACGCTGCCGTTCACCACGGCGGGGGTCGTGGTCGCGGAGGCCTTCGTCGCGATGCCGTTCCTCGTGATCAGCGTCGAGGGCACCCTGCGCGCCGCCGACCCGCGCTTCGAGGAGGCGGCCACCACACTGGGCGCCTCCCGCTTCACCGCGTTCCGCCGCGTCACCCTGCCCCTGATCGCCCCCGGCATCGCCGCCGGCTCCGTCCTGGCCTGGGCACGCGCGCTCGGCGAGTTCGGCGCGACGATCACCTTCGCGGGAAACTTCCCCGGCCGCACCCAGACCATGCCGCTGGCCGTCTACCTCGCCCTGCAGAACGACCCCGAGGCGGCGATCGCCCTCAGCCTGGTCCTGCTGACCGTGTCGATCGCGGTCCTGGCGGGACTGCGCGACCGCTGGCTGACGACGTCGTGAACAACACAGGTCGCCGTACGATCGTGTGCGAACGCACCACCACGGCCGCGGTCGCCACCGGTGCGGCCCCCGCCGGCCCCGGCACCGGTACGAATGCCCCCGTTCCCGCGCCGCACCGCGCCCGACAGGCGGCCGACAGCCCGCTCGACTCCTGGATGTGCGCCCCATGACCGACATCGACGACACCACCGCCGGCCTCGTCGCCGAAGGCATCCGCGGTGCCGGGCTCGACGCACGGCTCGTCGTCGACCAGGGTTCCTTCCAGCTCGACGTGGCGCTGGCCGCCGCCCCGGGCGACGTGGTCGCGCTGCTCGGCCCGAACGGCGCCGGCAAGACCACGGCCCTGCGGGCGCTCGCCGGTCTCGTACGGCTCACGGCCGGGCATCTGCGGCTGGACGGCACCTCGCTGGACCGTGTTCCGCCGGAGTCCCGTCCGGTCGGCGTCGTCTTCCAGGACTATCTGCTCTTCCCGCATCTGTCCGCCCTGGACAACGTCGCCTTCGGCCCGCGCTGCCAGGGCGCGACCAAGGCCGAGGCCCGGGCGCAGGCCGCCGCCTGGCTGAAGCGCATGGGCCTGGCCGAGCACGCCGGTGCCAAGCCCCGCCGGCTCTCCGGCGGCCAGGCGCAGCGCGTCGCCCTGGCCCGCGCCCTGGCCACCCACCCCCGCCTCCTGCTCCTGGACGAGCCGCTCGCCGCCCTCGACGCCCGCACTCGCCTCGAGGTGCGCGCCCAACTCCGCCGCCACCTGGCCGACTTCGAGGCCGTCGCCGTCCTGGTGACCCACGATCCGCTGGACGCGATGGTGCTCGCCGACCGGCTGGTCGTGATCGAGCACGGCCGCGTGGTCCAGGAGGGATCCCCCGCCGACATCGCCCGCCGTCCGCGCACGGACTACATCGCGCAGCTGGTCGGTCTGAACCTCTACAAGGGCACCGCCGACGGCCACACGGTGCGCCTGGACGCCGGTCCCGCCATCACGACCACGGAAGACATCACCGGATCGGTCTTCGTGGCGTTCCCGCCGGGCGCCGTCACCCTCTACCGGGACCGCCCCACCGGATCCAGCGCCCGCAACCTCTGGCGGTGCGAGGTCGCCGGCCTGGAGACCCACGGCGACCAGATCCGTGCCGACCTCACCGGCGACCTCCCCCTCGCCGCCGACCTCACCACGGTCGCCGCGGCCGAACTCGACCTGCACCCGGGCGCACCGGTCTGGGCGACGGTCAAGGCGACGCAGACCCACGCATACCCGGCATAGGGCGCCCGGAGCCCTACGGTGGGTGCTCATGACGCTGAGCATCCGCAATCAACTCCCCGGCACCGTCACCGCCATCACCCCCGGCGAGGTGATGGCCACCGTGGGGATCCGTCTCGCCGGCGGTCAGGCCCTCACCGCGGCGATCACCCTGGAGGCCGTGCACGAACTCGGCCTCGCTCCGGGCTCCGCCGTACGGGCCCTGGTGAAGTCGACGGAGGTCGCCCTCGCCACCGGCCCGGTCGATGGCCTGTCGATCCGCAACCAGCTCCCGGGCACGGTAACCGACATCGCCACCGGCAGCGCGATGGCCTCGGTCAAGCTGGCCTTCGACGGCGGCGCGCTGACCGCCGCGGTCACCAGGGACGCCGTCGCCGACCTCGCCCTGACGGCCGGGTCCCCGGTCGTCGCGCTGATCAAGGCGACCGAGGTGTCCCTCGCCACCGCGTGACACACGAGGGGCTCCCACCCCGGCCGGGATGGGAGCCCTCACGCATGCACTTGGGCCGGTCAGCCCTCGTACGCGTCCATCGGCGGGCACGAGCAGACCAGGTTCCGGTCACCGAAGGCCTGGTCGATACGGCGCACCGGCGGCCAGTACTTGTCGGCGGCCGAGACGCCGGCCGGGAAGACGGCCTCCTCGCGGCTGTAGGCGTGCGCCCACTCCCCGCCGAGCGCGGCCGCCGTGTGCGGCGCGTTGCTCAGCGGGTTGTCCTCGGCCGGCCACTCGCCCGAGCCGACCTTCTCGATCTCCGCGCGGATCTCGATCATCGCGTCGCAGAACCGGTCGAGCTCGGCCAGGTCCTCGGACTCGGTCGGCTCGATCATCAGCGTGCCGGCCACCGGGAACGACATCGTCGGCGCGTGGAAGCCGTAGTCGATCAGGCGCTTGGCCACGTCGTCGACGCTCACGCCGGTCGCCTTGGTCAGCGGGCGCAGGTCGATGATGCACTCGTGCGCGACCAGGCCGCCGGGGCCGGTGTAGAGCACCGGGTAGTGCGGCTCCAGACGCTTGGCGACGTAGTTGGCGCTCAGCACGGCCACCTGCGTGGCCCGCTTGAGCCCCTCGCCGCCCATGAGCCGGACGTACGCCCACGAGATCGGCAGGATGCCGGCGGAACCCCACGGGGCCGCCGAGATCGGCCCGACGCCCGTCTCCGGGCCTGCCGCGGGCTGCATCGGGTGGTTCGGCAGGTACGGCGCCAGGTGCGACCGTACGCCCACGGGGCCGACGCCGGGACCACCGCCGCCGTGCGGGATGCAGAAGGTCTTGTGCAGGTTGAGGTGGGAGACGTCACCGCCGAAGTGGCCGGGCTTGGCGAGGCCGACCAGGGCGTTGAGGTTGGCGCCGTCGACGTAGACCTGGCCGCCCGCCTCGTGCACCTGGGCGCAGATGTCGGCGACGTGCTCCTCGAACACACCGTGCGTGGACGGGTACGTGATCATGAGCACGGCGAGCTCGTCGCGGTGCTGCTCGATCTTGGCCCGCAGGTCCTCGACGTCGATCTCGCCGTCCTCGGCGGTCTTCACGACGACGACCTTCATCCCGGCCATCACGGCGCTCGCGGCGTTGGTGCCGTGCGCGGAGGACGGGATCAGACAGATGGTGCGCTGCTCGTCGCCGTTGGCGCGGTGGTAGCCCCGGACGGCCAGCAGACCGGCCAGCTCGCCCTGGGAGCCCGCGTTGGGCTGCAGGGAGACCTTGTCGTAGCCGGTGACCTCGGCGAGGCGGTCCTCCAACTCACTGATGAGCGTGAGGTACCCCTCGGCCTGCTCGGCGGGCGCGAAGGGGTGCAGCTGGCCGAACTCGGGCCAGGTGACCGGCTCCATCTCGGTGGTCGCGTTCAGCTTCATGGTGCAGGAGCCGAGCGGGATCATGCCGCGGTCGAGCGCATAGTCGCGGTCGGCCAGCTTGCGCAGGTAGCGCAGCATCGCGGTCTCGGAGCGGTGCTCGTGGAAGACCGGGTGGGTGAGGTAGACGTCGGAGCGCAGCAGCGCGTCCGGCAGGGCCTCCGCCGTCGCCGCGTCCAACGCCTCGATGTCGCCCTCGACGCCGAACGCCGACCACACGGCGGCCAGCTGGGCCCGGTTGGTGGTCTCGTCGCAGGCGATGGAGACGTGGTCGGCGTCGGCCCGGTGCAGGTTGACGCCGTTGTCACGGGCGGCGGCGACGATCTCGTCGGCGCGGCCGGTGACCTTGACGGTCAGCGTGTCGAAGTAGGCGCCGTGGACTACCTCGACCCCGCCGGCCTCGAGGCCCTCGGCGAGGATCGTGGCGTAACGGTGGGTGCGGCGCGCGATGGCCTTGAGGCCCTCCGGCCCGTGGTGGACGGCGTACATGCCCGCCATCACCGCCAGCAGCACCTGCGCGGTGCAGATGTTACTGGTCGCCTTCTCGCGGCGGATGTGCTGCTCACGGGTCTGCAGGGCGAGCCGGTAGGCCTTGTTGCCGTCGGCGTCGACGGAGACGCCGACGAGGCGCCCGGGCAGGCTGCGCGCGAACTTCTCGTGCACGGCCATGTAGCCCGCGTGCGGTCCGCCGAAGCCCATCGGCACACCGAAGCGCTGGGTCGTGCCGACCGCGATGTCCGCGCCGAGCTCGCCCGGCGAGACCAGCAGGGTCAGGGCGAGCAGGTCGGCGGCGACGGTGACGAGCGCGCCGAGCTCGTGCGCCTGGTCGATGACCGGCTTGATGTCCCGTACGGCACCGGAGGCGCCCGGGTACTGGATGAGCACGCCGTTGATCTCGCGCTCGGCGATCTCGGCCGGGATGCCGTCGCTGAGGTCGGCGACCACGACCTCGACGCCGGTCGGCTCGGCGCGGGTCTCGATCACGGCGATGGTCTGCGGCAGCGCGTCCGCGTCGACCAGGAACAGGCCCTTCTTGTTCTTGCCCATGCGCCGGGACAGCGACATCGCCTCGGCGGCGGCCGTGCCCTCGTCGAGGAGGGAGGCGCCGGAGGTCGGCAGGCCGGTGAGGTCGGCGACCATGGTCTGGAAGTTCAGCAGGGCCTCGAGGCGGCCCTGGGAGATCTCCGGCTGGTAGGGCGTGTACGCCGTGTACCAGGCGGGGTTCTCCATGACGTTGCGCAGGATGACGGGCGGGGTGAAGGTCCCGTAGTACCCGAGCCCGATCATCGAGCCGAGCACCTGGTTGCGGTCGGCGAGCGAGCGGAGCTCGGCGATCACCTCGGGCTCGGTACGGGCACCCGGCAGATCGAGCGCGTCGGCGTTCTTGATCACATCCGGCACCGCGGCTGCGGTGAGCTCGTCGAGCGAGCCGTAACCGACGTGCGCGAGCATCTTGGCCCGCGCCTCCTGGTCGGGCCCGATGTGGCGCTGTTCGAAGGGGATGCCCTGTTCGAGCTCGGTGAGCGGAATGCGATGGGCGGTCATTGCGGAGGCCTCCTGGTCTGACGCGACCTTCGAGGGGCACCCCGGCACGGGTACCCCGACGGCCTCCCCCTCTGTCATCTCAACCTGAGAGCTTCACCGGGTGGCCCGAAGGGCACCGGCTTTCACCGTCGGTGAGAGCGGAAGCCGTCGACACCCGCCCTGCTTTCCAGAGTGACCTCGTCCGTGCGGTACGTGAGCCTGAGAGATTCCGGGGAGGATTTGCTCCTTCGGCGCCTCCGATGATGTCCGGAGGACTCTCCCGCACGGGGTCAGCAGCCGTTTGCAAGACTACCAGCGAGGTCAACGCCCGGGCCTTCGAGTGGCCGCCTCCCTGATTGTGCTCTTTTGTAGTGCTTACGGATGAGTTGCGACCAAGTGGAGGGCCCGTGCAGACCGACATCGATCCGCGCAACCTGATCGGCCGCAAGGCGTTCGACCGCAACGGCACCAAGATCGGCACGATCGACGAGGTGTATCTCGACGACGCGACCGGCGTGCCGGAGTGGGCGGCCATACGGACCGGCCTGTTCTCACGCGACGCCTTCGTCCCTCTGGAGCCCAGCGAACTGGTCGAGGGCACCCTCCACGTCCCGTTCGACCGAGCCCTGATCAAGGACGCGCCCGACTTCGGTGTGGGCCGCCATCTCTCTCCGGAGCAGGAGTTGCAGCTCTACCACCACTACGGCCTGGACGTGGCCCCACCGCCCCGACTCCCCGACCACGACTTCGGCAACCTGGCGGGCACGGACGAGACCTGAGGCCGAACGAGTGGGGTGTCCGAGGAAGCGGTAGGGAGGGCGGGCGGGCCGGGGCAGCCTCTGGGGGCGACGGCTGCGCAGGCCAGTTCCCCTGCGCGGTCTTCCGGCTGCTCGCGCCCGTTCCGGGTCTCCGGCGCCCATCGCCCCCTCGGCTGTCCCGCGGTCGCCTCACAGCGGCGTCGGCGCGGCCCGAGGCTCCCCCGTGCTCCGCTCCGGCTCGCCCCGAGCCGCCCCTGATATGCCCTCGGCCTCGTCGCCCCCGCCCTCACCGACCCGGGGTCGCCCAGAACTGCCCTCGGCGGCTCCCTCCCCCACTTCTTGGACCAACGGCAACGGGTCCGCCGGCTCCAGGTCCACGTCGTCGACCCGGAACGTCCGCACCCGCCCGGGCTCCGAGTCCGGCGTTTCGAAGCGCACGGTGACCCGCCCCAGGCCGCTGCCCTGCACCCAGCCGTGTCCGTACTCGATGTGGCGTACATCATGACCGGGCGACCAGTGCCGCTCGGCGGGAGCCTGAATGTCCGGCGCGGGCTCGGCCACGCTCTCCTCCGGCGCCGCGTCGGCCCGCTCGCCCGCCGCCTGCGCGAAGAGGTCCTCCTGTGTGTAGTCGGCGAGCCCGGAGACGCCCACGCCAAGCAGCCGTACACCGCCCGTCGTGTCCACCGAGTCGAGGAGCCGCGCGGCGGCCTCCCGCACCACCGCCGGATCGTCCGTGGGCCCACGGAGCGTCTCGGACCGGGTGAGCGTGGAGAAGTCGTACCGCCGCACCTTCAGCACGATGGTCCGCCCCGACAGCCCGGCCCCGCGCAGCCGCCGCACGCACCGGTCGGCCAGCCGCTGCACCTCGAGCCCCACTCTGACCCGGTCGTGGATGTCCACGTCGTACGTGTCCTCGACCGAGACCGACTTGGTCTCCCGCTCGGCCACCACGGGCCGCTCGTCGTGCGCCAGCGCCATGGCGTACAGCCCGTGCCCATGGGCCTTGCCCAGCAGTCGTACGAGCTCGTCCTCGCCCGCCTCGGCGATCTCGTCGACCGTGGTGATCCCGGCTCTCCGCAGATGGTCGCCCGTCGCCGGGCCGACCCCCGGCAGCGTCCGCACCGACATGGGTCCCAGCAGCGCCCGCTCGGTGCCCGGCTCGATCAGCACCAGCCCGTCCGGCTTGGCCTGCTCGGAGGCGATCTTGGCGAGCATCTTGGATGCCGCGAGCCCCACCGACCCGGTGAGCCCCGTGCCGGCCCGTATGTCCGCGCGCAGCTTGGCCCCGGTGAGCCGCGCGGACTGCTCGTCCCAGGCCGCTCCCCCGGCCTCCAGGTCGACGAACGCCTCGTCCAGGCTCAGCGGCTCCACCAGGGGGGACAGCTCCCTCAGCAACCCCATCACCTGCTCGCTGACCGTCCGGTACAGGCTGAAGCGCGGCACGAGATACGCGGCGTTCGGAGCCAGCCGGCGCGCCTGGGCCATGGGCATCGCCGAGTGGACCCCGAAGACCCGCGCCTCGTACGACGCCGTGGCGACCACTCCGCGAGGTCCGAGCCCGCCCACGACGACGGCCTTCCCGCGCAGGCTCGGCTTGGATGCCTGCTCCACCGAGGCGAAGAAGGCATCCATGTCGAGATGCAGGATCGTGGGCGCGTTTCTCACAACTCCGATGCTGCACCACACCACTGACAATGCCCCACAACGGGACAGGGGCGCGGCTCGGCCGCGCCCGGGGACCGCGCCTCAGACGGCCCGGTTGCGGCGCCGCGCGAGCTCGTCCGCGGGGTTGTGCCCGACGAGGGTCTCGCCCGTGTCGATGCGCTCACCGTGCAGCTGGGAGAGCGCGCTTTCCACGTCCCGCCACACCACGCCCACCGCGATTCCGAAGATGCCCTGCCCGCCCTGGAGCAGGGCGTGGACCTCGTCCGGCGAGGTGCACTCGTAGACCGTGGCGCCGTCGCTCATCAGCGTCATGCGCTCCAGGTCGCGGAAACCGCGTTCCCTGAGGTGCACGACGGCGGTACGGATGTTCTGCAGCGAGACCCCGGTGTCCAGGAACCGCTTGACGATCTTCAGGACGACGACGTCCCGGAAGCTGTACAGACGCTGCGTGCCCGACCCGTACGCGGGCCGCACGCTCGGCTCGACCAGGCCCGTGCGGGCCCAGTAGTCGAGCTGTCGGTAGGTGATGCCGGCGGCCGCGCAGGCCGTCGGACCGCGGTAGCCGATCTGCTCGGACGCCATGGGCGCCGCCCCTCCGCTGTTCGGCACGGCCGTGGGCCGCTGGGGGGCGTGGCCGACCGCGCCGTTGGGATGGGCGTACCCCCTGCTGGAACGCAGCTGAGAGCTTGGGGGAGGGTACGGACCGCTCTCCCCGAAACCGCGTCCGGGGGCACCCCCAGCCGTACCGTCGCCGCTGCTTCTCACGCCGACCTCCGTCCTTGACCTGCCTTCTCGACGGTAGGCAGTCACCAGGGGTGCGTCAACGATCGCCACACTCGGCACGCCGAGTGATAATCACCCTAGGAGTGGTTTCCCGTGCCCCACCGCGGGGAAAGGCTAGCCGAATGCTCTCGCGGGGAGCCGTAGGACGCTCTCAATGGCCGGTGGCATTTGCCGACATCCCGCCCGTAACAGGGCGCCGACCGACCCGTCACGGACCGCGTCCGCCGGATCGGCCGCCCGCCTCACTGGCTGCTGGTGCCGAAGTCCTCGGGCGAGATCTGGTCGAGGAACTCGCGGAACTTCTCGACCTCGTCCTCCTGCTCGTCCGGAATCGCGATGCCTGCGTCGTCGAGCACCGTGTCACTGCCGTAGATCGGCGTTCCGGTGCGCAGGGCCAGCGCTATGGCATCGGACGGGCGGGCACTCACCTCGACCCCGCTGGCGAAGACCAGCTCCGCGTAGAAGACGCCTTCACGCAGGTCCGTGATGCGCACTTCCGTGAGCTCCTGGCCGACGGCCTCCAGCACGTCCTTGAACAGGTCGTGGGTCAGCGGTCGTGCGGGGGCCATGCCCTGCTGGGCGAAGGCGATCGCCGTCGCCTCCCCCGGCCCGATCCAGATGGGGAGGTACCTGTCGCCTCCCACTTCGCGCAGGAGCACGATCGGTTGGTTGGAGGGCATTTCGACCCGGACACCTACGACATCGAGCTCGTTCACACAGCAACCCTAGGCCGTGCTCGGGACGTTTGGGTAGTCGGGCCGGGAACGGGTGGCCGATACGGCCTGTCGAGCACCGCCGCCGCTCACGGCAGACGCACCCCGAGAGCGGTCTTCACCAGGGCCGCGTGCAGCCGCACGGTGAGCGCCGCCAGCTCCTTCGTACGCGCTTCGGCATGCGCCCTGGTCTGCGGGTTGCGGTGCCGCCTCAACGGGGCCACCACCTGGTCCACCAGGCCCGCCTCACGGTCCGCGGCGGCCTTCATCACCCGCAGGTGGCGCGGCTCGATCCCGTACCGGCCCAGCTCGGCGACGAGCGAGGCCACGGTGACCGCCTCCGCGTCGTACACACCGTCCTCGAGCGGAGCGATGAGCCCGTAGGACTCCCACTCCTGGAGGACGCTCTCGTCGATCTCCGCGGCCGCCAGCAGCTCGGCCCGGCCGATCCTGGCCGCCGTGGGCGTGTCGGACGCCTCCAGGGCGGTCTCGCCGTCCCGCTGACGCCCCACGACGGGCAGCTGCACGGCCTCGCCGCGCTCCATGGCGTCCAGGTGCTCCCGGATCACCTTGAGCGGCAGATAGTGGTCCCGCTGCATCCTCAGGACGTGGCCCAGGCGCTCGACGTCACCGGCGCTGAACTTGCGGTACCCCGACGGCGTCCGCTGAGGCTCGATGAGCCCCTCCGACTCCAGGAAACGGATCTTGGAGATGGTGACTTCGGGGAACTCGCCGCGCAGCACGTTCAGCACCGAGCCGATACTCATCAGCCCACTGTCCGCGGCGGCGGTACCGTGCCCGGCACCGCCGCTCGGTGTTTGAAGCATGGACCTTCCCTGACGGGTCAGATGCCCTGCCGACTTGCGTAGAAGACCAGCCGATACTTGCCGATCTGGACCTCGTCACCGTTCGACAGGGCGACCTGGTCGATCCGCTCGCGGTTGACGTACGTGCCGTTCAGGCTGCCCACGTCGGCCACCGTGAACGAACCGTCCGGAGAGCGCCGGAACTCCACGTGGCGGCGTGAGACCGTCACGTCGTCCAGGAAGATGTCGCTCTGCGGGTGACGCCCGGCCGTGGTCAGCTCGCCGTCCAGCAGGAAGCGGCTGCCGGAGTTCGGTCCGCGACGCACCACCAGCAGCGCCGAGCCCATCGGCAGCGCGTCCACGGCCGCCTGCGCCTCGGGAGAGAGCGCCGGCATCTGCGTCTGACCGGTGACCTCGGAGTCGTAGGCCTCGAGACCGGAGATGGAGATCGTGGACGTCGTCTCGGACGCACGCTCCGGCGCCACGCCGGCACGCAGCGGGGCACCACAATTGGAACAGAACCGGGCGTTCTCCGCGTTCCGGTTACCGCACCTCGTACACACCAGGACCGACATGGACGGATCCTCCTGCCGCGGCTGCCCCGCGGGGGCATTGGACGCATACGGGTCGGGGGCAAACCCTCCACCCGTACTTGAGGTTGACGGTTGCCCGAAACCTATGCCGCCGGACTGGGCAGGGTCAACAGACGGCGCGCCCTGGCCGCCGGAAATGTCACCGCCCGGACCAGGGACCTGGTCACGGAACAGCGGGCGCTGGCCCTCTGCGTCAGGCTGTGCGCGATGACGAGCGGTCGCGTTGGCGCTGCCCTCTCGCGCGCTCTTGCCGAACAACTTCGCAAACAACTTCACGGGCGATTCCCCTTGACCGAAACAGACCCGCCCGTGGGGCAGGACGAACCCTGATTGCATACACCGGTCGACCCGGACATCCTCACAACGTCCGTATCCACCAGACAGTTTCCACCACGCACCGCCTCTTCGGTGCGCCGACCCCCCGCAACCTCATGCCCCTGCCGGACGGCCCCCATGCACCCTCGGTTCACTGGGAGGACGACCGAGCGTAGTCAGGCCGCTTCGCCGCCCGCAAGGCGTCAACCACGATCTTGGTCGACCGCTCCACGGTCACGACTGCCTGCTCCTTCTCAAGGGTCTGCACCACGCCTCCGGGGATGTTGAGCGCCGGTTCGAGGTCCTGCGGCTTGCCGATGACCTTGAAACGATAGGGGGCGTTGATCTTGTTCCCGTCGACACTCACACTCTTGCCGGAGTCCGTCAGATAAGTGTTCGCGACGACCCGTACGCCGTTGACCTCGATCGCCTCCGCACCGGCCGCGCGCAGCTCCTGGATCGCGTCGAGCAGCATGTCCGCCTGGACCGTCCCCTTCGTGTCGTCGATCGTGATCGTGATGCCGGGACCCTGCGCCGCCACCGTGCCCGCCAGAATGCCGAGTTGCTTCTCCTTCTCGGCCGTCTGCTTGCGGGCCTCGGACGCCTGGTCGGAGCTGCTCTGCAGTTCCGACCGCTGCTTCTCGAGTCCCTGCTTCTCGTCCTCAAGACGCTGAGTACGGTCATCCAGTTCATCGAGGATGCGAACGAGATCTTCCTGACGGGCACCGCGCAGCGCGCTGTCGCTGTCGCTGTTCGAGGCGACCTGCACGGCCAGGCCGAAGCCGAGGCCGAACAGCAGCAGGGCGACGATGAGTTGGGCCCTGGTGACCCGCGGCGGCCACAGGCCCTTCACCAGCCGCTGGCGGCCGGTGAGCGCGGCCTCGGGCTGCTCCTCCGCCCCCTGCTCGCCGTCGGGGGCCGACGCGGGCACTTCCGCGGGCAGTTCCTTGCGCAGCCTGTTCTCCGGCTGCTCGTCCTCGTTGCTCATCGTTCTCACGCCCGGAACACGTGGCGCCGGATCGCCGCCGCGTTGGAGAAGATCCGGATGCCGAGCACCACCACGACACCCGTGGACAGCTGCGCCCCCACACCCAACTTGTCGCCCAGGAACACGATCAGGGCGGCCACGACCACGTTCGACAGGAACGACACCACGAAGACCTTGTCGTCGAAGATCCCGTCGAGCATCGCCCGTAGGCCACCGAAGACGGCGTCGAGCGCCGCGACGACGGCGATCGGCAGGTAAGGCTCGACGACCGCCGGAACCTCAGGACGGACCAACAGGCCGGCCACGACTCCCACGATGAGGCCCAGTACGGCGATCACGATGTGCCCTTCTCAGTGCTCGGCTGTGCTGTACGTACGATCACACTCGGTGCTGCCGGCAGCCGGACGTCCCTCTCCGTGGAGATGCCGGTCCGGATGCCGTAGTTCTCCGCCAGGGCATGCAGATACAGCCCGTCGGGGCTGTTCTGGAACCTGGTGCTCAACCTGTCCCCGTCCCCCACCGCGAGCACCGTGTAGGGCGGCACCAGCGGCTTGTTGTCGACCAGTATCGCGTCACCCGCGGCCCTGATCGCGGACAGGGCGGTCAGCCGCTGCCCGTTGATGGAGATCGCCTCGGCCCCTGAGGCCCACAGCCCGTTCACGACACGCTGCATGTCGCGGTCGCGCACGCGGCCGGTGTCGGAGAAATCAGCGGTCTCGCGCGGATTGCCGGCGTCGCCGCCCGAGGAGGCTTCCTTCGCGTCGTTCACGACGAGCTTCACCCCGGGGCCGTGCACCGCCGTGGCGCCCGACAGGATTCCCACCAGGTCCACCTGGCCGCTGCCGCCGCTCTGCTTCAGCGCCGCCCGCTGGCGCGCGCTCACGTCGTCGCGCAGCTTGTCGACGGTGCCCTCCAGCCTGTCCGCCGACGAGGTCTCCCGGTCGATGCGGTCGATCAGCTCCTGCCGCTCCTTGGCGACGACCGGGGCCGCCACACGCGCCTGGGCCGCGCCGACGGTCACCACCAGCGCCGCGAGCACGAGACCGCCGGCGAGACCGAGCTTCGCCCTCAGGGTCTTCGGCATGCCGCCCTCGCCCTCGGACTTCTTCCGGGCGGCAGCCTCGGCATACCCGTCGTCGAGGCTGTGATCCATGACGTTGGTGATCAACGACATGGAGGCGTCCGGGCGCGACGGCCGCGAGGGCGTGCTCCGAACGGGGGGATGCTGCGGCATGCCGCACATCGTCGCACGTCGCGACCAGTACCTCCGAATGGCCCCACCGGCGTGCCGGACAGGCCCCCGGGGGGACACGTGTCCGGCACGCTCGCGTGCTGCGGCTTTTACCGTCCGGCGCTGTCTACAATCGCCGCCCACTCGTCGAGCAGGGCCTGCGCGGAGGCGTCGTCCGGCCCCTCCGCCCACAGATGCGTGACCGCCTCGGCGGGGTCGGGCAGCACCATCACCCAGCGCCCGTCGGTCTCCACGACACGCACTCCGTCCGTCGTGTCGACAAAGCGATCTCCGGCCGCCTCCACGACCCGGCGCATCACCAGTCCCTTCACGGCCCACGGAGTGGCCAGGTCCCGCTTGAGGACATGCGCCCGCGGGATCCGCGCGTCGATCTGGCTGAGGGTGAGCTGCGTCCGCGCCACCAGCCCGATCAGCCGTACGAACGCCGCCGTACCGTCGTAGACACCGCTGAACTCCGGGACGATGAAGCCGCCCTTTCCGTCACCACCGAAGATCGTCCCCTCCTCACGCCCCACGCGCGTGAGGTCGTCCGGAGAGGTGGTCGTCCACTCGACCTGGGTGCCGTGGTAGGCGGCCACCTGCTCGGCGATCCTGGTCGTGGTCACCGGCAGCGCCACACGGCCGCTACGCCGTTCCGCGGCCACCAGGTCCAGCATCACGAGCAGAGCCCGGTCGTCCTCGATGATGCGGCCCTTTTCGTCCACCAGGGACAGCCGCTCGCCCACGGGGTCGAAGCGCACGCCGAACGCGGCCCCGGACGACGCCACGATCTCGCCGAGGCGCACCAGCCCCGACCGCCGGACCTCGGCCGTCTCCGTCGGCCTGGACTCGTCGAGGCCGGGATTGATGGTCAGCGAGTCCACACCGAGCTTTCCGAGCAGGCTGGGCAGTACGAGCCCGGCGCTGCCGTTCGAGGCGTCCACGACCACCTTGAGCCCCGACTCGGCGATCCCGGTCGTGTCGACGTTCCGCAGCAGCGACCCGGTGTACGAGTCGAAGACACTCGCCGGGAAGTACAGATCACCGATCTCGCCGGGGAACGCGCGCCGGTACTCCTGCCGCGCGAAGATCCGGTCCAGCTTCCGCTGGCTCGCCTGCGAGAGGTCGGCGCCCTGCCCGTCGAAGAACATGATGTCGACCGAGTCCGGCACGCCCGGAGACGTCCGGATCATGATCCCGCCGGCACTACCGCGAGCGGTTTGCTGCCGAGCCACGGGCAGCGGCACGTTCTCCAGGTCCCGCACGTCGATCGCGCTGGCCTGCAGCGCAGAGATCACCGCCCGCTTGAGCGCCCGGGCACCCCGGGAGTGGTCACGGGCCGTGGTGACCGTGGAGCCCTTCTTGAGGGTCGTCGCGTAGGCGCCGGCCAGCCGGACGGCAAGCTCCGGCGTGATCTCGACGTTCAGGATGCCGGTCACCCCACGCGCCCCGAACAGATGCGCCTGGCCCCTGGACTCCCAGATCACCGAGGTGTTGACGAAGGCACCGGCCTCGATGGTCTTGAACGGATAGACCCGCACGTTGCCCTGAACGATCGATTCTTCGCCGATCAGGCACTCATCGCCGATGACGGCGCCGTCCTCGATCCGGGCAGCCCGCATGATGTCGGTGTTCTTTCCGACGACACAGCCCCGCAGATTGCTGTGCTGGCCGACATACACGTTGTCGTGCACCACGACCTTGTGCAGGAACGCACCGGTCTTCACGACGACATTCGATCCGACGACGGTGTGCTCACGGATTTCGGCGCCGGCCTCGACCTTGGCGTAGTCACCGATGTAGAGAGGCCCCCGGAGAACGGCATCCGCATGCACCTCGGCGCCCTCGGCCACCCACACACCGGGGGAAATCTCGAATCCGTCGATCTCGACGTCGACCTTGCCCTCCAGGACGTCGGCCTGCGCCTTCACATAGGACTCGTGAGTGCCGACGTCCTCCCAGTAGCCCTCGGCGACATAGCCGTACACCGGCTTGCCTTCCTTCATGAGCTGCGGGAAGACATCGCCCGACCAGTCCACGGGAACATCGGGCTCGACATAGTCGAACACCTCGGGCTCCATGACATAGATGCCCGTGTTCACCGTGTCGGAGAAGACCTGGCCCCAGGTCGGCTTCTCGAGGAAACGCTCGACCTTGCCCTCTTCGTCGACGATGGTGATGCCGAATTCCAGCGGATTGGGCACACGCGTCAGGCAGACGGTGACCAGCGCGCCCTTGTCCTTGTGGAAGTTGATCAGCTCGGTGAGGTCGAAGTCGGTCAGGGCATCGCCGGAGATGACAAGGAAAGCATCGTCCTTCAACGCCTCTTCGGCGTTCTTGACGCTTCCGGCGGTACCGAGTGGCTTCTCCTCATTGGCATATGTGAGCTCCATTCCGAGCTCCTCGCCGTCACCGAAGTAGTTCTTGACGAGCGAGGCCAGGAACTGCACGGTTACGACGGTCTCAGTGAGCCCATGCCGTTTGAGCAGCCGCAGCACATGCTCCATGATCGGGCGGTTCACTACCGGCAGGAGCGGCTTGGGCATGCTCGAGGTCATAGGGCGAAGGCGTGTGCCTTCGCCACCGGCCATCACGACGGCCTTCATGTCGGAAGCGTCCTCCTCTAGAGACGACGGTCTAGCCGACTTCACCCGTCATGATTGTCCCGCACTTTTCCGCCGCGGGCCATCGAGCCCTACGTCCGGACAATCGCCGAGCTCAATCGGCCATGGCGTCCGCACGAACCAGGCGGCGGACTTGGACCACGTAGAGCACTCCTGCCCACCAGTACAGCGTTGTACCCCATCCGGCGAACGCCCATCCGAAAATAGCAGCGAGTGACGAGATCCATCCACTTCCGTCACTCAGCAGGAGCAACGGGAAGGCGTACATCAGATTGAAGGTGGCCGCCTTCCCCAAGAAGTTCACCTGCGGCGGCGGATAGCCATGACGCCTGAGGATGCCCACCATCACCAGCAGAACCAGCTCTCGCGCCAGCAGCACGGCGGTCAGCCAGAGCGGCAGGATCCCGCGCCAGGTGAGGCCCACCAGCGTCGAGAGAATGTAGAGCCGGTCGGCAGCGGGATCGAGCAGCCGGCCGAGGCTGCTGATCTGATTCCAGCGCCGCGCGAGCTTCCCGTCCAGGTAGTCGCTGATCCCGCTCAGCGCGAGCACCAGCAGCGCCCAACCATCACTCTTGGGACCCCCGAACTCCGGCCGGAGGATCAGCCACAGAAACACGGGCACGCCGACAAGACGCGCCATGCTGAGGATGTTCGGGATGGTGAGGACCCGGTCCGTCTGGACACGGGTCTCCTGGACCTCCACCCGGGGGCCTCCTGGGAAACGAGCCAACGATGCCCCCTGACCTTACCTCAACGCAAAAAAGCTCCGGCTCCTGGGCTTCGTGCCCAAGAGCCAGAGCTCTAAAGGGAGTTCGGCGGCGTCCTACTCTCCCACAGGGTCCCCCCTGCAGTACCATCGGCGCTGTGAGGCTTAGCTTCCGGGTTCGGAATGTAACCGGGCGTTTCCCTCACGCTATGACCACCGAAACACTATGAA
>NZ_JAUYWJ010000052.1:0-26997 GCF_032656585.1 Streptomyces herbicida
GTGAGAACACGCGGGTGTTCGTGCTGGATGAGTTCTTGCAGCCGGTGCCTGTCGGTGTGACGGGTGAGCTGTATGTCGCGGGCGCCGGTCTGGCCCGCGGCTACGCCGACCGACCCGCTCTGACGGCCGAACGGTTCGTGGCCTCCCCGTACGTGGATCTCAGCGATCCGTCCGGCTCGGTCGGCGTGCGGATGTATCGGACCGGTGACCTGGCCAAGTGGACGCCACAGGGTGAGCTGGTCTTCGCCGGCCGTGCGGATGCGCAGGTGAAGATCCGTGGTTTCCGTGTCGAGCCCGCCGAGATCGAGGCGGTGCTCACCGCGCACGAGTCGGTCGGCCAGGCCGTGGTGATCGCCCGTGAGGACCGGCCGGGAGAGAAGCGCCTGGTCGCCTACATCGTCCCGGCCGCCGAAGGTGCAGTCGACACCGCTGCTCTGCGGGACTACGTGGCGGGCAAGCTGCCGGACTACATGGTCCCGGCCGCCGTCGTGTCCATGGAGGCCCTGCCGGTGACCGCGAACGGCAAGCTCGACCGCGGGAGGCTGCCGGCCCCCGACTTCGCAGGGCAGGCTTCCGGGCAGGCTCCGGCCACCCCGGCCGAGGCGGTGCTGTGCGGGCTGTTCGCGGGCGTGCTCGGCGTGGAGAGGGTCGGACGCGAGGACTCGTTCTTCGACCTGGGTGGCGACTCCCTGCTGGCCATGCGGCTGATCGACCGGATCAGGACCGTACTGGACAGTGAGGTGGGCATCCGCGATCTGTTCACCGGGCCGACCCCGGCCGCCGTCGCCGCCGCCCTGAACAACGTCTCCGACGTGGGCGACTTCGACCCGGTGCTGCCCTTCCGCACCGGGGGCGACAGGCCTCCGCTGTTCTGCGTCCATCCGGGTCAGGGACTGAGCTGGCGCTATGCGGCGCTCACCCGGCACCTCCCGGCGGAGTACCCGGTCTACGGTCTGCAGTCGCGCGGCCTGAAGGGCGAACCGGACCTGCCGGAGTCCATCGCGGAGATGGTCGCTGACTACTTCGAGCGAATGCGCGAAGTTCAGCCCACCGGTCCGTACCACCTGCTCGGCTGGTCCTTCGGAGGTGCGGTCGCCCAGGCGCTGGCGACGCACATCCGGAGCAAGGGTGAGCAGGTCGCCCTGTTGGTGAGCCTGGACGGTTATCCGCACCACAGCGGCGACGCGGCGGCCGGCCGCGCCGTCGGTGCCGGTGCCGGTGCCGCGCCGGGGGAGGGACCGATGGTGCGCATCGAGGACGGCGTCGAGGTGCCCGCCGACATCGGTGGGGGCGAGGAGGGGGCGGCTGCCACCGACGAGGCGCTGGCGGACGTCCACCGGGTCAAGGCCAACAACGAGCGTCTCATGCGGGAGTTCACCCCGGACGTCTTCGACGGCGACCTGCTCCTCTTCGTCGCAGCGGTGGGTCGGCCGGCCTTCTCCCCGGCGTCCGGGGCGCCGGACATCTGGCGCCCGTACACCGCGGGCAGTGTGGAGAGCCATGAGCTCGACACCGACCATCACGGGATCATGGATGCGGGTCCGCTGGCCGAGATCGCCCGTGTCATCGCCGAGAAGTACTGAGCGCGGGGGACGAGAAGAGGATGCCGGTCTCCAGGATCAACGGGATCGATCTGAGTTACGACGAATACGGGTCCGGCGAGCCGGTGCTGCTGATCGCGGGCACCGGCGCGCCCGGCCGGATCTGGCGCACCCATCAGGTGCCGGCGCTCACCGCGGCGGGTTTCCGGGTGATCACCGTCGACAACCGGGGTGTGGCGCCGAGCGATCTGTGTGAGGAGGGCTTCACCCTCGCGGACATGGTGGCCGACACGGCGGGCCTGGTGGAGTTCCTGGGGGCCGGGCCCTGCCGGGTGGTGGGCTTCTCCATGGGGGCGATCCTCGTGCAGGAACTCCTGCTCGTCCGCCCCGACCTCGTGCGCCAGGCGGTCCTGATGGCGACGCGGGGGCGCAGCGACACCCTGAGCAGGGCCATGACGGAGGCGGAGCTGGAGGTGCTCGACAGCAAGGCCGGGCTGCCTCCCCGGTATGAGGCACTGGTCCGGGTGATGCAGGGCTTCTCGCCGCGCACGCTGAGGGACGAGGCGACCGTCCGGGACTGGCTGGACATCTTCGAGATGTCGCCGCTGAGTTCGTCGGTGAGCCGGTCGCAGCTGGAAATCGACATACTGCCCGACCGGCTGTCGAGCTACCGAAACATCGGTGCCGACTGCATGGTGCTGGCTTTCGCCGACGATCTGTTGACACCGCCGCATCTGTGCCGCGAGGTGGCGGACAGCATTCCGGGCAGTACGTACCGGGAAATTCCCGGATGCGGGCACTACGGATTCATCGAACGGCCCGCCGAAGTCAACTCGGCTCTTGCCGAGTTCTTCCGCGGCATTCGGAACTGACGGTGGGGATTTCCACGCGTCACGACACGGGAGAGACAAGAATGGAATTCGCAAAGACCCGCCGGTGCTTCGGCATGCTCGGCGTGGCGATGGCCGTGCTTTCCTTGACAGTGGTCGCCGAGCCGATGGCCGCGGCGGCGCAGCCTGCGGCGGTGCGGCACACGCACGGGCGGGAAGCCGCGGTCCCGGTGGTCGCCGCCACGGTCCCGGTGGGCACGGCCCCGGCGTCGGTCGCGGTGAATCCCGTGACGAACCAGGTGTACGTGGCCAACTCCCATTCCGCTTCGGTGTCGGTCATCGACGGCCGGACCAACACGGTGACGGACACCCTGCCCGTCGAGGGCATTCCGGCGGGGATCGCGGTGAACCCGGTGACCAACCGCATCTATGTCACCAGTGTCTTCGCAGGGAAGATCCTGGTCTTCAGCGGACGCACCCACGCCCTGCTGGACACGATCGATGTGGGCGGCGCCCCGACGGGCATCGCCGTGAACCCGGTCACCCGCAGGCTCTACGTCACCGACCAGGGCCCGGACGGCCACAGTGTCTCCCTGGTCGATGCCCGCACGAACGAGGTGCGCGCGAGAATCCCGGTCGGCAAGGCGCCCGGCGCGGTGGCGGTCGACCCGCGCACCGATGTCGCCTACGTCGCCAACGCCGGCGACGGCACCGTCTCGGTGATCGACGGCCGGAGCGGCACCGTCACCGGCACGGTGACGGTGGGCGGGGTCCTGCCCGGGATCACGGTGAACCCGCTGACCAAGTCCGTCTATGTCACCAACGGCACCACCAACACGGTCGCGGTGATCAGCGAACGCACCCGTGAGGTGGTGCGTTCGGTGCCCGTCGGCGCCTTCCCGGCGCAGATCGCGGCCGATCCGCTGACCGACACCGTGTACGCGGCCAGCGGCGCCGACAGCGGGGTGACGGTGATCGACGGCCGGACCGCCACGGTGAGGGCGAAGGTGACCACCGGCCAGATACCATTCGGTGTCGCGGTCAACCCGCTCACCGACACCGTTTACGTCTCCAACCAGTTGGACAACACGGTGTCGGTGGTCACTCGGGCCGGGCGGTAGACGCAAGGTCCTGTCCGGACCTACTGCAGCACGGCCTTCTCCTCGGACATCCGTCTGCGCCCCTGGGGAGAAGGCGCCGGCAGCTGGAGTGTGACGACGAGTCCGCCGGTCGACCTGGGGTGCGCCTGGACGGTGCCTTCGTGGGCGTTCATGACGGCCCGTACGATCGACAGTCCGAGCCCGGCTCCCTTGGCGGAGCCGACCCGGTCGGCCCGCAGCCGACGGAACGGCTCGAAGATCCACTCGGCCTGTTCCGGGGAGACTTCCGGGCCGGTGTTCTCGACCTGGAGATAGGTCCAGCCGGCGGACTCACGCGTCCAGATCCAGAGCTGTCCGTTCATGACGTTGTACTTGACGGCGTTCTCGATCAGATTGACCACGCAGCGCTCGAGCAGCACCGGGTCGCCGACGGCCCGTGCGGGGTGGAGAACATGATGGAGCGTCACACCCGCCCGCCGGGCGGGCTCGGCGAGCTGATCCACGGCGTGCGATGCCAGGGCGGACAGGTCGACGGGGGACCGGTCCTGCAGCTCGCGTTCCGACTTCGCCAGCAGGAGCAGACCGTCGAGCAACCGCTCCTGGCGGCCGATGGTGGCCAGCAGCTTGTGCCCCAGGGTCTTCACCGCATCGGGCACCCCGCCCGGCTTGGCCAGGGCCACGTCGATCATGGTGCGGTTTATCGCCAGCGGAGTGCGCAGTTCGTGCGAGGCGTTGGCGATGAACCGGCGCTGCGCGTTGAAGACCCGGTCGAGCCGTTCGAGGAGGCTGTCGAAGGTGTCCGCGAGCTCCTTGATCTCGTCGCGCGGCCCGGTCAGGCCGATCCGCTCGTTCAGGGTGCTCTCCGACAGCCTCCGGGCGGTGGCGGTCATCTGCTGCAGGGGCCGCAGCATCCACCCCGACACCAGATAGCCGAGCAGCAGCGACAGGACGACCAGGGCCAGCAACGTGAGCACCGCGGCCTGCACCGTCTGGTCCAGGACCGCCTTCTGCTGCCTGGCGATCTGCTCGGCCATGTCGTTCTGGGAGGTGATCGTTGTCGATCCGGGGACCATTTCCTGGGGCGGCTTGGTGACCACCACCTTGAACTCGGTGCTCACGGCACGGGCGGTGACCGCGTAGGTGGCTGCCTCCAGGATGATGCCCGTGACCAGGAACAGCGCTCCGTAGACGACGGTGAGCCGGGTCCTCAGGCTCATGTGCATGCTCTTCACAGCCGGTATCCCACGCCGGTGACGGTCTCGATGACACGCGGTTCACCGAGCTTCTTGCGCAGTGCAACCATGGCCACCCGCACCACATTGCTGAAGGGGTCGATGTTCTCGTCCCATGCCCTGTCGAGGAGTTCCTCGACGCTCACCACTCGTCCGTCGGCCCGCATCAGCTCCTCCAGCAACGTGAACTCCTTCTTCGTGAGGACGACCGGCCGGCCGTCGCGCTCGACGGTGCGGCGCTGCGGGTCGAGCCGGATCCCCGCGCGTTCCAGGACGGGTGGCAGCGGCGGGGCCGAGCGGCGGGCCAGCGCCCGGATGCGGGCCACCAGCTCATCGAACACGAACGGTTTGGCCAGGTAGTCGTCGGCGCCGAGCGAGAGGCCGTCGATCTTGTCGGTCACGTCGTCGGCCGCGGTGAGCATGATGATCCGGCTGCTGCTGCGCTTGGCCACCAGCTGACGGCACACCTCGTCGCCGTGCACCTCGGGCAGGTCGCGATCCAGGACGATCACGTCGTAGTCCGTGTAGCTGGTGCGGTACAGGGCCTCCGCCCCGTCATAGACGGTGTCCACGGCGATGGCCTGGTCCCGCAGTCCCTCGGTGATGGTTTCCGCAAGGATTTCCTCGTCCTCGACGACAAGCACGCGCATGTTTCTCCCCCGGAGTCACTGTCCGACCGATGGTTGCGCAAAGGATGTTAGGTTCCAATAAGGTGGTTCCAAAGGGTATTTGAGGATTCTGAAATCCCCGTTCACCGGTCGAAGAGCGCACGGAACACGTTCCGTGCGCCTCCCGTGGCCCGCGACGTCAGATCCATGCGCGTGCTCCATGCCTCGTACCCGTCCCACCGTTTTCAGAAGGAGTCCCGTGTTGCTGGCCGCTCCTGTACAACCGATCCCCTCCCATGCGCTCCTGGTCTTCCTTCTCCAGGTCGGCCTCCTGCTTCTCTTAGCGATTCTTCTCGGCCGTCTGGCGGCGAAATTCGGCCTGCCGGCGATCGTCGGCGAGCTGAGCGCGGGCGTGATCCTCGGGCCCTCGCTCTTCGGCCTGCTCGCGCCGGCCGCCTCCGGATGGCTGCTGCCGTCCCTGCCGGAGCAGGCACATCTGCTCGACGCCGTCGGCCAGGTCGCCGTACTGCTGCTCGTCGGGCTCACCGGCATCGACATGGACCTGCGCATGGTGCGCCGCCGCAAAGCCACCGCACTGCGGGTGAGCCTGTCCGGGCTGATCATTCCGTTGGCCCTCGGCATCGGACTGGGCTATCCGCTCGCGCGCCTGCTGGGCACCGGAAAGGCCGACACGCATGTGTTCGCACTGTTCATCGGAGTGGCCATGTGCGTCAGCGCGATACCGGTCATCGCCAAGACGCTGATGGACATGAACCTGATGCACCGCAACGTGGGCCAGCTGACCCTCGCCGCCGGAATGATCGACGACGCCTTCGGCTGGGTCATGCTGTCGATCGTCTCCGCGATGGCCGCCGGCGGGTTCGGTGCCGGAATGGTCGTCACGTCCCTCCTGTCCCTGGTGCTCGTCGTCGTGATCGCCTTGGTGGCCGGACGGCCGCTCGTCCGGCTGGTACTGCGGGCAAGCGAGGGATCCGAGCAGCAGACGGTCGCGGCGACCGCCGCGATGATCCTGCTCGCCGCGGCCGGCACCCACGCCCTCGGACTGGAAGCGGTCTTCGGCGCGTTCCTCTGCGGCATGGTCATCGGCTCCAGCAGTGACATCGCGCGGGCCCGCACCCGTTCCCTGCGCACGGTCGTCCTGGGCTTCCTGGCCCCGGTCTTCTTCGCCACCGCCGGCCTGCGCATCGACCTGACGGCGCTGGCCGAACCCGCGGTGCTCGCCGCGGCCCTGCTCGTGCTAGCCGTCGCCGTCCTCGGCAAGTTCGCGGGCGCCTACCTCGGCGCACGGCTGAGCCGGCTCACCCGCTGGGAGGCCCTGGCGCTCGGCGCCGGCATGAACGCGCGCGGAGTCATCGAGGTGATCGTGGCGATGGTCGGTCTGCGGCTCGGCATCCTCGACACACGCACCTACACGATCATCGTGCTGGTCGCCGTGGCGACCTCCGTCATGGCACCCCCGCTGTTGCGCATCGCCATGAATCGGGTCGAGTGCACCACAGAGGAGGACCTGCGGCTGCTGCAGGCACGGGCGGAAGCGGCCGCGAACGGCTGAACGCACCGAGGACGAGGCCTCCGGCGGCCGTCCGATCGCGTCGGTCGGCCGCCGGAGGCCTCTCCCGGCGACGGCAGGGGGGACGCCGCCGGGGGGTACCGCGGTCAGGCGGTGGCGAGGGCCACCGTGGGAGAGAGCCGGGCCGCCCGCATCGCCGGATAGATGCCGGCGATGGTGCCGATGGCCAGTGTCGCGCCGATGGCTCCGCCGAAGGCCCACGGCGGTACGACCGGCGGCCAGTCCCGGTAGAGCGCGAACACGATCGTGGCGCCCGAACCCAGGACCGCTCCGACGACGCCGCCGAGCAGTGACAGCAGTAGCGACTCGACGAGGAACTGGGTGCGCACTTGCCCGCGGGTGGCGCCGAGCGAGCGGCGCAGGCCAATCTCGCGGCGTCGTTCCAGGACCGAGATCACCATGGTGTTGGCGACCCCCACGCCGCCGACGAGCAGCGCCACCGCGCCGAGTCCGAGCAGAAGACTGGTGAAGGTGCCGGCGGCGGCGGCCTTGGCCGCAAGCGCGTCGGAGGGCCGACTGACCTTCACCTCTTCGGGGTTCTCGGGGCTGACGGTGCGGGGCAGGACGTCGCGGACGTCTTCCACCGAGGCGTCGGTGGAGCGTTCGTAGATCATCGTGGGATGGGCGTCGAAGTCCAGGTACTTCTCGGCGGCGTCCCAGCCGACCAGGGCCGAGCGGTCGATCTCCGGTGCCAGCGGCAGCGTCTGAAGAATCCCCACCACGGTGAACCAGCGGTTGGCTATCCACACCTGGTCGCCCACGTGGGACAGGCCGAGCCGCTTGGCCGCCTCCGAACCCAGCACCACGGCCGGGTACTTGGCGGTGGAGGCGTTCAGCCAGGCGCCCGTGCTGACCGACCCGTCGAGCGTCTTGAGCAGCTCGGGGGTCGTGGCCTGGACTGAGATGCCCTGCGTGACTTCCTTGGGGATCAGGTTGTTGCGCCGGACCGTGGCGTCGGTCTTTCCCGTCGCCGATGCGGTCGTGACCGGACCGATGCGCTTGGTCATCGCGACCGATGTCTCGGGCAGCTTGGCGTCCTCACCGTAGATGGTCTGGCCCGGCTGCACCGTCAGCATGTTGGTGCCCAGCGAGTCCAGCTGGCGCAGCAACTGCTCCTTGCTGGACGAGGAGATACCGATGACGGCCACCATGGTGGCGATCCCGATGGCGATGCCCAGGGCGGACAGTACGACCCTCGTCGGCCGTGACCGCAGCCCGGACAGGCCCACCCGGAAGACGTCACTGGGTGCGAGCCGGGCCGGCGACAGCCGCGAAGGCTGCTTCGGCTGTCTGGTCCCGACGGACGCGGCCGTGTCCGTGCCGCTCATGCCGACAACTCCTTCCATGCCGCGGTCAGATTGCGTCCGCTGCCTGCGCCGCCGTCCGTGACGATGTGACCGTCCCGTACCCGGACCTGGCGGGGCGCCCACTGCGCGATGTCCTGGTCGTGCGTGATGATCGCGATGGTGGTGCCGCTGCGGTGCAGGTCCATCAGCACGCCCAGTACCTCCGAGCCGGCCGCGGTGTCGAGGTTTCCGGTCGGCTCGTCGGCGAGCAGCAGGTCGGGTTCCCCGGCCACCGCCCTGGCGACCGCCACCCGTTGGCGTTCACCGCCGGAGAGCTGGTCCGGGCGGTGCCCGAGGCGGTGGCTCAGGCCGACCCGTTCCAGGGCGGTACGTGCGAGCTTGCGCCGCTTCGACAGGGAGACACCGCCGTAGAGGAGTCCGTCGGCCACGTTGTCGAGGGCGCTGACACCGTCGGCGAGATGGAAGGACTGGAACACGAATCCGATGTGCCGGGCGCGCAGCGTGGACAGCTCGCGGTCCGACAGTTCGGCGACGTCGTACCCGGCGATCTCCACGCGGCCGGTGGACGGGCGGTCCAGGGTGCCGATCAGGTTGAGCAGGGTGCTCTTGCCCGAGCCGGACGGCCCGACGATGGCGGTCAGTTCGCCCGGCTCGATCACGAGGTCCACCCCGCGCAGTGCCTTGACGCCGCCCGGATACGCCTTGGTCACGCCGGTCAGCTCGACGATGTTCATGAGCTGGGCACCTCGACCTTCGTTCCTTCGCCGATGCCGGAGCCGGAGACCTCGACCCGCCCGCCGCCGTAGGTGCCGGTCTTCACGGGCACGATGTGCTTCTGCGTGCCCTTGACGACCTCCACTCCGAAGCCGCCCTCTCGCAGCGCGAGCAGCGCCTCGATCGGTACGGACAGCACGGCCTTGGCGCGCTCGCTCTCCAGCTTGACGGTGACCGGTGCCTGGTCGATGCTGCCGCTTTCCTTGGCGGAGAGCTTGATGTCGACGTCGATGGTCGACTTGCCCTCCTCCTTGCCGGCCTTGGCCACCTTCCCCACCGAGGTGATCTTGCCCTTGACCTCTTTGCCGTCGGGCAGGATGACGCCGACCGCGGCGCCCTCTTTGGCCATGTTCTGCTTGGCGGCGTCCAGGTCGACGTGGACGGTCGGCTCGGTACCGGTCACCGTCAGCGCCTTTGCGCCGGCGCCGGCCCTGCCGCCCTTCTCCACGCCCACCTCGCTGACCCGCAGCGGCCCGGACTCGAACACCACCTGGGCGGCGTCGATGGAGCCCGTCTCCGCCAGTCCCAGGTCCTCCTGCCACTCCTTGACGGCCTTGGCGGTCGCGGAGGTGAACTCCTTGTCGACCGTCAGGTAGTCGCCGTAGCCGAGGGCCTTGAGGTTGCGCTCCAGCGCCTTCACGTCGGCGCCTTCGACGCCCTCCTTCAAGGTCCGGTAGAGCGGCAGGGACCCGTACATGAGGGTCACCGGCTTGTCGTCGACCTTTAACAGCGGCTTGCCGCGGGTGATGGTGGTGCCCTCGGACGGGACCCAGGTGACCACCCCGTTCGCGGTCGCCGGGATCGTCCGCTCGCCGACGTAGGTCAGCTTGCCGTCGACGGACTCGGTCTCGACGACGTCTCCCCGGGTGACCGCTGCCGTCGCGATGGCCGTCTCCTCGGCCTTGCCCGCCGACGGATCGTCCTTCGTCAGGGTCAGCGCGGTGGTTGCCGCGCCGGCCACGATGACGACCAGCACGGCCGCCATCAGGAACGCGCGCTTGCCCTTGCGCCGTGCCCCGGGCTCGTCCGGCCCGGAGTCGGCGGCGCCGTTCGGGGAGGACTCACGGATGGTGTCCGGCGCGCTCACGAGGGTCCCATCTGCATCGAACCGGGCAGGTACTTCTGGCACTTCTTCTGCGCCGCCTGGGCCTTCGCCTGGGAGCCCTGGGGAACCTGCATCTTCAGGCCCTCGCCGGGCTTCGGGTCGGGGATGTCGACGCCGTTCTCGCGCATGCACTGCGCGAACTTGACCATCTGGTCATGTGCCTTGCTGTCGTTCGCGTCGGCGTCACCGGGCGCGGCGTTCTGCATGTACTTCCGGCACTTCTTCGCCGCCTCCTCCAGCGTGTTCTTGCCGGGGCCGCCGCTGCCGGTGACCCGGAGCGGCTGGCCCGGATCGGGGTCCTTGACGTCGACGCCGTTCTCGCGCATGCACTGGGCGTACTTCAGCTGCGCCTCCCGGGCGTCCGCCGACTTGCTGGGCTGGGCGGTCGCGGCGGACTTGCCCTTGTCGGCGCTGGCGACGCCGCCGTCGTCGCCGCTGCTGCTGCACGCGGTCAGCGTCAGCGCGAACGGGATGACCGCCAGCACGGCCATGTCGCGGATCCTCACGGTCCCACCTCCTCACCGGGGCTCCCTGCCTCGGCGAAGTCCATTGGAGCGGTGACCTGATTAGGCTGGGATTAACCGGCCGTGACCTGCGAAAACCGCTCGGACGGGAGGGAGTGGCCCGTCAATTCGGCGGCTGTCGAGCCTGTCTTCGAGGAGCACGTCGAGGGCGTACGGCGCTCGATCGACGCGTCCGCCGGGGTGCCGGGAGCTTGGTACGACGCCCCGCTCCTCCACTTCACCGACCCCTACTCGGTCATCGGCCCGTACGACGACTACCCGTGCCGACCGGCAGCCGGGAGCTCTTCCCCGGCTGGGTCGAGGGCCGCGACGACAACGGCCACCGCGTCAGCAGCCAGGGCAAGGTGACCGACGGCCGGCTGGATACCGGCGACCTCGGCCACTTCGACGAGGACGGCTTTCTCCACCTCACCGGGCGCTCTCGCACCCCGCGGTCACCGGCGCCCAGGCCGTCGGACAGCCGGACCGGCGAGTCGGCGAGGTGCCGGTGGCATACGTGACCCTCGCACACGGCGCGGTCGGTGAGGACGACCTCCGCGCCTGGGCAGCCGCGCCCATGTCGGCGAGGCGGCCGCCGCTCCCAGGGCCGTCCGTGTCCTCGACGCGCTCCCGGTCACCGGGGTCGGGCAGCCGTACAAGCTCGCGCTGCCCGCCGATGCCACGCTTCGCGTGCTGACCGAGGCCCTGGGCGACATCGAGGATGTCACTGAGGCGAGCACGGATGCCGAGTACGGGACGGTGACGGTCGCTGTGAGGCTCGGTGCCCAGGCAGCGCCCGGCACCACGGCAGAAGGAGAGCGCAGGGTCGGCAACTTCGCCGTGTCCTGCCGCATCGTGACCGGAACCAGATCGACCGCATCCGCGGAGCCCACAACCGAACCCTGCGAATCGGGCAGTAGGTCTATAACGACGCAAATATTTTCAAATTCTCCCTCCCTGTCCCCAGAAGTGGGCCATTGGGCCCCAGTCCCCGACGGTTCTGGGACTGTTCGGCCCTATCCCGCCCCTGCACCCCTCCGACGATCATGAGGCGGCGGCCGGGAGGGCCCCGGTACCCACCCGCGCTGTGGCGCTTCCCGGCTCGCCTCTACATGACAAGAGGAGGGCATCGTCCGGTGGGCGAGATGCAGGAACAGCAGTTGGAGACCGTGCGGCCGACGGCCGCGGCGGTCTCCACGGCCGGAGTCACGTCCGGGGGTACGGAGCAGACGGCCGGCGGGCGGTCGACGTGGACGGAGTGGCTGACGACCACCGACCACAAGAAGATCGGGACGATGTACCTGGTGACCGCCTTCGCGTTCTTCATCGTCGGCGGTGTGATGGCCCTGCTGATGCGCGCCGAGCTGGCCCGCCCCGGTATGCAGGTCCTGACGAACGAGCAGTTCAACCAGGCGTTCACCATGCACGGCTCGATCATGCTGCTGATGTTCGCGATGCCGCTGTTCACCGGCTTCGCGAACTGGATCATGCCGCTCCAGATCGGTGCCCCGGACGTCGCCTTCCCGCGCCTGAACATGCTCGCGTACTGGCTCTTCCTGTTCGGCTCGTCGATCGCGGCGTTCGGCTTCCTCACCCCCGGCGGAGCGGCCGACTTCGGATGGTTCCTGTACGCGCCGCTGTCGGACGCGGTGCACTCGCCGGGCCTCGGCGCGGACCTGTGGATCATGGGTGTCGCGCTGTCCGGGTTCGGATCGATCGCCGGTGCGGTCAACTTCATCACCACGATCATCTGCATGCGGGCACCCGGCATGACGATGTTCCGGATGCCGATCTTCGTGTGGAACGTGCTGCTGACCGCGCTGCTGATCCTGATCGTGTTCCCGGTGCTGGCCGCGGCGCTGTTCGTGCTTGAGTGCGACCGCAAGTTCGGCAGTCACGTCTTCGACGCGGCCAATGGCGGGGCGCTGTTGTGGCAGCACTTGTTCTGGTTCTTCGGCCATCCAGAGGTGTACATCCTGGCGTTGCCGTTCTTCGGCATCGTCTCCGAGGTCATCCCGGTCTTCTCCCGCAAGCCGATGTTCGGCTACCTGGGCCTGATCGCGGCGACGATCGCGATCGCGGGTCTCTCGGTGACGGTCTGGGCCCACCACATGTACGTCACCGGCGGTGTGCTGCTGCCGTTCTTCTCCTTCATGACCTTCCTGATAGCCGTGCCGACCGGGGTGAAGTTCTTCAACTGGATCGGCACCATGTGGAAGGGCAGTCTGTCGTTCGAGACGCCGATGCTGTGGACCACGGGCTTCCTGATCACATTCGTCTTCGGCGGCCTGACGGGCGTGATCCTGGCGTCACCGCCGATGGACTTCCACCTCTCCGACTCGTACTTCGTCGTCGCTCACTTCCACTACACGGTCTTCGGTACGGTCGTGTACGCGATGTTCGCCGGATTCCACTTCTGGTGGCCCAAGTTCACCGGCAAGATGCTCGACGAACGACTCGGCAAGATCACCTTCTGGACGCTCACCGTCGGCTTCCACCTCACGTTCCTGGTCCAGCACTGGCTCGGCGCCGAAGGCATGCCCCGTCGCTACGCCGACTACCTGGCCGCCGACGGCTTCACCGCCCTCAACACGCTCTCCACCATCGGTGCGTTCCTGCTGGGCCTGTCGATCCTGCCGTTCTTCTACAACGTCTGGAAGACCGCCAAGTACGGCAAGCCGGTCGACGTCGACGACCCGTGGGGCTACGGCCGCTCGCTGGAATGGGCGACGTCCTGCCCGCCGCCGCGCCACAACTTCGTCCAACTTCCGCAGATTCGCAGCGAGTCCCCGGCGTTCGACCTGCACCACCCGGAGATCGCCGCTCTCGACGCGGCGAGGTAGGCCATGCCCCAAGCCGTCCTTGCCATGGGATTCGCAGTCACCACCGCGTCCGGCTGTGTCTGGTACGTACCGGCCCTCGCGGACCTGCGCGCCGGCGCCGACCGGCCCCTCTCCCGGCGCAGTGCCGCTGCGGCCTGCCTCATCGGCTGGGGCACAGCAGGATGCGTCGCGCTGCTGCTTCTCGTCGCCGAAGGATGGTGGATTCCTTCCGCCGTGGCCGCGGTGGGCATCGCGGTCACGGCGGGCCTTCGGGTACGCGCGGCCGTGCAACGGCGGCGGGAGCGGCACGAGGTCGCACGGCAATGGACGGAGCTTCGTCACGATCAGCCGCCGCCCGACCCCGGTCGCGGCCGAAGGGCCGTTGCCGTCCTCATCGGCTGCGGCCCGGCGGCGGCTTCGGTCCCCGTCGGCCTCTGGGCGATCGCAAGCCCCGGGGCCGGCATGGGCTGGTGGGCGATCGCTGCCGTCCCCTCCACGATTGGTCTGTCCCTCGTCATCGCGGTCACGTACATGCACGTGATCCGGCGGCCTACTGTGACGTCACCAACCCTCAGTGGGAGGGACCGCCGGTCACCGCGACGATGACGTCACCGCCCCTGCGGGTGCCGGCTGCCCTTCTTCTCACTGGCGGCTGATGGTCCGGGTCATGCCGGCGACGACCGTGGTGGCAAGGATCCAGCCGGCAATGACGAGGGCGTAGGAGAGCGTCTGGTACCAGCCGTCCGGAGCGAAGGCGCCCTCCTGCCCGAAGGAGATCACGGGGAGCAGCAGGTCGAGGGTGTAGAACACCGGGTTGAAGTGCGGGGCCTCGGACGCCTTGAGGGGACGGGGATGATGCAGGCCGTAGGCAACCGAGCCGATCGTCAGCAGGGACAGCAGCCACGCGCCTGCGAGGAGGGGGCGGTAACCGTAGCCGACGGTTGCTTCCTGGAGGTGGCCCCAGGCACGGGCGTACCAGGGAAGGGTGCTGCGGTGCCTGCGTAACTTGGCGAGTTGGACGACACGGGCACCGTGGTCGTCGCCGACGCGGCGGTACGCGGCCGTCAACTGCTCATACGCATGGGGGAGATAGCCATCGCCGTCCCTGCGCAGCATGGGCAGGCGGCGCTCGGCGGGCTCGTGCGGGGACAGCACGCTGTAGCTGAGGTTGTTGAGCAGCACCTCGCCCGGTACGACCTCCGGTTCGAAACTGAGCTTGTCGATCCGGGAACGGCGCAGATGGAGGGTCCCCTCGATGGGCCGACTCCGGTGGAGCCAGAGCTCCCCGATACTGCAGCTGCTGGCTCGCAGGGCAGTGTCCCCCGGGTTGGACAGGTGACTACGAGCCAGATCCAGTCGGCCTGCGATCCGCGCGCCGCGCAGATCGACCTTGCCGCGGGCGTGCAGGGATCGGGCAAGAACGTCGGCTTTCACCCCGAGCGACTGGGCGCGGAGGGCGATGCCGCCGGGGTTGCTGAGCTCGGCGCCTTCGAGACTGACCAGACCCCCGACTTCCGCGCCGTTGAGCCGTGCCTCTCCCCGCACCCGCAAGCGCGGTGCCCACAGGTCGAGGCCGATGACGGTCTGGTGGAGCTGGAGGGTGGGCAGCTGCGCATCGGCAGCGGTCAGCTCGGCCCCGTCCAGGCAGAGGGCACCCGCGATCTGCGATCCGCCCAGCCTCACCGTGCCGCGTATCCGGCAGTCCGTCATCCGCAGCGGACCGTCGATGCGGGCGTTGTTGACCCGGATGGCGGGCAGCACGGAGCTGCTGAGATTGAGTTGCCGCAGTCGGCATCCGTAGAGATCGGGAGCCGCTTCGAAGTAGCAGTGGCTCAGCCGGACGGGCTGGTCGATCACCCCGTACGCGAGATTCAGTGTCCCGGTGACACGGGCGCCCCTGAGCCTGAGCGCGGCGATCCGACCGTCCTCCTGCGGCGCACTCAGCAGCAGCGCCTTCAGCACCGAGGCACGGATCGTCCGCTGCGGCCCCCAGTCCGCCCCGTCGGCGGGATCTTCGTCCTCCGCCGCACGGAAGTCCACCGTCTCACCGCGGGAATACGCCCTCCGCACCTGCTCCTCGGCGGGCGTCAAGTCGTCGAAGTCCATCAGCCGTGACTTTCAACTGACCTGCTGTGCTTGTCAACTCACTTTGTGTGTAGACCAATTGACCGCCAGGTTGGCCTGCAGCGGGCTGTCATCCGCATGTGTACGACGCCGAAGGCAGTAACCGGCGATCCGGGACGGCCGCTCTGACCGCGAGACCCTGGTAGGCACAGGCGGGCCCCCGCCCGCACCGCTCGCCGGACAGGTCGGCCCGCGGGACAATGAGCAGGTGTCGTGGTGCCCGGTGTGGCCCACCGCTGCGCGGGCTTCGGCAAGTCCAGCCGCCGCGCGTCCAGCCCCGTGCCCGCGGCCCCATGCGCCTACGTGAGCGGCTTCCGCTCCGCGCGGGTGCGCTGAGGGGCATGAGAAAGGGAGCGGTCATTCATGGACATGAAGTTCGAGGTCGTGGTGATTCCGGTCGCCGACGTCGACCGGGCCAAGGACTTCTATCAGGCGCTGGGATGGCGTCTCGATGCCGATTTCCCCGGCGAGGACGGCTTCCGGGTCGTGCAGTTCACCCCGCCCGGCTCGGAGGCGTCCGTCATCTTCGGCAAGGGCGTCACCGCAGCGGATCCCGGTTCCTTGCAGAACCTGTATCTCGTCGTCGCCGATATCGACGCGGCCCGTGCCGAACTCGTCGACCGCGGAGCCGATGTGTCCGAGGTGTTCCATGACGCCGGCGGGGTCTTCCATCACAGCGGTAGCGACAAGCGCGTACCCGGCCGCGCGCCGGCGCCGGGCGACTACGGCTCGTTCGCCACGTTCAGTGACCCGGACGGCAACACCTGGTTCCTGCAGGAGGTCAAGACCCGGGCACCCGGGCGATGACCGGGCCCACCTGCCACGGCTGAGCAGATACGGCGGAGGACATGCTGATGGAGGCGATGACGGTCGATGTCCTGCTGGACGTACTCAAGCGAGCCGCGGCCGCGCACGGCGTCCATGAGGAGCAGCTCGGTAGACCCGACCCCGACTGGCCGCAGTGGTACGCCGCGCACATGGCGCGCACCCTCGAGGAGGAGGGGTACCGGCTCGTCCGCGCGGCCGAGGCCGACTGACGCGCTCGGCGCACCGTACCGGCCCCGCTGACCTGGTACGGCACTCCTTTCGGTGGCGGAACGCCGACATCGGGGCGATCGTGGACGGGACGTATGTCTACGCGGCGGCTTCGTTACGCGCAAGGCAGTCACGGCATGAAACGCGCACGGTTCGGCACGGCCGGCTCACGGGCCGTCGCACCGCGCGGCACGACAGAGGTCCCGCAGAGCACGGGCCGGCGAGCGGCACCGCCTGCGGGGGACGCCGGAGGAGCTAGATGAGTGCAGCCGTGGACCCCGACCGGACCGAATGGGACGTGATCGTTCTGGGCGGCGCCGCCGCCGGGGAGAACGCCGCCCAGTACTCCACGCAGTTCTCGGGCCTGGACGCGGTTCTGGTCGAGGCGGAGCTTGTCGGCGGTGAGTGTTCGTACTGGGCGTGCATGCCCAGCAAGGCGCTGCTGCGGCCGGGCGAGATGCTGGAGAACTCCCGGCACGTGCCGGGAGTGGCCTCCCTGGTGGCTCGACGAGGGCTGGACGTGTCCGCGGTCCTGGCCCGCCGGGACCGGGTGGTCAACGGGCTCGACGACACCTCGCAGGTCCAGTGGGCCCTGAACACCGGCATCGATGTGGTCCGCGGCTACGGACGGCTCGACGGTGAGCGCACCCTGCGGGTCACCGCTGCCGATGGCGGCGCACGCACCCTGACCGCCCGGCACGCCGTGGTGATCGACACGGGCTCGTGCACGACGGTGCCACCCGTCCCCGGCCTGGCCGACGCCAGGGCGTGGACCTCGCGCGACGTCACCAATCTGCATGAGGTGCCGCGCAGCGTGGTGATCCTGGGCGGTGGAGTGGTCGCCTGCGAGTCCGCCACCTGGCTGCAGTCCCTCGGTGTCGAGGTGACCGTCGTCCACCGCGGTACGGGCCTGCTGCGCCGCGTCGAGCCCTTCGCCGGCCGGATGGTCGCGGACCGGCTGCGGGAGGCCGGGGTGAAGCTGGTCCCGGGCAGGACGGTCAACTCGGTGTCCCGGAAGGACCCGCGGGACACGGGAGTCGGCATGGTGCACGGCGGACCGGTCACCGTGGTGCTCGACGACAACGGCGAGACCACGGCGGACGAACTGGTGCTCGCCACCGGGCGCACCCCCAACACCCAGGACATCGGCCTGTCGACCGTCGGCCTGCCCGACGGCGGCTTTCTCACCGTCGACGACGAACAGGCAGTACAGGGCGTGGACGGGCAGTGGCTCTACGCCATCGGCGACGTCTGTGGGCGCGCACTGCTCACGCATATGGGCAAGTACCAGGCGCGGATCGCCGGCGAGGTGATCGCCGCGCGCGCCCTGGGACGCCCGCTCGCCGACCCGCTGTCCACCGCGGACGGTCATCGCGGCAGTCCGCAAGTGACGTTCACCGAACCGGAGGTGGGTTCGGCAGGGCTGACCGAGCAGCAGGCCCGCGCGGCGGGCCTCGACATCCAGACCGTCGAGTACGACATGGCCGGCCTCGCCGGCACCTACGTGATGCGCGAAGACTATGTCGGCCGCGCCAAACTGGTCGTCGACCGGGCCACGGACACCATCGTGGGGGCGACCTTCGTGGGGTCCGGCATCGCGGACCTCGTGCACTCCGCGACGGTGGCCATCGTGGCGCGCGTACCGCTGTCCGTGTTGTGGCACGTCGTCCCGAGCTATCCGACGGCCGCCGAGGTCTGGCTGCGCCTGCTGGAGGGACTGCGCGCCCAGCGCCACGCCGGGTCGTGACGGTCGGCCCACGGCAACCGAGCGCCACCGCGCTGCCCGCCCTCGGCCAGGCCGGGCAGCGCGACAGGCACCGCTAGGTCCTGTCGTCAGATGGGGACCCCCACTCGCCGCACCGGGCACAGCCCCAAGTACATCCAGTACGAGGGCCTGCGCCCGGCACGCCGAGAGCACGTTCCCCCGAGCCCTCGGCTTCGCTCGAGCAGGGGGGACCCCCATGACGCCTCCGGGCCCGCCCTCCGGGCGGACGACGGGGATCTGACGACGGGACCTGGGCGATGGGGAGTTCCTTGCCGATGCGGTCGAGCATGAACGCCGAGGACTCGTGGGAGCGTTCCTCCCAGGCGAAGACGCGCGCGTCGGCGGTGTCAGTCGAGGCAGTCGGCGACCAGCAGGGCGAACTCGTCGGGTGTGGCGAGGCGGATACCAAGGTCTTCGGCCTTGGCACGCTTGGAACCGGCGTTTTCGCCGGCGACCACCAGGGTGGTCTTCTTGGAGACGCTGGAGGACGAACGGCCACCTGCCCGTTCGATGAGTTCATTCACCTGGTTGCGGCTCAACTGCTCCAGCGGCCCGGTCATCGCGCCGGTGACCACGACTGTCATCCCGGCGAGCGGACCGGCGGCGGGGGCGTCGGTCGTGGCACCGCTGATCTCCGTTTCGGCGTCGGCGCTGGGCGGGGGAGTGGCGCCGGGTTCGGTCATGTTCACCCCGGCCGCGGTGAGTTTGTCGATCAGCGGGGCGAGTTCGGCCAGTTCCGCGACGATCGACGGTGCCTTCTCGGTACCGATGCCCTCGACCTGCTGCAGCGCCTCGGCGTCGGCGGTGCGGATGTTGTCCATGGTGGCGAAGTACCGGGCGATGCGTCGCGACATGGACCGGCCCGTGCCGCGGACGCCGAGTGCGCACAGCACCCGGGCCAGCGGCCGCGTCCTGGCGGTGGCCAGGACGGCCAGCAGATTGTCGGTGCTGGTCTCGCCCATGCGATCCAGCGCGAGGAGCTGGTCGCGGGTAAGGGTGAAGAGGTCGGCGAGATCACTGACCAGGCCGGCCTCGACGAGCTGCACGATGCGGGTGGTGCCAAGGCCCTCGATGTCAAGCTGGTCGCGGCCCACGGCGTAGGAGAGGGAAGCGACGAGGTGGCAGTTGCGGCCCTGCTCGCAGCGCCAGCGTTCCTGGCTGGTGTCGATCACCGATCCACAGCGCGGACATGCCTCGGGGAACGCGATCGGCTGCTCGGCGCCGGTGCGCAGGTGGGCTACAGGGGCTTCGACGCGGGGAATGACGTCGCCGGCGCGGTGGACCATGACGTGGTCGCCCAGGCGCAGATCACGGCGCGTGATGTCGGCCGGGTTGTGGAGGGTCGCGTAGGTGATGGTGGAGCCGTCGATCTCCACCGGTTCCAGGACGGCGCGCGGGGCGATGATGCCGGTGCGGCCCACGTTCCACTCCACCTCGAGCAGCCGGGTGATCTTCTCGACGGCGGGCAGCTTGTAGGCGATCGCCCAGCGCGGGGCCCGCGAACCGTTCCCGGCGGCCTGCTGATCGGCGGCCAGGTCCGCCTTGATGACGATGCCGTCGATACCGAACGGCAGTTGGGCGCGCAGGGCGGCGATCTCCTGCACGCGGGCCAGCACCTCGTCGGTGGTGCCGGCCGTGGTGCCGGGTACCGCGGTGCCGGCGGTGGTGTGCACACCGAGCGTGGCGGCCAGGGTCATGAGCTCACTGTGGGCGAGGCCGCCCAGCCGTGCGGCCAGGGCGGCGTCGGTCTCGGGCAGCGGCAGCAGGCCGTAGCCGAAGAACGTCATCGCCACCGGGTAGGCGCGGTCCTTGGCGCGCAGCGTGCCCGCTGCCGCGTTGCGGGCGTTGGCGAACGGCTGCCCGCCGTGCGCGGTGCGCGCCGTGTTGGCCTCCTCGAACTGCGCACCGGTCATGAGGACTTCGCCCCGCACCTCCACGCTGACCGGTTCGGACAGGGTGGCCGGCAGCCCCTCGATGGTGCCTATCGCGTGCGAGACGTCTTCACCGGCCGTCCCGTCGCCACGGGTGATCAGCCGGGTCAGCCGGCCATCGGTGTAACGGGCCGCGACAGCAAGTCCGTCGAGCTTCGGCTCGACGCTGAATCGTTCCGCCTCGTGGCCGATCCGGCGCGCAAGTGAAGCCGCCCAGGCGGCGAACTGCTCCGACGAGAACACATTGTCCAGGCTCAGCATCGCCACCGTGTGGAGCACATCGCCCTCGGCCGCACCGCCGGCGACCTTCCCGGTCGGCGAGTCGGGCAGCACCTGGTCGGGATGCCCGGCCTCCCAGGCGGCGATGCCTCGCACGAGTCTGTCGTAGGCGTCGTCGTCCATGGGCGAGGTACCGCCCGCATAGTAGGCGGCAGCGGCCTTCACCGCGTCCTCGACCGCCTGCGCGTAGGCGGAGGCATCAGCGATCTGCGCAATCGGTGTCGTCATGCCGTTCATCCTGCCTGCCACCACTGACAACGCCCCCCAAGGAACTCACCACGTCCCTCTTCCCCACCACTTGGGAGGCAGGGGGTCCGCCGGGGCCGAGGTCGGCTGATCCGGGTGCAGTCCGAGCCGCCGCAGGGCATCCGCGCGAATGCGGACGACGAACGTGCCGTACCAGTGCCCGTCGGGCCGCTTTCCGCACATGTGGTCGATCCGCACGTCCGGCCCGGCAAAGGGCCACCAGTCGATGCCCCGGTCCCGCAGTCAATCCGCCACAAGCCGTCCCGGCCGCGGGCAGCCGGGGATGTTCTCGTAGCTGGACAAGATGACCCACTCGGAAGGGTGTTCGGACATGTGTGCATCATGCTGCACGGCCATGGCGGGGGGACAGGGAATTACGCGGAGCCGCCGGGCAGCGCGAAGACCGCGCAGGTCGTGGTCCCGTGCGCAAACAGCTTGCCGTCGGCCGCGCCGACGACCCGGGCCTCTGCGGTCGCCGTCGTGCGGCCGACATGGACGACCCTGCCCTCGCAGCGCAGCGTCGGGGTGGTGGCGAACACCGGTCTGACCAGGTTCACACCGAGCTGGACCGTGGTGTACGCGCGGCCGGCCGGCAGTGCGGTCAGTACGGCGGTGCCGAGGGCGGAGTCGAGGAGGGTGGCCATGAAGCCTCCGTGGACCGTGCCCATCGGGTTGAAGAGGTGTTCTCCGGGGTCGCCCTCGAAGACGGCCCCGCCCTCCTCGACCTCCACCAGCCGGAAACCGAGCGTCCCGCAGATCGGAGCTTCCGGCAGACGGCCGTCCAGGCTCATGCGAGCCAGTTCGATGCCCGTGTGGTCACCGGCGGCCGCGTAACCCTTCGGGGGTTCCCAGGAGTGCGTACGCGAGCGGGTCCCGGCCGGGGGTACGGCTTCGGAGTGTGCGTCGCCGGAGGTGCTGCGGTTTCGGGTGGTGGACTGCGCCATGGTGCTTCCGTTCCTCGATCGGGCGTGGGAGTCGTGGTCAGGTGCCGGATGCCGGGGCGGCAGCGCGGTTCGTGCGCTGCCGCACCGGCATCCGCGGCTCAGGGAAGCTTGACCGCCAGGAGGTCGACGGGACGGATGTCCGGTGCCTCGCTGAGCATGGTCCGGGCGGCGTCCATCAGGGCGGCGGCGATCTTGCCCTGGAGGTGTCCCTGGCGTCCCCCTTCGTCATCGAAGGTGTCGAAGACTCCGAAGGTGGTGGCGCCCTGCCGGAACGCGAACCAGGTGACGGTGTGGTCTTCCTGCTGCGCGAGCTGCAGTGCGTCGCGCAGCAGGGCCTCGACCGTGTCGGCGTACTCGGGCTTGGCCTCGATCCGCGCCAGCAGTCCGAGCTTCGTCATGGTGCACTCCCGTGGTCGTGGTGTGGTCTTCGTGGAAGGTGTGCGGTGCCGGTACCGGGCACCGTCTCGCATCCGGACACCGAAGAATCTAGGTCGCTCGCGCCGCCCCACCCAGTGTCGGAAACGACGCAGTCGATATCGTTTCCGTCATGGACATAGCTGTGCTGGCATACGACGGCGTCTTCGACTCCGGGCTCGCCGCCCTCCTGGACGTGCTGGACGGGGCGAACGCCATGCGGGACGAACTGCCCGAACCTCCGCCCGCCTGGAAGGTCACCACGATCGGCTTTCGCAGGCGGATCCGTACGGGCGCCGGGCACACGGTCGAGACCGCCCCCGTCAGCGCGGCTCAGGACGCGGATCTGCTGCTCGTGCCCGCGCTGGCCGAGCGGCGGCCCGATGCCTTGATCGCCCATGTCTCGGGTCCGGTGTCCGCGCCCGTACGGAGCCTCGTGGCCGCAACACGTGAACGCGGCACACCCATCGCCTCCGCCTGCACGGGCACCTTTTTGCTGGCCGAGTCGGGAGTCCTCGACGGCCGACGTGCCACGACGAGCTGGTGGCTGGCACCGTACTTCCGCAAGCGCTACCCGGCGGTGACGGTCGACGAGACCCGTATGGTCACCGCGTCCGAGGGCGTGACCACCGCGGGTGCGGCCTTCGGGCACGTCGACCTGGCGCTCGCGATCGTGCGGATGAGCAGTCCGGTACTGGCCGACCTGGTCGCCCGCTATCTGGTGGTCGACGAGCGCCCGTCCCAGGCGGCCTACACCATCTCCGCGGCACTGGCGCAGACCGATCCGACGCTGGCGGCCTTCGAACGGTGGGCCCGCGTGAACCTCGACCAGCCGATCTCGATCGCCGCAGGGGCGCGGGCCATCGGGGTCAGCGAGCGCACACTGCAGCGGGCCGTTCGCCGCACGCTGGGCACCTCACCCGTCGGTTTCGTCCAGGATCTGCGCGTCGAGCGGGCCTCTCATCTGCTCCGGACCACGGGTCTGCCCTTGGAGATCATCGCCCGCAAGGTCGGCTACGAGCACGCAAACACGCTCCGCATCCTGCTGCGCGAACGCACGGGTCAGACGGCGAGCGCCCTGCGCGGGCGATGAACCGGGTGCGGGCGGCGTGACTCCGGGGCTGGTCCGCCGCTGCGACCTCCGTCAGCGCACGCCGTCCCACAGCGTCCGGAGATCCCTGCGTGGGTCATGGATCACCGCCGGTGAGGCGCCGAAGTGGTGCACGGTGCGGCTCGGTTCACGGTATTCGGGCCGGCCGGGATCGCCGATGGTGGCGAAGGAGACCCACGCGGCGTGCATGCCGTCGGTGAGCGGCTGCGGCGGGGTGCCCCGAGCAGCGGCGCGAAGGACGGGTCGGTCAGGTTGTCGAAGACGAACGGGACATCGAGCGCATGGCAAGCGCCGAGCGAACCTTGGATGGCGGGGGAAGGCCAGGTGAACTCGTGGACGAAGGCGCGGGCACCGCAGCGGGCCCGGGCTTCGGCCAGACGCAGCGCGGCGGCGGGCCGCGACGACCTCCGGGCCGATGCCGTCCCGGCAGCGCGGAGACTCTCGGTGGCCGTGCGCGCAAAGCTGTCGTACGCGCGCATGGAGCCCTCATACGCTTCGAAGCGCCGCTGGCGAAGCCAATGAGCGTGCTCGGCGGTGGCCTGGTCACGCACCTGCTGCTGTGCGGCCCGCGCGGTTCGCTCCGCCCCGGCGAGTCGGAGGGAAGCCCCCGGCACCCATATGCCATGCCCCGGCCCTGTCCTCATGGCGCGTCGGGAAGGAGTGGCTCAGCGTGGAGGGTAGAGGCGCCGCCCGGGCGCGGCGGGCAAGGACCACAGAAGAGGTGAGACACATGGACACTGATGCCTCGAGGCAGCGTGTCGTCGTGGGCGTCGACGGGTCGCCGTCCTCGAACGACGCGCTGCGGTGGGCCGTCCGCTACGCCGGCCTCATCGGTGCCGACGTCGACGTCGTGTCCGCGTGGGACCTGCCGGGTGGGCGTGTGTGGATGGCACCGGCCATCGACGCCACCCTCGACGAGGAGAACGCCCGGCAGGCGTTCGTCCAGGAGCTGAGGGACGTGCTCGGAGAAGAGGCCGCCGGCGCCGTCAGGACGCACCTGGTGCAGGGCAACGCCGTCGACGTGCTGCTCAGGGCGGCCGAGGGCGCCGAGGTCCTGGTCGTGGGCAGCCATGGGCGGGGCGGCTTCGCCCGGGCCCTGCTCGGCTCCGTCAGCCAGCATGTCGCGCAGCACGCGAACTGCCCCGTTGTGATCATCCGCGAGGGAGTCTCGTGACGTGGACGTGGACGTGGACGTGTACGTGGACGTCGCCGTGGACGTCGCCGTGGATGTGGTGTGGCCGACTTTCGCGGTTTTTCACGGTGACGGCGAGCTGACAGTCGCCCTCCCGGCAGAGGGTTCCGTCAGTGCGGCGGGGTGCTGCACATGGCACGTTGGATACAGCGGCACTGTGCGGAAAGGGCGGCGGTCATGCGAGCTCACCTCGGCGATCTCCTCGTCATAGAAAGTCCGACGACCGGCGCCGCCCGGCGCGACGGCGAGATCGTCGGACTCCACCACGAGGACGGAACGCCTCCCTACGACGTGCGCTGGTCGGACACCGATGAGGTGGCCCTCGTGTTTCCGGGGCCCGACGCGCGCATCCGGCACGTCGAGTACGAGTCCGGACGCGTCGCTGGGTCCGGGCGGGCAGCGGACGAGGCAGCCCTGTCCGGCGCCGCCCGGCCGGGGCGGGGACCCAACCCCGGGGACATCGGACGACGGGTGGCCGCCGAACGCAGGCGGCAGCGGATGAGCCGGACGGAAGCGGCCCGCCGCGCCGCGATGGCGCCCGACTACCTGGCCTACCTGGAGGAACACCCGGCCGACCCGACCCTGGCCACCCTGATCCGCCTGGCCGCCGCGCTGGGCACCAGCGTCGAAGCCCTGCGCGGGGGCGGTATGGATCTTCCTCCGGGCCAGGGCATGGCGCTTGTGCACCCTCAGCTGCTGCAGCTCAGCCCAGACGAGTGCCGCGCCCGGCTTTCCACGCACGGCATCGGACGGATCGCGGTGACGACACCCGACGGTCCGGCGGTGGTCCCCGTCAACTACAGGGTCGTCGACGACGCGATCGTCTTTCGGACGGCGCCCGACTCAGTGCCCGCGGCGGCCGTGGGGAACGAGGTCGCCTTCGAGGTCGACCATGTGGATGACGCCCTGAGCCAGGGCTGGAGCGTGCTCGTCGTCGGCCCGGCCCAGGTGGTCACGGAGCCCGGCATCGTGCGTCGGCTGAACGAGAGCGCCCACACCGATTCATGGGCCGGCGGGCGACGCGACATGTGGGTGTCGATCGAGCCGACGCGGCTCACCGGCCGTCGTATCGGTACCGCCGGTATGTGAGCCGCGGCGCCTCACAGCCTGCGCAGCCAGTCGTCGGCCAGGCCGTGCAGGGCCTGCTCGGCGGGCTGGAGCCGGGTGTCGTCGAGTCGGTAGGTCAGATGGTCGACGACGTCCACGACTCCGTCGATGCGGCGTGTCATGCCGACCGCGATGGGGATGTCGCTGCGCCGCTCCATCCGGCCGGTGAGGGTGACCACGCCGTTGTGGGCGGTGGCCTCGATGGTGTGCGGGGCGAGCCAGAGCGTGTTGACGAAGACCTCCTGGCGTACGTCGCGCTGGATCTCCTTGTCGCTGCGCAGGAAGACCTGCAGCAGGTCGCGGCGGGTCACGATCCCGACCAGCCGGTCCTCCTCGTCGACGACCGGCAGCCGCTCGATGCGGTGCTCGGTGAGGAGGCGTGCGGCCTCGGTGACGGTGGCGTCGGCGCGCACGGTGATGGCCGGGGTGGACATCGCCCCGCCGGCCGTGCGTGCCCGGCGCTTCGCGGCGCGCTCACGTACGGAGCGGCTGAGCCGGTGTGCCAGGGCGGCGAAGGTGCCGTGGGACTCGGTCGGGCGGGTCTGGTGGAGCATGAGGTCGGTCTCGGAGATGACGCCGATGACCTTGTGATCGTCGTCGATCACCGGGAGCCCGCTGATGCGGTGCTCGCCGAGCAGTCGGACGACTTCCTTGAAGGGCGTGCCGTGGACCGCCGTGACGACGTCGACGGTCATGAGAGCGCCGATCTTCGTGGGCTTCATGGCTGAGCCTCCTTCTGCCGTCAGCCAACGGAGCCTGTACCCACGTGTCCTGGATGACGGTCATCGCGAACTCCCCGCGAAGGGCTTCGTCTTCAGCCTGCGGCGCCGGCCGTCGAGCGCACATGGGCTGAGCGGGCACGGCGGCGGGCCGAGCGGCCCTCAGGACACGTCCCCTCGGCCGTCGAGCCCGGGACGTGGGCCGGATGGTCCCGGGTGAGGCCCTGGCGGCCCCTCCCCGCCCGGTGACTGCGAGACGAGGCTGGTACTGCGAAGCCGGCCCAACACCTGGAGGTGGCATGATGCTTCCGCCCGTCGTCGTAGGGGTGGACGGATCCGCCGAGAGCCTTGCCGCCGCGCAGTGGGCGGCCCGCGAGGCCGTACGCAGCGAACGGTCGCTGCGTCTGGTCCATGCCTGGAACCGGCACCCGCGCCCGCGGGACGGTGAGATCGAGAACGCCGCACAGCGGCACCTCGCACGCCGTGTCCTGCGTCAGGCGGAGGACGCGGCGCGTGCCATGTCTCCCCGGGTTCGGCTGTACGACGAGCTGGTCGAGGGTCCGGCGGTCGAGGTGCTGCGGGAGGCGGCCGAGGCGGCCGAGGGGGCCGAGCTGGTGGTGCTGGGGTCGCGGGGGCTGAGCGGTTTCACGGGGTTCCTGGTGGGTTCGGTGGCGCTGGGGGTGGTGGGGCGGGCGACGCGGCCGGTGGTTCTGGTGC
>NZ_JAUYWJ010000053.1:0-26655 GCF_032656585.1 Streptomyces herbicida
CCGCGCCGAGGATGGTGCCGAAGCCGGAGAAGGCCAGACCCATGATCCACATGTCGGCGCCGATGCCCGGCGAGCGGACCGCGTCCGACAGCGGGGAGTAGGCGAACCAGCCGAAGTCGGCCGCGCCGTCCGGGGTGAGGAAGCCGCCGACCGCGATCGTCGAGCCGAACAGGTAGAGCCAGTAGGCGAACATGTTCAGACGGGGGAAGGCGACGTCCGGGGCGCCGATCTGGAGCGGCATGATCCAGTTCGTGAAGCCGGCGAACAGCGGCGTCGCGAACATCAGCAGCATGATCGTGCCGTGCATCGTGAACGCCTGGTTGAACTGCTCGTTCGACATGATCTGCAGGCCCGGACGGGCCAGCTCGGCACGCATGAGCAGTGCCATCACGCCGCCGATCAGGAAGAACGCGAACGACGTGACGAGGTACAGCGTTCCGATCGTCTTGTGGTCGGTGGTCGTCAGCCACTTCACCACGACGTTGCCGGGCTGCTTGCGCCTGACCGGCAGCTCGTTCTCGTACGAGTCTTCAGCTGCCGCGGCACCCTGGGGTTCGTTGAGGATGCTCACAGGTTGTTCGTCTCCCGGTTCTTCTCGTGCGGCGTCTGCGCGATGCCGGCGGGAATGTAACCGGTCTGCCCCTTCTTGGCGAGGTCCTTGAGGTGCTGCTCGTAACGCTCGGGAGAGACGACCTTCACGTTGAACAGCATCCGGGAGTGGTCGACGCCGCAGAGCTCGGCGCACTTGCCGAGGAACGTGCCCTCCTGGTTGGGAATCACCTGGAAGGCGTTGGTGTGGCCCGGGATCACGTCCTGCTTCATCAGGAACGGCACCACCCAGAAGGAATGGATGACGTCACGCGAGGTGAGGACGAAGCGGACCGTCTTGCCCTTGGGGAGCCAGAGGGTCGGGCCGGGGTTGCCGGTCTGCGGGTTCTTCGTGCCCGGCGTACCGACGTCGTAGACACCGCCGGCGTTCGCCGGGAAGTCCTTCTTGAACCGGTCCGGAATGGCGAGCAGTTCCGGGGACGTCTTGGCATTGCCGGTGGAACCGGGCACGTCCGCGATGTAGTTGAAGCCCCAGCTCCACTGGAAGCCCACCACGTTGACCGTGACGTCGGGCTTCTTCGAGAGATCGAGGAGCTTCGTCTCGTCCCGGGCCGTGAAGTAGAAGAGGACCGAGATGATGATGATCGGGACCACCGTGTACAGGGCCTCGATCGGCATGTTGTACCGGGTCTGCGGAGGTACCTCGACCTTTGTGCGGCTGCGCCTGTGGAAGATGGCCGCCCAGAGGATCAGGCCCCACACCAGCACGCCGACGGCGAGCGCGGCAGCCCAGGAGCCCTGCCACAGGGAGAGGATCCGCGGAGCCTCTTCCGTGACCGGGGTGGGCATACCAAGGCGGGGGAAGTCCTTGTATGTGCAACCGGTAGCGGTCGCCAGGACCAGGCCCGCGGTCATTGCCTGCAGCAGCTTCCGCCGCATCGGGCGCCGCGGCGAGCGGTCGGAGCCGTTGGGACTCACGTAGCGCCTTCCCGAGAGTCTCGCCCGCGCGGTTGGCTGCGGCCTTCTCGCTGGTCGGTCGCCGTCCTGCGTCGGGCAGGGGTTTGATGTTTATGCGGACCAAACCCTAGCCGACGCCCTCCGGGGGTTCGCGGGGAGGGTGCCATACGCGCGATGGGTCACCCGAAAGCGCCTAGTAGCTCGGGGGTTCGGGTGGTTTGACGGGTGCCGGTTCCGTCGTGGTCGATCGCGCAGTTCCCCGCGCCCCTTTGGGGCGCTTAGCGTTGCTGTATGTCCTACTTCGACGCCGCCTCCTCCGCTCCTCTGCATCCCGTTGCCCGTCAGGCCCTGATGGCCTCCCTGGACGAAGGGTGGGCCGATCCTGCCCGGTTGTACAGGGAAGGGCGCAGGGCCAGGTTGCTGCTGGATGCCGCGCGGGAGGCGGCCGCTGAGGCGGTGGGGTGCCGGAGCGATGAGCTGGTGTTCACATCGTCCGGTACACGTGCCGTGCATACGGGTGTCGCGGGCGCGTTGGCCGGGCGGCGGCGGGTCGGACGTCACCTGATCGTGTCAGCGGTCGAACACTCCTCGGTGCTCCATTCGGCGGAGGCGTTCGAGGCGGCCGGCGGGACGGTGACCCGGGTGCCGGTGCTCCGTTCGGGCGCGGTGAGCGTCGAGTCGTACGAGAAGGCACTGCGGCCGGACACCGCGCTGGCCTGTCTGCAGTCGGCCAACCACGAGGTGGGGACCGAGCAGCCGGTCGCGGCGGTGGCCGAGGCGTGCCGGGCGGCCGGGGTGCCGCTGCTGGTGGACGCGGCCCAGTCGCTGGGCTGGGGGCGGGTGGAGGGCGACTGGTCGTTGCTGACGGCGAGTGCCCACAAGTGGGGCGGGCCGTCCGGGGTCGGGCTGCTCGTCGTGCGCAAGGGAGTGCGGTTCGCGTCCCAAGGGCCCGTGGACGAGCGGGAGTCGGGGCGTGCGGCCGGGTTCGAGAACATCCCCGCCGTCGTGGCCGCGGCCGCGTCGCTGCGGGCGGTACGGGCGGAGGCGGCCGCCGAGGCGGTACGGCTGCGGGAGCTGACGGAGCGGATCCGGGCGCGGGTACCGGAGTTGGTGCCGGACGTGGAGGTGGTCGGCGATCCGGAGCACCGGCTGCCCGGGATCGTCACCTTCTCCTGTCTCTATGTCGACGGGGAGGCCCTGCTGCACGAGCTGGACCGGGAGGGTTTCTCCGTATCGTCCGGCTCGTCCTGCACGAGCAGCACGCTGACCCCGAGCCATGTGCTGACGGCGATGGGGGTGCTGAGCGAGGGGAACGTGCGGGTGTCGCTGCCGCCGGGGACGGCGGAAGAGGACGTCGAGCGGTTCCTGGCGGTCCTTGCGGGGGCGGTGGCCGGGGTGCGGGAGAAGCTGGGGGCGCCGGCTCCGGCGACCGTGGTGCGGGCCGAGGAGCTGGTGGTGGACGCTCTCGGCAAGCGCTGCCCGATCCCGGTGATCGAGCTGGCCAAGGTCATCGGGGACGTGCCGGTGGGCGGCACGGTGCGGGTCCTGTCGGACGACGAGGCGGCCCGGCTGGACATTCCCGCGTGGTGCGAGATGCGGGGGCAGGAGTACGTGGGTGAGGAGCCGGCGGACCAGGGGTCGGCGTACGTGGTCCGCCGGGTGTCCTGATCAGGCCAGGTGCGCCTGGACCTCGGCGGCGGCGTCATGGCCGTACGCCTTGGTGAAGCGGTCCATGAAGTGGGCGCGGCGCAGCTGGTACTCCTGGGTGCCGACCGTCTCGATGACGAGGGTGGCGAGCATGCAGCCGACCTGGGCGGCGCGCTCCAGGGAGACGCCCCAGGCGAGGCCGGAGAGGAAGCCGGCGCGGAAGGCGTCGCCGACGCCGGTGGGGTCGGCCTTGCGCTCCTCCTCCGGGCAGCCGACCTCGATCGGGTCCTCGCCGACCCGCTCGATGCGGACGCCGCGCGAGCCGAGGGTGGTGACGCGGTGGCCGACCTTGCCGAGGATCTCCTCGTCGGTCCAGCCGGTCTTGGACTCGATCAGGCCCTTTTCGTACTCGTTGGAGAAGAGGTACGTCGCGCCGTCCAGCAGTATCCGGATCTCTTCGCCGTCCATGCGGGCGATCTGCTGGGAGAAGTCGGCGGCGAACGCGATGGAACGGGAGCGGCACTCCTCCGTGTGCCGGAGCATCGCCTCCGGGTCGTCGGCGCCGATCAGGACCAGGTCGAGGCCGCCGACGCGGTCCGCGACGGTCTTCAGCTCGATGAGGCGGGCCTCGCTCATCGCGCCCGTGTAGAAGGAGCCGATCTGGTTGTGGTCCGCGTCGGTGGTGCACACGAAGCGGGCGGTGTGCAGGGTCTCGGAGATACGGACGGAGTCGGTGTCGACACCGTGCCGGCCGAGCCAGGCACGGTAGTCGTCGAAGTCGAAGCCCGCGGCGCCGACCAGGATCGGCTGCGAGCCGAGCTGTCCCATGCCGAAGGCGATGTTCGCGCCTACGCCGCCCCGGCGTACGTCCAGGTTGTCGACCAGGAAGGAGAGCGAGACCGTGTGCAGCTGGTCCGCGACGAACTGGTCGGCGAAGCGGCCGGGGAAGGTCATGAGGTGGTCGGTGGCGATGGAGCCGGTGACTGCGATGCGCACGGCGAGGACTCTCCTGGGAGATTAAGAAGGGGCGCGCGATAGCGCTCGTTGGAAGGGTGGTGGCGGGAGACGGGAGGGCGCGGGTTGACAGTTCACGCTACCGGGTTCGAGCGGGGCTCTGAAGTTGGCAAAACTACCCGATAGTAGATCTTTCTTCGCGCGGCTCGACGTGCTTACGGTTCCGCCATGACGAAGCTGAAGGTCCATGCCCCCGCTCCGGCCGACCTCGAGGGCGACTTGGCGTCGCTGCGCGGGGACTGTGCGCGGATGGCTCCCCACTGGGCCGCCCCCGAGCACATCGATGCCCGTCCGGTCTCCCCGTCACTCATCCACGGCGTGACCGTCCCGGCCAGGTCCGCCCGGCTGCTGGATGCGATGTCCGACTACGGCGACTGAGTGAAGTACGCCCCCTGATCCACCCCGGCGCCTTTCAGGGAACCGCGCGCTCCCCCGCTGCGTCCCATTGCCGTCCCCCGTGAAGGGGATGCGGGATACGACCCAGCGAGGAGCGATGCGGTGAACACCGAGCGACCCGACCACGACGACGCGGAGGCCTCCGGCAGGCCGCGGAACACGGAGCCCGGCGACGGAACTCCCACGGGCGACTCGGAGACGACACAGGCCCCGGGTACGGCCCTCGAAGCAACGGCCGACGAGGCCGCGGAAGCATCGGCCGGCATGTCCGCCGCCCCGGAGGCCGGAGACGACTCACCGACCGATGAGGCCGCCGCGGCCGCGGACGGCAAGGCCCCGGGGGCGCAGGACGCGCAGGACGGCGAAGCCACGGGGTCGAAGGCCACGCGCGAGGCGCCCGGGGAAGACGCCGAGCCCCCTGCCGCACGCGGGACGGGGGGCGAGGAGGCCACTGAGCCGGAGGCCGGGCGTCGGGATTCGGACAGCGCCGCGTTCACACCGCCGACCGAGGCCCAGGCTCCGAGCACCGACGCGGCCGATGCCGACGCCGGGCACCGAACGGCGGACGACGAGCCCGCCGGGCCGGAGGGCGGGCGCCCCCGCGCGGGCAGTGCTGTCGGTGCGCCGTCGGCCGAAGCGGAGGCTGACGTCCAGGAGACGGAGGGTGCCGGTTCCGGGGCGGGCGGTGAGGTCCCGGAGGTTGCGCGGGGCTTCGGCAGTGGTGACGAGCGGGGCGGGCGGCGGCGGTCGACGGCGCTTGTCGCTTCCGTCGCGGCCGCCGTGCTCGTGGTCGGGGGCGGTGGGGCGTATCTGGCCGCCCATGCCAGTGGTGGCTCGGGAGGAGGTGCCGGGTCGGGGGCGCCCGGGGGTGGAGGGACTCCCCCGCCGCTCGCCCTTGACGGCTATGCCTCCTCGTCCGGCGGTACGAACGGCATCGCGCCCGGTGAGCCCAATCCGTACGGCGTGACCTACAAGGCGAGCGGCACGCTGTCCGACGGCCCCGGCTCGGCGGCCGTGTACCGGCCTGCCGGGGAGGTCACCAAGGACGAGGTGGCCCGGCTGGCCGCGGCGCTGGGGGTCGACGGGACGCCGGTGGCCGAGGGGCAGGCCTGGCGGGTCGGGCCGGACAAGGACGGCTCGGGGCCGAGTCTGCGGGTGAACAAGCAGGCTCCGGGCAGCTGGACCTTCAGCCGGTACGCGCCTGGCACCGACAACTGCAAGAGCACCCTCGTCTGCACCCAGGACCCCGGCGCCCCGGCCGGCGCCCCGGTGAGCGTGGCGGCCGCACGGAAGGCCGCGGCACCGATCCTGAAGGCGCTGGGCCAGGACGACGCGAAGGCCGACGCGAGCCAGGTGATGGGCGCCCAGCGGGTGGTGAACGCCGATCCGGTGGTCGGCGGCCTGCCCACCTACGGCTGGACGACCGGTCTGACCGTCGGCAGGCAGGGCGAGGTGATCGGCGGCTACGGGCTGCTGAAGACGCCGGTCAAGGGCGACACGTATCCCGTGCTGAGCGCGCGGAAGACGCTGGACCTGATGAACTCGGCACCGCGGACCGACACGCGCATGGGCATCGGCGGCTGCGCCACCCCCGTACCGCTGAAGGACCGCCTCGAACAGCCCTGCAGCTCGTCGACGCCGACGTCGGCACCGATCCCGCCGGTGTCGGCGACGCCCACGCCGGCACAGGACCCGTCCACGGTCACGGTGGACCGCGCGGTGTTCGGGCTGGCCTCGCACTCGGTCGAGGGGCGGCAGGCGCTGGTGCCGTCCTGGCTGTTCGAGGTGACGGGATCGCAGTCGCGGGGCACCTTCACGGTGACGTATCCGGCGGTCGACCCGAAGTACCTGGCCTCGTCGGCGCCGGCCACGGAACCGACCTCACCGGGCGGCGACGAGCCGACCTCGGCGCCGAAGACGAAGGACGTCCACGTCGACGGCTACACGGCCGACGACAAGGAGCTGACCGTGAGCTTCATGGGCGGTGTGTGCGCCGACTACACGGCGTCCGCGGCCGAGAGCGCGGACCGGGTGACGGTCACGGTGACCGAGAAGCCGTGGCCCAACAAGATCTGCATCATGATCGCCAAGCAGTTCCGGCAGACCGTCCAGCTGGACGAACCTCTCGGCACCCGCAAGGTGGTCGGCTCGGACGGCCAGGAGATCCCACTCCAGAAGCCGGGGGCACGACTGCCGCAGCCGTCCTCGGCGGCGCGCTAGGGCCAGTCCGGCGGATCATGCCGCAGGCGCGGGGCCTGGCACGTCCTCCCCCAAGCGCTGCGAGCAGGGGGGACTGGGGACCCCAGGCGTTGTCGTCGGTCGCCGACTCCCCCAAGTTCTCGACTTCGCTCGAGCGGGAGCACCCCCACGCGGCGCCGGGATGCGCGAAGGCGGCGGCCCCTCGGAGGGGCCGCCGCCTTCGCGGTGTTCGGGGTGCGGCTCAGCTGAAGGAGTCGCCGCAGGCGCAGGAGCCGGTCGCGTTCGGGTTGTCGATCGTGAAGCCCTGCTTCTCGATCGTGTCCACGAAGTCGATGGTGGCGCCGCCCAGGTAGGGGGCGCTCATGCGGTCGGTGACGACCTTGACCCCGTCGAAGTCCTTCTCGACGTCGCCGTCGAGCGAACGCTCGTCGAAGAACAGCTGGTAGCGCAGGCCGGAGCAGCCGCCGGGCTGGACGGCGACGCGCAGCGCGAGGTCGTCACGGCCTTCCTGGTCGAGCAGGGCCTTGACCTTGGACGCCGCGGCGTCGGTCAGAACGATGCCGTCGGTGACGGTGGTGGTCTCGTCCGATACGGACATCTACATCTCTCCCGGGTTGTACGGAGACTGCTTGCCGACAGTGCAACCGGCGGGCCCACGAATTCATTCCGGGCCGAGCACTTGCGTTTTCGGTTCCTCTTCATGCTCGCACATGCGCCGTGGAGCGAACAGTGAGCCGGGAGTGGGCACGTCGGGATTCATGTCACATCGACGCTATCGCCATCGTCAAACTGACGTGAACCGGTTATGATAGATAGCGTCAGTTCGACGAAAAGAAGAAAGGGTGCGTGTCGTGACCACCGCCCAGACCCAGGAGCTCGACGTACAGCCGACTCCCCTCGCCCTGCTGCTCCTCGGCCGTGAGGCCGACCCCAAGAGTGAGCGCGGCGTCGAATGCCCCGGCGACCTGCCCGCGCCGTCCGACCCGGACCTGGTCGAGCGCGCTCGCGCGGCCAAGGAAAAGCTCGGCGACAAGGTCTTCGTGCTCGGCCATCACTACCAGCGCGACGAGGTCATCCAGTTCGCCGACGTCACGGGCGACTCCTTCAAGCTGGCGCGGGACGCGGCGGCGCGCCCGGAGGCCGAGTACATCGTCTTCTGCGGCGTTCACTTCATGGCCGAGTCGGCCGACATCCTGACGTCCGACGACCAGAAGGTCGTCCTGCCCGACCTGGCCGCCGGCTGCTCCATGGCCGACATGGCGACGGCCGAGCAGGTCGCGGAGTGCTGGGACGTCCTGACGGAGGCCGGCATAGCCGAGCAGGTCGTACCCGTCTCGTACATGAACTCCTCCGCGGACATCAAGGCGTTCACGGGCAAGCACGGCGGCACGATCTGCACCTCGTCCAACGCGAAGCGGGCCCTTGAGTGGGCCTTCGAGCAGGGGGAGCCCTCGGCAACCAAGGTCCTGTTCCTGCCGGACCAGCACCTGGGCCGCAACACCGCCGTCCGCGACATGGGCATGTCCCTCGAGGACTGCGTCGTCTACAACCCGCACAAGCCGAACGGCGGCCTGACCGCGGACGAGCTGCGCGCGGCGAAGATGATCCTGTGGCGGGGCCACTGCTCGGTCCACGGCCGCTTCAACCTGGATTCCGTGAACGACGTGCGCGCCCGGATCCCCGGTGTGAACGTGCTGGTCCACCCCGAGTGCAAGCACGAGGTCGTGGCCGCCGCGGACCACGTCGGCTCGACGGAGCACATCATCAAGACCCTGGAGGCCGCCCCGGCCGGCTCCAAGTGGGCCATCGGCACGGAACTGAACCTGGTCCGCCGGCTGGCGAACCGCTTCGCGCCCGAGGGCAAGGAGATCGTCTTCCTCGACAAGACGGTCTGCTTCTGCTCGACCATGAACCGCATCGACCTCCCCCACCTGGTCTGGGCCCTGGAGTCCCTGGCCGAGGGCAACCTGGTCAACCGCATCGAGGTCGACAAGGAGACCGAGGCGTTCGCGAAGCTGGCGCTGGAGCGCATGCTGGCGCTGCCGTAAGAGCACCCCGCTTGCACAGGAGCGGTGCCCCTCACACCGGGGGCACCGCTTTTTCCGACCCTTTTTCCGACCCCCGGGGCGCCGAGGTCAGTCCGTTCTCGGGCGGACCAGGCCCGACTCGTACGCGATCACCACGAGCTGCGCCCGGTCGCGGGCGCCCAGCTTGGCCATGGCCCGGTTGACGTGCGTCTTCACCGTCAGCGGGCTGACCTCCAGACGCTCGGCGATCTCGTCGTTGGAGTGGCCGCCGGCGACCTGGACCAGCACCTCCCGCTCCCGGCCGGTGAGCGCGTTCAGCCGGTCGGAGCGGGCGGGGTCGCGGCCGTCGTCCCCCGCGTCGCCCTGGGCGAGGAAGCGGGCGATCAGGCCTTTGGTGGCCGTCGGGGAGAGCAGGGCCTCGCCGCCCGCGGCGATCCGGATGGCGCTGAGGAGCTCCTCGGGCTCGGCTCCCTTGCCGAGGAAGCCGGAGGCGCCCGCGCGCAGCGCCTGCACCACGTAGTCGTCAACCTCGAAGGTCGTCAGGATCACCACACGGACCTGCGTGAGGGAAGGGTCGGTGCTGATCAGGCGGGTGGCCGCGAGGCCGTCGGTGCCTGGCATCCGGATGTCCATGAGGACGACGTCGGCCTGCCGCTCGCGGGTCAGCCGTACCGCCTCCGCGCCGTCGGACGCCTCCCCCACGACCTCCATGTCGGGCTCGGAGTCGACGAGCACCCGGAAGGCGCTGCGGAGCAGTGCCTGGTCGTCGGCGAGCAGGACACGGATCGTCATGCGGTCTCCCCCGTCGCGGCGGTGCGGGTCTTGACCGGAAGGATCGCATGCACACGGAAGCCGCCCCCGTAGCGGGGACCCGTGGTGAGGGTGCCGCGCAGGGCCGTGACGCGTTCCCGCATACCGAGCAGTCCATGGCCGCCGCCCACCTCGACGGTGGCGTCGTCCCCGGAGCCGTCGTCGAGGACGGTGACCTCGATGTTCGGTCCCACGCGTACGACGCTGACCTCGGCCCTGGCCTCGGGGCCCGCGTGCTTCTGCACATTGGTCAGGGCTTCCTGGATGATCCGGTACGCGGCCAGGTCGACGGCGGCGGGCAGCGTGCTGCCCTGGTCGGCACGGGCGACCTGGACCGGGAGCCCGGCGCTGCGGAAGGTGCCGGCGAGTTCGTCGAGACGGCTGAGGCCGGGTGCCGGCTCGGTGGGGGCCTCGGGGTCGCCGGACTGGCGGAGCAGCCCGACGGTGGCGCGGAGCTCGTTGAGCGCGGAGCGGCTCGCCTCGCGCACATGCGCGAGGGCCTCCTTGGCCTGGTCGGGGCGCTTGTCCATGACATGGGCGGCGACCCCGGCCTGGACGTTGACCAGGGCGATGTGATGGGCGACGACGTCGTGCAGATCGCGGGCGATGCGCAGCCGCTCCTCGGCGACGCGCCGCCGGGCCTCCTCCTCCCGGGTGCGCTCCGCGCGCTCGGCGCGCTCCCGCATGGCCCGGACGACCGTACGGCGGCTGCGGACGGCGTCTCCGGCTGTCGCGCCGATGCCGGTCCAGGCGAAGATGGCGAGGTTCTCCTGGGCGTACCAGGGCAGCGGGCCGGCGAGCATGGCGGCGCCGGTCAGCACGGTCATGGTGAGCAGGCCGATGCGCCAGGTGGTGGGACGGTCGGTGGCGGAGGCGACGGTGTAGAGGGCGACCACGGCGGCCATCGCGACCGGCGCGCGGGGGTCACCGGTGACGCACTCGACCAGGGCGACGGTGCCGGTGATCGCGAGGACCGTCTTGGGGGCGCTGCGGCGGAAGACGAGCGCGGCCGCGCCGACGGTCATCAGGACCAGGCTGAGGAGGTCCGGGCTGCGGACGCCCCAGGTAACGGCGGCCTCCCCCTGGGGGTCCGCGAAGGAGCCGACGACCATGCACACCAGAGCGCCCGCCGCGATCGCCGCGTCCAGCGCGAGGGGGTGCGCCTTCACTCGGCAGCGGGCGCGATCCAGGGTGCTCACGGGGTGAACAGTACGTCGCCGGGTGCCGCCGCCCCCAGCCCCGTCACCCCGGGATCAGACCGTCGTCGCTCAGCAGTTCCCGGACCTCCTCCAGCGTCGCGTCGGGTGACGGGAGGATCAGGTCGGAGGGGGTCAGGGCGTCGTCGGGTACCGGCTCGCCCAGGTCGCGGACCTTGGTGAGGAGTGCCTGGAGGGTGCGGCGGAAGGCGGGACCGTCGCCGTTCTCCATCTCGGACAGGAGCTCGTCGTCCAGCTTGTTGAGTTCGGCGAGGTGGCTGTCGGCCAGCCTCACCTGACCCTCCCCCATGATCCGTACGATCATGTCCGCCATCTCGGCCCTCCAGGCTTGTGGCTACTGCTTGTCGAAGCGCGGGGTGTCCTGCGGCTGCTGCTGGGACTGCGACTGACCCGTGCCGCCCTCGATCGCCTGCTGGGGCGAGCCTCCGGCCAGCTCCGCCTTCATGCGCTGGAGTTCCAGCTCTACATCCGTACCACCGGAGAGCCGGTCCAGCTCGGCCTGGATGTCGTCCTTGGCCATGCCGGAGGGGTCGTCCAGGGCACCCGAGGCGAGGAGTTCGTCGATGGCACCGGCGCGGGCCTGGAGCTGGGCCGTCTTGTCCTCGGCGCGCTGGATGGCCAGGCCGACGTCGCCCATCTCCTCGGAGATGCCGGAGAAGGCCTCGCCGATGCGGGTCTGGGCCTGGGCCGCGGTGTAGGTCGCCTTGATCGTCTCCTTCTTGGTGCGGAAGGCGTCGACCTTGGCCTGGAGGCGCTGGGCCGCGAGGGTGAGCTTCTCCTCCTCGCCCTGGAGCGTGGCGTGCTGCGTCTCGAGGTCCGTGACCTGCTGCTGGAGGGCGGCGCGGCGGGACAGCGCCTCGCGGGCCAGGTCCTCACGGCCCAGCGCGAGCGCCTTGCGGCCCTGGTCCTCCAGCTTGGAGGACTGCTGCTGGAGCTGGTTGAGCTGGAGTTCCAGGCGCTTGCGCGAGGTCGCCACGTCCGCGACGCCGCGGCGGACCTTCTGGAGCAGCTCCAGCTGCTTCTGGTACGAGTAATCGAGGGTCTCGCGCGGGTCCTCGGCCCGGTCAAGGGCCTTGTTCGCCTTCGCGCGGAAGATCATCCCCATACGCTTCATGACACCGCTCATGGGCTTCGCGCGCCCCCTTCTGACGGACTCCAGCTCACAGATCTGCGACAGAACCCACAGTACGGGCCCTGACTCCATTACCGCACTGTTCGGGGACGGATGCGCTCATCCCCAAGGACGACTGCGCACGGTCCCGCTCCGGCGTAGGGAGTAGGTGGCCCCCGAGGTGACCGCCGGTGAACCGTCTGCAACGCCCCCTCTGTCCCCCTACAGACGACTGGTGTTGCCGGATCGTTCCCCGCTCGGCTGGGGTCTACGCCCCGCCACCCCGTACCCTTGGGTTTTGTGTTCCGTAGCCGTTCAAAGGACGAGAAGGCCCCCACCGACAAGGTGCCGGTGACCGACTCCACGCAGCCCCGTGACCCGCAGGCCCCCAAGGGCAGGCCCACGCCCAAGCGCAGTGAGGCCCAGTCCCAGCGCCGCAGCGTCGCCAACACGCCGACGACCCGCAAGGAGGCCGCCAAGCGGCAGCGCGACGAGCGCCGCGTCCAGATGGAGCGGCAGCGCCAGGCGCTGGCCGGCGGCGACGAGCGGTATCTGCCCGCCCGCGACAAGGGCCCGGTCCGCAAGTTCGCCCGCGACTGGATCGACTCGCGCTTCAACGTGGCGGAGTTCTTCCTGCCGCTGGCCGTGGTCATCCTCGTGCTGAGCGTCGTGCGGGTGGCCGCGCTGCAGAACGTCGCACTGCTGCTGTGGCTCGTCGTGATCGTGCTGATCGTGCTCGACTCGATCGTCTCGGCGTTCCGTCTGCGCAAGCGGCTGGGCGAGCGCTTCCCGGACCAGAACCGTCGGGGCGCGGTCGCCTACGCCCTGATGCGCTCCCTGCAGATGCGCCGTCTCCGGCTGCCGAAGCCGCAGGTCAAGCGCGGAGAGCGGCCCTGAGCGCAGAGGCTTTCTCCGGGGGTGCGGCCGATGCCTGGCTGAGCAAGCTGGGCGGTCTGCGTGATGTCGTACGACAGGAGCTGGTGGCCCGGCAGCTCGACGAGCAGATAGCCGGGCGGTTCCCGGTCGGGCAGCGGCTGCGGGTGCTCGACGTGGGGATGGGCCAGGGTACGCAGGCGCTCCGGCTGGCCCGGGCCGGGCATCAGGTGACCGGCGTCGAGCAGGACGCCACGATGATCGCGGCCGCCCGTGAGGTGCTGTCCGGGCAGCCGGAGGGGATCCGCGAGCGGATGCGGATCGTCCAGGGCGACGGGCGGGACACCGGCGTGCACTTTCTGCCGGGCAGCTTCGACGTGGTGCTGTGCCATGGCGTGCTCATGTACGTCGAGGAGCCGGACCCGCTGCTGGCCGGGCTGGCCCGGATGCTCGCCCCGGGCGGGCTGCTGTCGCTGCTGGTGCGCAACGGGGACGCGCTGGCCATGCGGCCGGGGCTGGCCGGCGACTGGGCCGGGGCGCTGGGCGCGTTCGACACGACGGCCTACCGGAACCGGCTGGGGCTCGACGTACGGGCCGACCGGCTGGAGACGCTGACGGCCACGCTGGCCGGGATCGGGGCCCCGCTGCACGCCTGGTACGGCGTGCGGGTCTTCACCGACACGGCCGCGGACGGCGCGGAGATCCCGGCCGAGCTGAACACGCTGCTGGCCACCGAGGAGCGGGCCGGGCGGACGGATCCTTACCGAGGGGTCGCGGCACTGCTGCATCTGTGCGGCGTGCGGGGCTGAGCGGCCGGGGCGAAACCGGGGCGGTCGCGGCAGCGGGACCGCCCCGTGGGAGCCGTCCTACGACTCTTCGGCGTGCAGGTTCATCGGCCCGTAGATCTCCGTGGTGTCCTCGAAGAGCCGCACCTGGTCCGCGCCGCCCTCGAGGAGGGCCTTCCAGTGCTCACCGATCCATGACTCGGCATCCCCCTGCGTGGTGAATTCCTCGGGCTGCACCGCGGGCTGGACCTCCGTCCCGTCGGCCTTCTCGAACCGCCACGTCCATGCCGCCATGTACGCCTCCAAGGTGTCGGCACGTGCAGATCAGGGGCCGGATCTTGATCGGCTCCTGCCGCGCCAGCCTATTCGCTCCGCTGGGTCGGCGGTGAGAACACTGCGGGTTGTGGATCAACTCTCGGCCGGTGGGGGCTGGTCGCGCCCCGCGGCGGAGCCGCTGATGTCACAGCCCGGCGCCACTGTCGGGGCTGCGGATGCGCGATACCTGCGGCTACAAGCGAAAATCAGTCCGTGGAAGTGACCTTGCTCGGTACTGGTGCCCCTGCGGGACTGCCCCGCCCCGAATGTCCCTGTGCCGTCTGTGCGACTGCGTCGGGGCCGGATGCGCGGGCTGCCACCGCGCTGCTCGTGGACGGGGCGCTGTTGCTCGATCTCACGCCCGGGGCGGCGTTTGCGGCCGCTCGGGCCGGGCGTTCGCTGGGGGGTGTGCGGCAGGTGCTGCTGTCGCATCCGCACGACGGGCCCGCCCTGGAGGTGCCTGCCGGGCTGCCGCAGCCGGTGCGGGTGCCGGACGGGCGGGAGTTGGCGTTGCTGACGGGGCATCGGGTGCGGGCGCTGGCGATGGACGCGGGCGGCACCGGGTACGCGGTGACCGGGCCCGCGGGGCAGCGGGTGCTGTATCTGCCGCCCGGGGCCTCGCCGGCCGGGCTGGAGGAGGGGACGGCGCCCGCCGAGGTGTACGACCTGGTCCTCGCGGACGTCGTGGGGCGGCCGGACGCGCTGGCCAAGCTGCGGGCGGTGGGGGCCGTGGGGCCCACGACCGACGTGGTCGCCGTGCATCTGGACCACGATGTGCCGCCGGGCGCGGAGCTGCGGCGCCGGCTGGCCGCGGCGGGGGCGCGGGCGGTACCGGACGGGACGGCGCTGGTGGTGGGGGCGTACGAGGAGGTGCCCGACGTGCCGCGGCGCACGCTGGTCCTCGGCGGCGCCCGGTCGGGGAAGTCCGTGGAGGCCGAGCGGCGGCTGGAGGCGTTTCCCGATGTGCTGTACGTGGCGACCGGCGGTTCGCGGGGCGGGGACACCGAGTGGGCGGCCCGGGTGGCCGCGCACCGGGAGCGGCGGCCGGGGTCGTGGCGTACGACGGAGACGTGCGACCTCGTGCCCCTGCTGGCGGAGGACGGGCCGCCCCTGCTGATCGACTGTCTGTCGTTGTGGCTGACGGACGCGATGGACTCGGTCGGGGCGTGGGACGACGCAGAGTGGGCGGCCGGGGGTGAACGGGCGTTGCGGGAGCGGGTGCGGGAGCTGGCGGCTGCGGTGCGGGCCGCCCGGCGGACCGTCGTCGCCGTGTCGAACGAGGTGGGGTCGGGGATCGTGCCGGCCACCGCGTCCGGGCGGCGGTACCGGGATGAACTGGGGCGGCTGAACGCGGCGTTCGCGGCCGAGTGCGAGCAGGTGCTGCTGGTGGTGGCGGGGCAGGCTCTGGTGCTGCGGCCGTGAGATCTACGGCAGTCGTGCCGGGTCCTTGCGGGCGATGATCCGGTAGGCGTTCGAGAAGCGGGTGCGGCGCAGCAGCGGGGCCAGGGTGTGGTCGAGGGCTGCCGCGGCGGTCACCAGGGGGGTGGTCGCCGGCCGCCACGCCCGGGGCAGGAGGTGGGTCAGGGCCAGGGAGAGGGCCGCTGACAGGTCGTGGGGGATGTGGGGGGCTCTGCGGTCCGTGGTGACGATGGTGCAGCCCTGGGACTCCAGTTCCGCGCGCAGGTTGTCCAGGGGCATCAGATGGAGGTGGCGGGGCTGGCTGTGGGGGAGCCACCACTTGCCCAGGAGCGTGGCGAACGCGCTGTCCGGGTCGGAGACTTCGACCAGGAGATGGCCGCCGGGGCGCAGGGCGGTGAGGGCGGCGCGGAGTTCGGCGCGCGGGTCGGGGGTGTGCTCCAGGTGGTGGAACATGCTGACCACGTCGTAGCGGGAGCGCAGCCGGGCAAGGACGGCGGGGGTGGTGAGGTGGCCCCGGTGGGCCTCCTCGATACGGCCGGCCTCACGGGCCCGCTCCACGCGGGGAGTCGGGTCCAGGCCGTCGAAGGACGTGTAGGCGAAGAGTTCCTTCGCCGCCGCCGGGAAGTGGGCGTGGCCGGTGCCGACGTCCAGCCAGCTCTCCGGCTCGGGCAGGGCCGGCATCGCGCGGGCCGCGGCCCGGTGGCGATGGGGGTACCGCCCTGCTCGAGCGCAGTCGAGAGCTTGGGGGAGGGCCGCGCGGGCGGCGCGGATGCGCTCGGCGAAGTCCTCCAAGTGCCCTTCGTGGAAGTCGCGGTAATAAAGGGCGAGCCCCTCCGAGGTGAGGCGTGGGTTCTGGAAGGCATGGGCGCAGTCGCGGCACTCGTCGACGACGAACGTGCCGGGCTGGTGCCGGGTGAAGTCGGGCGCGCGCAGCCGGGTGCGCAGGCGTCTGGAGCCGCACCAGGGGCAGTCCTCGCGGCGTGGCTCGTGGAATCCGTCGGTGGACTGCGGGGTGGGGGGCGAGGGCGGCATGGGCGGCTCCCTGTACGACAATCCGCTGCAAAACGGAACGTATGGGATTCCGATCTTGAGTGCCAAGACGCCGTCCGGGTGGGGTGGCGATGTGGCGCGGAACCGTTGGTTCTCTGCCGGTACTGTTCGGCGAATGAGCTCGCTTAATCTCGACGACTTCACCGATCTGATCGAGCGCCCGGACGGGGGCGTGCGCCGTGACGCCGAGTCGCGACGGGAACGTCTGGTGGTGCCGCCCGGGTCGCTGGGGCGCCTCGACGAACTGGGTGAGTGGCTGGCGGCCGCACAGGGCGCGGTGCCGGTACGGCCGGTGGAACGGCCGCGGGTCGTTCTCTTCGCCGGTGACCACGGGATCGCCGAACTGGGCGTCTCCGCACGGCCCGCGGGCAGCGCGGAGCTGCTGGTGCGGTCCGTGCTGGAGGGCGCCAGCCCGGTGTCGGTGCTCGCGCGGCGGCTCGGCGTGCCGGTGCGGGTCGTGGACATGGCGCTGGACTGCGAGCCGGACGCGCTGCCGGAGGACGTCGTACGGCACCGGGTGCGGCGCGGCAGCGGCCGTATCGACATCGAGGACGCACTGACCGCGCAAGAGGCGGAGGCCGCCTTCCGGGCGGGTGTCGCGGTGGCCGACGAGGAGGCCGACTCCGGTACGGATCTGGTGGTGCTCGGCGATGTGAGCGTGGGCGGGACCACGGCGGCCGCCGTGCTGGTCGCGGCGCTGTGCGGGACCGACGCGTCGGTGGTGACCGGGCGGGGCGGGCTCGGGATCGACGACCTGACGTGGATGCGCAAGTGCGCGGCCGTCCGTGACGCGCTGCGCCGGGCCCGGCCGGTGCTCGGCGACCAGCTGGAGCTGCTGGCCACCGTGGGCGGGGCCGACCTCGCCGCGATGACCGGGTTCCTGCTGCAGGCCGCCGTACGGAAGCTGCCGGTGATCCTGGACGGGGTCGTGGCGGCCGCGTGTGCGCTGGTCGCGCAGCGCGTCGCGTTCCGGGCGCCGGACTGGTGGCTGGCCGGGCACAGCAGCGGGGAGCCGGGGCAGGCCAAGGCGCTGGACCGGATGGCGCTGGAGCCGCTGCTCGACCAGGGGGTGACCATCGGGGAGGGCGCCGGGGCACTGCTCGCGCTGCCGCTGGTCCAGGCCGCGGCGGCGCTGGCGGCGGAGCTGCCCGAGCAGGAGGCGGAGAAGCACGCCGAGAAGGGTTCCGAAGGGGACTCCGAGGAGAGCGGTACGGACTGAATGACACGGTTCGCCGTGTCCGCGCACATATGATCCTCCCCTATGGGAGATGCCCGAATTGCCGCGGAACAGGAAGCCGGCCCGGGGCGCCCGGGTGACACGGAGCGGCGGTCCACCGGGGCCTCCCGGCGGGCCGCCGCCTTCGCCGTCTGGTACTTGCGGGCCGTCGCCTTCATCAACTTCCTCAGCGCGGTGTGGGTGTCCCTGGGGCAGGACGTGCGGCGGCACAACCAGGAGAACTTCTTCACCCCGTATCTGCTGACGGCCGGCTTCGCCTCCGGTGTGTTCACCGCCTTCCTGGCGATCACGATGCGGCGCCGCAAGCGGGCCGCGTGGATCCTGAACCTGGTGCTGAGCGGGGTGTTCCTGGCCCTGTTCGCCTTCGCCATGGCGTTCCCGGAGATCCGCCGGTACGCGCAGAACTGGATCTCCCTCGTCCTCACGGCCGCCTTCGTCGGCGCGCTGCTCACGGGGCGGCGGGAGTTCTACGCCAAGGGCGACCGGTCCAACCCCAAGCTCGCCGCCACCGTCGCGGTCGGCGGCGGGCTGCTCGCCTCCCTGCTGGCCGCACTCCTGGTGACGGTCACCAACCAGGCGCCGGACGCCGCCCGTTCGACGTTCCCGGAGCGCTGGCACTACGGCACGCTGCGGCTGATCTCGGTCGCCGCCGACGAGTCCCGCTTCCCCGGGATCTCCACGCCCAACTGGGTCAACGTCGTCATCAACGTGCTCAGCACGATCCTCGTCCTCGCCGTCCTCTACGCCGCCTTCCGCTCCCGGCGCGCCGTCGACCCGCTCGCCGAGGACGACGAGAAGCGGCTGCGGACGCTGCTCGACCGGCACGGCGAGCGGGACTCGCTCGGGTATTTCGCGCTGCGCCGGGAGAAGAGCGCGGTGTGGTCGCCCACCGGGAAGGCCGCGGTGGCCTACCGGGTGGTGGGAGGGGTGTCGCTGGCCTCCGGGGATCCGATCGGCGACCCGGAGGCCTGGCCCGGGGCGATCGTGCCGTGGCTGGCGCAGGCGCGCGAGCACGGGTGGATCCCGGCCGTGATGGGGGCGAGCGAGGAGGCCGGGACCGTGTACGCACGGCACGGTCTGGACGCCCTGGAGCTCGGCGACGAGGCGATCGTGGAGGTGGCCGAGTTCACGCTGGAGGGACGGGCGATGCGCACCGTCCGGCAGGCGTTCAACCGGGTGAAGCGGGCCGGGTACGAGGTGCGCATCCGGCGGCACGCGGACATTCCGGCCGACGAGATGGCGTACCTCGTCAGACGGGCCGACGACTGGCGGGACGGGGCGACCGAGCGCGGCTTCAGCATGGCGCTCGGGCGGCTCGGGGACCCCGGTGACGGGCAGTGCGTGATGCTGGAGTGCACGGACGCGAACGGCGGGCTGAAGGCGCTGCTGTCGTTCGTCCCCTGGGGGCCGCACGGGCTGTCGCTCGACCTCATGCGGCGGGACCGGGACTCCGACAACGGGCTGATGGAGTTCATGGTCATCGAGCTGCTGCGGCGGGCCCGGGAGATCAAGATCACTCAGGTCTCGCTGAACTTCGCCATGTTCCGTTCGGTCTTCGAGCGTGGCGCACGCCTCGGTGCCGGGCCGGTGCTGAGGCTGTGGCGGTCGCTGCTCAGTTTCTTCTCGCGCTGGTGGCAGATCGAGTCGCTGTACCGCGCCAACGCGAAGTACCGGCCCATCTGGGAGCCGCGGTTCCTGCTCTTCGAGAAGAGCGCGGACCTGCCCCGCATCGGCCTGGCGTCGGCGCGCGCGGAGGGGTTCCTGGAGGCGCCGGGACTGCCGAAGTGGCTGCACCGCAAGCACCTGGAGACGTACAGATGAGGACACTCGCCCGCTGGGCCCGCGCCGAATGGGGACTGCTCTGGGTCACCGTGCGCGAGCCTCTGCTCAAGCGGCGAGGGGGGAGGGTGATCCCGATGACGATCGCGGCGGTGTGTCTGACCGCGCTGCTGCAGTTCGCGCAGAACCAGTCGTGGGGCTACCGGTTCGTGCAGAACATCGGGGCCGTGCGTGCCGAGGACCCGCTGTGGCTGGGACTGCTGCGGACTCCGCTGTCGCTGTTCGTGCCGGCCCTCGACCTGCCGGTGTGGGGTGCGCTCGCCCAGATCTTGTTCGTGTTCGGGATCGCCGAGATCTGCCTCGGCTGGTGGCGGACACTGACCATCGCGTACGTCGCCACCCTCGCCGGAACCCTGTACGCCCGCCTCGGCATCGCCCTGGGCCCGCATGCTCCCATGGGCCTGCCGGCCTCGGACGCGCTGGTGGTGGACGCCGGTCCGTCGGCGGCCGTGGTGGGGCTCGCCGTGTACGTGGGCTGGCGCTACGGCGCCCATGTCACGGCGACAGGGGTGGTCATGGCGATGGTCGTCGAGGTCGTGATGAAGGAGAACCTCGCGGGCAAGGAACACCTGGCCGCGATCGTGGGCGTCACGGCACTGTGCGGGGCGACGGCCCTGCTGCACCGCCACCGCCGCACCGCCGTACGTCTGGGGAGACGAGCAGGCTCCCACCGGGAATTACCGCCGCTGCGCTCCTGAGGCCGGCTCCGACGGCCCGTGACCTCAGGGGGAGCCGGGAAGACTCGGCGGGGTCGAGTCGGGTTTGCCGGCGATCCAGTCCTGGAGGGTGCGGCTCGGTCCGGCCCAGCGGCGGTCGTGGCGGTAGGCGCGCAGGGTGGCTCTGGCCCGGGCGCGGGGGCGGTTGCGGTAGAAGCGTCTGGCCCAGGGGGAGGCGGGGCGGGCCAGGCGGATCGCGCCGACGAGGGCGACCACGGGCACGATCGCGCCGAACAGCGCGGTGCGCAACTTGCCCTTGGAGAGCGCGACGAGGGCGCAGAGGAAGTTGCCCGTGATGGTCAGGATGACCGTGCCGCGGTCCTGGAGCTCCTCGTGCGAGAGGTCGTTGACGCCGAACGGCGCGAAGCCCGCGAGGAGCAGCCCGACGAGGGCGGCGGTGACGACGACGACCTCGATGCTCTTGCGGCCCTCCTCGGTCCAGTAGACGTCGTCGAGGTGCAGGATCAGCGCGAACTCGTCGAGGACCAGCCCCGCGCCGACGCCGAAGACGACCGCGGCGAAGGCCGCCCCGAAGCCGTGCCGGTCGGCGGCGGCGACGGCCCCGAACCCCCCGACGACGGTGAGCAGGACACCCGGCACGACATGGTGGATGTGCAGCCCGCCCGCCTTCACATTGCCGAACGGCCCCCTGCCCGCCCGGATCAGACGGGTAATGACACGGGTGACCAGGAAGGTCAGGACGAAGGCGGTCAGCGCGAGAAGCAGCGGAAGCTTGCCGGGTTCGATGATGTTCCGCTCCAACCAGTGCCCCATGTGCGCACTTTATCCCTGAGTGTCCCAGTGATCCCGCCGAGTCTCTCCGGCGGCCGTACGGCTCCGTCCGACCGCCGGGTAACCTGCGCCGGTGTCCAAGACCCCCTGGCCGGACGGCCTGCGCTTCGCCTTCGGCACCCTCACCGTGCTCCCGGTCGACGTCACCCGCTGGGACCGGGAGGCCGCACGCGGCGGCATGCTCTGCGCCCCGCTGGCCGGGCTCGTGGTCGGCGGCTGCGCGGCGGCGCTCGGCGGCCTGTTGCTGTTCCTCGGCGCCGGGCCCCTGCTCGCGGCCGTCGCCACCGCCGCCGTACCCGCCGCCCTCACCAGGGGCCTGCATCTCGACGGTCTCGCCGACACCGCGGACGGGCTGGGCAGCGGCAAGCCCGCAGAGGACGCGCTGCGGATCATGAAGCAGTCGGACATCGGCCCGTTCGGGGTCATCACCCTCCTCTTCGTTCTGCTCGTCCAGGTGGCCGCGCTGGCCCAGGCGTACGCCGGCTCGTGGGCGCGGGGTGCGCTCGCCGCGGTCGTCTCGGCGGCCGCCGCGCGGCTGGCGCTGACCCTCGCGGCCCGCGCGGGGGTACCGGCGGCCCGGCCGGAGGGACTGGGGGCAGCGGTCGCCGGGGTGGTGCCGCGGGGCGGCGCGGTGGCCGTCGCGCTCGCCGTCGTCGCGCTGGCCGCGGCCGGGGGCGCCTTGTTCGGGCCGTACGACATCGCCCGTACCGCCCTCGCGGTCGTCACCGCCGTCGTCGTGGCCGAACTCCTGCTGCGCCACTGCACGCGCCGCTTCGGCGGGGTCACCGGTGATGTGTTCGGCGGCCTCGCGGAGACGGCGGCCACGACGGCGCTCGTGGTTCTGGCGCTGGGTCGCTAGGCTCGTCCGCCGACATGGACAGGTAAGTGTGATCGGGGGACATCCATGCCGAAGCTGCGCCGTGCCGTGGCCTGGTTCATCGACTTCGGGCTCGTGCTCGCGGCGGCCTCGCTGCTCGCCGTGCTCACCTTCCACCGGATATCCGCGCTCGTCACCGACGTTCCGGAACTGGCGACCCGCGGCGGGTTCGACCTGCTGACCTCCCGCGGTGACGTCGTCGACGCCTCGACGCATCTGGGGCTTTCGCTGTGGGACAAGGCCGTACTGGACGTGGAGGAGGCGTTCGCGGCGCTCGTCGTCGTCACGTTCCTCTACCAGTGGGCCTGCCTCGCCCTTCTCGGCCGCACCGTCGGCAAGGGCCTTCTCGGGCTCCGGGTCACTCCCCGGCTGTCCCGGCACGCCGCCCGCCGGGCCGTCGTCACCACCGCGGCCGACGTCGCCGTGTACGCGGTCGCCTGCGTCCTGCTGATCGAGGGGCACTTCGCCCTGTCGGTGCTGGTGTGGGCGCTGGCGGTGGTGCTGTTCCTGGTCAACGCCGTGACCGTGTTCTTCCCGGGCCGCCGCTCCCTCGCCGACCGGCTGTCCGGCACCTCGGTCACCGGGTTCGGCCTCGGCGCGCCCGCCACCGTGGAGCAGGGCCCAACGACGCCGACGCGGTCCTGGTAGCCGCCCGGCGCCGGAGATGACCAAGGCGCCACGTAGCGGTGAACGGCATGCGGGAATGAGCGGACGCACACACACGCGTAGGCTCGTCCCGGGTGTTCGCCGACAGGGTGAAGGCCCCGCTTGAGACGCGCCCCGGCCCGGGGTCGGCTCCCGGGCCCGGTCGACCCACCCACTCGGCCACAGCAACTTCACATCGGAAGCGAGATTTCACCACAGTGACTGCTCTCACTCTCAGCACCGCCGCGGCGCCCGGCCTGCGGGCCGACGCGATCGTGATCGGTGTCGCCAAGGGCGCCAAGGGACCCGTCGTCGCGCCGGGCGCCGAAGCCGTGGACAAGGCGTACGACGGCCGACTCGCCGACGTCCTGGACACCCTCGGTGCCGCCGGTGCCGAGGGCGAACTGACGAAGCTGCCCTCCCCGGCCGGCTTCAAGGCACCGCTCGTGGTGGCGGTGGGCCTGGGCGCGGAGCCGGAGAAGGACGCGTCCTTCGACGCCGAGACGCTGCGCCGGGCCGCCGGTGTCGCCGCCCGCGCGCTCGCCGGGACCAAGAAGGCCGCCTTCGCGCTGCCCGTCGCCGACGCCGACGCCGTCGGCGCGGTCGGCGAGGGCGTGCTGCTGGGCGCGTACTCCTTCGACACGTACAAGGAGAACGGCAAGGACTCCAAGGCGAAGAACGGCCGCGCGCCGCTCGCCGAGGCCTCCCTGCTCGGCGGCAAGCCCCGCGACGCGGCGCACAAGGCGGCCCTCGCCCGTGCCACCGCGGTCTCCGAGGAACTCAACCGCGCCCGCGACCTGATCAACATGCCGCCGAACGACCTCGACCCGGCGCAGTTCGCCGCGATCGCGCAGACCGCGGCCAAGGAGCACGGCCTCAAGGTGCAGGTGCTCGACGAGAAGGCCCTGGCGAAGGGCGGCTACGGCGGCATCCTCGGCGTCGGCGGCGGCTCGGCCGCGGCCCCACGCCTGGTGAAGCTGTCGTACACGAACCCCAAGGCGAAGAAGCACCTGGCCTTCGTCGGCAAGGGCATCACCTACGACTCGGGCGGCATCTCCCTGAAGCCGGCCGGTCACAACGAGACGATGAAGTGCGACATGAGCGGCGCCGCCGCCGTGTTCGCCGCCGTCGTCGCGACCGCGCGCCTGGGCCTGGAGGTCAATGTCACCGGCTGGCTGGCGCTGGCCGAGAACATGCCCTCGGGCTCCGCCGTGCGCCCGGGTGACGTGCTGCGCATGTACAGCGGCAAGACGGTCGAGGTGCTCAACACGGACGCCGAGGGCCGGCTGGTCCTCGCCGACGCCCTGTGGGCGGCCTCGGCGGAGAAGCCCGACGCGATCGTGGACGTGGCGACGCTGACCGGCGCGATGGTGCTGGCGCTGGGCAACCGGACGATGGGCGTCATGGCCAACGACGACGCGTTCCGCACCACGGTGCACGAGACCGCCGAGCAGGTCGGCGAGCCCTCGTGGCCCATGCCGCTGCCCGAGCACCTGCGCAAGGGCATGGACTCCCCCACCGCCGACATCGCCAACATGGGTGAGCGTGCGGGCGGCGGACTGGTCGCCGGTCTCTTCCTGCGCGAGTTCGTCGGCGAGGGCATCACCTGGGCCCACCTGGACATCGCCGGCCCCGCCTTCAACGAGCAGGGCCCCTTCGGCTACACCCCGAAGGGTGGCACGGGCTCGGCGGTGCGCACGCTGGTGCGGCTGGCCGAGCTGAGCGCCGACGGCGAACTGGACTGACCTTCCCCTCGCGGGACGAGGACTGCGGCGCCCACCGGCCGGGGGTGCCGCGGTCCGCGAGGTCGAGTGGGACGCCTCACACTCCGGTCGAGTGGGACGCCTCACACTGTGGCCCCGCGTCTCGAACTCAAGCGACAAGTGCGAAGATGGAGCCCGGCAGGACAGGGCCCCCATCACAGGGCCGAAGAATGAGCGGCCGGACACCAGCCGCCGACCGGTCACCGAAGACCGGCGTGGCGCACATGCATGGAGGACGTGACGTGGCGAACGACGCCAGCACCGTTTTCGACCTAGTGATCCTCGGCGGTGGTAGCGGTGGTTACGCCGCGGCCCTGCGCGGGGCTCAGCTGGGCCTGGACGTCGCCCTGATCGAGAAGGACAAGGTCGGCGGCACCTGCCTGCACCGGGGTTGCATCCCCACCAAGGCCCTGCTGCACGCGGGCGAGATCGCCGACCAGGCCCGCGAGAGCGAGCAGTTCGGCGTGAAGGCCACGTTCGAGGGCATCGACGTGCCGGCCGTCCACAAGTACAAGGACGAGGTCATCTCGGGCCTGTACAAGGGTCTGCAGGGGCTCATCGCCTCCCGGAAGGTGACCTACATCGAGGGCACGGGGCGGCTGTCGTCCCCGACCTCCGTGGACGTGAACGGCCAGCGCATCCAGGGCCGCCACATCCTCCTCGCGACCGGCTCCGTGCCGAAGTCGCTGCCGGGCCTGGAGATCGACGGCGACCGCATCATCTCCTCCGACCACGCCCTCGTCCTGGACCGCGTGCCGAAGTCCGCGATCATCCTGGGCGGCGGTGTCATCGGCGTCGAGTTCGCCTCGGCGTGGAAGTCCTTCGGCTCCGACGTCACGGTGATCGAGGGCCTCAAGCACCTCGTCCCGGTCGAGGACGAGAACTCCTCCAAGCTTCTTGAGCGCGCGTTCCGCAAGCGCGGGATCAAGTTCAACCTCGGCACGTTCTTCTCGAAGGCCGAGTACACCCAGGACGGCGTCAAGGTCACCCTCGCCGACGGCAAGGAGTTCGAGGCCGAGGTCCTCCTCGTCGCCGTCGGCCGCGGCCCGGTCTCGCAGGGCCTGGGCTACGAGGAGCAGGGCGTCGCGATGGACCGCGGCTACGTCCTCGTCGACGAGTACATGCGGACGAACGTCCCGACCATCTCGGCCGTCGGTGACCTGGTCCCGACGCTCCAGCTCGCGCACGTGGGCTTCGCCGAGGGCATCCTGGTGGCGGAGCGCCTGGCCGGTCTCAAGGCAGTTCCGATCGACTACGACGGCGTGCCGCGGGTGACGTACTGCCACCCGGAGGTCGCCTCCGTGGGTATCACCGAGGCCAAGGCCAAGGAGATCTACGGCGCGGACAAGGTCGTCGCTCTGAAGTACAACCTGGCGGGCAACGGCAAGAGCAAGATCCTCAAGACCGCGGGCGAGATCAAGCTCGTGCAGGTCAAGGACGGTGCCGTGGTCGGCGTCCACATGGTCGGCGACCGCATGGGCGAGCAGGTCGGCGAAGCGCAGCTGATCTACAACTGGGAGGCGCTGCCGGCCGAGGTCGCGCAGCTGATCCACGCCCACCCGACGCAGAACGAGGCGCTCGGCGAGGCCCACCTGGCCCTGGCCGGCAAGCCCCTTCACTCGCACGACTGACCCTCGGTCGACGCACGCGACGACACAGACTTCCGCACTTCCGTAAGGAGCAACCGAAACCATGGCGGTTTCCGTAACCCTTCCGGCGCTCGGCGAGAGCGTCACCGAGGGCACTGTCACCCGCTGGCTGAAGGCCGAGGGCGAGCGCGTCGAAGCCGACGAGCCGCTGCTCGAGGTCTCCACCGACAAGGTCGACACCGAGATCCCCTCCCCCGCGTCCGGCGTCCTGGCCTCGATCAAGGTCGCCGAGGACGAGACGGTCGAGGTCGGCGCCGAGCTGGCCGTCATCGACGACGGCACGGGCGCGCCCGCCGCCGCTCCGGCCGCTGCCGAGGCTCCGGCCCCGGCCGCCCCGGCGCCGGTCGCCGAGGCACCCGCCGCTCCCGCCCCGGCCCCGGCGGCCGAGGCTCCGGCCGCGCCCGCCGCCCCTGCCGGTGGCGCCCCGGGCACGGACGTGGTCCTGCCCGCGCTCGGTGAGTCCGTCACCGAGGGCACCGTCACCCGCTGGCTGAAGGCGGTCGGCGAGTCCGTCGAGGCCGATGAGCCGCTGCTCGAGGTCTCCACCGACAAGGTCGACACCGAGATCCCGGCGCCCGCCTCCGGCGTGCTGCTGGAGATCGTGGTCGGCGAGGACGAGACCGCCGAGGTCGGCGCCAAGCTGGCCGTCATCGGCGCCCCGGGTGCGGCTCCGGCCGCTGCCCCGGCCCCCGCCGCCCCGGCTCCGGCCCCCGCGGCTCCGGCGCCCGCCGCCGCTGCCCCGGCCCCGGCCGCCCCGGCGCCCGCCCC
>NZ_JAUYWJ010000054.1:0-25218 GCF_032656585.1 Streptomyces herbicida
CGTCGAGGTGGGCCTGCAGCTGAGGGAGCAGCTCGGCGGCCGTGGCGGCGCGGAGCACTGTGTAGGCGGCGGTGGGCTCGGCCGCCTCGGCGGTCACCGGGACCCAGTCCACCCGGTACAGATCACGAGGCGCGGCTGCGTCGTCGACCGGTGCCAGCGGCCGCAGCGCGAGACCGGTGACCGTGGCGACGGGGGCGCCCGTGCGGTCGGCGAGATCGAGCCGGTAGCCGGAACCCTCGCCGGTCACACGCACCCGCAGGGCAGTAGCCCCCGAGGCGTGCACCACCACGTCGCTCCAGGAGAAGGGGAGCTCCGCGCTCTCCGCCGCACCCGCATATGTGAGGGCATGCAGCGCGGCATCCAGGAGCGCCGGGTGCAGCGCAAAGGCACCCGGATCGGTGCCCTCGGGCAGGGCGACCTCGGCGTGGACGGTGCCGTCGTCGGCGGCGCGCCAGGCGGTCGTGAGGCCCTGGAAGAGCGGGCCGTACTGCAAGCCCATGGCGGCCAGGTCGTCGTACAGGGTGGTGGTGTCGATCGGTTCGGCGTCGGCCGGGGGCCAGGCGGTGAGGTCGGTGGGGGGTTCCACGCTGTCGGTGGAGAGGGCACCCTCGGCGTGCAGGGTCCAGGTCTCCTCGCCTTCGGGGCGGGAGTGGACGGTCACGGTGGGCTCGTCACCGTCGCCCACACGGACGCGGAGAGCGACCGCGCCGGTCTCCGGCACGACGAGCGGGGCGTGCAGCGTCAGGTCGCGGACGGTTCCCCGTCCGACCTGGTCTCCGGCGCGTACGGCGATCTCGACCAGAGCGGCGCCGGGCACGATCACCGTGCCGTGCACGGCGTGCTCGGCCAGCCACGGCTGGGCGGCCAGCGACAGCCGACCGGTGAACAACACGCCGTCACCGTCGGGCAGTTCGACCGCCGCGCTCAGCAGCGGGTGCTCGGCGTCCGACTGCCCGAACTCCGAGGCGCTGCCGGCCCGTGCGGCCGTGGCGGCGAGCCAGTACGTGCCGTGCTGGAAGGCGTAGGTGGGGAGGTCGACGGGGTGACGGCCGGGGCCGAAGAAGGTGGTCCAGTCGACTGCGGGCAGTCGGGTGAGGGCTTCTACCAGGGCCTGGGGCTCGGTGCGGTCGCGGCGCAGGGTGGGCAGAGCGCGCGGGTCGGCGACCATCGCGGTCAGCACGGCGTCCGGGCCGAGCTCCAGGAACGTACCGATGCCCTGCCCGTCCAGCGTCGCCACGGCGTCGGCGAAACGGACCGCCTCACGGACATGCCGGACCCAGTAAGCGGGATCGGAAAGCTCCTCGTACGACACCTGCCCGCCCGTCAGTGTGGAGACGATCGGTATCGCAGGCTCGGAGTAGGTGAGTTGGGCGGCGATCTGCTCGAACTCGGCGAGCATCGGCTCCATGAGCGGGGAGTGGAAGGCGTGGCTGACGGTCAGCTTCTTGGTCTTGCGACCCTGGCCGTCGAAGTGCCGTACGACCTCGTCCACGCCCGCCTCCGGGCCGGAGACGACCACGGCGGACGGTCCGTTGACGGCGGCGATCCCGGTGCCTGCGGGGAGAACGGGCAGGACTTCGTCCTCGGTGGCCTGAACGGCGGCCATCGCACCCCCGGCCGGCAACTGCTGCATCAGACGGCCACGAGCGGCCACCAGCCTCGCCGCGTCCTCCAGCGACCACAGCCCGGCCACATGCACGGCGGCCAGCTCACCGATCGAATGCCCGGCCAACGCATCCGGCCGCACACCCCACGCCTCCAGCAGCCGGAACAGCGCAACCTCCAGAGCGAACAGAGCAGGCTGCGTGTAACCCGTCTCGTCGAGGCCCTCACCACCGAACATGACCTCCTTCAGCGGCCGTTCAAGATGCGCGTCGAATGCTGCGCACACCTCGTCCAGCACGCCCGCGAACACCGGGAACGCCTCATACAGCTCACGCCCCATCCCAGCCCGCTGACTCCCCTGCCCCGTGAACAGGAACGCCACCAAACCCCCGACCGCCGACGGCGTCACGACCCCACCGGCGATGGCCTCCAGCCCGGCCAGCAACCCCTCCCGGTCGCCGGCTACCACCCCGGCGCGGTACGCGAACGCCGACCGCTGGGTGGCCAGCGAGAAGCCCACATCCCCCGCATCCAGCTCCGGCCTGGTGACAGCGAACTCGAGCAGCCGAGCGGCCTGATCCCTAACCGCCTCGCTCGTCCTGCCCGAGACGATCCACGGCGCCACCGGCAGCGCCACCGCCTCCACCACCGGCGTCGGTTCCTCGGCCGGAGCCTCCTCGACGATCACATGCGCGTTGGTGCCACTGATCCCGAACGACGACACACCCGCACGCCGGGTCCGGTCCCCGGCGGTCCACGGCCGGGCCTCGGTCAGCAGCTCCACCGCGCCCGCCGACCAGTCCACATGCGAGGACGGCTCATCCACATGCAGCGTCCGCGGCAGCTGCTCATTACGCATCGCCAGAACCATCTTGATGATCCCGGCCACACCGGCGGCCGCCTGCGTGTGCCCCAGGTTCGACTTGATCGATCCCAGCCACAGCGGAGCATCCGCGGCACGGTCCTGCCCATACGTCGCCAGCAGCGCCTGCGCCTCGATCGGGTCGCCCAGCCGCGTTCCCGTCCCATGCCCCTCGACCGCGTCCACATCGGTCGGAGCCAGGTTCGCCGAGGCGAGTGCCTGGCGGATGACCCGCTGCTGGGACGGTCCGTTGGGTGCCGTCAGCTGGCTGCTCGCGCCGTCCTGGTTGACGGCCGAACCCCGCACCACCGCCAGCACCCGGTGCCCGTTGCGGCGCGCGTCCGACAACCGCTCCAGCACCAGGACACCCACACCCTCACCCCAGCCGGTGCCGTCCGCGGCCTCGGCGAACGGCTTGCACCGACCGTCCGCAGCAAGACCCCGCTGCCGGCTGAAGTCCACGAACGTGTCCGGAGTCGACATCACCGTCACACCACCGGCCAACGCCAGCGAGCACTCACCACCCCGCAGCGCCTGCGCCGCAAGGTGCACCGCCACCAGCGACGACGAGCACGCCGTGTCCACCGTCACCGCAGGACCCTCAAGACCCAGCGCGTACGACACCCGGCCGGACACCACACTGCCCAGTCCGCCGTTGCCGAGGTACCCGGCGAGTTCCTCCGGGACGTCGTGGAGGCGAGGGGCGAAGTCGTGGTACATGACGCCTGCGAAGACGCCCGTGGCGCTGCCGCGCAGGGACGCCGGATCGATGCCCGCCCGCTCGAACGCCTCCCACGAGGTCTCCAGCAGCACCCGCTGCTGCGGGTCCGTGGCCATGGCCTCGCGCGGGCTGATGCCGAAGAAATCGGCGTCGAAGTCGGCAGCCTCGTCCAGGAAGGCACCCTGGTTGACGTACGTCTTGCCGATGGCCTCCGGGTCGGGGTCGTACGACTCCTGCCACAGCGGACCACGGTCCGAAGGGAACTCGGAGACCGCGTCGCCGCCCGCGGCAAGCAGGCCCCACAGGTCCTCCGGCGAGGCCACCCCGCCGGGGTAGCGGCAGGCCATGCCGACGATGACGACCGGATCGTCCGTCGTCGTCGACACGACCCGGGACTCGGCTGCGGAGGTCTCGTCGGCTCCCACCAGCTGCTCGTCGAGGTAGCGCGCCACGGCCGTCGCGTTGGGGTAGTCGAACGTGAGGGTCGCGGGGAGCCGCAGCCCGGTCGCCGCGCCGAGCTTGTTGCGGAGCTCGACCGCCGCGAGCGAGTCGAAGCCCAGGGTGCCGAAGCCGCGCTCCGGGTCGACGGCCTGCGGGCCGTCGTGGCCGAGCGCCGCCGCGACATGGGTGCGTACGAGAATGAGCAGCCGTCGTTCGCGGTCGGCGGCGCCGAGCCGTGCCAGCTCGTGCGCCAGTGAGCCGCCCTCCGCCGCCACAGTCGAGCTTGCGGCGCGGCGGGTCGGCGTGCGGACCAAACCGCGCAGTACCGGCGGAAGTTCCTCCGAGCGGGCGCGGCGCGTCAGGGCCTGCTGGTCGAGGCGCAGGGCGAGGACGTGGGCGGGATTCTCCGGCAGGGCGGCGGCGTCCAGCATGGCCAGGCCCGCCGCCACGCCGTGTGCGGGCGTTCCGGCTCGTGCCGCGCGGGACACGTCGGCCGGGGCGAGGCCGGCTGCCATGCCGCCTGCCTCGGGGTCCCACAGGCCCCATGCGAGCGAGAGCGCAGGGAGGTCCAGGGCTCGGCGTTGGGTCGCCAGGGCGTCCAAGTAGGCGTTGGCTGCCGCGTAGTTCGCCTGACCGAGGGCATCGAAGGTGGCGGCCGCCGACGAGTAGAGGACGAACGCGTCGAGCTCGCGGTCAGCGGTCAGCTCGTGCAGATGCAGTGCCGCGCGTGCCTTCGGTGCCCACACCGACTCAAGGCGCTCCGGCGTCAGGGTGTCGAAGGTCGCGTCGTCGAGCACGCCCGCCGCGTGGACGACCGCCGTGATGTCCGGGTGGGCGGCGAGCAGACGGGCCACCGCCTCCCGGTCGGAGACGTCACAGGCCTCCACGCTCACGCTCCCGGCGCCCGACTCGCGGAGCTCGGCGACGAGTTCGTCGACGCCCGGTGCGTCGGCGCCACGGCGGCCCACCAGCAGGACCCCGCGCACACCGTGTTCGGCGACCAGATGCCGTGCCGTCAGCGCGCCCAGGCCGCCGGTGCCGCCGGTCACCAGGACCGTGCCCGACGTGGACCACGAACCGTCGTCCGCCGACACGACCTCTCGCACCAGGCGCGGCACGAACCACTCGCCCCCGCGCACCGCCGACTCCGCCTCACCGGCGGGCAATACGTCCGGAACGGCCGCGTCGGCGGCGACGTCCACGAGGACGATCCGGCCCGGGTGCTCCGCCTGGGCGGCGCGCACCAGACCCCACACCGCCGCCTGCTCCAGGTCCCCTTCGTCGGTGCCGGCGGTGAGCTTCACCGCTCCCCGGGTGACCACCAGCGTCCGTGCCTCGCCCGCGAGCGACGACTGCAGGGAGGTCAGGACCTCGGGGACCGTGGCGCCCGACACCACCTCGAACCCGGCGCCGTCCACGGTCGGCCCCTGGACCGGGCTCCACTCCACCCGGTACAGCGGCACCGCCCGGTCGGCCCGGCTCGCGTCGGCCACGGGGCGCAGGACGAGCCGGCCGACCGTGGCGACCGTGGCGCCGGCCGGATCCGTCAGGTGCAGCGAGACGCCGGACGCGGCCGGGGTGACATGCACGCGCAGCACGGTCGCTCCCGCGGCCCGTACCGTCACATCGGTCCAGGCGAAGGGGAGTTCGGGGCCGGCGGCGTCCTCGTCGAGTCCGATGACGTGCAGGGCGGAGTCCAGCAGCGCCGGGTGCACGGTGTAGCCGGACGCGTCAACGCCGTCGGGCAGGACGACCTCGGCGAACAGCTCCTCACCCCGCCGCCAGGCCGCGCGCAGGCCCTGGAACGCGGGGCCGTAGCCGTAGCCCTGGGCGTCCATGCGCGCGTACGCGCCGCTCACGTCGAGCGGCTCGGCGCCCTGCGGCGGCCACACTCCGGGGGTGTCGGAAGGAGCGGGCGCGGCCGGGGCCAGCATGCCCTGGGCGTGCTCGGTCCAGTCCATGTCGGCCGTGCGGGAGTGCACGGTCAGTGGGCGGCGGCCGTCCGGCCCCGGCTCCTCGACCACGAGCTGTATCTCGACGCCCGAGTCGGCGTCGTCCAGGGTCAGCGGTGCCTGGAGCGTGAGCTCCTCGACGGTGTCGCAGCCCGCCAGGCCGGCGGCATGTACGGCCAGTTCGACGAACCCGGTGCCGGGAAGCAGGACCGTGCCGCCCACCGCGTGGTCGGCGAGCCACGGGTGGGTGCGCACGGAGAGTCGTCCGGTGAGGACCAGGCGCTCCGCGCCCGCAACCGTCAACGCCGCACCCAGCAGCGGGTGTCCGGCGTCCGCGACGCCCAGGGCGATCGGGTCGGCCGGGCCGTCCTCCAGGGCGTCCAGCCAGTGGCGCCTGCGCTGGAAAGCGTAGGTGGGCAGGTCGGCCGCGGCCCGGGCCGGGCCCAGGTACGCCGCCCAGTCGACCGGCACGCCGCGCAGGTGCAGCGTGGTGACCGCGGTGACCAGCGAGCCGGGCTCGTCGTGCCCGCGGCGCAGGGCGGGCAGCAGCTGCCCGTCGGCCACCGACTCCGCGCCCGTCGCCGTGAGCACGGCGTCCGGACCCAGCTCGAGGAACGTGGCGACGCCCTGTGTCTCGAGCGTGCGGACCGCGTCCGCGAACCGGACCGCTTCTCGGACGTGCCGCACCCAGTGCTCGGGGTCGGCGAGCTCCTCGTACCGCACCTCGCGGCCGGTCAGCGTCGACACGATGGGGATGCCCGGCCGCATCGGGTTCAGGACCTGCGCGAACTGGCGGAACTCGGCGAGCATCGGCTCCATGAGCGGGGAGTGGAAGGCGTGGCTCACGGTGAGCCGCTTGGTCTTGCGACCCGCCTGCGAGAAGTGCCGTACGACCTCGTCCACGCCCGTCTCGGGCCCGGAGACGACCACCGACATCGGTCCGTTGACCGCGGCGATGCCGGTGCCCTCGGGCAGAGCCGCCCGTACCTCGTCCTCGGTCGCCTGTACGGCGGCCATCGCGCCCCCGGCGGGCAGCTGCTGCATCAGACGGCCGCGCGCCGACACGATCAGCGCCGCGTCGTCCAGGGACCACAGCCCGGCCACGTGAGCGGCGGCCAGCTCGCCGATGGAGTGTCCGGCCAGCACGTCGGGCCGTACGCCCCATGCCTCCAGCAGCCGGAACAGCGCGACTTCCAGGGCGAACAGGGCGGGCTGGGTGTAGTGGGTCTCGTCGAGCTCGGCACCGGCCTCGCCGTACAGACCGTTCTCGCCGAACACGACGTCCAGCAGCGGGCGTTCGAGATACACGTCGAGCGCCGCGCAGACCTCGTCGAGGGCGGCCGCGAACACGGGGAAGGTCTCGTACAGCTCCCGCCCCATGCCGACGCGCTGGCTGCCCTGACCGGTGAACAGGAAGGCCAGCAGTCCGCCGGCCGGCTCGGCGCGCAGCGGGGCCTCGCCCCGGGCGATCGCCTCGATGCCGGACAGCAGCGCGTCCCGGCCGGTCGCGACGACGGCGGCGCGGTGCGGGAACGCCGTACGGCCCGTGAGGGCCGACGCCACCGACTCGGCGGAGAGCTCCGGGTGGTCGTGCAGCTGCCCGGCAAGCCGCCCGGCCTGGGCGCGCAGGGCCTCGTCGGTCTTGCCGGACACGATCCACGGGACCACGGGCGGTGCCGTCCCGGCGGCGGCCGGGGCGGGCTCCTCGGCAGGCGCCTCCTCGACGATCACATGTGCGTTGGTGCCGCTGATCCCGAACGACGACACACCCGCGCGCCGCACCCGTTCCCCGGCCGGCCACGGCCGCTGCTCGGTCAGCAGCGCCACCGAACCGGCCGACCAGTCGATCCGGGACGACGGTTCGTCCACGTGGAGAGTGCGCGGCAGCAGCTCGTGGCGCAGCGCCTCCACCATCTTGATGACGCCGGCCACACCCGCGGCCGCCTGTGTGTGCCCCAGGTTCGACTTGACCGACCCCAGCCACAGCGGCTCCGCACGGTCCTGACCGTAGGTCGCCAGGAGCGCGCCCGCCTCGATGGGGTCGCCGAGCCGGGTACCGGTGCCGTGTGCCTCGACGGCGTCGACGTCGGCGCCCGTCAGACCGGCCGAGGCGAGGGCCCGCTGGATGAGGCGGCGCTGGGCGGAGCCGTTCGGTGCGGTGAGCCCGTTGCTCGCGCCGTCCTGGTTGACGGCCGAACTCCGGATCACCGCCAGGACCTTGTGGCCGTTGCGGTGTGCGTCGGAGAGGCGCTCCAGGACGAGGAAGCCGACGCCCTCCGCCCATCCGGTGCCGTCGGCCGCCTCCGCGAACGGCTTGCAGCGGCCGTCCGGGGCGAGGCCCCGCTGCCGGCTGAACGCGGTGAAGGTGCCCGGGCTCGACATCACGGCCACCCCGCCCGCGAGCGCCAGGGAGCACTCGCCCGAGCGCAGCGCGCGGGCGGCCAGATGCACCGCGACCAGGGACGAGGAGCAGGCCGTGTCGACCGTCAGGGTCGGGCCCTCCAGGCCCAGCGTGTAGGCGACGCGGCCGGAGATGACGCTGGTGGCGCCGCCGGTCAGCAGATGGCCCTCGTAGCCTTCGGGCGCCCGGTGCAGACGCGGTCCGTACTCCTGGGGCTCGGCGCCCACGAAGACCCCGGCGGTGCTGCCCCGCAGCGCGGTCGGGTCGATGCCCGCGTGCTCCAGGGCCTCCCACGACGTCTCCAGGGCGAGCCGCTGCTGCGGCTCCATCGCGGCGGCCTCGCGCGGGCTGATCCCGAAGAAGTCGGCGTCGAACTCGGCCGCACCGTAAAGGAATCCGCCCTCGCGCGCGTACGTCTTGCCGGGCGCGTCCGGGTCCGGGTCGTACAGTCCCGCCACGTCCCAGCCGCGGTCCTCGGGCAGCGGCCCGATCGCGTCGCCGCCCACCGCGACCAGGTCCCACAGCTGCCCGGGGGAGGCGATGCCGCCGGGATAGCGGCAGGCCATGCCGACGATCGCGACGGGCTCGGCCGGGTCCTGTTCCTCGGCGTACGGGACCTCGGTGTCGTCCGGGGACCCGCCGAGCACCTCGCGCACCAGCTGAGCGGCGAGAGCCCGTGGGGTGGGATGGTCGAAGGCGATGGACACCGGCAGTTCCACGCCGGTCGTGGCCGACAGGCGTCGCTGCAGGTCGACGATGGCCAGTGAGTCGAGTCCCAGCTGCAGGAAGGGCAGCGACGGATCGAGTGCCCCGCCCGTGTCCCGGCCCGCCTTGCGCAGCGCCGCCCCGGCCTGCTCGACGACGAGCCCGAGCAGCCGCCGCTCCTGGGCGGCCCTGGGCATACCGGTCAACTCGATTGCCGTCACGGGCTGTTCGGAGAGGTCGTGGGCGGGCTGAGCGGCGGACTCGGTCATGGTCACTGAACTCCAGTGTGGGTTATACGACTTCGGTACGGGTCGTGACGAGGCGCGAGGCCGAGACCACCTCGCCGCCGCTGAGCAGCAGCTCCACCGGGGCCGGACGGCCCAGGAAGAGCAGCAGGCTCGCGGTGGGGCCGTAGGCGCCCGTGTTCGGCACCGCGAGCACATCGCCCGGCTCCGGCGGCGGCATCCGCACCGAGCGGGACAGCAGGTCGCCGGGTGTGCACAGCGGGCCCGCCAGGCTGACGGGCACCGGCTCGCCCGTGCGGTGGAAGGCCGGGTCCACGGACAGCGGGAGCAGCCGGCCGAGACCGGCCATGCCGCCGAGCGTGTTGATGCCCGCGTCGAGGATCGCGAAGGTGCGGCCCCGGCTCTCCTTGACGTTGGTCACGGAGGTCAGCAGCCGCCCGCTGTCGCCGACCAGGTGCCGGCCCGACTCGCAGGCGATCTCCACCCCGCCCTCGCGCCAGCGCGGCAGCCGGGTGTCCAGGGCCTTCTCCAGGGCGGCCCGCAGATTCGGGTACACGGGCCGCTCGCCGGGCACCGAGTACGGCGCCGCGAAGCCCCCGCCGATGTCCAGCATCCGCAGCGGGAGGCCGAGTTCGCTCTGCAGGTTCGCCGCCTGCTCGATCGTCGCCGTGAACTCGGCGATCAGGCTCTCCTCGTCCTTGGAGTTGGACAGCGGGAAGAAGTGCGCCCCGGCCACCGCCGTCCCCGGCACGTCGAGCAGGGCGGGCAGCAGGCCCGGCAGGGTCTCCGCGTCGATGCCGAACTGCGACGGGGTTCCGGTCATCCGGATGCTGGTCGTGGCCGCGGCCGCCGCGCTGTTGACGCGCAGCAGCACCTGGGCCACCACCCCCTGGCGCACCGCCTGGGCGCCGAGCCGGCGCAGATCGCCCGCCGACTCCACGGAGAACGTGCGCACCCCCTCGGCGAGCGCCACGGCCAGTTCACCGGCGGTCTTGCCCGGACCCGAGTAGAGGATCGACTCCGCCCGATGCCCGGCTTCCAGGGCGGAGGCCAGCTCACCGGTGGAGCACACCTCGGCACGGCAGCCGCCGGGACCTTCGCGCAGCGCCCGCACCAGGCCCGGGTGCGGGTTGGCCTTGAGTGAGTAGTAGAGCGTGACCCCGTCGGGCAGGGCGGCGCGCAGATCGGCGCGGGCGCGGGCCACCCGGTCGAGGTCGTACACATACAGCGGCGAGCCGTAGCGGGCGACCAAGTCCCGGTCCCGCGCGGCCTGTTCACCAGCCGTGGTCGTGGTCGTGGTCACTTGGCGGCCTCGGCGTCGAGCATCGCCGCGAGCTGCTGCTTGGCGTTCTTGCCGTTCGAGGTCAGCGGGAACGCGTCGAGCACCTTGCACAGCGCGGGCACCTTCACGGCCTCCAGCCGCGTCGCCAGTTCGCGCAGCACCGCCTGCGGGGTCAGCTCGTCCGACTCCACGAAGATCATCAGGTCGCGGTCGGCGGTCGGCTTCAGTGCGGCCGCGTTGCGCACGCCCGGGATGTCCATCGCGGCGCCCTCGATCTCGATCGTGGACACGCGCATGCCCTTGCGCTTGAACATGTCGTCGCGGCGGCCCTCGAAGTAGAGGTAGCCGTCGGCGTCGACGCGGCCGTAGTCGCCGGTGAACAGCCGGGTTTCGCCGGTCCCGGGGTCGGGCCGGTAGGTGCGCGCGGTGATCTCCGGCAGGTTCCAGTAGCCGGCCATGACGTGCGGGCCGGTCACCGTGATCTCGCCGCTCTCACCGCCCGGCACCTCGTTGCCGTCCGGGTCGAGGATCGCCACCCGGGTCCCCGGGATCGGCAGGCCGGAGGAGCCGGGACGCTCGTGGTCCTGGTCCGGCGGCATGATCGTGATGCGCTTGCACTCCGAGATGCCGTACATCCGCACCACCCGGGCGCCCGGGAAGCACTTCCACAGACCGTCGATGATCCGCTGCTCGAGGGCCGCTCCGGTGCTGGTGAACATGCGCAGCCGGGTCGGACGGGGGTCGCGCTGCGCCAGCCGGATCAGCGGACCGCCCAGCGACGGGACCAGCGGCAGCACCGTGGCGCCGCTCTCCCGGATCAGGATGTGCAGCTTGGAGTCGGCCTCGGAGTCGGCGAGGACCAGGCTCGCGCCGGACACGGCGCACAGCAGCACCTGGAAGAGGCCGTAGTCGAAGGAGAGCGGGACGCGGACGAAGACAGTGTCCTCGGAGCGGTAGCCGAGCACCTCGTTGATGGACCGCGCCGCGAACAGCATCTGCGCGTGCGGGCAGATGATGCCCTTGGGGGTGGCGGTGGAGCCCGAGGTGTAGATGAGCACCGCCGGGGTGTCGGGCGCCTGGCCGGCCTCGGTCCCGTCCCCGTCGGCCGCCAGTTCGGCCCACAGGCTCCCCACCTCGTGCACCGGCCGCCCGGTCAGGCCCGAGACCCACTCGCCCGCGCCGTCCGTGACCACCACGAGCCGCGGTTCGCAGTCGGCGATCACCGCGCGCAGATGGAACTCCTTCATCTCGGCGCTGATCGGCACCAGCGCGGCACCGACCCGGGACGCCGCGTACAGCAGCGCCGTCGTCTCGCGCACGTTCGGCAGGCGTACGACGATCCGGTCGCCCGGCGTCACACCGGCCCGGCGCAGCCAGTCGGCGGCCGCCCGGGTCTGCGCCGCGAGCTGCTCCCAGGTCCAGGAGTCCCGGGCGTCGCGCACGGCGACGTCCTGCGGACGTGCGGCGGCCTGGACCTCGACGAGGTGGTGCAGCAGCTTCGCGTCCTTGGTCAGGTTCTCGTCCACGGGGTCTCTCCTTAGTGGTCCGTGGCAGGATCGGCGTGGGGTCGGCTCCAGTTCCTGTCGTCAAATCCCCGTCGTCCGCCCGAAGGGCGGGCCCGGCGGCGTCATGGGGTCCCCTGCTCGAGCGAAGCCGAGACCTTGGGGGAGCGTGCATGGCGTCGCGGGGCAGGCGGGGATTTGACGACAGGGCCTAGGTGCGGCCGCGGTCCAGGAGCGTCAGCGCGCGGGACCTGAGAGCGGAGCGGTCGATCTTGCGGTTGGCGTTCATCGGGAACTCGTCCAGGTGCGTCAGCAGCCGCGGGACCATCGCCTTGGGCAGGTCCGCGGTCAACTCCTTGGCGAGCAGCGAGCTGTGCGAGGCCCGGCCGGTGTAGAAGGTGACCAGTTCATGGCTGCCGCCCACGGGCACGGCGACCGTGACGGCGTCCTCCACCCCGTCCAGGGCGCGCACGGCGTGGCTGACCTCGGACAGCTCCACGCGCCATCCCTGCACCTGCACCTGGTCGTCCGCGCGGCCCAGGTAGGCGATCTCGCCGTCCGGCCAGCGGCGCACCCGGTCACCCGTGCGGTACCAGCGGCGCCCGTCGTGCTCGAGGAAACGGCCCTCGTTCTCGGCGGGGTCGAGATACCCGTCGAACATCTGCGGCCCGGTGATGCACAGTTCGCCCTCGTCGCCGTCGGTGGAGCCGTCGGGGCCGACCAGGACGTGGTCGAGGCTCTCGTACACGGGCCCGATGGGGACGACGCCGTTGACGTACCGCTCGTCGGGGGTGGCCGCGGCGAGGCGGTGTGCGGTCACGGTGATGGTGAGCTCGGTCGGGCCGTACAGGTTCTCCACGGTGCTGTGCGGTGCCGCGGCCTGCCATGCCTCGGCGTCGTGCCGGTGCAGTGGCTCGCCGGCGAACAGCGACCAGCGCAGCCCGTCCAGCGCGCCCGCCGCCAGCGCCCCCGAGCGGCGGGCGAGGGCGATGGCCCCCGGCGTCGAGAACCACACCGTCACGCGCTCCTCGGCGAGGAATTCCGGCAGCGCCCGGTACGCCCGCATCGGCAGCGGCACGACGCGGGCGCCCGCGCCCCACGCGCAGAACAGGTCGAACATCGCGCAGTCGAAGGTGAGGTCGAAGGTCTGGGTGAAGACGTCGCCGGCCCCGAAGTCGTAACGGCCGCGCAGCGTGCGGAAGTAGCTGTCGGCGGCGCGATGTGTGGTCGGCACGCCCTTGGGGCGGCCCGTCGAGCCGGACGTGAACAGGATGTAGGCGGTGTCCTCCGGGTCCACCGCGCGGGGCGCGTCCAGCGGGGTGCCGGGAAGCGGTCCTTGGCCCGCCGCGACGAGAGGTACACCGGGCATGCCGATCCGCGCGTACGCCGCCACGCCCCGCGCGTCGGCGACCACGGCGTCGACCTCGGCGGCCTCCAGGACGGCACGGTTGCGGACGGCGGGGAAGTCCGGGTGCAGCGGTACGGCCCGAGCGCCCAGGTACAGCGCGGCCAGCAGCCCGGTGTACGCCTCGCCGCTCTTGCTGCCGAGCACCGCCACGGTCCGCGGCACGCCTCGGCACACCTCGACGAGCGCTCCGGCGAGCGCTAGCGCCGCCCGGTGCGCCTCCGCATAGGTGGTGCCGTGCCCGTCGACCCGGAAGCACTCCCGGTCGCCCGACACGGAGAGCCCGCGCAGGAACAGTCCGTGCAGACTGCCGGCGTACTCGCCCTCGCCGTACGTCAGTCGTTCTTCGCTGCCGGGGAAGACCTGGGTCGCCATGTCACACCCCCGCCGAAGCCGTCGCGGGCCGGGCGGACGGCGCGCGCAGCGTCCGCTCGGGGGAGACCGGAACCACCTCGAAGCGGGAGGTCGCCGACTCCACGCGGCCGAACAGGGCGTCCGGGCCGGCGATCAGCAGCCGCTCGACACCGCGGGTCCGCAGCGCGTCCAGGGTCGCGGGCCAGTCGACGGGGCGCACGAAGTGGTCCAGGAGCATCTGCCGCAGCTCGGCGGCGGTGGTCAGTTCGGTGCCGTCCTGGTCGGCGATCAGCGGCAGCAGCGGGTCGCGCAGCGGCAGGGCCTGGAGGACCTCGCGGGCCGCGAGCTCGCGCAGCCCCGTGAACAGCGAGGAGTGCATCGGCGGACGCATCACATAGAGCGGGAGCGCCCCGATCGACCGCAACTCCCGCTGAAAGGCTTCAAGTTCGGCCTCGTGCACGGACACCATCTGGAACCCCTCGTCGAGGCGGCAGGCCACCTCGTGCCAGGCCCCGCGGGCGTCCATCCCGGCGAACAGCTCACGCAGGGGCCCGGCCGGGGCCCGTACGAAGGACTGCGTGACCACGTCCCGGTGCTCGCGCGCGAAGTACTCCGCGGTGCAGCGCGCCAGGCCGGCCGTCATCCGAACCGTGTCCGCGAAGTCGAGCGCCCCGCTGAAGCCGATCGCGGGCTTCTCGCCGAAGCTGGGGCCGGTGCACACCGCCGGCTCGGCACCGAGGTCCTCGCGGGCCCGTTCGGCGAGCGCCGTGCACACCACCATGAAGGCGACCTGGGCCGCCGGGGCGTACTCGTCCTCGCTCTCCCGGAACGCCTCGAAAAGGGAATGGCCGAGGACGTCGTCCGCGACCGAAAGCAGCTTCTTGGCATGGGAATCGAGAAGCAGGAAGCGCCCGAGTTCCCGGAAGCGTGTCGGCCCCATTCCCGGGAATACCATCGCCGTTGTCATCGCAGCACCCGTCTTGTCGCGAACTGGCCTCGTTCGGACAGTTCTAGATGCCGGGCAAGGCCCCACCAACCCCTATTCGACCCCGTCCGCCACCCTTAGTAGGGGGGCGGTCGCCGACCATAGGGGGTGTGCGCTGTGGCCCCTTGCCGGACCGCCCGGTTTGAATTGACGGTCCGAATACCCTGAGCCACATGGATGGGTGACCCATGACCGTGACCGAGGACACCACCTCACTGGCCCCCATGACCCAGCCACCGCCGCGCCCCGACCCGCGGTCCCGGGTTGCCCTGCTCGGCCTGGTCAAGCAGACGGTGCGTGAGGGCCCCGGTCCGCGTGCCACCGAGCAGCAGTGGGCCAAGGGCAAGCTGACCGTCCACGAGCGCCTCGATCTGCTCTTCGACAAGGGGAGCTTCCAGGAGATCGAGCCGCTGCGCCGGCACCGCGCCACCGGCTTCGGCCTGGAGAACAAACGGCCCTACACGGACGGCGTGGTCACCGGCTGGGGCACGGTGGAGGGCCGCACGGTCTTCGTCTACGCCCATGACTTCCGCATCTTCGGCGGCTCCCTCGGCGAGGCGCACGCCTCGAAGATCCACAAGGTGATGGACCGGGCGCTGGCCGCGGGTGCGCCCCTGGTGGCGCTGAGCGACGGCGCCGGCGCCCGCATCCAGGAGGGCGTCACGGCGCTCGCCGGGTACGGCGGCATCTTCCGCCGCAACGTCGCCGCGTCCGGGGTCATCCCGCAGATCAGCGTGATGCTCGGCCCGTGCGCCGGCGGCGCCGCCTACTCGCCCGCCCTCACCGACTATGTGTTCATGGTCCGCGGCACCTCTCAGATGTACATCACCGGCCCGGACGTGGTGCAGGCCGTCACCGGCGAGCAGATCAGCCACGACCAGCTCGGCGGCGCCGATGTGCACGCCACCGTCTCCGGTGCCGCGCACTTCGCGTACGAGGACGAGGCCGAGTGCCTCGCCGAGGTGCGCTATCTGCTGTCGATGCTGCCGCAGAACAACCGCGAACTGCCGCCCGCCGTACAGCCGGACGACTCACCGACCCGCCGGGGCGAGGCCCTGCTCGACCTGGTGCCGGGCGACCCCGGACGCTCGTACGACATGCGGCCGGTCATCGAGGAGATCGTCGACGACGGCGAGGTCTTCGAGGTGCACGCGGGCTGGGCCACCAACATCATCTGTGCCCTGGCGCGGCTCGACGGCCACGTCGTCGGCATCGTGGCCAATCAGCCGGCCTCCTTCGCGGGCGTCCTGGACATCCATGCCAGTGAAAAAGCGGCGAGGTTCGTCCAGTCCTGCGACGCCTTCAGCATCCCGCTGGTCACACTGGTCGACGTCCCCGGCTTCCTGCCGGGCCGTGAGCAGGAGCACGGCGGCGTCATCCGCCACGGCGCCAAACTCCTCTACTCCTACTGCAACGCGACGGTCCCCCGCATATCGGTGATCCTGCGCAAGGCGTACGGCGGCGCGTACATCGTCATGGACAGCCAGTCCATCGGCGCGGACCTGACCTTCGCCTGGCCCACCAACGAGATCGCGGTGATGGGCGCGGAGGGCGCCGCGAACGTCGTCTTCCGCCGCGAGATCGCCGCCGCGCCCGACCCGGAGGCGGCACGCGCCCAGCGCATCCAGCAGTACCAGGAGGAACTGATGCACCCCTACTACGCCGCCGAACGCGGCCTGGTGGACGACGTCATCGACCCCGCGGACACCCGGGCCGTCCTCATCCGGTCCCTGGCGATGCTCCGCGCCAAGCACGCCACGATGCCGTCCCGCAAACACGGGAACCAGCCGGTATGAGCACCGCCGGGGACCACCCCATCCGAGTCGTACGCGGCGACCCCGACCCGGAACAACTCGCCGCGGTCACGGTCGTCCTGCTGGCCCTCCTGCGCGGCGCCGAGCCGGCCGACTCTCCCCGCCCCTTGTCCACAGGCTGGGTCCCGGGCGGGCACCGCCTACCGGGCGCCTGGTCGACCTCCTAGTCACTCCCACACCGAGGCGCCGTTGCCCTCCCCGCCCGGGCAGCGGCGCCGCCGTACGCCCAACTCCCACCCCCCGAACCGGGCCGCTTCCGCCGCACCTCCTGCCCCACCGAGCCGCGCGCCTGCCGCCCCGCCGAGCCGCGCCTCCCGTTGCACCGAGCCGCCTGTCTCTCGCGCCGCCGGTCCGCGCGCCTCTAGTCCCGCCGGTCCGCGCGCCTCTAGTCCCGTCGAGCCGCCTGTCTCTCGCGCCGCCGAGTCGCCCGCCTCGCGTCCCGCCGGGCCGCGCGCCTCTCGTCCCGTCGAGCCGCCTGCCTCTCGCGCCGCCGGGCCGCGCGCCTCTTGTTCCACCGGGCCGCCTGTCTCTCGCGCCGCCGGGCCGCGCCTCCCGTTGCACCGAGCCGCCTGCCTGTCGTCCCGCCGGGCCGCGCCTCTTGTTCCACCGGGCCGCCTGTCTCTCGCGCCGCCGGGCCGCGCGCCGCCCGTCCCGCCGAGCCGCCCGCCTCTACCTCACCTCTCGCCCCGCCGAGGCGTCCTCCTCCGCCCCGCCTCTCGACCGACCGAGCTGCCCGCCTCTACCTCACCCCTCGACCGACCGAGTCGGGTGGGTGGGTGGGCAAAGGCACCGAAGCCGGCGCACGCCAATGAGCGCCGCTGCTCCCGATGTTCAGGGCAACGGCGCTCAATGACAGCGCAGGACCACGTCAGTGAACCGCGGCCTGCCGAGCCTTCTGCGCGGCGATGGCCGGATAGCGCATGGTGAACAGGACGGGGACGACGAAGGTGATGACCTTGATGACGATGGCGGCGGTGGTGGCGTGCGGATCGGCCTTGATCAGCACAGCCAGCGCACCGGCAGCGACGAGGAAGGACACCCCCCACACGGTGGTGATCGTCGCGTTGGTGCGGAAGAACGCCTTCGTCTTCCACACATGTTCCGGCGCGATCTTGCGCGCCAGCCCCAGCGTGAACGGCCGCCCGATGAGCAGCGAACCGAATGCAGTGGCGGCGAGCCAGGCGTCGACGAGCGCCGGGCCGTAGGGGATGAGTCCGGAGTCGGGCTGCTTGTACGAGAGCCAGGTGATGCCCGCGAAGAACACGAGGGCACTCACTTCGATCACCATCTCGTCCAAGTGCTTGCCCGACCGCCGTCCCTGGAAGATCACGAACGCGGCGATCCCCAGTCCCCACTCCGCGCCGCTGCGCCACTCGTCGCTCGTCGCGATCGCGGCGTAGGCGATCCAAGGTAGGAAGCTGATGAGGTAGCGGGTCATGGAAAGCTCCTTTCTACCCGCCATTCAGTCAGCCGCCCCTTGCGGGCCGCTAAAGCGGAAAACAGTGTCGCGGAACGGAACACTTTAGCCGTCTCCAAGCATTACGGCACACGCTCTTTCGACAACAATTCCCTTACCTAGGCCGGTTCCGGCTCGAGGAACTGCTGGAGGAAAGCGTGTCCCGTCGACTGTTCACCTCGGAGTCGGTGACCGAGGGTCATCCCGACAAAATCGCAGACCAAATCAGCGACACCATTCTCGACGCACTTCTCGCCCAGGACCCCACGGCCCGCGTCGCCGTGGAAACCCTGATCACCACCGGCCAGGTGCATATCGCGGGCGAAGTCACCACCTCCGCCTACGTCGATATTCCGACGCTGGTCCGCGAGACGATTCTCGGCATCGGCTACGACTCGTCGGCCAAGGGGTTCGACGGCGCGTCCTGCGGAGTCTCGGTGTCCATCGGCGCCCAGTCGCCCGACATCGCCCAGGGCGTTGACGACGCCTACGAGAGCCGGGTGGAGGGCGCCTCCAGTGCCTCCCAGGTCGACGAGCTCGACCGGCAGGGCGCCGGCGACCAGGGCCTGATGTTCGGCTACGCCTGCGACGAGACCCCCGAACTGATGCCGCTGCCGATCGCGCTCGCGCACCGCCTCGCCCGCCGTCTCGCCGAGGTCCGCAAGGAGGGCCCGGTGCCCTATCTGCGCCCGGACGGCAAGACCCAGGTCACCATCGAGTACGAGGGCGACCGTCCGGTCCGCCTGGACACGGTCGTCGTCTCCTCGCAGCACGCCCCCGACATCAGCCTGGACGCGCTGCTCCTGCCCGACCTCCGCGACCACGTCATCGAACCGGCCCTGGCGGGCCTCGACCTGGACACGGACGGGCACCGGCTCCTGGTGAACCCCACGGGACGGTTCGAGATCGGCGGTCCGATGGGCGACGCCGGCCTGACCGGACGGAAGATCATCGTCGACACGTACGGCGGCATGGCCCGCCACGGCGGCGGCGCGTTCTCCGGCAAGGACCCCTCCAAGGTGGACCGCAGCGCCGCGTACGCGATGCGCTGGGTCGCCAAGAACGTCGTCGCCGCCGGTCTCGCCCGGCGCTGCGAGGCCCAGGTCGCCTACGCCATCGGAAAGGCCGCCCCGGTCGGCCTGTTCATCGAGACGTTCGGCACCGAGACCGTCCCCGTCGAGCGGATCCAGCAGGCCGTCACCGACGTCTTCGACCTGCGCCCGGCCGCGATCGTGCGCGACCTCGACCTGCTGCGCCCGCGCTATGCCCAGACCGCCGCGTACGGCCACTTCGGGCGCACCGGCGCCGACTTCACCTGGGAAGCCACCGACCGGGCGGACAAGCTCCGCCAAGCCGCCACCGGCTGAGCGGGGCGGGCTCATGCGGATCGCCGTCACCGGTTCCATCGCCACCGACCATCTGATGACGTTTCCCGGCCGCTTCACCGACCACCTGGTCCCCGGTGAGCTGGCGAACGTCTCGCTGTCCTTCCTCGCCGACACCCTGGAGGTACGACGCGGCGGAGCGGCCGCCAACATCGCCTACGGGCTCGGCCGGCTGGGCCTCTCCCCGGTCCTGGTCGGCGCCGTCGGACCGGACTTCGCCGACTACCAGGTCCATCTCAAGGAGCACGGCGTCGACACGGACTCCGTGCATGTGTCGCCCACGGCACAGACCGCCCGCTTCGTGTGCACGACCGACCAGGCGCAGAACCAGATCGCCACCTTCTACGCGGGCGCCATGGCCGAGGCCCGCACCCTTGACCTCGCTCCGGTCGCCGAACGGCTCGGCGCCCTGGACCTCGTGCTGGTCTCGCCGAACGACCCCGGGGCGATGGTCCGCCACACCGAGGAGTGCCGGCGGCTCGGCATCCCGTTCGACGCCGACCCCTCGCAGCAACTGGCCCGCCTCGAACCGGACGCGGTGCGCACCCTCGTCGACGGCGCGGGGCGCCTGTTCACCAACGCCTACGAGTCCGTCCTGGTCCGGGAGCGCACCGGCTGGACCCGGCGGCAGATCCTCGACCGGGTCGGCTCCTGGGTCACCACCCTCGGCGCGGACGGCGTCCGCATCGAGCGCGCGGGCGAGCCCGCCGTGACCGTCCCGGCCGCTCCGGTTCGCCAGGCCGTCGACCCCACCGGCGTCGGCGACGCGTTCCGCGCCGGCTTCCTCGCCGCGCTCGCCGCCCAGCTGCCCGAGCCGGCCGCGGCCCGCCTGGGCTGTGTCGTGGCCGGCCTCGCCCTGGAGGCACCGGGCCCCCAGGAGTACGTCCTGGACCGTACGACCGTGGCGGCGAGGCTGACCGAGGGCTACGGCGAGACGGCCGCCGCAGCGCTCGCACCGCTCCTGGAGGACGCCCTGTGAGCACCCAACGCACTGCGACCGCACAGCAGTTGCGGGACGCCTTGGCCACCCGGGTGGTCGTCGCCGACGGTGCCATGGGCACCATGCTCCAGGACCGGGAGCCGACCCTCGACGACTTCCGGGGTCACGAGGGCTGCAACGAGATCCTCAACGTCTCGCGCCCCGACATCGTGCGCTCCGTCCACGACGCGTACTTCACCGCGGGCGTCGACTGCGTCGAGACCAACACCTTCGGCGCCAACCTCGCCAACCTCGGCGAGTACGGCATCGCCGCCCGCATCCGTGAACTCGCCGAGGCCGGCGCCCGGCTCGCCCGCGAGGTCGCCGACGGCCACAGCACCGCCGAACGGCCCCGCTGGGTCCTCGGCTCGGTCGGCCCCGGCACCAAGCTGCCCACCCTCGGACACGCCCCGTACGCCGATCTGCGCGACGCCTACCAGGAGCAGACCGAAGGCCTGATCGCGGGCGGCGCGCACGCCGTGCTCGTCGAGACCACCCAGGACCTGCTGCAGACCAAGGCCGCCCTGATCGGTGCCCGCCGCGCCCTGCGGAAGACGGGAGCCGACCTGCCGCTGTTCGTGCAGATCACCGTCGAGACCACCGGCACCATGCTGCTCGGCTCCGAGACCGGTGCCGCCCTCAGCGCCCTCGAACCCCTCGGCATCGAGCTGATCGGCCTCAACTGCGCCACCGGCCCGGCCGAGATGAACGAGCACCTGCGTCACCTGTCCCGGCACGCCCGCACCGGCATCTCCGCGATGCCCAACGCGGGCCTGCCCGTACTCACCGCGGACGGCGCCCACTACCCGCTCAGCCCGGAGGAACTCGCCACCGCGCACCGCCAGTTCGTCACCGAGCACGGCCTCAGCCTGGTCGGCGGCTGCTGCGGCACCACTCCTGAGCATCTGCGCCAGGTCGCCGAGGCCGTACGCGACCTCGAACCCGCGCGCCGCAACCCGCGCCCCGAGCCCGCCGCCGCGTCCCTCTACACCTCCGTGCCGTTCCGGCAGGACACCTCCTACCTGGCCATCGGCGAACGCACCAACGCCAACGGCTCCAAGAAGTTCCGCGAGGCCCTCGTGCGCGAGGACTGGGACACCTGCGTCGAGATCGCCCGCGACCAGATCCGCGACGGCGCCCATCTGCTCGACCTGTGCGTCGACTACGTGGGCCGCGACGGCGTCGCCGACATGAAGGAGCTCGCCGGCCGCCTCGCCACCGCGTCCACGCTCCCCGTCGTCCTCGACTCCACCGAACCCGCCGTCCTGGAGGCCGGGTTGGAGCGGCTGGGCGGCCGGGCCGTCGTCAACTCCGTCAACTACGAGGACGGGGACGGCCCCGACTCCCGGTTCGCGCGGATCATGCCGCTGGTCGCCGAGCACGGTGCCGCCGTCGTCGCGCTCACCATCGACGAGGAGGGCCAGGCACGGACCGCCGAGTGGAAGCTGCGCGTGGCCGAGCGCCTCATCGCCGACCTCACCGGCGAGTGGGGGATGGCCGAGAGCGACATCCTCGTCGACTGTCTGACGTTCCCCATCGCCACCGGACAGGAGGAGACCCGCCGCGACGGCGTCGAGACCATCGAGGCGATTCGCGAGCTCAAGCGCCGCCACCCGGACGTGCAGACGACCCTGGGCCTCTCGAACATCAGCTTCGGGCTCAACCCGGCCGCCCGCACCGTCCTCAACTCGGTCTTCCTGCACGAGTGCGTGGCCGCCGGACTCGACTCCGCCATCGTGCACGCCTCCAAGATCCTGCCCATCTCCCGCATTCCGCAGGAGCAGCTGGAATGCGCGCTCGACCTGGTGCACGACCGGCGCCGCGAGGGCTACGACCCCCTCCAGCGCTTTCTGGAGCTCTTCGAGGGCGTCGACAGCCGCTCCGTGAAGGCCTCCCGCGCCGCCGAACTGGCCGCGCTGCCGCTGTCCGACCGGCTGCGCCGTCGCATCATCGACGGGGAGCGGGGCGGCCTGACCGCCGATCTGGACGAGGCGCTGACCCGGCACTCCGCCCTGGAGATCGTCAACGACATCCTCCTCGACGGCATGAAGACCGTCGGCGAGCTCTTCGGCTCCGGGCAGATGCAGCTGCCGTTCGTGCTCCAGTCCGCCGAGGTGATGAAGGCCGCGGTCGGCCACCTCGAACCGCACATGGAGCGCTCCGACAGCTCCGGCAAGGGCACCCTGGTCCTGGCCACGGTCAAGGGCGACGTCCACGACATCGGCAAGAACCTCGTCGACATCATCCTCACCAACAACGGCTACAACGTGGTGAACCTCGGCATCAAGCAGCCGGTCTCCGCGATCGTCGAGGCGGCCGAGACGCACCGCGCCGACGCCATCGGCATGTCGGGCCTCCTGGTCAAATCCACGATGATCATGAAGGAGAACCTCCAGGAGCTCAACGACCGCGGCCTCGCCACCACCTACCCGGTGATCCTCGGAGGAGCGGCGCTCACCCGGGCATACGTCGAACAGGACCTGCACGAGCTGTACGACGGCGAGGTCCGCTACGCCCGCGACGCATTCGAGGGCCTGCGCCTCATGGACACCCTGACCGCGCTCAAGCGCGGCGAAGCGGGAGCCGCGCTGCCCGAGCTGAAGCGCCGCAGGGTACGCGCCACGGCGACCACCCGGCCGACCGAGGACCGGAGCATCCTGCCGGCCCGCTCGGACGTGGCCACGGACAACCCGGTCCCCACCCCGCCCTTCTGGGGCACCCGCGTCACCAAGGGCATCCCGCTCGCCGACTATGCGTCCTGGCTGGACGAGCGTGCGACGTTCATGGGTCAGTGGGGTCTGAGGTCCGCCCGCGGCGGGACCGGACCCTCGTACGAGGAACTCGTCGAGACGGAGGGCCGGCCGCGGCTGCGCGCCTGGCTGGACCGGCTGCACACCGACAACCTCCTCGAAGCGGCCGTCGTGCACGGCTACTTCCGCTGTGTCTCCAAGGGCGAAGACCTGATCGTCCTCGACGAGGACGGCACCGAGCGCACCCGCTTCACCTTCCCGCGCCAGCAGCGCGACCGGTACCTGTGCCTCGCCGACTTCTTCCGCCCGCAGGACGCAGTGGATCCGGTCTCGCAGGAGACGGACGTGGTGGCGTTCACGACGGTCACCATGGGCAATCGCGTCTCCGAGGCCGCGAACGAGCTGTTCGCCGCGGACTCCTATCGCGAGTACCTCGAACTCCACGGCCTGTCCGTGCAGTTGACCGAGGCGCTGGCCGAGTTCTGGCACGCCCGCGTCCGCGCCGAACTGGGCGTGGCGGAGCGGGACCCCGCCGACCTGGCGGGCCTGCTCCGCGCCGACTACCAGGGCTGCCGCTACTCCCTCGGTTACCCGGCCTGCCCCGACCTGGAGGACCGCGCCAAGATCGCCGGACTGCTCCGCCCGGAACGCATCGGCGTCACGCTCTCCGAGGAGTTCCAGCTCCACCCGGAACAGTCCACGGACGCCCTGATCCTGCACCACCCGGAGGCCGTCTACTTCAAGACGACCGGCGGCCCGGCCGAGGAGAGCGTCCGATGACCACAGCCGCCACCACCTCGTCGGCAGGCTCCCTGCGGGACCTGCTGGCCGCCGGAGTGCGCACCTTCTCCTTCGAGTTCTTCCCGCCCAGGACGGAGGCCGGGGAGCGGACGCTGTGGGACGCGATCCGTCGTATCGAGGCCGTCGGGCCCACCTTCGTGTCGGTGACGTACGGCGCGGGCGGCTCCTCCCGTGACCGTACGATCGCCGTCACCCGCCGTATCGCCACCGACACGACGCTGCGCCCCGTCGCCCATCTCACCGCCGTCGACCACTCGGTGGCCGAGCTCAGGCACATCGTCGGCCAGTACGCCGACGCCGGGATCCGCGACGTCCTGGCCCTGCGCGGCGACCCGCCGGGCGACCCGCGCGGCCCCTGGACCGCGCACCCGGACGGCCTGCGCCACGCCTACCAGCTCGTCGAACTCGTCCGCTCGGCGGGAGACTTCAGCATCGGGGTCGCGGCCTTCCCCGAGCGCCACCCGCGCTCGTCCGACTGGGACAGCGACATCCGGCACTTCGTCGCCAAGTGCCGGGCCGGCGCCGACTACGCCATCACGCAGATGTTCTTCGACGCCGAGGACTATCTGCGGCTGCGCGACCGGGTGGCGGCCGCCGGCTGCGAGACGCCGATCATCCCGGAGATCATGCCGGCGGTCCACGCCCGGCAGATCCAGCGCTTCGCCGAGCTGAGCGACGCACGCTTCCCGCGGGACCTGGCCGAGGCCCTGGAGGCGGCCCGTGACGACGCCGACACCGCCCACCGCATCGGCGTCGACCATGCCACGGCCCTGGCCGAGCGGCTCCTCGCCGAGGGCGCGCCCGGCCTGCACTACATCACCCTCAACCGCTCCACGGCGACCCTCGACATCCACCGCAACCTGACCCACCGCACCGAGAGGCCCGCGCATGCCCGCCAACACCCCTGACTTCAAGGTCGCCGACCTCTCCCTGGCCGGGTTCGGCCGCAAGGAGATCACCCTCGCCGAGCACGAGATGCCGGGCCTGATGGCGATCCGCGAGGAGTACGCCGAGGCTCAGCCGCTGGCCGGCGCCCGCATCACCGGCTCCCTGCACATGACCGTGCAGACCGCCGTGCTCATCGAGACCCTGGTCGCCCTGGGCGCGCAGGTCCGCTGGGCCTCCTGCAACATCTACTCCACCCAGGACCACGCGGCCGCCGCGATCGCCGCCGCCGGAATCCCGGTCTTCGCCTGGAAGGGCGAGACCCTTCAGGAGTACTGGTGGTGCACGGAGCAGGCGCTGACCTGGCCGGACAGCCCCACCGGCGGCCCGAACACGATCCTCGACGACGGCGGTGACGCCACCCTCCTCGTCCACCAGGGCGTGGAGTACGCCAAGACGGGCGTCCTCCCGGCCCCCGACAACGACGAACTCGCCGTGATCCGCGCCCTGCTGGAGCGCAGCGGCCTCGACTGGGCCGCCGTCGCCTCCGAGATCCGTGGTGTGACCGAGGAGACCACGACGGGCGTGCACCGCCTGTACGAGATGCAGCGCGACGGCGTTCTCCTGTTCCCGGCGATCAACGTCAACGACGCGGTGACGAAGTCCAAGTTCGACAACAAGTACGGCT
>NZ_JAUYWJ010000055.1:0-20942 GCF_032656585.1 Streptomyces herbicida
ACCGGTACAACGCGACCGCGTCCGCCTTGAACTCGGCGGGGTAATGCTTCATCCCCACAGGGACTCCGTTCTCCTGGACCATCAAGATCCAAGTCTCTCCGGTGTCCAAACTCCAGGGTCAGGGCCCGGGATCGGGATCACGCTCTGGGCCCCGGACGGTTCAGGCCACGGCCTGACTCCACATCCGGATGGCACCACCGCAGAGCTGCTCGTGCACCTGGCAGATCAGGTCCAGGACTGGGCAGTGGAGGCACTGTGGTCCGAAGGCGCATCGGCGGTCTGGCCACAGTGCCCCACACACCCGGACACGCATCCGCTGACGGCGACTGTCCGCACGGACAGTGCGGTGTGGGTGTGCCCGAAGAGGGGAACGACAGTGGCGCGGATCGGGGAACTGGAAACCCGATAGAGCAGGCTGGGCCTGAGGCCGACCACAACCAGGGCCACTCGTGCAGCGGCTGTGGCCCTGGTTGCCGTACGTGGTTGAAGGGGTGAGGGCCTTGTGGGTTCGGTGTGGATTGCGACAGCTACCGTCGACCGCAGAAGGCCCTTGTGTCCCACCGTACTGTCCCGCTGACCCTGACCGGGAGACTGCGTCTGGCCCGCTGTGTCGTGGACGACGGCTGGCCGCTGCGGCGGGCCGCGGAATGCTTCCAGGTCAGCCACATCACCGCCGCCGGCTGGGCAAGCCGCTACCGGGAGCTGGGTGCCGCGGGCATGCAGGTGCGTGCCGTGTCTGCCCGCACGGCGGACCTGCCCCTACGGGCCTTGCCACTGGCCCGATGACGCCCGATGGCGGTGGATCAGCGCGACGGCCATGGCGCCTTCGCCTAGACCGGAAGCCACCCGCTTGATCGAGTGAGCGCGTACGTCACCGGCCGCGAAGACCCCCCGAACGCCGGTCTCGAGCAACAAGGGATCGCGGTCCAACGGCCAGTCGGCTGGGGTTCGCCGGCGCGCAGCAGATCGGGGCCAGTGAGTACAAAGCCGTGTTCGTCGCAACCCAGGACTCTCCAGGACGCAGGGGCAAGGTGCGGCGTTGGTGTGCTTGCCGTCAGGGGTCAGCGGCGGTGAGCGAGGCGGTGCAGGAGAGTGGTTGGGTGGGGCTGCGTTCAACGGAGAGCAGGTAGGCGACCGGTGAGTTGTTGAGGAAGGTGCGTCGTTTCTCTGCTGCGGGAGCGGCCCAGTGCCCCGAGGGCGAAAGCTGTCCCTGCTGCGGCATCGAGGAGGGGCCGGGTTCCGAGCATGCCGAGGGCGCCGGCGCCGACGACGGCGGGCAGGCAGATCCGCCACGCGGTCCGGTCGGCCCTGGCAGCCCCCGTGCTGCGGGCCTCATCGGCATGGAAGGGGTAGCCGAACTCCGGGTCGTCACCGACGGGCATCGAACAGCGCGTCGCGCGATGGGCCACCTCGAGCACGGCACAAGTAACCGGGTGACCGAGCCGCCGGTAGCAGGGCTGCCCGGCGAGCTTGAAGGCCCGGCACGTGACCGTGACGGGAATCCCGTCCACGGCCGGCTCCCTCACGAGCGGGTGGATCCTTTTCCTGCTCCAGCAGCTTGATCCGCCGCGCCTCCCGCAGTTCCGCGTTCTGCTGCCTGGTCGTTCCGGGTTTCATTCGGTCATCGCTGTCCGCGCGACGCAGCCGCTTCGACAGCGTCGTCACATGGATACCGAAGCTGGCAGCCAACTGCTCCAGCGTCACACCCAGGCCGCGGTTCCTCGCGACCCGCAGGACATCCTCGTGGGACTCTTCCGGATACGGCTTCGGCACCACGACATCTCTCCCACGCACCCCACAGGGCAAGCCAGTTCAGCTGTCACCCGATCGTGCAGCACCCCTAGAGCAGGATGCGGAGGTCGAGCACGGGCCCGGTGGCGTCGTCCGGTGTCGCGTCCAGTTTCTGAAGGACATGGAGCATCGGCTTGTTGCTCGCCGCCACCGCGGCGGCCAGCGCGTGGTGGCCCTCGCGGCGGGCAATGGTAGCCGCATGTTCGGCCAGCGCGGTGCCGAGCCCCCTGGCCTGCCACGCGTCCTCGACCAGGATCGCGAGTTCCCCCACCCCTTGCTGGTCGGTGCGCATGACGTTGGTTATGGCGATGATGTGGTCCGTACGTTCGGCCGGAGTGGTCACCAGCGTGGTGCCGCGCTGTGGGCTGGACAACTGGCGCCATTCGGCAGGTGAGAGCTCGGACTTGCCCGCGTGGTATCGCAGGGCTCGGCTGCCCAGCGAGCAACGGCGGTGCAGTTCCTGGACCGGCGCCAGGTCGACGGGGGCCGCCTCCCGGGTTCGGGTGGCAGTGCCGTCGGTCAGCGTGATCGAGTGTGCGGCGTCTTGACGGCTGGCGTCGGGCATCGACCTTCTCCTCACATTGCGATTGTGACTGCAGTGCCGCGGGTCCCAGGACGGAAGCGCGGCCTTGCTACCGCAGCAGTCTTTTGCCGTCTTGAGGCCGACTCAAGGGGACTTCGCGTCAAGTCGCTTGCGCTCTGCTTATGTTTGACCACGGAGGGAAGCGAAAAAATGGGGCAGTCGTGGTCTTCTTCGATGCCGATGCTGAGCATTGCTCCCGTCATCGCTCAAGGATTTACACGGAGGGCCGCCCGGCCCTCGCCACCAGGACAGGCCGATGGGCGTCCGTACTTCGCGTGAGCGAGCCACTTCTGAGTGGGTGTCAACTACTCGACCCGCTGGTGCACTGACGCGGATGCCGGCGGCCGGGGGCCTGGGAGCCCGCGATCAGCAGGCGACAGTCGGGCAGGATCCTTTCCCGCCAGCCCTGTTGCGCCGAGGCCGCGGCCCGGACAGGGCGCTCGACTGCTTTGCCGGCGATGCGGACGCGCACGTCGGTGAGCGGGAGCGGAGCTCACCTCGCGAGCCCTGCTGCCAGGTGAGGCAGGTGATCGCCTGCTGTCCGAGCCGGGTGGCCAGGTCGGTCACCGGTGGGGCCGGATCGTGGTAGCGGGGCTGCGGCCTGCATCCGATGGCCCCGATGAGGGTTGGGGCCACGGCATCACGCCTCAGGCGGCGAGCGTGTCCGGGGCCGGGCGCGAATTCTCGCTGCGGGTGACCACGGGTGGGATGCGGGGTCATGGGCGGGGCGTACTGCCACATGTCTGTCGGTGTACTCAGTCCACCACGGCGTGCGAGGCGACCGCCTCCTTGAGCCGGTGGACTTCGTCCTGCAGCTCGACGAAGTGATCCGCTTCGCCCTGGTTGGCTTTGCCCATCCATCCACTCGTCCGGCGGCGTGCCGTTGGGGCACTCGGCAGGGGCTCGAGCCCGTTGCGGTTGGATACTGTTCAACCAGTAACCAGTTCGATGCAGTCGTCGTCTGGGCCTCCGGCCATCGATGAACCCGTCAGGACCTGGTACTGGGGCCCGGCGTCGTCCAGTGCTCGCTCTTGGCATTCGGTCAGGGCCAACCCCGCAGCAGTCCGGCACCCGCGCCAGCCGTCGGACCCGATCGGGGGATTCCTCCCACTGATTGGCTCGCCCGATTGCGGGCGGGGCGACGTCACCATAGCTTCAGCGCGTCGGAATAATTCCGAAAAAGCCAACATCATTCCTTATGTTGGCTTTCCTGTGGCATCGAACGGAGCATTCATGTCGATGATGACCGCCACCCCGCCCATGCAGCAGTTCGGCCAGCAGATCGCCGGGCCGCAGCAGCAGCTCGCGCAGGTCGTGCAGCAGACGATTCAGCAGGCCTGTCAGCAGGCGAGCCAGCAGATTGGGCAGCGGATGCAGCAGACGCTGCAGCAGATCCAGCAGGTCCAGCAGCAGCTGCAGCAGCAGGGCCTGGGCCACCAGGCGCACCCGTACCTGGCCGTGGCACTGCACACGACGCTGCTGCAAGGCGTGCGCAGCGCTGTGGAGCAGTCCGTGCAGCAGGCGCTGCCGACCGCGATCCTGACGCTGGTGCAGCAGAGCCAGCAAGGCCAGCAGGGCCAGCAGCCCTGGGGTGGCGGCTTCGGCCAGCAGTCGTTCGGCCAGCCGTACCCGCAGCAGTACCAGCAGCCCGGCTTCGGCTACGGCCAGATGGGTCAGCCCTTCGGTATCGGCTGACATAAGGCAGTGCCTGTGCGGTGTGCCCGGGAGCGGTTCCCGGACACGCCGCACAGCCGTGGAAGCGTGAGTCGCCCGTTATTTCGATCAGAAGCCCAATAGCCGACGTAGGTGTGAAGGTGGACGTAATGGTCAAGGACACGCCCGGAAACAAGCCCCGGAACAACCGCCAGAGCGAAGTCGACGGCGCGGGGGCCGGCGGGGAGGGCCCCGAGGAGGAAGCGACGCCACGCAAAACGGGGGCACCGTCACCGATCGCGGTGCAGCCGCGCCGGTCGCGGTACATGATGGCCCCATTGCCGCAGCAGCTTCTGCCTGTGGGAGTGCCTGAACTCAGCATGGACGCGGTGTGTGACCGGCTGGAGAGCATGCCCGAGGTCACGGTGGTCCGCAGGCTGCGACCGTCGGAGAAGCTGCAGTCGGCTGGAGTGCAGCCCTCCTGTCCGGAAGTCGTGGTCGTCGAGGCGGCCGAGGACCAAGTGCCGGCATTGCGGTCGCTGCATGTGCACATCGAGCCCGACCTGCCGCTGTCCGCAGCCGTACCCGCCTCGCCGGCCGCAGGGGTGCTGCCGCTGCGTGACCCGGGGCTGGTCATGCCGCTGGAGGAACCCGTGGAGATCGGGTTGCGTGTGTGCGGCCCTGACGGTGAACCGCTGGCGGGTGCGGGGGTGTTCCTGATCGGGGCGGCCTGGCCCGGCCAGGGCATCACCGCCGCCGACGGGACGGTCACCGTCACCCTGGCGACGGACACCGCGCAGTCCATCCAGTCCCTGTACGTGCGCCCCAGGGGCGGATACACGGACCGCTGGATCCATCGCCCCGAGCTCTCGGCGACCGGGGAGAACCTTGTCACCCTCACCCCGCTGCCCAAGGTTTACCCGGAACTGGAACAGCGGCAGCAGTACGGCTGGGGCCAGCAGGCCATGCGCCTGGACCGGCTGCCCCCCACCTTCCGCGCCTTCGGCATCAAGATCGCGCTCATCGGTACGGGCGTCAACGCCGACCACCCCGACCTGAAACAACGGGTACGCTCCGGCATCGATCTCGTCCACAACACCACCGAGGGCTGGACGCACGACCCGGTCGGCAGCGGAACCCACGCAGCCGGCATCATCGCCAGCGCGGACACCGGCAGGGGCATTCTCGGCATCGCCGTCGACGCCGAGATCGACGTCTGCCAGGTGCTGCCCGACGGGCACTTCAGCGACCTGATCGCCGCCCTTGACCACTGCATCCTGCGGGAGGTGGACATCGCCCACATCGCCGTGGCAAGCCCTCACCCGTCGGCCCTGGTCTCCCGCAAACTCGCCGACGCAGCCGCGGCGGGCATCGCCTGCATCGCCCCCGCGGGAGACACCGGCGGGCCGATCGCCTTCCCCGCCTCGCTGCCCACCGTCTTCGCCGTCGGTGCAGTAGGCGCCTTCGGCACCTACCCGCCCGACACTTCCCAAGCCACTCACTACGGCCCGCAGCTGACACCTGAAGGGCTCTTCGCCGCTCCGTTCAGCTGCTACGGCCCCGGCGTGGATGCGGCCGCCCCCGGTGTGGCGGTCTTGTCGTGTGCGCCGCAGGACGGCTACGCGGCCCTCGACGGCACCGGCACGGCCTCCGCCCACCTCGCGGGCCTGGCCGCCCTCGTTCTCGCCCACCACGAGGACTTCCACGGCCAGCTCCTGCCCCGCGGGCCCGGCCGGGTGCAGCACCTGTTCGAGATCATCGCTGCCAGCTGCCGCCCACTGGCCGTCCCCGGCACGATGGACGCCGCCCGGACCGGGCGCGGTCTGCCCGACGCCCTCATCGCCCTCGGCCTGGCCCCCGGCATGCAGCTCGCGCCGGCCCTGTCGCCCTTCGCCCCCTCCATGATCGGGTAGGCCCCTTCCGCAGCTTGCAAAGCCGGACGGCACCCCCCTCCCCGGGGCGGGGGCGCCGTCCGGCTTTGCAAGTCAGGCAGTCTCGAAGCCGGGTACTCCCGGGCCAGGGCATCCAGCCTTCCGCTTCCAGGGCGGGATTCCGCACGACCGAGGGCTCGCGGCCCCACAGGAACGACCAGGAGCCATGGCCGCGCGCGGATACCAGGTGCACCTCAGCCGGCTCGTGCCGTCACGGCTGCGTGCAGTTCGCGGATACCGCTGGTGGGCGGGTGCCAGTCCCTCGCCGCGCAGCCACGCCTGGTCGCCGACGCCTCGCACGAACTGCGCACCCCCCTCACAGCGCTGCGCGCCAACGCCGAGATCCTGCTCCGCGCGGACCGGTTGACCCCATGCCAGAGGGAACGTGCCACGGGCGCACTTACGCGCCAGTTGCGTGAAGTGACCACTCTGGTCAACGACCTGATCGACCTGGCCCGTGACGAGGAGCCGCAGCAGGCCCTGGAACTGGTACGGCCAACAGCCCTTCTGGAGCACACCGTGGCCGCTGCCCGTGATCACTGGCCCCAGATCGGCTTCGTCCTCGATACCGACCCGGCCGCCGCGCCGACCTTGACCGCCGCCGTGCCGAGCCGCCTGACGCGACTGTTCTCCAACCTCTTGGACGACGCGGCGAAGTTCTCCCCGGCCGACGCCCGGGTCGAGGTGGCCGCACGCCGGTCACCGGGCGACAGCAGGCTGGAGATCACCGTCCGTGACCACGGTCCCGGGATCGACACAGCCGACCTGCCCCACGTCTTCGACCGCTTCTACCGGGCCCGGACCGCACGCGCCCTTCCGGTTCCGGCCTGGGTCTGGCCATGGCGCGCCAGATCGCCACACCCACAACGCGGAACTCACGGCGCACCAGGCACCTGGAGGTGGGGCCCTGTTCCGCCTGACGCTCCCCATCGATCCGCACGGCACCCACTGAGCGAGGCGGCGCTGACTCTGCACCACACATAAAACCCTCACGAAGTAGGGGGTCGTTGCCCGATGTTGAGACAAGCACCGGGGGCCGTGGCGTCGTGGTGTGGGGGCTCGGTGCGGGGTGATGTGTCGTGGATCCGGTACCGGAGGCGGGCAGGACGAGCGACTGCGCATGCCGACAACACGTGCACCTGCGGGCGCGCGGGGGAGTGTCTAATCGACGGCGGACTGCTCGCGCAGGCTGTGGGCGACCGCCAGGAACAGGTACAGGTTCGTGATGTCCTTGATCAGGTGGTGGGACCAGCGGACGGGGTCGCCCGAGGCGCCGGTGGTCATGATGCGGACCAGGCCGCCCGAGGACTGGACCTCCCGGACCTTGGGCCAGGGCAGGCTGCCCTTTTCGGGGGCGGATACGGCCGTGCGGGAGAGCGAGAGCGCACCGAACGGGACCGTGCCGCCCTCGCGGAGCGTTTCCAGTACGGTCGCTCCCTGCGCGCGTACCACCGCGTCCTGCATCCGGGGACCCCAGGTGTCGGGATCCTCATAGAACTCCGTGATCCGCACCGATCCCTGACCGGGGGCGCCTGCCGTGTAGACGTATCTGGTCGGCGCGGGGCGGCCGTTGATGATCAGCTGGATGATGTCCTGCTGCAGGCGCAGGGAGTCCCAGCGCAGGGCGACCGGCTCGCCGCCGGACGGCGGGTGCACGACCAGCCCCTCCTCGAACAGGTGCAGCCGCTGGGCGGCCCGCTTCCGGCTGAAGTCGGGGAAACGGCGCATCCAGAACCAGTAGTACAGCAGCCCGGGGACCAGGAAGAACGGCATGAGCATGAGGCAGTTGAAGACATGGACGGCGAACACCGCCCGACCGAGGCGCTTCGGCGCGAACACGCTCTGGAGCGTCCCCAGCCGATGCCGGGCGGCCAGGTCGGCGACCTCGGGCGACGCGGGGGTGAGTGGAGTCATGAGCACGAGCCTCCGAGCCGCGTCCACGTGTGACAACCGTGGGTCTACGTAGGTCGGTTACGTATCTTTCACGCACCGCCGCGCACCTCGTTTGTGCGCCAACAGTCAGTGGCGTACGGAAGGGTTGCCCAGCGTGCAGACGACGCTGGGTGCCGCGGCCTCGTCGCACGCCCTTCCCGTGCCCGGGCGTCTCGTGCCTACAGCAGGCCCACACGCGCCGCGGTACGCCACAGGGTTCCGGTGTCGGGCCCGGTGTCGGCGCGAACGAGAAAGGCGCAGAGTGCGGTTCGGCTGTTGTCGCGGGTCTGGTGGAGATCGTGTCGGTGGTGGCGCTCTTGATGTCCGGGATGGTGTCGCTGCGACAGATCTGGTTGACCGAGCACGCCAACACGCTGCCGGTTCTTGTGGATCTCTTCCGTGAGCGCCGCAGCGAGCGGCCGGCTCAGGCCCGCACCTCTCTTTGGCGGCTCCTCGCCAGTTGACCTCGCGGACTCGACTTGAGGCTTCCACCCGCCATGCCGGGTGAGGTCTACCGCCACAACGGCAAGGACGACTCCCGCCGCCCTGTTGGCTCCTGTTGGACCAAGCGCCGCCTGCGGGTGGGGGAGTTCCCGCCGGCTCAGTGCTCCGGACGGCGCTGTGGTCATGCGGGTGCGTCTGATGCGATTGCGCGTATCCAGCCAACAAGTGGGGGCGGTACTGGGGTTCTCCGACGGAGACGAGAATGAAGGACAGCCACGCCAGGGTTCCTCGGCTGCCCTCGGCCCGTGTGGTTCGTGAGTCCGCGCTCATCGACTCGCCCACCTTTGGCGGCTGCTGCATCGGTGCAAACCGAGGGAAGAGCAAGCATGCGATGGGTGATGCTCGCGCCGTAGGCAGCCAGCCGTGAAGGTGACGGGTGGAGACGTAGATCACACGCATGCTGCCAGAGGTTGCAAGCTGGAGGCGGTCGTGCGAGGACGGGCACGGTGGCGAAGAACACGTCGGACATCTGCTGGACGTCGCCCGAGCCCTGGCCGCGATCAACGGTGCCGTTGCCGCGAGCTCGCAGTTCGGGAACCGCGCCCCCGGCAATCGCCCATTGCGGGGGACAGCTTGCAGATCGCGGCGCACCTCCTCCCGGCTGTGGAGAGTCCATGTAAGTGAGCCGCTTGGGCCGCCATGAGTGTCTCCCGGCTGCAGCGGCATTGACCAGGCACCCTCGCTGGCTCACGGGGCGTCAGGCAGGAGCTGCGGAACCGGTCCGGGGGTGCCCCTTTTTGGGCGGTGTGTGCCGTGTCACGCCCTCAAAGGGCTGCCCAAGTTGTCTTGGTCACAGCGTAAATGTCCCTTTAGCGTCCATGCTCGGAGCACCGACTTCCGAAGTGGAGCTCATCGGCATTCTCTTGGGCGCGAAGTTCCAAAGTGGCCCATTCCACAGCATTCGTGCCGTTCTGCCGTTCCTCCTTGCTCCCCCCAAGAAAGGTGCCATCATGGCCGCTTACGTCTGTCCTCCTGCCGTGATACACGGCGAGCACGCCGTGCAGACCAGCCAGATCGTGGCGGAGGTGCGCGACCGCCACCCGCACGCGGCGTGGGCGCCGCGGATCGACGGCATCGCGGCCAGTACGGGCATCGAGACCCGCGGGTGGATGCTGCCGCTGGAGACCGCCGTTGCGCCGGGCAACGACAGCGGCCTGCGGGCTGTCGGCATCGGACCGGCCCAAGAGGCGCTGGCACGCGACGGGTTCACCCAGCAGGACGTGGACCGCGTGATCGCCGCTTTGGAGGCGATACCCACGCCGCAGACCGTCCAGGAGCGCACGGCGCCGGCCTGGGAGGCCGTGCAGTCCTACGGGGAGCGTGCGGCGCGCGGGGCCCTGCAGATCGCCGGGCTGGACGCGGCAGACATCGACTGCCTGATCACCAGTCACTCCACCACCCCGGCGCTGCCGGGTCTGGACATCGCCCTGGCCAACAAGCTTGCGCTCCGCAATGACGTGATGCTGCTGCCGGCCACGCAGTGGGCCTGTATCGCGGGGACCCGCTCTCTGGCGCTGGCGGCGGATCTCGTGGCCGCGGACCCCGACCGGGTGGTCCTGGTCGTGATCGCGGAGGCGCTGAGCACGACCTACCAGCCGGCGGACGACACCCTCGAGTCCTTGATCGTCCGGTTGCTGTTTGCCGACACCGCGGTCGCCGCGGTGGTCACGGGCCGCCCGAGGCGTGAGTCGGTGCTGCGGCTGGACTCGGCCTGGCACCACACCCTGCCCGGCACCCAGGACCTGCACCGCCTGGATACGCGGTCGGACGGCAACCACTTCGTGATGGACCGGCGCGGGCCGCGCGCCGTACAGGAGACGGTCACCGCGATGTGGGAGTGGCTGCGCGTCCGTTACCAGGACGAACCCGACTCCTGGCACCCCGACGTGCTGCTCGCGCACCCAGGCGGGACCCGGGTGCTGGAGTACATGGAGCAGACGATGCCCGAGGCGTGGCCGTCGGGGCTGCTGGACTACAGCCGGGAAAGCTACACCAGCGGCAACCGCGGAGGCGCCGCTGTGTTCGACATCATGCGGCGGGCGCACGACGCCGGGCAGAAGTCAGGCAGTCGCGCCGTCCTGTACGCGGCGGCACCGGGCCTCACCGCCACCGCCCTGGAGGGGGAGTGGCTGTAGTGCGAGCCCGCGCCATCCGTACCGGCAGACGGGCCCGCCCGCATCACCGGTCGCGACACCGGTTCCGCTGAGGGCGCCGTCCGTACTGTCGGTGGCGCCGGCTGACGGGCACGCGGCCCGTACCCTTGCCGCGCCCCATGCGCCGGCCGCCCCGGCCCTGCAGCCGCGTCACCTGGCGACTTCCGCCCAGACCACCTTGCCGGTGTCCGTCCACCGCACCCCCCACCGGGTGGTGAGCTTGTGCACGATGTACAGGCCACGACCGCCGTCGTCGAGGACGCCGCCCCGGCCCAGACGTGGCCTGCCGTTGCCGGTGTCGCCCACCTCGCACAGCAGGCCGTGACCGGCCCTGATCAGCCGTACCGTGATGGGGCCGGTGGCGAAGCGCACCGCGTTCGTGACCAGCTCGCTGATCAGCAGGGCCACGTTGTCGAGGGTGTCGTCCCGGGTGCGCCATTGCCGCAGCAGCGCGGAGACCTGCGCGCGGGCACGGGCGGGCGCGTCGTCGCGGGCGGGCAGCCGCCATGTCGCGGTGTCCCCCTTGCGGTAGCCGATCATGCGTGCGAGCAGCAGGGTCACGTCGTCGCGCTGGTGCACGGGCGCCAGCATGGAGACGACGCGCCGTGCGGCCTGCTGCAGGGCGTCCCAGGGGTGCACCGTGGACACGGCGTCCGCCAGTCTGCCGATGCCCTCGTCGATCGACTCGGTCGGATCTTCCACCAGGCCGTCGGTGTAGAGGGCGAGCAGGGAGCCCGGGGGCGCGCGGAACGTGTGTACGGCGAACGGCTCCCGTAGCGCGAACTCGGCGCCCAGGCCGGGATGGGGGCGGACCGCGAGCGGGCCCGCGTGCCCGTCCGGGGACACCAGGACCGGGGGGAGGTGGCCGGCGCTGGACAGCGCCACGCGGTGGCTGACCGGGTCGTAGAGGGCGATGCAGCAGGTCGATCCGAGGGCGCTGTAGCCGGCCGCCAGCCCGGAGTCCGCGTCGTCCAGCAGCGACACGGTCTCGTCCAGGTGCTCCAGCACCTCGTCGGGCGCAAGCCCCGCGGACAGCAGCGCGCGGGCCTCCATGCTCAGCTGGCCCATGGTTGCCGCGGCTCCCAGGCCGTGCCCGACGACGTCACCGACCACCAGCGCGGTACGGCCGTCCGGCAGCGGAAAACTGTTCACCCAGTCACCGCCGACGCCCGCACTGTCGGGGGTGGCGGGCTGGTAGACGCTGGCGATCTCGACGGTGTCGCCGCCGGTCCGGGGCAGCAGCCGGCGCTGCAACGCCAGCACCTGCGTGTGCTCGCGCTGGTGCTGACGGGCCAGGTCGACGTGATGGACGGTCCTGGCCACCAGTTCCTGCAGGTCGAACAGCTCACTGTCGCGGAAGGGGGAGTCCGCCCGCCGCCAGACCTCCGCCACGCCCAGTACGACAGGCGGCGTGCCGTCCAGGACCAGCGGTATGCATGCCACACCCGCCGACCGGTCACCGGGCACCAGGGCACGCATCACTCGCGGCCCGCCGAGTACCCGCTCGACCGCCTCCCGGTCGGGTATGACGATGGCCTGCGGGGCATCGTCCCGCTGTACCGCCTGCGCCAGCAGGCGACTCGCGTCGCTGGGAAGATCGTCGCCCGGAGTCACGTAGCCCTCGGGCCACGCCCGGTCCGGCACCAGGGCCGCCCGCCGGAGCCGGATGCGCCCCTGCGCCTGCTCAGTGACTCCCTCGCCTGTCCACACGGCGAAGTCGAGGTCGACGGCGACCACGTCTCCCCAGGCCAGCAGGGACTCCGCCAGCGACTGCGCGGTCTCGCCGATGTCCAGCGAGGTGCCGATCGCGGTCTCGGCGGCGTACAGGTGCAGCCTTCTGGCCATGGCGATAACGGAGACGGTCAGGCCCTCCTGAGGGACCGCGGCGGGCAGGATGCTCAGCGAAACCACCAGCTCCGACCCGTCGCGGCGGCGCAGGCGCTGGATCCGGGCGACGTGGGCTTCACCGGTTTCCAGGACCTGCCGCAACCGCCGTGTGACGGTCGGTACGTCCCCGGGAGGAAGGAGATCGACGAAAGGGCTCCCGACCTCGGCGTTCAGACCCGCGAATACGGGGGCGTCCAGATTGCAGCGGGTGATTCTCAGATCCCTGTCCAGGTTGACCGCGCCGAGAATCTGATCCTGACGGCCGGCTGCCCCGTTGTCGGGGACGCGTCGGCTGGGGGCGCGGTCGCCCTGCGCGTCGGCAGGACCGGCGGGCGCTGCCGCTCCGCCGCTCGGGATGTAGCGCCCCAGGGCGCTGCTGACCAGGTCGAACGGCGACGAAGACGAAGGGGAAGGTGTGGAGTCCATGCGGCTCTCTCAGCAATCCCCGGCGCAGCGCCGGGGCCGTACTCGGACCCGTCCGACGGGGCGCCGAGATCTCTGACGGCACACCTCATTGAATAACACCGGGAGTCGCTTCGCCCACATCGGCGGATCACGCGGTGAACGCGGACAGTGAGGAACGCCGGGGCCGGTGGGTTGTGCTCACCTGGCCGGTCGCCCGCCAGGATGCGACGACCGCCTCAGGACCACTGGGCGACGGCGCCGGCGGCCCCGGTGACTCCAAGCACGTCCGCTGTGCCGGGCGATCGGCGTCATGACGTGCTGATCCACACCGACGCGGCCGGCCCGGGAGTCCGAGCGGGCCGAGCGCCGGCGGCTGCATTGTCACCGCCGGGCCCGACTCGAGCCAGCGGCGCTGGGGCGCTCGCGCGGTGGCCCGACCCAGCAAGGTCCACCTCGCTGCCGACCGGCGCTGCCGCCCGCCGGCGTTCCTGCTCACGCTGGGGGCAGGCCGCCTAAAGGCTCCAGTTCGTCAGGGTGTCGGAGAAGGCCTGGCTGGGGGGACCGGTGGGCCGCCCGCGTCCCGGCCCGCAAGAAGCGGGGCAGGGGCGGCGGGCGGCCGGTGACTCGTGCCGCTGAGCAGTACGAGGAGCGCAACACGGTGGACCTTCCGGGCAGCGACTGCGCGCATTCGGAGGATCTCGTCGTGATCCGTACCTCTCGTCCTCGACGGACACGCAGGCAGTGCGTCCTACATCGGTGCCTGGAAGCCGCCGATCTTCTGCTCGAGCAGTTCGGCCAGTCGCAGCGGGGTGCGGTCCTCGAACGTCGGACCGATGAGCTGCACTCCCACCGGCAGATCCTCCGGGGACCGGCTCGCTGGTACGGCGGTGGCGGGCAGGCCGGGCATGGTGGCCAGACCGGCCCAAACCAGCTGGTCGAAGTACGGGTAATCGACGCCGTCGATGTCGAGCCGGCGTTCCCTCGGATCGGGGTTGTGGTCGTGCGGGAACGCGGGAGTGGGCGTGATCGGACAAACGACCGCGTCGAACTCGGCGAAGAGCTGCCGCCAGCCGTGGCGGTGCAGCTCGCGACGGCTGTTCGCCTCGACCCAGTCACGGTGGCTGAGCACCATGCCGCGCAGCCGCGCCGCATCGAGACTCCGGTCGTCTGCGCTCAGTCCGGCGGCGCGGGTCCGCAGTTCGTCGTACGCTTCGACGGGAAAACGGGCAATGGAGCCCGAAAACAGCAACTGCGTGTAGAGCACCGCGGCTTCGGTCAGATCGGGCAGCAGCGGACTGTGCCCTTCGACGCGAGCGCCGCCGTCGACGAGCGCCTCGGCCACCCGGTTCACGCCTGCCCGCACAGCGGACCCGGTCGGAATGAGCGGATGGTTGTCGAGGACCAAGACCCGGAAGTCGCACAGCCGCTCGTGGCGTGCGGGCGGCAGCGTCAAGTCGTGCGCCACGCCGAGCGTGAGCGGGTCCGGTCCGGCCATGACGTCGAGCAGGAGCGTGAGGTCGCGGGCAGTGCGCGCCATCGGACCGACGACGGCGAGGTCATGGTCGGCCGGCAAGGCCGGCGCGGTCGGCGGGACCATGCCGCGGGTCGCCGCCAGCCCGAGTGTCGGCTTGTGTGCGTACACACCGCAGAAGTGTGCGGGGGTGCGCAACGAACCGGCGAGGTCGGAGCCGATGGACAGTGCGCCGAATCCGGACGCCAGGGCCGCCGCTGATCCGCCGGAGGATCCACCTGGCGTGCGACCGTGATCCCACGGGTTGTTGGTGGTGCCGTAGATCTCGTTGAAGCTCTGCACGTCTTGCAGCCCCAAGGGCACGTTGGTCTTACCGAGCACCACCGCGCCCGCGGCCTTGAGCCGCGACACCTGCACCGCGTCCTCGGCCGGCATGTAGTTCCGGTGCGGCGGCATGCCCCAGGTCGTGGGCAGCCCTGCGATGTTGTAGGACTCTTTGACCGTCACCGGAATGCCGAGCAGCGGCCGGTCCTCACCGTTGGCGCGCGCCTGGTCGGCACCGCGCGCGGCGGCCCGTGCACGGTCGAAGTCCGGTACGCAGATCGCGTTGATCGCCTTGTCGTCCCGCTCAATACGGGCGATCGCCTCGTCGGTCAGTTCCGCCGAGCTCACTTCACCGGCACGTAACGCAGCCGCGAGCTGTTCGGCCGTCGGAAAATTCCACTCCATGAATCCGACCGTATCGGCCTCTGGAACAGGTCATGAAATACTGCTTCGCGCAACGGGGATGGATGGCTCAATACTCATCGGAATCTCCTTGCGTGGAACCCGGTCCTTCGGGGCGGGAGGGAACGCATCCTCGGCGCGCAGCCACGCAGCGGCGGAGATCGTTCCGGCATCCTCACAACGGACGACGCCCACATCGGAACTGATAGAACGTCAGGCATGGCGCAGACGGTGAAGCGGGCATTCAACTACCGCTTCTATCCGACGGACGAGCAGGCAGCGGAGCTGTCGCACACGTTCGGCTGCGTCCGCCTCGTCTACAACCGGGCGCTTGAAGAGCGCACCCGTGCCTGGTACGGCGAGCAGCGCCGCATCTCCTACGTCCAGTCTTCCGCCGCGCTGACCCAGTGGATTTGGCAACTTCTTCGCCAGGTGACCGGTGGGCACGTGAGCGACCGTGAGACATGACCCGGTGATCGCCTGAGAGGGGCCGGTGACGGCGACACATCCCCTGTGCGCTACGGTAACTCGCTTTTCCCGTACACCTAGGGGGGTTTGATGCGGAGAACCGCAGCGGCCGCGAGTGTCGTCACCGTACTCGTGCCGCTTGTACTGTCCGGCGCTTCGACGGCGTCGGCCGCGGCCAGGGGGTCGCTCACCGTCAGGACGTTGGACCGCAGCGGTAAGGCGGTCTACGCCCAGGTGGCGGTCTACAACACGAAGACGTACGACTTCCGCTACATCGAAAGCAACAAGAAGACGGCGCTACCCAACGGCAATTACGAGCTCGTCACGTCCTTCGTCGGCGGCAACAACGAGCATGCCGTCGTCGGCGGTCACAGTGTGAAGGTCTCCGGGGCCACGACGAGCACGTTCGACGCCAGGAAGGGGCGTGCGGTCAAGGTCTCGCTCCGTCCCGACCCGGGCAGCGGATACGACCACACGGTCACCGCCGCCGTCTGCGCCTCCGACAACAGCCCCGCCACCATGAGCATTTCGGCGGATTCCGGGGACCTGTACGTCATCCCGAACAGCAGCAGGGCCTACGAGCTGGCCTACGGCACCACGTACGAGCCGCGGTCGACGAGCGGCGGGGACTTCTGGCTGGCGTCCGCCACGCACAGCCGAGGCGTGCCGTCCGGGGTGTCCGCGACGCTCGCGAAGTCCGGGCTGACCACCCTCAAGGTGTCCGCGCGTTCCGGCCCGGACAGCGGCCAGGCACAGTTCTCGTTCAACGGCGAGCCGACGGGCGGCAGCGACTGCGCTTCGTCCACCAACATCCTCGACTTCCAGCGTGACCTGCCTGACTCCTTCAGCGTCCATGTCCCGCCCGGCCAGTGGCAGGTGGGCCAGCAGAGTCACGATTTCATCTACGACGGGTTCCACAAGTACGCGGCCGGCAAGACGACCTCACTGGCCCTCGGTCACGCGGTCTGGGGGCCCGGCGGGCAACTGCCGTACACCTGGTACCACCAGTTGTACTTCGGCGGCGACAACCCGTTCGCCGACCCCAAGTTCACGGCGGGCGGGGTCCTGGCCTCCGGCACCTTGAAGCTGACCCACGCCGGCAAGACCCTCTACTCGCACAAGTTCACCCCCTCGCAGGAGATCGGCCCGCATCCGCGGATCCCCGAGAAGGGCTGGTACACGGTCACTGAAACCGCCCACCGCAGCGGCCTGCCGTCCGGCTCGCTGTCGACGTCCTCGAGCCTCTCCCTGCACTTCTACGCAGATCCGAGCAAGAATCAGCAGGTCCGGGATTACATCACCCGTTTCTGGCCCGAGGCGCTGAACTCCAGGAACGAGGCGGCCGCAGGGTCGACCACGACCGTCGACCTGGTCATGCAGCGCCTCGGCACGGGCGACAGCACGATCGGCCGGTTGTCGGACGGTGTGAAGTCCGTGCGCGCCTGGTACACCTCCGACAACGGCGCCCACTGGAACGCCACCACCGCCAAGCTGGCGGGCGGTAAGTGGACCATCGCCGTCCACAACCCCACCTCCGGCGGCCGCGTCGGCCTGCGCTCGACGGTCACCGACACGCACGGCGACAGCTCGACGACCACGGTGTACAACGCGTACGCGGTGAGCTGAGGCCCACCGGGCCCACTGCTGTCACATTGGCGGCCCGCCCGAGGGGTTTCCCGGACGGGCCACCGGTCGGCGTTTGCGGTATCGCAGCGAACGACCACCACCCCGGCAACCGGCAGCGCCCCGCACCGGCTCTCGGGTTGGCCGGCTTCGGCTCGGCGGCCTGGCCGTACCTGGGTCCGGACCCGCTGGGAGAGCAGGTCGCGGCGGGCTTGCGGGAGCTGCTGCACGACCGGTCGCGGGCTCGGTGCTGGTCGCGGCCGCCCTCTGGCCTGCACACCGGGACACCCTGACCATCCGCACTACCCCGGACCTGCACGCCCAGGCACGGGAGTTGCTGCGCGGGCACGAGATCGACGTGCCGGACTCGCTCAGCCGCGCCGACCTGGCTGCACAGGTCTCGGGGATCAGGCCAACGCCGGGGCGGGCTGCGGCCTCGGCCCTCGCCGGGTAGGCGGGCACCGCCGGTGTCCTCTCCCATGCGGCCGGAGTCAGCAGCAGGACGAGTTCGCCGTGGTCCTGCGACGCATCGCAGGACGTACCGACGGCGGTCGCGGCGGCCACCAGGTCCGCCGTGGACTTCCCGCTGACACGGTCCGTCACCTGGGCCCGCAGATCCGCCAGGCCGTGCTGGTGTGGCTTGCTTGCGCGAATGCGGTCGTGGTGGCTACGCGGCTGCGGTTGGAGGCAACGGCTTCCCCGGCGCTGGCGTGGGTGGCGAATGCGTCGCCGGCGGTGGACGAGCGCCACAGGCAGAGGGAACCTGTGTCCGCTTTCACGACTTCCCACCGCCTGGCTGCCGTTGTCCTGACCACCGACGCGCTGGGCAAACTACGGACGCCTACCCAGCGGAGCGGACGCCGCCCCTGCGATTCCGTCGAGTTGTACCCGTACGTTCCGCGCAGCTCCTGGCGGTGCAACCGAAGGATTTATGGGAGCACATGGCTGAAGCAGGGCAAGTTTCCTTTCGGAGGGGTTCCTTCGAAGGCGCGCGATGGAGATCATCCGCTGTTGAAAGGCTCACTATCCGTCTGTGATTGTCCTGTTCATGACCGTGTGCAGGCATGCCTCTCGTTCCACTCGTTCGCCACTGCCAACATGTGGGGCCTTGGGACACGTTCGTCCCGCCACTCGGATAAACGTTCCTGTCGTCGGCACCACATGTTCTGCGGCAGGCCCGACGAGAGGAGCAGAACGTGCTACGCATCACCCGTCGTGACATGGTGCGAGGGGCAACGCTGGCAGTCGCCGGATCCGTGCTCGCCGCACCGGCAGCCGCCGCAGCCACCGCGTTACGGCCGCCCGGTCCCCACGGCTCACGGCACCGTGGTGCCGACACGACGCACATCGCCCAGGCCAACGCGACTCGGGCCCACTCGGACTCCGTACCGGAGCGGTTCGACGAGATGTACCTCGGTCGGCACATCGAGGGCTGGCCCGCCGAGGAGGACGGCGGCGGACACCACCACGGCCAGACACCCCTGGAGACCCAGGAGTCCACGGAGTTCGTCGTCCGAGTGGACGACGAGGAACTCCATGTGATGCAGAACGCGGACGGCACTTGGATCAGTGTCGTCAACCACTACGAAACACACCGCACACCACGCGACGCGGCCCGCGCCGCCGTACGGGAACTGCACGGCGCCTCACTTGTGCCTCTCACCGTCTGACAAGGAGCGTCGCATGGCAGACCGCAAGAACCAGGCGGATCTCTCCGCTACCGAGAAGCGCGACTTCGTGGACGCCGTGCTCGAACTCAAGAGGCAGGGCCGCTACGACGAGTTCATCACCACGCACAACGCGTTCATCATGAGTGACGCCGACGACGGAGAGCGGACGGGACACCGCTCCCCGTCGTTCCTCCCCTGGCACCGACGGTTCCTCTTGCAGTTCGAGCAGGCACTGCAGAGCGTCCACCCCTCGATCACGCTGCCCTACTGGGACTGGACAACGGACCGCTCATCCCGCAGCTCCCTGTGGGACGACAACTTCCTCGGCGGGGACGGCCGCAGCGGCGACGGCAGGGTCACCACCGGTCCGTTCGCCTTCGGAAGCGGCAACTGGCCCATGAACATACGCGTCGACGGAAGGACCTACCTACGGCGCACGCTGGGCGTCGGTGTCCGTGACCTGCCCACCCGTTCCGAGGTCGACACCGTCCTCGCCCTGCCCACCTATGACGCATCCCCCTGGAACAGCGGATCCAGCGGCTTCCGCAACTATGTCGAAGGCTGGCGGGGACCGAACCTCCACAACCGGGTCCATGTCTGGGTCGGCGGCCAGATGACCACCGGGGCCTCGCCCAACGATCCCGTCTTCTGGCTCCACCATTGCTTCATCGACAAACTCTGGGCCGACTGGCAGCGGCTGCATCCGTCGTCCGGATACGTACCTGTCTCCGCCCCGCCGGGCGTGGTCGGTCTGCAGGACACAATGAAACCGTGGAACGACGTCACCCCCGAGGACATGCTCGACCACACGAAGTTCTACACGTACCGGTAGCTCCGGCGGCTCCGGCCCGCGGCAGCCCGGCGAGTGACGGGCATCAAAGCGGACACTCGCCGTGTCGCCGTCCGGCCTTCCTCGCCTCCGGGGGCTCGATCCCCAGCCCAACTACCGGCCTGACGCTCTACCAGGTCCTCAACGCCTGAAGGCCTGTCGAGGTGCCGGACCGGCACCTGAACCACCTGAGCTGATTCGACACTCGATGGTGACGCGGCTGGCTGTGGTTTGGTCGTGCATTCCGGTGGGGGAGTCGGCGACTCGCCCTGCCTGCGTGGTGCCGGCGCTTGCGTCTCGGCCTTCCAGGAGCGGCTCTCTCATCCCGTGGTGCCGGACTCCGCCACCCGGACAGCACCCCGGCGCGAGAAATTTCTCCGGCGTGCAGAAGGCCCGGCCCTTGTTGTCAGGGCCTTCTCTCACCGGAGACCTCCGGTGAGCAGCTCGATGTGCTTGCCCGGTACCCGTAGCCGTCCCTCGCGCTCGTAGTACTGCCGGGCGGCGGCGAGGTTGGTGGCCCATTCCGTCGGCCCCGGCACCGCGGGGCCGGGGCCGCTCGTCTTCGCCGGCGGCCTCGATGCCGAGGACTTGCTCCAGCAGCCATCGCTGGACGCCGGCGAGCTGGTCGAACCCGAACCGCTGTGCCTGTACCCACCGGCAACCTGACGGCCCCGCCACGGTTACCGGGACTCTTGCAGAAAGCCCCAGTGTTCACGCCGGGGATGAATGCATCTCAAGGCTGCTCTGACGTGCATGTTGGAGCGGACGTTTTTGCTGCTCGATGTACTGGCGGACGAGTGCCAGGGGTGCTCCGCCGCACGATGCGGAGAAATATGAGGGCGACCACAGGTGGCCGTGCATGATGGCAGGGTTGATCCGGCCGGTGAACTCCTGCCGTATCCGGCGGGCGGATACACCCTTGAGGCTGTTGACCAGCTTCGACACGGCGACCTTGGGCGGGTAGTGCACCAGGAGGTGGACGTGATCGCGTTCGCCGTTGAACTCCTTCAGCTCCGCTTCGAAGTCCTCGCAGACCTTGCGCGTGATCTCTTCGCAGCGTGTCAGCATCTCGTCGTTGAACACCCCGCGCCGGTACTTCGTCACAAAGACCAAGTGCACATGCATCGCCGAAACAACATGTCTTCCACGCCTGTAATCGTCCTGCCCGTCCATGAGACCAATCGTCGTAGGATCTTGGGTGTGCAGCTCCGCTACAACTACCGGGCCTACCCGGACGCCTCCCAGCGCCGCGCGCTGGCCAGTGCGTTCGGCTGTGCCCGCGTGGTGTGGAACGACTGCCTGCGCGACCGCAAAGA
>NZ_JAUYWJ010000056.1:0-16144 GCF_032656585.1 Streptomyces herbicida
CTCAATTCGGTTGCTGCGCAACCGAATTGACGCCTCCTCCGCTGCACTCCGGAGGCCACGGTCCGCTGCGTGGACCGCAGCGGGGGCTGCGCCCCCGCATGCCGGCTTCCGCTGCGCTCCAGCCTCCCCCGCGCTCCGCGCGGGTACGGGCCTGCGGCCCTCGCAGCAGCAAGGGGCGGGAGCTGGCAACTCCCCGCCATGGACAGTGAAGCGTTCCGGCGCCTGCTCGGGTGGGATGGGGCGACCTGAGCCAATGCATCAAACTGAAGCGCAGATAAAATCTGGAACTCTACCCCGCCACCGTTCAAATTCGAAAATCTCCGAAAATGCGCACTCCGACGTCACTGGAAACGTCATCTCCATGACACCGGCCTTCGGTCGAACTAATTATCCATCTGAGTTGGATTCTCTCCCCCGGAATCCTCACCTGACCTACCTTCAATTCTCCTTGTTCCCGCCTGCGTTATGCGTGGCCGAGAGTACGCCCAATCGGGTCTTTCCGGCAACCTGTGGCCAGAGTCGGCGCCGAGCGTGGGCAACCCAGCGCTCGACAGCTCCAGACCGCGCCGACGGGTGGGACGCCGCACCCTCACCCGTCCCGCCACCCCGGAGCCGACAGGCCCGGGCCCCACACCGGTCAGCGCGGCGGCGGAGCCGACGCGCAGCGGACCCCCAGGCCGTGCTCGATCCCCGAAGCCGCCGCCCCCCCCCCCATTCCTCACTCATCCTTCAACCGGCGCGGGAAAAGTGGCAGCAGAGGGGATGTCAGCTCCCCGACCACACTCCCGCAGGTCGTTGACCTGGGACGATATGGAGGCCGGCCACCAGGCCGCCGCAACATCCAGTGCAACACTTGACGCAACATCAAGGCGCAACATCCAGTGCAACATGTGACGCAACATGGCTTCCCATCACCCAATGCATCCACTATTATTTGAAGTCCTGGGAGAGGCGACCCCCAGAACCGCAGAAAGCCAGCGAAGGGGAAAACGTGGAGATTCGGATCTCTGACGGGATCGTCTGCCGAGTGCGCGGCGGCATCGATGCACCCATGAACGGCCTTGCAATTCAGGCCCGCACGGTCGCGAACTTCCTGCCGCTGCTGTGCCAGCGGGCGGGAGCCAGCATCGTGCACAACTCCGACGCAAACTACACCGGAATTCGCTTCGACACCAAGGTAGGCCCCGTAGTGCTGGAAATGCCGAGGGGTGACCGGCCTTACCGGCTCGTTCACGAACTCATCGAGCCGGACGAGAAGGGGCGCACCGAAGTGGAAATGCGGCGATTTCCGCAGATCTACAAGCCTCGCGGAATCGCGCACATCACGGCCGAGTTCCTTCGGTCGCGAAGTTTCCTCGCGTAATCGCCCCGGGGGTGTCCCAGCCGGGGGCACCCCCTTTCACCTGGCATCACCGAGAGGAGAGGCACCGCAGTGGACAGCACGCGGATTGCAGAGCAGGCCGAGGAAGTCCGGGTACCGCTCACGGAGGCGGAGCAGGAGCAGGCCGCATACGCGCTGGGGGAGTTGGCCCGCAGCGAGGGCGACCGAGCCGCGCTGAGGGTGCCGCAAGAGCAGTTGGAGATGGTCCGGCCGTTCTTCGAGTTGGGTTGGGCGATGGGTGTGCGCACCGGTCACACGGGCTCGGCCATGGCTGATGTGCCGGTCGATCGTGTCACGGTCGCGCGCGCGTTCGTCCTGCTGATGGCGGAGCACGTGGCGGATCCGCTAGTGATCGCCGTTGCGCGGAGTCTGGATCCGCAGCAGGCCGGACCGGTGCTGTGGCAGAAGGTCAGGTATCACGGCAGCCTGACGCAGCATCACGGTACGTACTGGGTGCAGGCGGTCCACGCGCATGGCGACCCGTTCGGCGAGGCTCCCGAGCTGCGATACGACCTCTGCGAGATGCGCGGCGTCGCGCCGGTTCGGATGGTCACGAGCGTGCGGCGCACGAGCCTGACGCCACTGCCGGAGCACCGGGCCATGGGCTAACTGTGCTGGTCAGGGGTGGGTTCACTCACCCCTGAAACCAACTATTATTGCAGTTGTTGGGGCGGTGGCTCCGCCCCCGGACCGCAGAAGCCAACACGAAGGGGAGAACATCGCATGACTCAGCAGTTCGCCGAGCGCGCCACGAACGTGGCCCCCACCGGGGCCCGCAACGCCGACCTCTCCGACCTCGTCCGCATCCTGGAGGACCAGAACCGGCGCAAGCTGGACGTGATCACCCCCGCGTCCGCACTCCGTTTCCGTGAGGGCAGCGTGCACGTCGAGGGTGTCGAGTCCCTGCTCACCGAGGACGGTGTGACGGAGGTCGACGGGATCTACCGGCCCACCGCCGTGGCCGATGAGGGGATCGCGGACAAGCTGCGCATCCCGCTCGCCTACCTGCGGCGCATGCGCACCGAGAACGTCCCGCTCCTGGACGAGAACGTCAACGCCTGGCTTGGCCAGGAGCCCGAGCGCCGTTTCATGCTCCGCGCGTTCCGGGGGGACAGGGGTCCCGGTACGGCGCCCGCCGAGGGCGTGGCCCGCGCACTGCTGTCCGACAGCTACAAGCTGATGGACAACTTCGACATGCTGCTGGCCGCGCTGGACGGGGTGCAGCAGTTCGGGCACCCGACCCGTGTGACCGGGTGCGACCTGACCGACCGGCGCATGTACGTGCGGGTGGAGTCCGAAGCAGTCGCCGTCCAGGCCCGCGCGCTGCTGCGCAGCTACCGCTCCCCTTTCGACGGCCGCAGCGGTGACGAACTGCCGATGATCTCCGCCGGGTTCGTCATCACCAACAGCGAGGTAGGTTCGGGCGCCTACACGATCACCCCGCGCGCGGTCATCCAGGTGTGCCGCAACGGCCTGACCGAGACCAAGGACGTCATGCGCGCCGTCCACCTCGGAGGCAAGCAGGACGAGGGCGTGGTGTCCTGGTCCGGCCAGACGCAGCGCAAGACACTGGAACTGATCACATCCAAGACCGCCGACGCCGTGCGCACTTTCCTGTCACGGGAGTACGTCGAGGCCAAGGTACGCGAGGTGGAGGCCGCCGCCGGTACCACGCTGGCCGAGCCCACGAAGACGATCGAGCACGTCACCAAGACGCTCAGCATCGGCGCCGAGGCCAAGGACATGATCCTGGCCCACTTCGTCCGAGGCGGCCAGATGACAGCCGGAGGCGTCATGCAGGCCGTCACGTCCACCGCACAGACCCTCACCGACGCCGACCACGCCGCCGCCCTGGAATCGCTCGCCCTGCCCGCCCTGACGGCCGCCGCCGCGCACGGCTGACAGACTCCCGTGCGGGTACCTCCTCCCCGAGCCCGGCCCGCACGGGTTCCAGGCTTGCCAAGCGCGAAGCGCTCCCACGCGACTGGAGCGCGCAGCGCGACCCGCCCCCTGTGGTGCCGCACAGCGGCAGCACAGCAAACCGCCGCCCGTCCCCGGAGCGCAGCGCAGGGGACCCAACGCCCGGCGCCGCGCAGCGCGCTGGCCCCCTGCTCCGGGCGCAGCCCGGAGCACCCCGCTGCGGGGGGAGAACAACGCACCGGCCGCGGCACCACCGTGCGAGAGGACTCACCGCCCCATGCCCACGAGCTTCTACGACCAGCCCGAGGAACACCCCCACTCCCCCTACGCCGTTGCGCTCGCCGTCGTCGCCGTTCTCGGCGACCAGTGGGGAGCCCTGCCCGGTCCCTGGGGAACAACCGGTCACCTCCACGACGCCGACCGCATCCCGTTCACGATCGGAGTCTGTGAAGCCGGATCCCTCTACATCCGCAACGACACGCGCGGAGACGGCGCCCACGTGCCAGTGAAGTCGGACGCCGATCTCAACACGATCGGCGAGGCCATCGCAGAACTGATCGGCCGCCTGTACTGACCGCCCCCTCAGCCATGGCCCACGGGAGCACCGCCGGACCATGGCCGGGAGGCCCACAGCCCGTCACGCCCACCGTCGCCACAACGCGAGATCTACGACGCCCCCGTACTGCCACAAATCCCCGACACCGACGAGGAGACTTCCCCGTGGCTGAGCAGCCCGCCGTCACCGCGCACGGCTACTGCACCAACACCGCCCCGGTCCCCGGCACGATCCGCACCGTCAACTCCAAGAACACCGGCCCCAAGTACTTCCACCTGCACGGCCGCCGCTACGGCGAATGCCCGTGCGGCAAGGAAGTGTCCTTGACCGAGCGGGACAACCTGCGCCGCCACAAGCCGCCGCAGGAGTAACCCCACAGACGCCGTCCGCCGCCCCCTTCCCCCCACAGACGCCGTCCGCCGCCCCCTTCCCCCCGGGGGCGGCGGAGGGCCCGCCCGGCCAGAGCGCCACTGGCCGAAGACCTGCCGCCCCTACGCCCCCGCCCTCCCCTTCGGCGAGCGCGGGGCGGCAGGCGCCGCTCACCGATCCGGCAACCGAGGAGCCGCAGCCCATGACCAGCCCGACCCTGACCGTCGACACGCCCGCCGGCACCGTGCGCGCCACCGCCGGCCCCCGCCAGGACGACACCGTCGTCTTCGAGCTGGGCGGGGCGATGCGCGGCAGCGTGCACGTCACCGGCACTACCAGCCCCCACCACTGGGACCAGTTCACCGCCGTCCGCGCCTGTCTCGGCCCCGTCAACGCCTACAAGACCACCGCCCCCGATAACGCCCTCCCGCGGCTCGCCCGCAGCCGCACCGGCTACCACGGCAGCCTGACCCTCTACCCCGACGACTACGCCGACCGCCCCCAGGTCAGCGTGTATCCGATGACGTCCGCCGACGGACACGAGCCGCCCGAGAAGACGGCAGCGACGCTCACCGCCGTACTGCGCGCCTGCGCCGACCACGTCGCGCACCGCGAGGACCTGCCGGAGATCCTGACCCTTTCCCGGCAGCGCGACACCCCCCAGCTGCTGCGCTTCCTCACCTGGTCGGCCACCCACCACCGGGCCGAAGCCGCCCGCCTGGAGAAGGAGGCCCGCGCCGCCCGTCCCGCGCAGCGCACCGCCGTGGCCGCCTGGTGGACCGTCGCCCGCTGGTACCTCGCTTCCCCGCACCCGGTCCTGCTGCTGATGCTGGCCGACCTCCCCTACTCGATGCTCCCCGACTCGCTGACCCGCACCGTCGACGTCAAGCAGTGGTCGGCCCCGTACTGCCTCACCGCGGCCGCCCGTGAGCACGAACACGCCTGCCGCGCGCAAGCCGAAGCCGACTCCCTGCGCACCCAGCAGCGGTCACGACGCCCCGCCCGCCGCCCGCACGCCCCTGCACACGGTGATCCGCACGCGGAACGCCGAGAACTGGAGATATGGTGACCACGCGCTGGCTGATGACCCTCGGAGAGCGCAGCCGACCCGACACCCCCACCTACGCCAAGTGCCCGCGCCGTCGCCCTGGCCGACGACTGCGGTCAGCTCTTCCCCATCCTGCTGGCGTGGCGGCGCGCACTCGGCCACGAACTGACCGCCTGGGCCTGGCAGGTCGAGGCGGACGACATCGAGAACCTCCCCCAGGACGTGACCGAGGGCTGGGGCCCGCCCTGCGACTCGACACGATACCCGGCGGATATGTGAAGGTCTCGGACTACCGCGACCACCAGCCGCCCACCGCCCTCACCACCGCCCCCAAGATGCTCACGCGCTGAGCTCAGCCGCCGAAAAACAGCAGGTCAGGGGTGGGTTCACGCGACCACATATCAAACTATTATAGATGTTGCGGGAGGGGGTTTTCCCCCGCACCGCCCCCTCCCGCACCCAGGACCGACCGCGAGGCGGCGATGCTCGAGAAGTTCACTTTCACCCGCAACACCGGTTCGTACGGCTACCAGTCCTCAACCACCAGGACCGAGCCACCAGTTACGGCGTCGCCTGGTACGACGCGGAGTGTTGCAAGTGGGTCGCCGAGTATCCCGGCGACCGCCCCGGCAACGGGGGCGGCATCCCCGGCTTCTCGCCAGCCGCGAGTGGGCGCGCGCTTCCCGTACCGCCACCGCAAGCCCGGGCCGTCCGGCCGCCCCTGACCGGCCGCCAGCCCGCCACACCGCCGCCCGTCACAGAAGGGAGCGCCCATTGGCCACCTTCGGCCACATCACCCGCGAGCGCTGCGACCAGCTGGGCCGCGCCCTCACCGCCGCCGGCCTTTCCTGGACGGACAACGGCCGCCAGGACAAACCCGAGATCCTGACCTACACCGCCACCGACGCGCACGACCGCGAGTGGAGCATCAGCCCGGCCACCAGCAACCAGATCACCCCGTCCCGCCCCGCGAGTCTCTGGCAGGCCCAGTGCACCGAGCCGATGCACCGCACTCCGGTCCTGCCCGCCCTGGCAATCGCCGACCGCATCCGGCAGTTCCCCGCATGACCGGCCCGCCGCGGCCGTGGCGCCCCGACGACTTCGACGACTGGTGCGAGACATGCGGCGCAGCGCCAGGCCAGCTGTGCAAGCCGACGTGCGACACCGGCTACACCGCCGAGGACTTCCGCCGAGACGCCGAGCGCCGCGACCAGGCCGCGGCCGCACCGCCCCGTGCCGGACACCCCGCCACCCGCCCGAAGGAGTGAAGACGCCGCCATGCCGCAGAAGTTGACCACCCAGCAGCAGTTCGACGCATTTGCCGACGATGTAGCCCGTGAGCTGGGCACGCACTGCCGCACCGCCCCTCTGCCCGAGTACACGCGCGGTCTGGCACGGCTCATCGTCGACGGCGACGGCCGCGCCGTAGGCCTGTGCCAGCCGGACGACGAGCAGCCCGACCGACTTAAGATCTACGCGGCCCTCCCGCACGAGACCCAGGTGCAAACCCCGTCGATCGGGGTCACGGCCATCAGCGCCCGCCATGTGGCACGCGAGATCACCCGGCGGCTCTACCCGCTGCACACCGAAGCCGCCGAACTGGCCGCCCAACTCACCGCCCGGCAACAGGCGGAGACCAGCGCCCGCGGCGCAGTCGCCGAAGCCGTGGCCGACGCGATCCCCGGCGCCCGCATCGAGGAGCAGTACCGGCGCACACGGATCATCTGGCAGCACGATACGCGCCCGCCCGGACAGCAGGGGCCCGTCCAAGTGGACAGCGTGTGCGTAATCGTCGGCGCCTCCGGGGAGTCGGTGACCGTCGAAGCGTCCGGCCGCCCTGACCGGGTGATCTCCATGCTGGCTGCGTTCGCCCACCCCACGCAAAAGTAAACGGCCAGGTCAGAGCTGGGTTCCCAACCTCGCATAATACACTATTATTGAATATGCGAGGCGGGGGCGCATCGTCTCCGCAGGGGCGGCCACCCGCCCGCCGCACGCCCCCGACGACCGGCCAGCGCGAGCGGCCCGCTCCTGACATTCGGCCGGGCAGGGGGCTCCTCAACTCGCCCACGAGAAAGGCGCGCACGTGACCTACACACCCCGGCCCTCCGAGTGCCGCCCGACCGAGCCCGGCTCCGAACCGCGCACGGCAGGACACGCGGGGCGTTCCGACCGCCAGACGATGCGCCGAGTCCTGCGCCGCGAAATCTCCGGCACCATCGCTATGTGGAATCAGGCAAGGCCAGCGCTACCGCCTCGCTGCCTGGGCAATCGATCACGCTCGGCCCGACCCGATCACCACCTCCAACGCCGCATCCTGCCCTCACCCCTTTTTCGAAGCGACCGATGTTCTTTACGAGAATTTGCCGGACTCTGCAGTTCCATCCGCGAATCGAACTGTCATTCCCACCAGAAAGGTTCGGCTAAGATCGCAACGTCGCCTTCTGTCGCGAGTAACGTGCAGTCATGGCCCCGATCCCGCGGGGCAAGTTCCCCACTGTCGCAGAACATCAACTGGCTCACCGGTGCTGCAGTTCACAGCCAACATCGGGCGAGCGCCCAACACGATCGACGCGTACGGCCGCGCGGTCGAGGACCATCTGCGGTCCTGTGCAGCGGAAGAGACGGATCCCTTGCTGGCCCGTGCAAACACCGTCGCCGCCTGGATCAGGGACATGCTGGACCGGCCGTCGAAGACTCCGCCCCGGGCCGGGACAGGTTTAGCGAACGCGACAATCCAGCAGGGGCTGGTCGCGGTCCGGTCTTTCTACGAGTACCTGGTAGAGGACGGCCTGCGCGAGCAGAACCCGGTCCGCCGTGGACAGGCGGGCCGCGGTGGCCGCAGACCCCGCCAGGGCCTCGTACGGCATATCGAGCAAGCTCCCTGGATCCCCAACGATGACGTCTGGCAGCGGATCCTGGCCGCCTGCGCCACAGAATCGCTGCACAACCGGCTGATGGTCACACTCGCTTACGATGGTGCGCTACGCCGCGAAGAGCTCGTCCAACTCAACGTCGAGGACTTCGAGCCCGCGCACCGTCCCATCCACCTCCGGGCGGAGACCACCAAGTCCCAACGGGCACGAGAGGTAGCCTTCGGCGCCACCTCGTCGCAGTTGTTCTTGGCCTATCTCCGCGAACGTCGCACGCTGTTCGGCCGCATCGACGGACCGCTGTTCGGGTCGACGTCGAACCGCAACTACGGTGCCCCGCTGGGTCCTTCCAGCTGGTCGAAGACCGTCGAAGGCATCGCCCGAAGAGCCGCGGCCGCCCAGCTGTCCACGCACACCTTCCTGCATCTGCGGCTGACCGACCTGGCCCGCGCCGACTGGACCATCGACCAGATCGCCCAGAAACGCCGGCCACCGCGATCTGGCGACCACGATGCGCTACATCCACCTGTCCGGCCGTGAGCTGGCCGCCCGTTTCCACCGCGCGAACACCACCATCCACGCCGACCGCGAACGACTGCTCGCCTCACTGCTGGAGGAGCGATGAACCCAGCCGACACCGGCCAGGCCCCGGCCGGGGCCATGGCCCGTGAGGCTCTGCTCGACCTGATGCGCCTGGTCGACGAGGCAGTACGGGAATGGCCCCGCAAGACCGGCCGCGCCGCACGCAACCAAGTCCTCGACGCAGTCCGCGCCCACGGTCTTCGTACCAGTCGTAGGACCAAGCCACCTGGGCGGAGGTGTCCCGCTCGGCAGGCCCGGCCCGTCTGCACGTCGCGGCCCTCGGACACCTTCTCGGCGGGCATCACCGCCTGCATCACACCGCCGGGATCCACCAGTTGCACAGGCCCGCGGACCTGGTCTTCAGCCCCGAGGCCATCGAGCCGGCACTGCGTGAAGTCGAACAGACGCTGAGTTCCTGGCAGAGCTCCCCGCACCTGCTGGAGTGGTAGGTCGGAAACGCCGTCCTCGATGCCCACCTCAGCGCCGGAAGCCCCCGACTGGAAGACATCACCGACACCCTCGTGCGCCAACTGGTGGCCGAGTACGACAAGGTGGACGGTCTGCACGGTCGGCGGCAGGGCCTGATCAAGTTTTCCCGGGTCCTCGCGGGCAAGGGCATCATCCCTGCCCCGTTGCATAACAACGAGAACAAGGCCGGGCCCCGTTCCGACATGCTCTCCACGGTCCCGCCGGAATGAGCCGACTGGGCCCTGCGCTGGCGGAAGTTCTCCACGCATGAGTCCGGCACGATCCGCTCGATGTTCTGCGTCATCCTGATTGCCGGACGCTGGGCCGCGGAGAAACACCCCGATGTCATCGCACCGGATCAGTCGACCAGGGACATGGCGACCGAGTACGTCGCCGACACCATGCAGGCCACCGTCGGTCAGTGGGCCGGGCACAACCGCAACCGCAGCCGCTTCGGCCAGCCCATCTCCCCCGGAGGCTGGGCAGCTCGGATCGACAGCATCCGCGGGTTCTTCTGCGACCTCATCGAATGGGAGTGGATCAAACCGCGCTTCGACCCCCGCCGCGTGATGACCATGCCCCGTCCCTGCGCGCCCAGATGGGACCGAACCCCAGAATCATCGACGACGCATCATGGGCCAAACTGATGGCGGCCGGGCTGACCCTGAACGCCGAGGACCTCAAACCCTACGGCTCCGGCCGGGCCCGCAAAGCCGGCTGGAAGGCCACCTACTACCCCGTCGAGATGGTCCGCGCGATGGTCGGCGTCTGGCTGTTCGGCGGCTGCCGCATCGACGAGATCCGCCGCCTCGAACTCGACTGCGTCACCTGGGACCAGGGCACCGACGACACCACAGGCGATCCCTTCACCATCTGCCTGCTCCACATCCCCCAGAACAAGACCTCCCGGCCGTTCAACAAGCCGGTCGACCGATCGTCGGCCAGCTCATCGACGCCTGGAAACTCATCCGCCCGCCCCAGCCCGACCTGATCGACCGCAAGACCGGGCAGAAGCGACCACACCTGTTCTGCCACCGCGGCCAGCTCGTCGGCAAGGACTACCTCAACCACAACATCCTTCCCGTCCTCTGCCGCAAACCGGCGTCCCACAGACCGACTCCCACGGCGCGCTCACCAGCCACCGCGCTCGCGCCACCATCGCCACCCAACTCCCCGACGCGCGCGAGCCGTTGACCCTCAACGACCTGCAGCAATGGCTCGGACACAAACACCCCGCCAGCACTCGGTACTACGCCGCGATCCTCCAGCGCACCCTCACCGCCGCCTACAAGAAGGCCGACTACTTCGCACGCAACGTGCGCACCATCCAGGTCCTCATCGACCGCGAGTCCATCCTCACCGGCGCCGCCGCCGGCGGCGAACAACCCTGGAAGTACTACGACCTGGGCGAGGGCTACTGCAGCTACGACTTCTTCGCCAAATGCCCCCACCGGCTGGCCTGCGCACGCTGCCCCTTCTACGTCCCCAAGGACTCCGCCCGCGGCCAGCTCCTGGCCGTCAGAGACGGCATCAATCAGATGCTCGAACAGCTCGACCTCACCGACGACGAACGCGAAGCCCTTGAGGGGGACCGCGAGGCGGTCACCGCCCTCGCCGAACGCCTCGCAGACACACCCACTCCGGCAGGTCCAACCCCCAGGGAGCTGGGCACCACCGACCACTTCGTGCCCCTGACCCGGCTCACGAACACGATCAGTCCGCGCGGCAACAACGGCGGCCAATAGCCGTGTTCATTCCTGGTGCGGATCGAGGAGAAACCAGTAGTTCACCGTGGGTCCCTGCGCAGCAAGACCACCTCCGAGGGATTCGTACAGGGACCGGGCCGCCACGTTCGCCTCCCCGGTGGTCAAGAACATCTTCGTGGCTCCGGCCTTGACCCCAGCCCCCATGAAGGCGCGAAGAAGATCCCTTCCGACGCCCCGGCGCCGATGGGATTCCGCCACGTCAAGTTGGTGGACATAAAGCATCGATGACGAGTCCGGACGCGCCAGATGGTGCCCCCAGCACCACCCAAGGATCTCCGTCTCATCGGCCGCTACGAATGCGAGTGCGCTGGGCGTGCCAGCAAACGCCCGAACCACATCGGCATCCTCGACTCCACGGAAGTGGCGGACCGCCCGCTCAAGCAGTGACGGGTCGTCTCTCGAAATCTGTGTGATCACGTCCTCATACTGCCTCGCTTGCTCAGGCTGCGTGAGCGGCCGGCAACAGGTCGGCGCCGCACCTGGCACATCCCGCACCTTCCCAACCATGCACACCCAGAAAGGTCACATCCCTGTCTCGATTCTCAATAACTTGTCGCTTCCCCGTCTCCATGGGCGCCCTGCCCGCCCACCTGGAACGCATGCGCACCCGGACATCGCCGGTGAGGTGCTGCGCCTGGAGTACACGGCGATGAGCCTCAACCCCAAGGCGAAGCTCTACGGCCGCACGACCCTCCTGGGCATGTTCGACCGCTCCCAGCCGCGGGACCGGGCCTGCCTTGAGGCGTTCGAGCGCGAGCTCGACATGCCGTGGGCGCTGTACCACGTGCGCCGGTTGTTCCTGTTGTCCGCCGACGGCGAGCGGCGCCCTGTGATGCGCTCCACCGAACGCGTCGACCTCGGCCGCCCCCAGCAGCTCGCCCAGCGGCTGATCTCCGTCTCCGAGCGGCGCCACGTCGACGTCGAGCACGACCCGCTCTACGGGCCCGCCCGCTCCTGGGTCCGGCACCGCGCGAAGGCGTGGCCGATGGCGGAGGAGCTGTTCGCCACCGCCGCCGCAGATCGAGGACGCCTACCCCCACGGCTTCCACCGCTGGTGCTCGTGCGAGCGCGGCATCTGCCACCCCTGCGGCTCCGGCCACCAAGACCAGTGCGTCAAGCCGCCCGCAACAAACTCGCCTCTCACGACCGACTGGCCCGAACCCGCAACCGCACCCCGGTCACCCTGGGTATGCCGATCATCCACGGACAAGCTTGAAGAAGTCAGGTGCTATCGCCTTCGGAATCACCTTGGTCACTGTCCGGCATCGCAGGTGCTACAGACAGAATCTCTCCAGCCAGACGAACGAATTGCATCCTCTTAGCGGGAAACAGGCTGAGGTTCCTCATTCGTTCGCGATCTGGGCCGGTCAGGTTGTCTCGATCTGCCAGAATGCGGCGCTCGCTCTCCGGCAGCTCCAGCATGCGACGCATTTGGGAGGCTGCCCGGACAAGATCCTCTGCCAGTCTCCGAGCTCTCGGCGGACCCACAACCATCACTCGCGTGAGCTGCGATCGGAGATTCCGCAAAGCGTCCGACACGGGGCCGAGGGAATCCGCCGGAGTTGGCTCGTCACGCAATCCACCGACATCGGTTACCGCAACCAGTACGGCATCCCAAGCTTCCAGAAAGGCGCTATACGTCTCAACTCGCTGTTGTTGGAGCCAGCGTCCGTGATCGAGAGCTGCTTGATCTCTTACCTGCGCGCGCGTTGCCTCCGCAGTCTTCTCTGCACCGATCCTCGCGCCGCGAATAGCAGCTGCCCCTCCAGCGACTGCGCCACCCAACGCGCCAACCATGCCAGCCACTCCAGCGACGATAGCCGCGACCCCCTGGTCCATGCCGATGTTCTACACGAACCACCCTCAGCTGGCCTCCCTAACTGCGATCTTGCAGCAACTCAGTAGTCAGGAAAAGCTGCTCCTGCGCACTGTGCGGATTCGCGTCCCTGCGCGATCTGCTGCTGGCCGTCGGCCGGCGCCCGCGGCTGGCCGACCTGTATGCCGAGGTCGAGCAGGTGCGGGGCGACAGCTTCCGCTCCGACTGGCGCATCACCGACCTGATCCGGCACGCCGCAGCGTGCGGGGCGCCCCACCCCGGCTTCGTCTACCCGGACGACGGACCGGAGTTCACCGCCCTGCAGAAGCAGGTGCGGGCGGCCCTGCAGAAGGAAGCCCGCAAGGAGCCCGACCTGGCACGCCGCGACGCTCGCGTGCCCTGCGACGGCTGTACCGCCCGGCGCCCACGCGACAGCCACCACACCGAGCACCAAGACCGCACGCCGCGCTATGCGGAGGTCACAGCAGACCCGGCTGACCGGAGGCATCGCAGCCCAGTACTCGAACATCCCGAGGAGCTTCCGTTCCATCGGGACGCTCTTGACTACGGATTAGGCATACTGCAGATGATGATGACGACCACCCAGCGCCTTCTCGACCTCGCCGCGGCCGCACCGGCCAGCCACGACGAGGACCTGGTGGTGCTCCTGTCCGAAGCGAGCGAGCTGTACCAGCAGGGTTTTGAGGACCTGCGCGACACGGTGGCGGACCGCTTCGCCGGGCTGTCCCCCGGGGATGTGGCGGCGGCCGCGACCGCGGCGGGCATGCCGTGCGACGTGTCCCAGGACCGCGACGAGCTGCTCGTTCTGCTCGCCCTGGCCGAGTGGGAGATGACGCCGGCGGCCCTGGCCTACACGGAGATGGCCGAGGACGCGGCCCGCCGCGGCGTGTGCCTGATCCCGGAGGAGTGACCTCTTCCCCGCACCGCCCGGGAAAACCTGGGCAGCGTACTGGACCCCCACCCCAAACTCCTGCCATTATGTGAGTTGTGAGCCGGGCAGGCCGGCTCACCTCCGACAGGACGGACGGTTCTGCCATGACCTCGCGCCGCGAGCCTCGCCTGGCCGACGCTGCCGAGATCGCGGCTGAACAGGGCCTGACGCCCGCGCGGATCAGCGGCCTCTACAACGACCGCGCCGCAAACGGCTTCCCCGAAATCGCCGACATGCGCGGCCGCGCCCGCCTGTGGGACCACGCGAAGGTCACCGAGTGGTTCGCCAACCGGCCGCCGGCACGCCTGCGCGACCACACACCCCCTCCCCGTGACCCGCAGGACCTGCTGAACGCCGCCGACGCCTCGAGGTTCCTCGGCTACAAGAACCCCAACCAGGTCACCACCTTCGTCCGCGACCACCCCGGGTACTTTCCCGACCCGGACGTCGTCGAAGAGCTGGGCACCGCCCAAAACCCCTACCGCCGGCAGATGTGGCGCGTGCAGACCCTGCTGGACTGGATGGCCACCCGTCCCGGGCGCGGCAAGCACGCCGGCGCCAAGCGCACCGCCCCCGCACTGCCCAACGTCCCCGTCGACGGCAACCCCGACGAACTCCTCGGAGCGACCCAGGCCGCGGTACTGCTGGGATTCAAGAGCATCAACTCCTTCTCCAGCAGCCTGGCCCAAGGCAACCTGCCCCTGCTGGAAACCCCCGACGCCCTCACGGAAAAGGGCGGGCGCCGACGGTGGACGCGCCGCAAGATCCTCGAGCAGGCCGCCCAACCCCGAGGCAGAAAACGGCGGTGAGCACGCCACAGCCCACCGCCTCATAGACGCGGCATCCGGTTACGGGTCGTTGGTCCCTTGCGGACCGGGTGCCGCACGATGGCCGGCACGGCGTGGCCCGCCACCACGCCCCGCAGCAGCCCCGGCTACTGCGGACCGGCCATCGCCGCACTTCCCGGGGGCCGCCTGCGCACCACGCGGGCGGCCCCTTGCCGACCCGGTCACGGACGTCCGCTGCAGGAGCCCTGGCGCGGGCGCGGCCCTTGGTCGGGGCCCTGGGTGTCGCCCACAGTGCATTCCGCGAGGTTGTTTCGTGTTCGTGACCGTGGTCGGGGGTTCGTGGTCGGGGTTCTGGTCGGGCCTCACGGGTTTCCTCAGCAGCAACGCAAGGTCTCCGTCGGAGACCGCCACGCCGCGGAAGGACACACCTCATGAGCAGCACCGCACGGAGCACCCGGGCAACGAGCCCGCCCTTGGCCCACGAGGTGCTGGCCGGGCTCGCCCAGCACCGCATCGCCACCACCGGCCAGTTGCGCCAGATGCTGCGCCCCGGTGGCTCGCGGCAGCTGATGTCGCGCGTGTTGAACAGCCTGCGCTCCGACGGCTTCGTCGACCGCACAGTGCTGCCGAACGCGTACCGCACTCGTACCAATACCCACGCCTGGTACCTCACTCAGGAAGGGGCACGGCTGACCCGGGACCTGCCGGTCCTACGGGGCCGCCCGCCCTACCCCATCACCTCCACCACGGCAGCATCACTAAAGACCCCGCACACACTCGCCGTCGTCCGCGCCCACCTTGCCTTCGCCGAAGACGCCCGCCGCCTCGGGCACGAGCACGGCCCCTGGGACTGGACCCCCGAGGTATCCCACTCCATCGGCGAGGGAGAACGGGTCATGGCGGATGCCGTCCTGTACTACACCGTCATCGAGGGCGCGCAGCGCCGCAAGCTGCGGGCGTTCGTGGAAGTCGACCGCACCACCATGAGCAGCGAGCGACTCGCCGTGAAACTGATCGAGTACGCCCGCCTGTTCCAGTACGAGGCCCAGCCCGTCGGCCGACGGAGGCAGACTGCGGCAGGTCCGGCCTGGCTGCGCTGGTACCCGGTCTTCCCCCGCGTGCTCTTCGTCCTCACCGGCGCCTCCCGCACCCGGCTGGAAAACCGGATCAGCGATCTGCAGGCGATGGTCGCCCAGCACCCACTCGTCGCGGCCCTCGCCCGCGAAGTCCGGCTAGGAGCCGCCGTACTGGAAGACCTCGAGCAGCACGGACCCGCCCAGGCCGTGTGGACACCTCTAACCGGGGGCAAACCCCGCCCCTGGACAGACCTGTGAACACCCGGCGCGAGCGATAGCTGGTGAACAGCCCGCCATGCCCATGTGCGTCAGCCACTCAGATCCCCTCCTCGCGCCGGGCCCCGGATACGTCTCACCCCTCAGGTACCCAGGCGATCGCCGACGCGGAACTGCAGTGCCCCACGGTCGTCACGCTCAGCTGCCGGGTGTGTCTGAAAGATCGTGTAAGTCCGTGACGTGACAGGCTGGCCGGGGTCCGGTGTAGGGCCTTGACCAGCCGGGACGGACGGATATGGCAGACAACGAGAACCCGGCTGTGGAGCCGGTCGA
>NZ_JAUYWJ010000057.1:0-8829 GCF_032656585.1 Streptomyces herbicida
ACACCCGACGCCGTCATTCCCGGCTCGGCCAGCGAGCCCCGATCACCTACGAGATCACCGTCCACCCAACATCAACTACCCTGGCCCGAGCCGCATAGACGTGTTCAAACTCCGGGGTCAAGGCCCCCCGTCGTCCGAACGTATGTCTGGCTGCACCGCGCACTGTGCCTGGAGATCCCGCAGGACTGTCTCCACAGCTTCGGCGAATTCCATGTCGTTCACTGGGACTCCTGACCACCTCGGGGAGAACTGCCTCACAGTCTCCACTGCCCCTGAAGCTTGCGGACGATCTTTTCCGGCCCGGGCCCCAGTTTCGGCTCAGGGACACGGCGAGTTCAACCTGGGCAACAGGAGCTATGTGCCAGGGGCTTTGGGAACGTTGCTGCCGCATTTCTCGCATACGGCCTTCACCAGTGCGGTGCGTGCGAGTTCGTGGGCGGTACTTGATCGAAGCCTGTGCCGGGCGGGAGCGGTTGCTCGGTCCAGATCGTCTTGCCCCGTGTGTGGTAGCGGGTTCCCCAGAGCTTGGCGAGCGTCGCGACCATGAACAGCCCGCGCCCTCCCTCGTCGGTGTCCAGGGCGCGCCGTACGTGGGGGGATGTGCTGCTGCCGTCGGAAACCTCGCAGATCAGGGTACGGTCGCGGATCAGGCGTAGGACGACAGGGGGCATGCCGTAGCGGAGCGCGTTGGTGACCAGCTCGCTCACCAGCAGTTCCGTGGTGAAAGCCAACTGCTCCAGGCCCCACGCGGTCAGCTTCTGAGCCGCCCAGATGCGTGCTTGTCCGACGGACTCGGGGACGACATCCACCTCCCGGGTGGCGTGGCTCTCGGGCGCCAGTGCGCGCACTCGTGCGAGCAGCAGCGCCACGTCGTCCTGAAGGTCGTCCGGGAGGAGTCTGCTCAGGACGTCGTCGCAGAGCCCCTCGAGCCCGCCGGACCGACCGGAGGCCAACGGGTCCGGCCCGGGGTGTTGGGACGACCACGGCGAGCGAAGTCGCGTCCGGGTGTCCCCGCTGTCGCCCCACGGCCTGCTCAACCCGGCGGTGTAGAGCACGAGAGTGTCGCCCTCGGCAAGCCTCATGTGGCCGTACTCGAAGGGGATACCGCCCGTGCCCAGCGGCGCGCCGACCGGGACGTCGACGCCCCTGACCCCTCCGGCGGAGGTCAGCAGCGTCGGCAGGGGATGGCCCGCACTCGACAATGCCCAGGACACGGAGATCGGGTCGAAGACCGTGTACAGACAGGTCGGCCACGGCACGGCATGGTCAGGTCTGCCCGACTGCTCGTCCCGGAGCCGCGTGACCTGGTCGTCCAGATGAGCGAGCAGTTCCTCGGGAGAGTAGTCCAGCTCTGCCAGGGTGCGCACCGCTGTGCGCAGCCGGGCCATGGTCACCGCTGCATGCAGCCCATGTCCCCCGGCATCTCCGACCACGAGTGCAACCCGCGCTCCCGACAGGGGGATGACATCGAACCAAGCACCGCCCAGCACCACCTTCCCGTTTGCCGGCAGGTAGCGCGATGCGGTCTCGATGCCGCCGAGGGCGGGCAGGCTCTGCGGCAGCAGACTGCGCTGGAGCGCCATCGCCGTGGTGCGTTCGCGGGTGTACCGGCTCGCGTTGTCGATGCAGACGCCCGCACGCGTCACGAACTCCTCAGCCAGCAGGACGTCATCGGCCTCGAACGGGTGTGCTCGGGCGAAGCGCGCGAATACCACGACACCCAGGAGGGCACCTCGCGCTCGCATCGGCACCACCAGACAGGAGTGGACTCCACGCTCCCTGAGCTCCGCGGCCCACCCGCACTTCCCTGTTCCCAGTGCGGTGTTGAAGTCCTTGCCCGTCAGCAGCAGCGGCCTCCCGAGGACGAGCGCCCGGGCGCCGGGCGAGCCGGGCTCCGAGGCGAACGGATCGATCTCGCCCGTACCGATCAGTCCGGTGGGCCGTTCCCCCGGCAGCACGGTCTCCGCGGCCCGCCGTAGCGGCTCGGTTGCCGTGACAGGGCCGCTCACCGCCTCTTCGCCGCCGAAGACCGAGTTCAGCAGATTGACGCAGGCGTAGTCCGCGAAGAGCGGCACGGACACGTCCGTGAGCTCCTTCGCCGTGTGCAGGACGTCCAGCATGCTGCCGATCCGGGCGCCGGCCTCATTGACCTGGTCGAGCCGCTCCCGTGCCCGGGCCTCCTCCGTCACGTCGAACACCATGTGCGCCAGCGCGATGACCTCTCCGTCACTGTTGCGCAGCGGCAGGATGCTCTCCGACCACACCCGGTCCCGGTCCGGCTCCCGGGGGTCACGCCCGCGCACCTCGGTGCCGATCAGCGCCTCGCCGTCGGTCAGGACCTGCCGCTGACGTTCTTCCAGTGCCTCCATGTCCAGCAGCCCCGGCGGGGCCGCCTCCCGCATGGAGAGGCCGATGACGCTGTCGGCGAATCCAGGCGCGCGGCTGCTCGAGCTGTTCTGGGCCAGGAACCGCAGACGTGAGTCGAAGACGTCGATGATGAACGGAGACTCCGTGAACAGGCCCCTCAGGAGCGCCTGCCGCAGCTCGCGCTGCTGGACCGCTTCCGTGCTCTCGGCCTGCAGGAGGCATTGCTCCGCGTCGTCGCGGGCGAAGGGGTGCGCCCACAGGACCACCTCCACCGGATGCCCGTCACGGTGACGCAGCGTAGAGGCGCCCACACACGTGGACCGGTCGGCACGGCAGAGGTCCACGATCCGGGCCGTGTCGGTCTGCGCGAGTACGAGGCCGGCCCAGGCAAGCCCCCGGGCTTGCGCCGCGGTGTACCCGAGCAGCCGCTCTGCTCCCGGGCTCCAGCTGACCACCAGGCCGCGCCCGTCCACGACGGCAAACGCGTCCCCCCGTGGCTCGACCGGCGTGTCAGGCAGCATGATGTCGCACCGCTCCATTCGGCATCGTCACGCCCAGGACACCCACATGTTCATAGTGCCTCCGTCCATGACGCGTGGCACCCGCTGACTCGCCCCGCGGCGATCGGCTCCGGGGCGCTGGGGGGCACCGCTCTTGCGTGCCGCGTCCCGGTGGGAGAGCCGCACGGACTGCGAGTAATTCCAACAGCCCGGGATGCCCTGCGGGACGCCTGCGACGCGCAGAAGCCCTCGGGCTTCGTGCGTCGGGCATCGTCTCCCGATGACCACTCTGACCTGGGGACGGTGGTGAGGTCGGCCCGGTCCTGCTGGAGATCGGACAGCAACCGCGTGAGCCGGGTGCCGAACCCGGTGATGCCCCCCAGCGGTCAATCGCGTCAGGTAGTGCCGGACCGTGAACACGTGGTGATCGGTGAACTCGCGGTCCGATGCCTCGATGCGGGCGGGGATCTTGTTACGGGCCCGGCCGACCGGGATGACGCCTCCAGCCATGAGGGCCTCCAGGATGGCCCGGCCACTGGTGTCGGCGACGTCGCGGCGGACGCTGACGCTCATCCGGCGGGATCCGTCGCGGCCATGCCTGACGTGAGAGGGGTCGGGATCGGTGTGAAACTGGGCGCGGAAGGGGTGATCCCCGTGTCGGACCCACCGCATGCGTCCGCCGGTTCCGACGCCGCCGTCGACGAGAGTCGGCTGGAAGAGCTGATCATCGAGGCGCAGACGGCCCTGCCGTTCGAACTGTCCGCCCTGGCGAACCGGTGCGCCTCGGCTCTCGGCCTGGACACCGTGCTGATCTACCTCGCCGAGCTGCAACAACGGCTGCTGATCCCGCTCGACGAGGCCTTGGAGCCGTTGCCGGTGGCCGACTCGTCGGCCGGCTGGGCGTACCGCACCGTCTCTCCGCGGGTGGTCGACGCCGACGACGGCGTGATCGTCTGGATGCCCCTGGTCGACGGTGCGGAGCGGTTGGGCGTGCTGGCGGTGCGGACCGCCTCGCTCGACGGCGTACGAATGCGCCGCAGCAGGATGCTGGCCCATCTGTTCGCCATGCTGATCACCTCCAAGCGTGCCTACAGCGACTGGCTCGCCGCCCGCACCCGCACCACGACCATGCGGTTGCCCGCCGAGATGGTGCGGGCGTTCCTGCCACCCCGCACCATCGGCAGCAGCAGGTGCGTCTCGACCGCGGTCGTGGAACCGGCGTACGACATCGCCGGCGACGCCTTCGACCACTCGGTGGTCAAGAACGTGCTGCACACCATGATCCTCGACTCCATGGGTCATGATCTGGCCTCCGGCCTGACCACGTCGGTCGCCATGGCGGCGGCGCGCAACGCCCGCCGCGGCGGTAGCGACCTGGCCGACACCGTCCGCTGCGTCGACCAGGCACTCGCCCAGTGGCTGCCCGACCACTTCTGCACCGGTGTGCTGTGTCGGCTCGACGCGGAAACCGGGGTGTTGCGCTGGGTCAACTGCGGTCACCCGCCGCCCCTGCTGATCCGTGCCGAGCGGGTGCTCGACGGGGCGCTGGACAGCCCCCCGCAGCCGCCCATCGGCCTGGCCGGCCAACTCGCCCCGGCAGGCCGGCAGGTCAACAAGACGACGCTGGAACCGGGCGACTGCGTCCTGCTCTACACCGACGGTGTCGTGGAGGCACGCGACCCTGACGGCGGGGAGTTCGGTCTCGACCGGTTCACCGACTTCATCATCCGCTTCTCCGCCGCCGGCCAGCGCCCGGCCGAGGTGTTGCGGCTGCTCATCCACGCCATCCTCGATTACCAGCGCAACCGACTGCGGGACGACGCGACCATCCTGCTCTTCGAATGGCGCCCGCAGCACCGGTGAAGCGGTGAGCGAGGAAAAGGGCGGGAGCGGTCCCCGTGCCGCACGCTGTTGACCGCAAACGGTACGGGGCGTCGTGAATGAGCCTTCCGTAGGCGCTTGCAGCCCGCTGCCGATCGGGCGGATGCCGTGCGGCGACCAGGTGGAGGGTTCTGCGCCGGGCAGCTGGGCCGGTGTCTCACCCACGGATATCCCCTTTGCTGCTCGGCGAACCACTACTGGTGGGAGAGGCGCTGATGCTGCCGGAAGGACTGGCGGAGGGCTTCGCGGAAGGCGTTGCCGTTTGCGGGGGCGGGCTGGGGCGGCGGCTACTGGAACTTCGGGGGGACGGCTCGGCCTTCACTGGTGGCGACGCACTGGTGGTGGCAGGAGGCCGTGAAACCGGGGACTTGCTGCGAGTTGCCGTCGGCAGAGGACGCCGGATCCCGTCACCGCCTCGGTCCCGGACGCCCTTTCTTGCCGGGTGCGTGGTCACACGCTGCGGTGAAGCGGATGAATCGGTGACGCGGACCCCCGGCTCTTCAGGGGAGGGCTGCTCCGGGATCGAGGCTGCTCGTGGGGCTGTCGGCTGGGAGAGCATCGATGCGGTGGCCAGGCCTCCGAGGATGGTGAATGCGGCTGCGGCAACAGACCGCACGGCATACTTCTTCAGCCGCGAAGGGCGGTCGTACCGGTCTGCCGGCAAGTCCTGCAGGGGAGTTGGTGACCCATGGAGGGGGGATCCGGAGGAGCTCGGTGCCCCGCTGAAGCGGACGTCCGGCATCGCGGCGTCCGAGGCCGGAGCACCATCTGTCGGACCGCTCGGCTGTGTCATGCCGGGGTCGTACGCCCCGCACTCCGGGCAGGTGACGGCGCCGTTGAGCGTGCGGCTGCACGGGATGCAGTAGTCCATGAAGCGACCGTTCTCAGTCCCTGAATTCATGCGAGGGAAGGTGCCCCACGGCCGGGCAGCCGTCAGCGGCGGGGAAGCGCCGCTGGGTTTATTTCGGACCGATCTTTAGCATGTGCGAACCTCACTTACCGGTGTGCAGGCGGGTCACCGGTTACTGGGGTCAACGGGAGCGATCGGATCAGTGCTCAGTCGCTGACTGAACAGTGAGGTATGTAACTCTGCTGGAAAACTCGTTGATGACCGGGACGGCGCGGCAGCCGCGGCGTACGAACGGACGGATGCGGCTCGGTCCGGGCCGAGTGCCACTCATTTTCCACGGCTCGGCGTCCCCTGCGCGCAGGGATTCTCTTCGCTCCTGCGATGCCTTGAGCAGGGTGGTCAGGCTAGGAGAGTCCCAAGGGCAGTAGCAACCCCACCGCCGAAATGAACACTTTCGCAGTGATTACGAGCTTGCCCACCTTTCGCCATCGTGCGCCGCTCTCAGCGACCGAACGACGCACACAATCGCCGGAACCGGGACAACACCGACGGCCACCATGAGCGGAGCGAGTTGACTGGTCTACACCCTTGACTGGTACAGACCAAAGGGGTTGAGTGTGCTTCCACACCCCCCACCACGGCCGCGCCCACGCCGTGGCCGGTCCGACCGGCACGTGCGCTCAAGGCCCGGATCCACGCTGCCCTTGTCCGGGTGCGGCCGTGCTCCGCAAAGGAGTTGATCCTGTGTCGAGGCGCCGCATCTCCACCGTGGTCACCGCACTCGTCCTCGGAAGCACCGTGCCGGTGCTGCTGCCGGCCGCGGACGCATCCGCCGCCGCGTGTTCGAGCTACCCGAACTGGGCGGCCGGAAAGCCGTACACCACCGGCGACATCGTGCGTTACACCGACGGCAAGGCCTACATCGCCGAACACGACAACCCGGGCTACGACCCGACCATCAGCACCTGGTACTGGGAACCCTACGCCTGCGACAGCGGCTCCGGGACCCCCGTCGGCACCTTCGTGGTGAGCGAGGCACAGTTCAACCAGATGTTCCCGAACCGGAATTCCTTCTACACGTACAGCGGCCTCACCGCCGCTCTCAGCGCCTACCCCGCCTTCGCCAACACCGGCAGCGACACGGTCCGGAAGCAGGAGGCCGCGGCCTTCCTCGCCAACGTCAACCACGAGACCGGCGGTCTGGTGTACGTGGTCGAGCAGAACACCGCCAACTACCCGCACTACTGCGACTGGAGCCGGCCCTACGGCTGTCCGGCCGGCCAGGCGGCCTACTACGGGCGCGGCCCGATCCAGCTCAGCTGGAACTTCAACTACAAGGCCGCGGGCGACGCGCTCGGCATCGACCTCCTCAACAACCCCTGGCTGGTGCAGACCGACGCCGCCGTGGCCTGGAAGACGGCCCTTTGGTACTGGAACACCCAGACCGGCCCCGGCACCATGACGCCCCACAACGCCATGGTCAACAGCGCCGGCTTCGGCCAGACGATCCGCAGCATCAACGGCTCCCTCGAGTGCGACGGCAAGAACCCGGCGCAGGTGCAGAGCCGCGTGGACGCCTACCAGCGGTTCACGCAGATCCTCGGGACGTCGCCCGGCGGCAATCTCTACTGCTGACCGCCGTACAGGAATTCGTGAGGGCTGTTTGAATTTGCCCACGCCGGGCGGCATGCGGAGGCGCCGGCGCCCGAGCCGTGCCTACTGGTCGGGATGTGTCGTTTCCGTACGGGTGGAGATTCGCCCGGCTGCTTCGAGCCGGGACAGTCGCTCGTGTTCCCGGGAGGCCCAACGTCGGACCCGGTCGGGCTCCAGCGGGGTGCCGTGCCCAACGTGGAGTCTGGTGGGGTTCAGGGCAAGCATCTTCCGCAGGCTGGCCAGGTTGTGCAGCGGGTCGTCGTGGAAGGGAGGGTTGGCCGGCCTGCCCGGGATGAGGCCCATAAAGGAGTTGGCGATCAGGTCGCCTGCGACGAGGTCCCCTTGGTCGGTGAGGACGGAGATCGATCCGGCAGTGTGTCCAGGGGTGGGCATGATGCGCGCCGCGATCCCGAAGTCCTTCAGGTCCGTCTCACCCCGCACGAGTACGTCGGGTTCGAACGGTTCGGCCTGGATGTGCAGGTTTCTGTTCCTGGCCATGAGGCGGCCCATCGGGCCGGTGGGCAGGTACGGTTCACGGACCCGGCCGTTGCGGTAAGGACCGAGGTCGGCGATGTGTCCCGCTACCGGTGCCCCGGTCAGGCGGTGCAGTTCGGCAGCGGAGCCGAAGTGGTCGATGTGGCCGTGGGTGATGATGATCAGCGACACGTCGGTGGGGTCCACACCGTGTCCGGCGACCTGCTCGTAGATCCTTCGGCCGCTGCCGGGAGTCCCCGCGTCGACGATGACGGGCCGACGGCCCAGCAGCAGGTATGCGTTGATGCTGTGCCGGCCCATGACCGGGATCGGGACGACCTTGGTTCGGGACACTGTTTTCTCCCTGGTTGTGTCGTGTCATGCCGCTCGGGCGGGCATGACCGTCTTCCGCCGGGCGGTGGTCCGCGGGGCGGTCGGGGGATGGGGTTGCGTTGGGCTTAGTGGAAGCGGCGCCGGTATTGGGCGGGGGTGGTCCCAAGGCGGCGTCGGAAGGAACGGTGCAGGCTCTCCACCGAGCCGAGGCCGCTGATGGCGGCGATCTCCGGCAGGCCGCGGTCGGTGTCCTGGAGCAACTGGCGGGCGGCCTCCAGCCGGGCGGACTCGACGTACGCGGCCGGGGTGGTACTGGTGCGTCGGCGGAACAGCCGGGAGAAGTGGCGCACGCTCAGGTGCAGCCGTGCGGCCAGGGCTTCGGCGGACAGGTCTTCGGTGAGGTGCTCGCCGATCCAGATGCACAGGTCGTCAATCCGGTCACCGGGGGCTGCCGGAGCCGCGAGTGGGACACTGAACTGGCTCTGGCCGCCAGCGCGTTTGACATACATGACCATCATGCGGGCGGTGGCCAGGGCAAGTTCGGGTCCGTGGTCCTCGGCGACCATCGCCAGCGCCATGTCCATCCCCGAGGTGATACCGGCGCAGGTCCACAGACGGCCGGCCCGAATGAAGATCGGGTCCGGGGGCCCTGACCCTGGAGTTTGGACACCGGAGAGACTTGGATCTTGATGGTCCAGGAGAACGGAGTCCCTGTGGGGATGAAGCATTACCCCGCCGAGTTCAAGGCGGACGCGGTCGCGTTGTACCGGT
>NZ_JAUYWJ010000058.1:0-8772 GCF_032656585.1 Streptomyces herbicida
AATCCGGCCGCACACCCCACGATTCGAGGAGGCGGAACAGCGCCACCTCGACCGCGAAGAGCGCGGGCTGGGCGCACCCCGTCTGATGCAGGGTCTCGGCGTCGGTGTCGACCGGCGCGTCCAGACGTGCACACACCTCGTCGTACGCATCGGCGAACACGGGGAACGCCCCGTACAGCTCACGCCCCATACCGATCCGCTGCGAACCCTGACCCGAGAACAGGAAGCCGACCTTGCCTCCGGGCCGGCCCTGGACGACTCCGGGCGACGGCATTCCGGCGGCGAGGTAGCCCAGTCCGCGGCGGAAGTCGTCACTGCTTTCGCCGATGACGGCCGCCCTGTGGCGCAGGGCGCTCCGGGTGGTGGCCAGCGAGAAGCCGACATCGGCGAGTGGCATGCCGTCCTCCACGAAGGCCAGCAGTCGTCGTGCCTGGTCGCGTAGCGCAGCGCTGCTCTTGGCGGAGAGGACCCACGGCAGGAGGGCCGGGGTCGGAGTGGCGGTGGCCTCTTCGGCCGGGGTCGGCGGCGCCTGTTCGATGATGGTGTGGGCGTTGGTGCCGCTGACGCCGAAGGACGACACGGCGGCCCGGCGCGGGTGATCGGTCTGCGGCCACTCCACGGCCTCGGTCAACAGCCTGACGTCACCGGCCGACCACTCCACGTGCGGCGTCGGCTCGTCCACGTGGAGGGTCTGCGGGAGGACGCCGTGGCGCATGGCCATGACCATCTTGATGATGCCGCCGACGCCCGCGGCCGCCTGCGCGTGGCCGATGTTGGACTTCAGCGAGCCCAGCCACAGGGGCTGTCCTTCGGGCCGCTCCCGGCCGTACGTGGCGAGCAGCGCCTGTGCCTCGATCGGGTCGCCCAGCTTCGTCCCCGTGCCGTGCGCCTCCACCGCGTCGATGTCGGCGGCGGTGAGATCCGCGGAGATGAGTGCCTGGCGGATGACCCGCTGCTGCGCCGGACCGTTCGGCGCGGTCAGGCCGTTGGACGCGCCGTCCTGGTTCACGGCGCTCCCCCGCACCACCGCCAGGACCTCGTGGCCGTTGCGCGTGGCGTCGGACAGCCGCTCCACCAGGAGCATGCCGACGCCCTCGGCCCAGCCCGTGCCGTCGGCCCCGGCGCCGAACGCCTTGCACCGTCCATCAGGGGCCAGCCCGCGCTGGCGGCTGAACTCCACGAAGGCCCGCGGGGTGGACATGACCATCACGCCGCCGGCCAGCGCCATGGAGCACTCGCCGTTGCGGAGGGCCTGGACGGCCCAGTGCAGGGCCACGAGCGACGACGAGCACGCCGTGTCGACGGTGACGGCCGGGCCCTCCAGGCCGAGGGTGTAGGCGATGCGGCCGGACATGATGCTCGCGGAGTTGCCCGTGCCGAAGAAGCCCTCGGAGTCGTCGATCGCGTTGAAGGCCTGGGCGGCGTAGTCCTGGTAGCCGGAGCCGACGAAGACTCCGGTACGGCTGCCGCGCACCGACTCCGCATCGATGCCGGCCCGCTCGAACGTCTCCCACGTGGTCTCCAGCAGCAGGCGCTGCTGCGGATCCATCGCCACCGCCTCACGCGGGCTGATCCCGAAGAACCCCGGGTCGAACTCCCCCGCGTCGTACAGGAATCCACCGCGACGCGTGTACGTCTTGCCCGACGCGTCCGGGTCGGGGTCGTAGATGCCGTCCACGTCCCAGCCCCGGTCCGCCGGGAACTCGCCGACCGCGTCACCACCGGAGACCACCAACTGCCACAGGTCCTCCGGCGAACGCACCCCACCCGGATACCGGCACGCCATACCGACGATCGCGATGGGGTCGTCGTCCTCGACGGGCGCGGCGGCCGCTTCCGGTGCGGCCGCGGTGGTGAGGCCGGTGAGCTCGGTGCGCAGCTGCCGGGCGAGTGCCTGGGCGTTGGGGTGGTCGAAGACCAGCGTGGAGGGCAGCGCGAGGCCGGTCTCGGCGTTGAGCTCGTTGCGCAGTTCGACGGCGGTCAGGGAGTCGAAGCCCAGGTCCTTGAAGGCGCGGTCGGCCTCGACCTCGTCGGCGCCGCTGTGGCCGAGGACGGCCGCCGCGTGCGTACGGACGAGGTCGACCAGCAGCGTGTGCTGCTCGGTCTCGGGCATCCCGGTGAGGCGGTCGGCCAGGGGCGAGGCGATGGCCGTGCCGGGCTCGCCGACGGTGCTGCCCGCGGTGAGTATCCGTTCGGCCTCGGGGAGGTCGCCGAGCAGCGCGCTCGGGCGGCCCACGGTGAACGGGGGCAGGAACCGCTCCCAGTCGACGTCGGCCACCGTGACGGTCGCCTCGCCGGAGTCCAGCGCCTGCCGGAGGCCGGCCACGGCAAGCGCGGTGGGCATCGGGATCAGACCGCGGCGGCGCAGTCGTTCGTCCGCGCCGTCGGCCTCGGCCATGCCGCCGCCGGCCCACGGGCCCCAGGCCACGGCGGTCGCCGGCAGGCCTTGGGCCCGGCGGCGTTCGGCGAGTCCGTCGAGCAGGGCGTTGGCCGCGGCGTAGGCGGCCTGGTAGCCGCTGCCCCACACGCCGGCGATGGACGAGAAGAGGACGAAGGCGTCAAGTTCCCGGTCGGCGAGGAGCGCGTCGAGGTGCAGGGCGCCGGCTGCCTTGGCGGACAGCACGTCGGCGAAGGCGCCCGGCGTCATGGTCTCCAGCGGCTCCAGGTGGTCCACGCCCGCCGTGTGGACCACCGCGTTCACCGGGTGCTCGGCGAGCAGCGCGGCGAGCGCCGAACGGTCGGCGACGTCGCACATGGCGACGGTGACTGCGACACCCGTCGCCTCGAGCTCTGCGACGAGACCCGCCGCACCCGGCGCATCGAGGCCGCGGCGGCTGGTGAGCACCAGGTGCTCCGCACCCGCGCCGGCGAGCCAACGGGCGACGTGTCCGCCCAGCGCACCCGTACCACCGGTGATCAGCACCGTGCCGCGCGGCGACCACCGTTGCCCGGCCCGACTGTTCCGGCGGGCGGCGGCGTGGGACAGCCTGCGGCCGAACACGCCGCGGGCGCGGATCGCGACCTGGTCCTCGACCGACTGGCCGAGGACCGCGGCGAGGCGTCCGACTACGCGGTCGTCGACCGTGTCCGGGAGGTCGATCAGACCGCCCCAGCGCGGGGCGTGCTCCAGCGCGGCGACCCGGCCGAGGCCCCAGACGGCGTTCTGGGCGGCGCTCGGCACCGCGTCCGCCCGGCCGGTGGACATGGCGGACCTGGTCAGCGCCCACAGCGGGGCGTCGATGCCCGCGTCGCCCAGTGCCTGGACGAGCGCGAGGGACAGCGCGGTGCCGACGGAGAGGACCGGGTGGCCGGCGTGGGGCCGCTCGTCGGTGCCGAGCAGGGAGATCACACCGTCGACCGGGGTCTCCCGGACGGCGTCGCCGAGCTGCTGCAGAAGTGCGCCACGGTCGGCGGCCGGGTCGACCACCACCCGGACCAGCCGGGCCCCGCGGGCGGCGAGCCCGTCGGCGACGGCGGCGGTCCACTCGACGGCCTCGGTGTTCTCGGTGTCCTCGGTGACCAGGAACAGCCAGTCGCCAACCAGTTCGTGTGCGCGGAGGCCGCTGAGCGGCTTCCAGCCCGTGCGGTAGGACCAGCCTTCCACCGCGGACTCCCGGCGCTGCTGCCGGCGCCACGCGGACAGCCGGGGCAGCACCGCGTCCAGTTGCCCGGCGGGCAGGTCGAGGGTGGCGGCGAGGGACTGGGCGTCCTCGCGCTCCACCGTCTCCCAGAACCCGGCCTCCACGGCGTCGGTCCCCGCGGCGACTGCAGTGGGCGCGGTGGTCTCCAGCCAGTACCGCTGGTGCTGGAAGGCGTAGGTGGGCAGGTCGGCGCGCCGGGCGCCGCGGCCGGCGAAGAACGCCTGCCAGTCGACGGGGACGCCGTGCACGTGGAGCCGCGCGACGGCGCCGGTGATCGCCTCGGGCTCGGGGCTGCCCGACCGTGCGGAGGGAACGGCGACCGCGCCGTCCAGGCAGCCCTGGGCCATGGCGCTCAGCGCCGCGCCGGGGCCGGTCTCCACGAACGTGGTCACGCCCAGCTCGCCCAGGGTGCGCATGCCGTCGGCGAAGCGCACGGCCTCGCGGACGTGCCGGACCCAGTAGTCCGCTGTGTACGCGTCGATGAGTTCACCGGTGAGGTTCGAGACGACCGGTGTGCGGGGCGTCTCGAAGCGCAGGCCGTCGACGACGCGGGCGAACTCCTCCAGCATGGGGTCCATCAGCGGCGAGTGGAACGCGTGGCTCACGGTGAGCCGGGAGGTCTTGCGGCCCTGCCGGGCGAAGAAGTCCGCGACGGCGGCCACGGTGTTCTCGGTTCCGGAGACCACGACGGACTGCGGGCCGTTGATGGCCGCGATGTCGGCGTCGTCGGTGAGGTGCGGCAGCACCTCGTCCTCGGTGGCCTGGACGGCGATCATCGCCCCGCCGGCGGGCAGCGCCTGCATCAGCGCGGCACGAGCCGTCACCAGTGCGGCCGCGTCCTCAAGCGACAGGGCTCCGGCCGCGTGCGCGGCGGCGATCTCGCCCACGGAGTGCCCGGCCAGGTAGTCCGGCCGCACGCCCCATGACTCCAGTAGGCGGTGGACGGCGACCTCGTGCGCGAACAGCGCGGGCTGGGTGAAGGTGGTCTGGTTCAGCTCCTCGCCGTCCTCGTGACCGTTCTCGCCGAAGGCCACGTCCCGCAGTGGCCGGTCGAGGTGCCGGTCGAGGTGGGCGCACACCTCGTCGTACGCCTCCGCGAAGACCGGGAATGCCTCGTACAGTTGCCGCCCCATGCCGATGCGCTGCGAGCCCTGCCCGGAGAACAGGAACCCGACCTGGCCGGCGTCGGCGCGGCCGAGGTCGACGCCGGGAGCGGGCGTCCCCGAGGCCAGGGCCCGCAGGCCCTCGGCGATCCGGCCGCGGTCGGCACCGACCACGGCGGCGCGGTGCTCCAGGGCGGCCCGGGTGGTGGCCAGCGAGAAGCCGACGTCGGTGAGGGACGGTTCGGCTCCCTCGGCGGTGAGGGACAGCAGGCGCTCGGCCTGGGCGCGCAGCGCGGCCTCGGACTTGCCGGACAGTACCCACGGCACGGTCGCCGAGGCGACCTCGACCGGTGCGACGGCGGCCGGTTCGGCCACCGGAGACTGCTCGATGATCGTGTGGGCGTTGGTGCCGCTGACGCCGAAGGACGACACGGCGGCCCGACGCGGGCGGTCCGTCTCCGGCCACTCCACGGCCTCGGTCAGCAGCCGCACCGCGCCCGCCGACCAGTCCACGTGCGGCGTCGGCTCATCGGCATGCAGCGTCCGCGGAAGGACGCCATGGCGCATCGCCATCACCATCTTGATCACACCGGCCACGCCGGACGCCGCCTGGGCATGACCGATGTTGGACTTCAGCGAGCCCAGCCACAGCGGCCGGCCCTGCGGCCGCTCCTGGCCGTATGTGGCGATCAGCGCCTGCGCCTCGATCGGGTCACCCAGAGCGGTTCCCGTGCCGTGCGCCTCCACCGCGTCTACATCGGCCTCGGCGAGCCCTGCGGAGGCGAGGGCCTGCCGGATGACCCGTTGCTGCGCCGGGCCGTTCGGCGCGGTCAGGCCGTTGGACGCGCCGTCCTGGTTGACCGCACTGCCCCGCACGACCGCGAGGACCTCGTGGCGGTTGCGCACGGCGTCGGAGAGACGCTCCACGAGCACCACGCCCACGCCCTCCGCCCAGCCGGTACCGTCCGCGTCGGCGCCGAACGCCTTGCAGCGGCCGTCGGCGGACAGTCCGCGCTGCCGGCTGAACTCCACGAACGCAGCCGGTACGGCCATGACGTTCACACCGCCCGCGACGGCCATCGTGCTCTCGCCGTTGCGCAGCGACTGGATGGCCAGGTGCAGGGCGACCAGCGACGACGAGCACGCCGTGTCAACGGTGACGGCCGGGCCCTCCAGGCCGAACGAGTAGGCCACGCGCCCGGAGACGACGCTCGCGGCGCTGCCGGTGAGCAGGTGGCCCTCGACGCCTTCCGGGACCTGCGGGATGCCTGCGCCATAGCCCTGATAGGACATGCCGACGAACACGCCGGTGCGGCTGCCCTTCAGGGAGGCCGGGTCGATGCCGGCCCGCTCGAACGCCTCCCACGAGGCCTCCAGCAGCAGGCGCTGCTGGGGGTCCATCGCGAGCGCCTCACGCGGCGAGATCCCGAACAGGGCGGCGTCGAAGTCGCCCGCGTCGTAAAGGAAGCCGCCGTCGCGCGCGTACGTCTTGCCCGGGGTGCCCGGGTCGGGGTCGTAGAGGTCCTCGACGTCCCAGCCGCGGTCCTCGGGGAAGCCGGAGATCGCGTCGCCGCCGGAGGTGACGAGCTGCCACAGGTCCTCGGGCGAGTCGACGCCGCCGGGGAGGCGGCAGCTCATGGCCACGATCGCGATGGGTTCGTCGTCGGCGGCGGCCGTGCGCTGCTCCTGCCGCGGGGCGCCTTGCGCACCGAGCAGTTCGGCGCGCAGGAACCGGGCCAGGGCCGTGGCGTTCGGGTAGTCGAAGACCAGCGTGGTGGGCAGCTTCAGGCCGGTGTCGGCCGTGAGCTTGTTGCGCAGTTCGACGGCGGTGAGCGAGTCGAAGCCGAGGTCGTTGAACGCCCGACCGGGCTCCACGGCCGCGGCGCCGTCGTGGCCGAGCACGGCGGCCGCGTGCGTGCGGACGAGATCCACCAGCGTGCGGTCCTGCTCGCCCGCCGACAGCCCGGTCAGCTTCGCGGCGAGCGCGTTGCCGGCTTCGGCGCCGCCGGAGGCCGGGGCCTCCAGAGCGCGGCGCGCCTCGGGCACGTCGGAGAACAGGGCGCTGGGGCGGGCGACGGTGAACGGACCGATGAACCGCTCCCAGTCGAAGTCCGCGACGGTGAGGGCGGTCTCGCCGTCGGCCAACGCCTGCTGGAGCGCGGAGAGCGCAAGGGCGGGCTGCATGGGGGGCAGGCCGCGGCGGCGCAGCATCTCCTCTCCGTCCCCTACGGCGGCCATGCCGCCCTCGGCCCAGCCTCCCCAGGAGACAGCGAGCGCGGTGCGTCCGTGCGCCCGCCGGTACTCGGCGAGGGCGTCCAGGTAGGCGTTGGCCGCCGCGTAGGCGCCCTGGCTCGCGCCGCCCCAGATGCCGGCGCCCGAGGAGAACATGACGAACGCGTCTAGCTCCTGACCGGCCAGCAGTTCGTCCAGGTGGGTGGCACCGGCGGCCTTGGCCGCCACCGTGCCGGCGAACCCGGCCGGGTCGGAGTCCTCGATCATCACATGGTCACCGACGCCTGCGGCATGGACGACGGCGTTGACGGGGTGCTCGGCCAGCAGCGCCCGCAGGGCGTCACGGTCGGCCGCGTCACAGGCCACGACGGTCGCGGCCGCGCCCAACTCCTCCAACTCCGCGACGAGCTCCGCGGCGCCGGGCGCCGCGGGGCCGCGACGGCTGGTGAGCACCAGGTGCTCCGCACCCGCGCCGGCGAGCCAGCGGGCGACGTGCCCGCCCAGCGCACCCGTACCACCGGTGATCAGCACCGTGCCGCGCGGCGACCACCCGTGGGCGGGGCCGTTGGCGGAGGCGGCCCGGACGAGCCGACGCCCGAAGACGCCCGAGGCGCGGACCGCCACCTGGTCCTCGGCCGTCTGGCCGAGGACTGCGGCCACGCGGGCCGCGGTACGGGCGTCGAGAAGATCAGGAAGGTCGAGCAGTCCGCCCCAGCGCTGCGGGCATTCCAGCGCCGCCGCCCGACCGAAGCCCCACACTTGCGACTGCAGCGGGCGGTCCACGCGGTCGGAGCGGCCGGTGGCCACCGCGCCGCGCGTGGCGCACCACAGCGGGGCGTCGACGCCCGCGTCGCCGAGCGCCTGCACCAAGCAGAGGGTCGCGGCGAGGCCGTGCGACAGTCCGGGGCGGCCGACCGAGGCACTCTCGTCCTCGGCGAGCAGGGACAGCACGCCGGCCACCGGGCCGACGCCGGCCAACTCGCGGGCCAGTGTCGCGCGATCGGTGCCGGGCCCGGCGACGAGCGTCACCAGTTCCAGGCCGCGCTCGCCGAGCGCGGTGCGGACCGAGGCGGTCCACTCGCTCTCCCCGGCCACGACGAGCAGCCAGGCCCCGGACGCGCCGGGCTGCGGAAGTGCCCCGAGCGGCTTCCACGTGACGCGGTAGCGCCAGCCGTCGACCACGGACTGCTCGCGGCGCTGACGGCGCCATGCGGACAACCGGGGCAGGATCACGCTCAGCGAGGCGTCCGCGCCGACGCCCAGGGTCGCGGCGAGGGACTCCGCGTCCTCACGTTCCACGCTGTCCCAGAAGCCGGAGTCCGCCGTGTCGACCGGGGTGCCGGTGGCGGCCGGGTCCTCGTCCCCCTCCAGCCAGAAGCGCTCGTGCTGGAAGGCGTAGGTGGGCAGGGTGACGCGGTGAGCGCCGGGGAAGAGCGCCTGCCAGTCCGGGGAGACGCCGTGCACGTGCAGTTCGGCGAGCGCGGTGACGAGGGCCTGCTGCTCGGGGCGGTCACCGCGCAGCACGGGCACGGTGACGGCCTCGTCCGCGCAGGCCTGCGCCAAGGCGCTGAGGACGCCGCCGGGACCGATCTCCACGAACGTGGTCACGCCCAACTCGCCGAGGGTCTCGATGCCGTCCGCGAAGCGCACCGCCTCACGGACGTGCCGAACCCAGTACTCAGGGGTGTAGGCCTCGGCCAAGCCGCCCGTGAGGTTGGAGACCACCGGGATCCGCGGCTCACTGAACGTCAGACCGCGGACGACCTCGGCGAACTCCTCCAGCATCGGCTCCATCA
>NZ_JAUYWJ010000059.1:0-7732 GCF_032656585.1 Streptomyces herbicida
CTCCGTGGCGTGACCCTCGCCCCAGTACCGAAGCCTCATCCTGATCGCCGCCGCGGCTCTCACCGCGGCGGCGATCGCCATAGGTGCCCGGCTCCGATCCACATCACCTCGGCAACGGCAGCGGACAAGGGGCCGGGATCATTCGGCAGGCACTGGGCCTGCGCGTTTACTTGCGTCGGGATCTGAACCACATTAAGCATATAATTCTCTTTAATTATCGATTCGACCTCCAGACACAAACACAATGCAACAAGAATGTGCACACTTGTGCCATTTTGCGTCCTTTATAGTTCCACCCGAGTCATCACAGATGATCTCTGCACCCCGCCACGTCATGAAGCGGGGTCATCACCAAGGACGCGGAGGTCCCGTGTTTGGTCTTCGGGCTCGTCTGGTCAGACGCCCCTCTGGAAATCACACCGGTAATTCCGGAAAAAGCTCATGGTGGTCCCGCAAGCGGGCCGCCACCATCGCCCTTACCGCACTCGCCTCGTTCTCCCTCCCCGCCGCGCCGGCAAACGCCGCCCCGTCGGACTTCCTCTACGTGGCGAACCACGACGACAACAACGTCTCGGTGATCGATACATCCACCGACACCGTCGTCGGAACTCCCATCACTGTGGGCGCCGGCCCCATCGCGATCGCCATGCTCCCGAACGGCACCAAGGCCTATGTGAGCAATGAACTCAGCAACAACGTGTCGGTGATCGACACCGCCGACAGGACCGTCACCGCCACCATCGGCGTCGGCGTTCACCCCCGCGGCATCGCCGTCACGCCTGACGGCACGAAGGCCTACGTCGCCGACAACGGTTCCAACGAGGTCTCGGTGATCGACACTGCCACCGACACCGTGTCCGGCACGATCAGTGTCGCCGGGGGGCCGCTGGCCGTGGCGATCTCCCCCGACGGAGACACCGCCTACGTCGTCGACGTCGGCGCCAACAACGTATCGGTGATCAACACCGCCACCGACACCGTGAGCACCACCATCAGCGTGGGCAACACTCCCTCCGACGTGGTGTTCACGCCCAACGGAGCCAAGGCGTACGTCACGAACTTCGGCGCAGGAACCGTTTCGGTGATCGACACCGCCACCAACACCGTGACCGGCTCTCCCATCACGGTGGGCACCTCGCCGAACGGTCTGGACATCCTGCCCAACGGTTCGAAGGTCTACGTCGCCAACGCCGCTTCCAACAGCGTGTCCGTGATCAACACCAGCACGGACACCGTCTCCACCACCATCACCACCAACATCGGCGCCAACCCCCAGGACACCGTGGCGACGGAGAACGGCCAGAAGGTCTACGTGCCCAACCACGACGACAACAACGTGTCGGTGATCGACACCGCGACGGACACCGCCAGTCCCACCCAGGTGTCTGTCGGAACCGGTCCCGGAGGAGCCGCCGCCTCCCCGAGCCAGGGTGACACGGTGGTCACGTTCCAGGTCAGCCCCACCGACGGCCTGACCATCACCGTCCCGGACACCGCCACGCTCAGTACCGTCACCCCCGGCGGCACCGCCACCGGACAACTCGGCAACGTCACCGTCAACGACCAGCGCTCCCTTGCCGACGCCACCTGGAACTCCACCGCCAGCCTCAGCCAGGACTTCACCACCTCCGGAGGCTCGCCCATCTCCGGCGGCGCCGTGACGTACACACCCGGCGCCCCCGTCGCCCAGACCAACGGACCCTTCACCGCCGGAACCCCCGGAACCCTCGCCGGCGCCCGCACCGCCTACAGCAAAACCAGCGGCTCCGGCGACAACAGCGTCACCTGGAACCCCACCCTCGACGTCGCCGTCCCGGCCGCCGCCGTCGCCGGCATCTACACCGGCACCATCACCCACTCCGTGGCCTAGACATCCAGCCACACACGCCGGTCCATGCCAAGGCCGCCGCCGCGAACGCCGCGACGGCGGCCTTGCTCTGCACAACAGCCGAGCGGCGCATCACAAGATGAAGATCCACAGCATCTGGCACATCGTCACTTCGGGCCGTCTGTCGACGGCATGCGGGCGCCGATCCGGCGCACTGTCGTCCTGGCCGGAGTCCGCGTCGCCCTGGGGTGCGCAGTGGTCGCAGCCGCTCCGGTCCACGCCGAGGGGTCTCGAGACAGAGACAGAGACGACTACAGCGGCAGCGAGGGGTACAGGGACGGCGGGTACAGAACAGGGGCGACACATACGTCGTCTTCGAAGGACCCACCGACGGGCTCACCGGTCTCGCTTCCCTCCAGGGTCACCCGGTCCTGCACGGTTCCCGGCGGCACCGCCTGGGGTCGGCTCGGTGAAGTGGATTTCCACGCAATTCCGTCTTTATAGTTCCTCCTAGTCGTCACAGATGATCTCTACGCCGCGGCGCCGACCCAGGTCATCACCGAGGACACGAAGGTCCCGTGCTCGATCCCCGGGCTCGTCAGCTCAGACGGCCCACTCAACATCACGGAAATGGGGTGGTGACCCATTCTGCGGCGTAACCAACCACGCGCGGTGCGCACCCGGACCGCCGCCGCGATGATCGCGGTGGCGGCTTTCCTGGGCGCCTCCTCCGATATCCCCGCCGTGGCCATCCCCGCCATGCCCGCGCTCGACTCCGGGCCGGGCCGGTTCGGCGTCCGACTGGTCGACGTACCCGTGGCCCGGCGCAACGACCCCCGCGCGCGCATCTATGTCGTGGACCATCTCAAGCCGGGCATGACCATCAAGCGCAGGATCGAGGTCTCCAACAAGTCTCAGTCCCCCCTTCGTATCGACCTCTACGCCGCCTCGGCCCTCATCAAGGACGGCAGGTTCCTGTTCGGCCCCGCGCGTACGCCCAACGAACTGACCCGGTGGATCCGGGTGAAGCCCGGCAGCGTGAAGCTGTCGGCCCGCACGAAGTCCATGGTCGACGTGGCGCTCACTGTGCCGCGCACCGCGCAGTTCGGAGAGCGCTACGCGGTCGTGTGGGCCGAGAACAAGGCCCTGCCGGACAAGCGGCACAACGTCGGCAGCATCAACCGCGTCGGTGTGCGCGTCTACCTGGACGTCGGGCCGGGCGGCGACCCGCTGGCCGACTTCGTCATCCAGAAGATGACGGGAGCCCGGGACAAGCAGGGCCGTCCGAGCGTCACCGCCGTCGTACACAACCTCGGCAGACGCGCCATCGACGTGATGTCCGGGCAGCTCACCCTGACAGGCGGCCCCGGCGGCGTCAGCACGGGCCCCTTCCGGATCCCTCCCGGCATCACCCTCGCCGGGTACCAGACGGGCACCATCACCATTCCCCTCGAACCGCGTCTGCCCGACGGCCCCTGGAAGGCCCGGCTCGAACTGCGCAGCGGCCCGGCCCTGCGATCGGCCACGGCCACGGTGATGCTGTCCATGCCGAAGAAGTCCAAGTCGTACAAGCTCTGGTACCTCATCGGGGCGGCAGCGGCCCTCGTCCTCATCGCGCTCGTCACCACGGTGCTGCTGCTCCTGCGCAGACGCCGCAGAAAGCGCCAAGCACCTGACACTCCGAATGTGCGACATCCCGTGAGTTCTCCTGGGCCCCGCTGAGTCACCGACCCGTGGCCCTCGCGCCCAGGACCTGGCCAATCCCCTGTACAGGGACATGGGCCTGGAAGGGCCGGACGGGGCCGGCACCAAGCGGGCCATCCGCCACCACGTGGAGGACCGCAAGCGGAAGGTGATCCCGGCCAACGACTGGGACCACTACGGCCTCCAGGCCCTGACCCGGGGCCGGCGTGCGGGCCTGGAAAAGACGACGGCCCAGGCCCTCACGACCGTGCCGGAGACGGCGGACACCGCGGCGGGTCACGAGTAGAGGACGTCGCGGGCCTGCTCCGCGGCGCGGGCGAGGCTCTCGGAGACGAAGTCGACGAAGCGGGCGATGTTCTCGAGGCGGACGGCGGCCGGGGTGCCGGGGCCGAGGATGCCGACACCCTGCCGTGCGGTCTCGGCGAGTTGGGCGTTGGACCGGGCGGCGGCGATCATCGACTGGTAGAAGACGTCGTTGTCGACGACGTAGCGCTCGCGGCGGCGTTCGTCGCGTTCCCGGCGGATGAGGCCCTGGATTTCGAGGAACGCGATCGCTTTGGAGATGGACGCCGGGCTGACCTGGAGCCGCTGGACGAGTTCGGACGCGGTGAGGCTGCCGTCGTCGGTGGTGTAGAGGCAGGTCAGCACCCGGGACATCATTTTGGGCAGGCCCTGTTGCATGAGGAGGGTGGTGAACGCCTCCTCGTACTCGCGCACGGCGTCGGCGTCGCGTCCGTGGGCCTGCGCGGGGGTGTTCGGGCCCCGGGGCGTGGCCTGCCTGCGGCGGTGCGCGCGGCGTTCGGTGGCGCGGTGGGCGAGGTCGGCGCGATAGGCGGTGGGGCCGCCGTTGCGCATCACCTCGCGTGTGACGGTCGAGGTCGGGCGCTCGAGGCGTCTGGCGATCTCTGCGTAGGCGAGGCCGTCGGCCAGTCCCAGCGCAATCTGCTGGCGTTCCTGCTGGGTGAGCCTGCCTCCCGGCATCGCGGCCTCCTTCGTGGTGCGTGGCGTCCCCACTATAGCGTTCACTCTCCATTCATTGCAACGAGCACGGCAACGACTGTTGCATTAGATTCAAAGCCATTGCAACGTTTTCACCTCTTTGACCTGCATAAATGACAGTTCTGCGCAACGATATTGTTGCCTGATTCTTGAATGCAACGTAGCGTTTCCGTCATCAGAAACAACGAACCGAAGGAGCGCACGATGCAGAAGTTCGACACCCCCGCCCCGGTCTCCGCCGTCCTCGACATCCCCGCGGGGCGCATCCGGTTCATCGCCGCCGACCGGGCCGACACCACGGTCGAGGTCCTGCCCGCGGACGCCTCCAAGAGCCGCGACGTGAAGGCGGCGGAGCAGATCGAGGTCGGCTACGGCGACGGCGTCCTGCGGGTCGAGGCCCCGGCGGCGACGAACCGGATCCTCGGCAACTCCGGATCCGTCGAGGTGACCGTCCAACTGCCCGCCGACTCCCGCGTCGAGGCCAGGACCGCGAGCGCCGAGCTCCGCGGCGTCGGACGCCTCGGCGACGTCATCTTCGACGGCGCGTACCGCCGGATCAAGCTCGACGAGGCCGCGAGCGTCCGCCTCACCGCGGTCGACGGCGACGTCGAGGTCGGCCGACTGGGCGGGCCCGCGGAGATCAGCACCGCACGGGGCGACATCCGGATCGCCGAGGCCGTGCGCGGCACCGTCGTGCTCCGCACCCAGTCCGGCAACATCTCGGTCACCGCCGCCGCCGGCGTCTCGGCCGCCCTGGACGCCGGCACCGGCCACGGCCGCATCAGCAACGCCCTCAAGAACGACGGCACCGCCGAACTCGACATCCGCGCCACCACCTCCCACGGCGACATCACCGCCCGCAGCCTGTAAATCCGCAGCCAGTAAGAGGGGGCACTTCTCATGACCGACCTGGCCATCGCGGCGAACGGGTTGCGCAAGTCCTACGGCGACAAGGTCGTGCTCGACGGCGTCGACCTGGCCGTCGAATACGGAACGATCTTCTCCCTGCTCGGCCCGAACGGCGCAGGCAAGACCACCGCCGTCAAGATCCTCTCCACCCTCGTCTCCTGCGACCCCGCCAGTGGGCAGCTCCGCGTCGGCGGCCACGACCTCGCCGCCGACCCGCAGGCCGTGCGCGCCTCGATCGGCGTCACCGGGCAGTTCTCCGCCGTCGACGGCCTGATCACCGGAGAGGAGAACATGCTCCTCATGGCGGACCTGCACCACCTCTCCAAGCGCGAGGGACGGCAGGTCACCGCCGAGCTGCTGGAGCGCTTCGACCTCACCGAGGCCGCGAAGAAGCCCGCCTCCACCTACTCCGGCGGCATGAAGCGCCGCCTCGACATCGCCATGACCCTGGTCGGCAACCCGCGGATCATCTTCCTCGACGAGCCGACCACCGGCCTCGACCCGCGTTCCCGGCACAACATGTGGCAGATCATCCGCGAGCTCGTCACGGGCGGCGTCACCGTCTTCCTCACCACCCAGTATCTGGAGGAGGCCGACGAACTCGCCGACCGCATCGCCGTGCTCCACGACGGCAGGATCGCCGCCGAGGGCACCGCCGAGGAGCTGAAGCGGATCGTCCCCGGCGGGCACGTCCGGCTCCGCTTCACCGACCCGGCCGCGTACCGGAGAGCGGCCTCCGCCCTGCGCGAGGCCTCCCGCGCCGACGAGTCCCTCGCGCTGCGGGTCCCGAGCGACGGCAGCCAGCGTGAACTGCGCTCCGTCCTCGACCGGCTGGACTCGGCCGGCATCGAGGCCGACGAGCTGACCGTGCACACCCCCGACCTCGACGACGTCTTCTTCGCCCTGACCGGCGGCGGCGCCGGCATCCCCAACCAGCCCAAGGAGTCCGTCCGATGAGCGCCCCCCTGGCTCCCGCCCGCCCGACCCGGCTCTCCCTCGCCGTACGCGACTCCTCAACGATGCTGCGCCGCAACCTCCTGCACGCCCGGCGCTACCCGTCACTCACGCTGAACCTGCTGCTCACCCCGATCATGCTGTTGCTGCTCTTCGTCTACATCTTCGGCGACACCATGAGCGCGGGCATCGGCAGCGGCGGTCCGGACCGCGCCAAGTACATCGCCTACATCGTGCCGGGCCTGCTGCTGATGACCATCGGCAGCACCACGATCGGGACCGCGGTCTCTGTCTCCAACGACATGACCGAGGGCATCATCGCCCGCTTCCGCACGATGGCGATCCACCGTCCCTCGGTGCTCGTCGGGCACGTCGTCGGCAGCGTGCTGCAGTCGGTCATGAGCGTGGTCCTCGTGGGCGCCGTCGCGGTGGCCATCGGCTTCCGCTCCACCGGTGCCACCGTCCTGGAGTGGCTCGCGGCATTCGGACTGCTCGTACTGTTCGCCATGGCGCTCACCTGGATCGCGGTCGGCATGGGCCTGGTCAGCCCGACCGCCGAGGCCGCCAGCAACAACGCCATGCCCCTGATCCTGCTGCCGCTCCTGTCCAGCGCCTTCGTCCCCCTCCACTCGATGCCGGGCTGGTTCCAGCCGATCGCCGAGTACCAGCCGTTCACACCCGCCATCGAGACCCTGCGCGGCCTGCTGCTCGGCACCCGGATCGGCAACAACGGGTGGCTCGCGGTCGCCTGGTGCGTGGGCCTCGCGGTGCTCGGCTACTTCTGGTCGACCTCGAAGTTCAACGACGACCCGAAGTAACCGCCGTGACGACGCGGGCCACCTCCCGCAACCCGTCCCATCCGAGGGCGGCGTACACCGGCACTCCGTCGGCGTGCGCCGCCCTGTTCGTGTGCAAGGAGGACTTCATGCCGGTGCAAGGAAGACTTCATTCCAGCCGCTGATCCACTCGGTGATCTGCAGCCGCCCGTGCCCGAATGGCCGGCACAGTCACCGGAATCACGATCCAGGCGTCACCGTCCCGCTCGTGCTGGCTTCAACTCCAGTGCGTCCAGCGCACCTTGGGTGACCTCTTCGGTCGTACGGCACGGCCCGCTTCTCGACCGTGGACTTGCCCACACCCATCGGGCCGACCAGCACAACCGCGGGCACGGCGCTCACCGGATCGCCAGGTTGTCGAGGTACGAGCGGACGTTGCGGCGGGTCTCGGTCACCGAGTCACCGCCGAACTTCTCCGCCACCGCATCCGCGAGGACCAGGGCGACCATCGCCTCGGCGACAATGCCCGCGGCCGGCACCGCGGAGACGTCGGAGCGCTGGT
>NZ_JAUYWJ010000060.1:0-6967 GCF_032656585.1 Streptomyces herbicida
TCAAGGACAGGGCAGCCGACCGGACCGCAGCGTCCAACGCGGCACGTGCCGCGGTACAGGAACTGATGGCGGCCTCCCTCGACGTGAAAGCGGCCCTCGCCATCTGGGAAACGCGATGGCGGGACAATCGGAACATCGCGAGCGCGCTGGCCCAGTCCGCGACTCAGATACTCGCCGGCTACGCGACCTGTCCCCGACAGCACGTTCAGCGGAACGCGAAGAGAGCCAGCGGCTGGGTCGCATCGCGCCGGTCAACCTCGGCATGCCAGGTCTCCGCGCCACCGACGAAAGGCTGTGACCTGCAGCTTTGCGGCGTCTTGTGGGTGAGGATCGCGACAGGAGCAGGCCCGTCGCCGCGCCCACGTCGTCACCGGGCCGGTCATGGATTGGGCGTCGCGCGGTCCGGTCGTCGTCGCCACCTTCGGAAGACGCCTGACGTAGGGCCGGCCTCGACCGTCGCGAGGAATTCGCGTGTCGCGAGCGTCGCTGTGTGGTCGGGACCGAAGGCACGTTCACGCCCTTCCAGGGTCTCCCGCAGCAGGGCGGCAGGTTCGGCTCGCTGTCCCAGGTGGAAGAGGGCACGGGCAAGGTTCTGACGAGTGTCGAGGGTGCGTGGATGGTCGGGGCCGAGGACACTTTCGCGCTGCCGCAGAGTCTCGCGGAACATCGCGGCTGCTTCGTTGTACTGCCGCATCCCGTCGAGGGCACTGGCCAGGTTGTTCTTGCTCTGCAGGACCGACGCATCGTCAGGACCGAAAGCGGCGAGCCGCGCCTCGAACGTCTGCCGGTGGATCTGTGCGGCCTCGGCGTAACGGCCCGCACCGCTGAGTGCGTTGGCCAGACTGTTGCTGCTGACAAGCGTCAGGGAGTGGTCCGGTCCCAGGATGCGCACACGCTGGTCGACCGTCTCCCTCAGCAGTGCTATGGCCTCGTCGTGCTGTCCAAGATGGCTGAGCGCCATCCCCAGACTGATCTTGGTCTGCAAGCTGAAGTAGTGTGCCTCTCCCAGCGCGCGGCCGCGGTGTGCGAGAGTCTGGCGCAGGAGTTCGACGGCTTCGGCGTGCAGGCCCAGATGGTTGAGCGCCGCGGCGAGAGTGTGCCGCCTCTTGTCCGTGCGGATGTGATCCATTCCGAACGTCGCTACGTCGGCTTCGTACGCCGCCCTGGCCAAGGAGGCGGCGAGCGCATACTCCCCTGCCGCGAAGAGGCTCTTCAGGATCCGGCTCCGGGCATTGTCGACCCTGTCCGCAGGTGCCGGAGCCCCCGGGCGGAGCAACAACTCCACATGCGGTGCCAGTGTGCAGGCCAGCGGCCAGTCGACGCTGTCCGTCGTGATCCGCTCAGCCAGCTCAGTGGTGCGCAACAGCGCCGCACGCCGCCAGAGCCTCGGATCGACCCCCGCCGTCGAGCCGAGGAGGAGCTCGTTGATCTCACGTACGAGAGAGTGGATCTGCAGAGCACCAGCCTGCGCTCGCCGCGTCCCGTCGCTGAACGCGAGGAGGCCATACTGGTGCAGTCCCGACAGCGCGGCCTCCACGTCCCGTCCGCGGACGCGCAGGCCTGTGACCGACCTGAGCATGCCGACCGTCATCCACTCGCGTGGAATCGGCGCGTCCGCCGCAAGGGCCAACATGCGCATCAGGGGACGCGCCACCGGATACCCCATGCTTTCCAACTGGTCGAGCGACAACTCCCAGGTGTGCCTCACCACTTGACGGGCGTCGGAATCCCGCTGCACGGGTCCCGTCGCGCCCATCAGCGCGGGAAGCTCATGGTCGAGGGCCCCACGGTAGTCGTTGAACGTCCTGTAGCGGCTGCCGGGCCGGGAGAGATAGGAAGCGGCCGAGCGAAGCGCCAGAGGCAGGCCGCCGAGCCGCTCCGACAGCTTCTCCGCGTCCTCAGGCGAACCCGCCTGCGGTGCCGCGTCGCAGAGGACCTGAGCACCCGCCCGGGTGTCCAGCGAGGAGAGTTCGACGATGTGCGCACGCGGGCCCCAGGTCTCCCGGCTAGTGTCCCGACTCGTGAGAAGCAACAGGCCGTTTACCTCGGGCCGCGCCCATCCCCGGTAGTCACCAGTGGCGCCCTGATCGAGGCTGAGCTGGTCGGCCTGATCCACGTTGTCGATGACCAGAAGCCAGTTGCGTACGCTGCCCAGGCGGCGCCAGACGACATCGGGCAGCGGGACGAGCTCGGTCCGGGCATCCTGCAGCTCCGCCTCGGTCAGTCCGCACGCGACGGCGACCTGTGTCATCTGGAGGACGAAGGAGTCCCTGTCCTGCCAGCGGATCCAGAAGACGGTGAAGCCGTCCGTCTCCGCCTGCTTGGCCAGCGCCGCTGCCAGTGTCGTCTTGCCGAAACCTCCGGCACCGCACACCACCGCGAAACCGTCCGGGGGCCGGGTCAGCAGTGCCGACAACCGCTCGAGGTCGGATGCGCGCCCGCGCACCAGCGGAAGATCGACGTGCGGCGGCCGTAAGGAGGTGGACCGCACGGTGATGAGCGCCGAGCTGGTCACAGAGCCCACCCCGCAGGGCGCACCGACCGCGCCGGACGTCTGGTCGAGGCGGCGGCTCAGCAGGAGGAGTCCAACGCTAAAGGCGGCGAGGAGCGCGAAGACTCCCCAGACGACGCCCGGGCTGCGGGCCCACCAAGGGACCGTCTCACTGGCGTAGTTGGTGACGGGCCCGAGCAGAATGCTTACCGCCGCCCCCGCTCCAGCCGTGACGGCCCCGAGTAGAGCGCTTCTTCGCGGCTGCATTGTCCTGTCCCCCGTAGCGGTACGGCCGCACTCGCCAACGACCGCACTCAGCCTGCCAGCCAACTCTGCCTCCCGCAACGCGCTCACGGATGCATCCGCGCCCCTTGATCGCCTTGTCCACCGCGTCCCGCGACCCGTACACCGCCAGCCCCGCCAGGTTCGGCTCCCCCGTCGGTACGCCCGCCGCCACGGTTGTCACGGTCGCTGCCCGAAGGCCACCGGGCGTACGGCGCGCACACGACGGTGCTCTCCGCGACCGAGCTCGGCACCGGGATGTACAACACGATCCTCCGCGTCGCCGTCGTCGACCAGAAGCGACCGGTGATCTTGCGGATCGCCCCGGAGCCGGCTTGCCAGTTCTCCTCGGAGCGGGCCTTGATGCGACCAACCTTCTGCTGGCGGCTGCTTGACATGCGCAGAGAAGGTACCTGGGGGCGTTCGGGATTGAGTGAGACAGCGTGGTTCGGGAGGACGCCCGGGACTTCATGCTGGGGATGAGGCTGGCGGACAAGCCGGTGCGCATGCACTGGCGCCACCGCGGCAAGGACCCCGCCGAGATACTCCAGCCCTCGCGGACCGGCAGGCCCGTGCCGGGAACACCGAACCCGGTGACCGGGAAGCCCACCATCGGCAAGAAGCACGCGCCGAGCACCCGGGCACACTGCGAGACGGTGTTGCGGTCGTTCTACGGCTTCCACCTGGAGCGCAACACCGGATCGCTGCTGGTCAACCCCTTCCCTCTTGTCCGCAACCGGCGCTCGGCACGAGCCAACGCCCACCACAACCCTGAGAAGGAACACAAGAAACAGCGCACCGGCCTCTATCGGCCCAAGGTGCCCAAGCGGATTCCACGGCGGATCCCCGACGAGAAGTACACCGAGGTGTTCGCGGGCCTCCGCTCACACCGCGACCGGGCCTTGCTGGCTTCACGATTCGCTCGAAGGCGTGGACGACGGCCTGGTCCGTACCCGGTCGTATGGGAACGCCGGCGTGTTCCAGGGCGTGCCGCAGCCGCAGCGCGGCGGAGTCATCCATGGGTTGGGGTTTCCGGTGAGGCGCGGAGTTCTGCAATGGCGTGGTCGAGTTCGGCGATGTGGGCGGTCAGCGCGGCGGTCTGGAGGCGAGAGAGTCTTACCGGGGCATCGAGCGGGCGGTGGTCAAGCGGGGCAGGTGGACGCTGGCGCGGCGGGCATTGGGGCAGGTCAGGCACATGGTCAGCAGCGGCAGGGGCCGGCCCGTGTGCTGAGCCCGCTTTGCGCAGAGGGCGGAGGAGGACTGATAGGAGCAGTCGTTCAAGACGCCAGCGTGCAGGGTCTTCGTCAGGTGCAGGAGCATGGTGCGCTGCACCTGCGGCTGGAGCGTAACCGTCCCGTTGCGACTGGGCGCCCGCGCAATGGCCAAGAAACACCGCCGCGAGGCCACCGCCAGCGATGCCGAGTAACTTCCCCACGCCGGAAGGCGCATACGCCTCCGCCCCGGCCCGAACATGAAGGAGGTTCCGCCATGCCCCGCTCCGTCAAGTCCCCGCCGCCCGCGCCGGCCCCCGTGGCCGATGACGAGCGCAGGTGCGTCGACTGCGGCCTGCCCTGCACCGAGCATGGGGGAGATCACGCCAGCTATGTCGCCAGCCGACTCAAAGCCTCTCAAGCACCCACCGAACCCGAGTAGGGGCCAGGTACGGCGCACTTGACGGTCAGCTCAAGAGGCACAGAGGTTTCGGCCTGTTCAGTGCAACGCTGGTCAGCGACGGGGTAGCACGCCCAGGAGGGTTGCGGTCAAGGCCTGCTTCAAATAGTCCTTCAGATCCAAGTGGAAGCGGGCCAGCTCGGGCTCGGCCTCGTAGGCCGCCTGCAGGCTGGGTGGGGGCGTGCTGTACGCCGACAGCGCGCCGGCCATGACCATGGTCTGCAGGCTGAACAGTGTCGCGTTCTCGCCAAGCTCCGGCAGGTACTTCCGGAGCAGGGCGGTCATGGTGGTCAGGCGGTCCAGGGAGGCGCGCTTGTAGCGTGCCACGACCTCGACGGAGACGTTGTGCTCCAGGACGCTGCCCTGTGCGCCGAAGAGCTCGCACAGCACCATTCGGCCGGACAGCGAGCGGCTGAGGATCTCGGCCACCGCTGCCGCCCGCTCGGGCATGGGGAGGTCTTCGTCGATGCCGGCGGCCAGCTCCCCTGCCAGCTCCGTCAGCCACTCCCGCAAATAGCGGTCGAGCAGCTCCAGTAGCACCGCCTCGCGAGACTCGAAGTAGCGCAGCACGTTCGGCTTCGCCAGGCCTACCCGGCGGCTGAGCTCGTTCAGGGTGACCGCGGCCACCGGCATCTCGTCGAGCATCGCCGACGCCATGTCGAGGATCGCCCGTCGCCGGATCTCCCGCTGCTCTTCGGTTCGCGCCCGCTGGAAAGTCACACTCCCCAGTCTAGATTAGGTACCTTCGGTACGTTGACAAAGTACCGCAGGTACCTTAACGTCGAGGGACACAAGATACCTTCGGTACTTTAGACGGCTGGGAGCCTGACATGGGCAAGAAGTGGACAACGGCAAACATTCCGGACCAGCGCGGGCGGGTGGCCGTGGTGACCGGAGCCAACACCGGACTCGGGTACGAGACCGCCAAGGCGCTCGCCGAGCACGGGGCGTCCGTAGTGCTCGCCGTGCGCAACATCGAAAAGGGCATGCAGGCCGCGGCCTGCATGCCCGGCGACGTGACCGTGCAGGCGCTGGACCTGACCTCGCTCGACTCCGTGCGGACCGCGGCGGCGGCGCTGCACTCCCGGCTCGACCGGATCGACCTGCTGATCAACAACGCCGGCGTGATGTACACCCCGAAGCAGACCACCGCCGACGGCTTCGAGATGCAGTTCGGCACCAACCACCTCGGCCACTTCGCGCTCACCGGGCTGCTACTTGACCTGATGCTGCCGGTGCCCGGCTCACGCGTGGTGACGGTCAGCAGCACCGGCCACCGCATCCAGGCCGCGATCCACTTCGACGACCTGCACTGGGAGCGGTCCTACAGCCGGGCCGCCGCCTACGGTCAGTCCAAGCTGGCCAACCTGATGTTCACCTACGAGCTGCAGCGCCGGCTCGCCGCGCACGGCACCACCGTCGCGGTCGCCGCCCATCCCGGCGTGTCCAACACCGACCTCATCCGCCACACCCCCGCCGCGCTCCGCCTGCCCGTCACCTGGCTCACGCCGCTGATCACCCAGACGCCGGCCATGGGCGCCCTGCCCACCCTGCGCGCCGCCACCGACCCCGGCGCGCTCGGCGCCCAGTACTACGGGCCCGGCGGGCGCAACGAGGTCAAGGGCCACCCCCGGCTGGTCACCTCCAGCCCCCAGTCGTACGAGGTGGCCGTCCAGCAGCGGCTATGGGCCGTCTCCGAAGACCTCACCGGCGTGAAGTTCCCCGTCCTTGAGCCCCAGCAGAACTCGGTTCCCTCCGGATCGGCCATCACGATGTAGCCCGCGCCGGCAGGAGGCGCCGGCTCGTCCGGCGCTCCGCCGCCCGACGGCCGGCGCGATCGAGAAGAGCCGCTACCGGAACATGCGGGAGCCGCGTCCGCGTAGCGGTGAGACGGTGAGCAGCCGAATGCTCTTCGTCTTCGATACCGAGCGGCGGGCCAGGCCCCGTACCAGTACGCGATCGGCGCCGAGCTGACCCTAGTAGGACTCCGTTAGGTCTGTCTTGATCTTGGTGTGGTTCTGCTGGGCAGAGGTCGGCGGCAGGTGGTGCAGATGCCGGTCCAGCAGTTCAGGAGGTCCTGGAGGGCGTCGGGGATCTGGTAGAGGGGGAGTCCGGCGTGTCGGCTTTTGGGGCCAGCCGCTGCTCGGTGAGGAAGGCATGGGCGGCGGTGACCAGGGTGGCGTGGTGGTGCCAGCCGTTCCAGGAACGGCCTTCGAAATGGTCCAGGCCCAGGCCGTGCTTGAGTTCGCGGTAATCGTGCTCGATGCGCCAGCGGATCTTTGCCAGCCGCACCAGGTCGGCGACCGGGGTGTCGGCGGGCAGGTCGGACAACCAGAACCGGGTCGGTTCGTCCTCGCCGTCGGGCCATTCGGCCAGCAGCCGTACCTCGGGCAGGACGCCGTCCCACCGGCCGTGCTCGGCCACCGCAGCTGCCTGGGCCAGCCGACGCGAGCGCACCCCGGCAGGCCGGACCCGCATCGCGAGGAAGCGTGAGGTCATCGGGCCGCGGGAGCCTTCCCGCCA
>NZ_JAUYWJ010000061.1:0-6509 GCF_032656585.1 Streptomyces herbicida
CCGTGTCGTTCCAGTCCGCCAGCACCAACCGACGCTCCACATCACCCAGCACACCCACCCGACCCACCCGCACACACGGATCAGCCGCCACCTGCTCCAACACCCGCACGAGGCGGTCGGCCAACGACCGGGCGGTCGCCTCGTCGAAGAGGTCCGCGGCGTACTGGATGCCGCCGACGAGCCCGGCCGGCGCGCCCTGGTCGTCGCGCCGCTCGCCGAGGGTCACCGACAGGTCGAAGCGTGCCGCCTCCGGGCCGTGCTCCATGGGGTGGACGTCCAGACCGGCCAGCTCCCACTGCGCCGGCGGGGTGTTCTCGATCGTCAGCATGACCTGGAACAGCGGGTGGCGGACGAGGGACCGGTCAGGGCTCAGATCGTCGACGAGCCGTTCGAAGGGCAGGTCCTGGTGGGCGTACGCCGCCAGGTCCGTCTGCTTCACCCGGGCCAGGAGTTCGGTGAAGGTGGGATTGCCGCTGAGGTCGGTGCGCAGCACGAGGGTGTTGACGAAGAATCCGGCAAGGTCGTCGAGTGCCGCGTCGCCCCGGCCCGCCACGGGTGTGCCCAGCGGGATGTCGGTGCCGGCGCCCATACGGGCCAGGAGGACGGACAGTGCGGCCTGCGCGACCATGAACATGGTGGCACCCTGACGCTGGGCGAGCGCGACCAGGAGGGCATGGGAGTGCGGGCGCACGGCGAGGGGGACCCAGCCGCCGCGGAAGGAGCCCCTCGACGGACGGGGCCGGTCCGTCGGCAGCGACAGTTCCTCGGGTGCTCCTTCGAGTGCCTTGCGCCAGTGGTCCAGCTGCGAGCTGATCAGGCTGTCGGGGTCGGTGAGGTCGCCGAGGACCTCACGCTGCCACAGCGCGTAGTCCGCGTACTGGACCGGCAGCGGGGCCCATTCGGGCGCCTGGCCGCGGCAGCGTGCGGCGTAGGCCGCGCCGAGGTCCCTGGCAACCACGCCCATGGACCAACCGTCCACCGCGATGTGGTGAACGACGACGATCAGGACGCTCTCGGTGGGGGACAGCACCAGCAGCCGTGCGCGCCAGGGCAGTTCACGAGCCAGGTCGAAGCCGCGCTCGTTCTCCTCGGCGAGCTCACGTTGCAGGACGGCCTCGGCAACCTGGTGGACGATCAGCTTCGGCCGTCCGGCCGAACCCTCCAGGACCTGCTGGCGCGGGGCGCCGCCGGTCTCGGGGAAGACCGTGCGCAGGGCCTCGTGCCGGTCAGCGACGTCGCCGAGGGCCGCTTCCAGTGCCGCGGTGTCGACTTCTCCGGTCAGCCGGAGCCTGAGCGGCAGGTTGTAGGCGGCACTGGCGCCCTTCTCCTCCAGCCCGTTGAGGAACCACATGCGCTGCTGCCCGTATGAGAGGGGTACGGCCTCGGGGCGCTCGACGGGGACCAGCGCGGGGCGGGGCCGTTCGCCGTCGTGGTCCGCGGCGGTGCCGCTCTCGATCAGCCGGGCCATGCCCTCGACGGTGGGGGTGGAGAAGAGGGCGCGGATCCCGATGCGCGCGTCGAGCACCGCCCTGATCCGGGTGACGAGCCGCATCGCCAGGAGGGAGTCGCCACCCAGCACGAAGAACGACGTTTCGGCCCCGACCCGGTCCACTCCGAGGACCTCGGCGAACAGCCCGCAGAGGACCTCTTCGACGGGGGTGGCCGGACCGCGGCCGCCCGTGGTGCCCGCGTAGTCGGGCATGGGGAGCGCTGCCCGGTCGAGCTTGCCGTTGACGGTCAACGGGAGGGCGTCGAGGACCACCACGGCGGCCGGGACCATATGGTCGGGGAGCCGGTTCGCGACGAACTCGCGCAGCTGCGCGCCGTCGGATGAGTCGGCGTCCGCCGGGACCACGTACGCGACGAGCCGCTTGTCGCCGGGGCGGTCCTCGCGAGCGATCACGACGGCCCGGCCGACCGACGGGTGTGCGTCCAGCACCGCCTCGATCTCGCCCGGCTCCACCCGGAAGCCGCGGACCTTGACCTGCTCGTCGGCGCGTCCGGCGAACACCAGCTGTCCGTCGGAAGTCCACCGGGCCAGGTCGCCGGTCCGGTACATGCGCGCGGCCGGGCCGTCGCCGGCGGGGTACGGGCAGGCGACGAACCGCTCGGCCGTCAGGCCGGGGCGGCCCAGGTAGCCGAGGGCGAGTCCGACGCCGGCGACGTACATCTCGCCGGTCACTCCGGGCGGTACGGGCCGCAGGAACTCGTCCAGGACGTAGACCCGGGTGTTGGTGATCGGGCGGCCGATCGGCACCGCCGCGTCGGCGGGGAAGTCCGTGAGCGGATCGCTCATTGCGGCGCAGACCGTGGTCTCGGTCGGGCCGTAGGCGTTGACGACCCGGCGCTCCGACGACCAGCGGGCCACCAGCGCCGCCGGGGCCGCCTCACCGGCCACGACCAGCGTCCGGACGCAGGCCGGCAGGCTCTCCACGACGCCCAGCACCGAGGGCGGCACAGTCACGACGGAGACTCCGTGCTCCTCGGCCACCTCGCCCAGGTCGCCGAGCGGCGGCAGCTTCTCCGGGGCGGCGAGGATCAGTGCGCCGCCCGACAGCAGGGTCACGCACAGCTCCGACACGGCCGCGTCGAAGCTCAGCGAGGCGAGCTGGAGCACCCGCGAGCCCGGGCCGATACCGAAGCGCTCCGCCTGGGCGGACACCAGGGCGCCCAGGCCGCGGTGCGTCACCAGCACGCCCTTGGGCCGACCCGTGGAACCCGATGTGTAGACGACGTACGCCGTGTCACCGACCGCCGACGACGCCATGCGGTCGGCATCGGAGGGTGCCGCGGCGGACCTGCCGGCCAGCGTCTCGCGGGCCGCCGGGTCGTCGATCACCAGCCGCCCGGCGTCGGCGGCCCCGGGCAGTACGTGCTCGGTCTCTCTCGCGCACACCAGCAGCGCGGGGCGCGCGTCGTCGAGCATGAAGGAGATCCGGACTTCGGGGTACTCCGGGTCGACCAGCACGAATCCCGCACCGGCCTTGGCGGTCCCCAGCAGGACGGAGACGAGTTCGGGCGAGCGGCGCATCACCACACCGACCAGGTCGCCGGGGCCGACCCGGCGCGCGATCAGCTCGTGCGCCACCCGGTTCGCCGCCGCGTCCAGTTCGGCGTACGACCACCTCACGTCCCCGTACACCACCGCGGTCGCGTCCGGTGTGCGTGCCACTTGGGCCTCGAACAGCTCGCCCAGCGTGCCCGTCGGCACCTCCCCGGCGGTGTCGTTCCACGCGGACAGCACCGTTCGGCGCTCCGCGTCGTCCAGTACCTCCAGCCGCCCGACGGCAGTCCCCGGGTCGGCCGCGATCTGCTCAAGGATCCGCCGCAGCCGCTCGACCAGGGCACGGGCAGTGTGCGGGTCGAACAGATCGGGACGGTAGTCGAGTTGCAGCTGCAGTCCGCCGATCGGCGCCGCCACCAGGCTCAACGGATAGTGCGCGGCGTCCTTGCCGGCCATTCCGCTGACCTTCAGGCCCGCGGGCGACGGGGCGCCGGCCGGGTCTGCCGGGTAGTTCTCGTACACCATCAGGGTGTCGAAGGCCGCTCCCGGCCCGGCTATTCGCTGAATCTCGGTCAGCCCCACGTGCTGGTGGGCGAGCAGCCGCGACTGCCTGTCCTGCAGCGCGGACATCAGGGCGATCACCGGCTGGGCCGGGTCCAGGGGCACCCGCACCGGCACCGTGTTGATGAACAGGCCCAGCATGTCCTCCACGCCCGGCAGCTCGGCCGGACGTCCGGCCACGGTCGCGCCGAACACCACGTCGCGGCGGCCCGTCAGCATGCCGAGCAGGATCGCCCAGGCGCCCTGGACGAGGGTGTTGACGGTCAGACCATGGCGGCGGGCCGTCTCCCGCAGTGCGGCAGCCAGTTCCTCACCGGCCCCGATGACCACCTCGCCAGGCATGACCGGTACCGGGTCACGGTCGGCCGGCGCCACCAGCGTCGGCTCGTCCACCCCGGCCAGGGCCTGCCGCCAGGCCTCCCGCGCGGCCTCCTTGTCCTGCCGCGCCAGCCATGCCAGGTAGTCGCGATACGGGGTCACGGCCGGCAGCCCGTCGGCCCTGCCGTCGGCGGCGTAAATCGCCATCCACTCCCGCATCAGCACCGGCATCGACCAGCCGTCCATGACGATGTGATGGAGCGTGATCACCAGCCGATGGTGATCCTCACCGAGTCTCACCAGGGCGAGCCGCATCATCGGCGGCCGCGCCAGATCGAACCGCCGCGCCCGCTCCTCGGCTGCCAGTTGCACGGCCTTCGCCTCCGCCTCCTCCGGGTGCAGGCCGGAGAGATCGGCCTCACGCCAGGGCAGCGCCACCTGGCGGACGACGACCTGCACCGGGGCTCCGGAGGCCCGGCGCTGGAAACCGGCGCGCAGGCTCTCGTGCCGGGCCAGCAGCGCCTCCCACGAGGCGCGCAGGGCGACGGGGTCCACCGGCCCGTGCAAGGTCAGGACGCGCTGACCGATGTAGATGTCGAGGCCCTCGTCGTCGTACAGGGAGTGGAATAACAAGCCCTCCTGCAATGGCGCCAGAGGCCAGACTCCCACGAGCGCGGAGTCGCTCATCGTGATCCCCTTTCGATCTCTTTCGCCATCGATTCGAACTCGTCCAGCTCGTCCTGACTGACGCCCGCAAGGGAGAAGTCGGACGGTGTGTGACCACCGGCGTCGGCGAGAGCGCCGTGGACCGCGATCCCGACGAGCACGGCCTTCCATTCCGCGGCCAGTCCGTCGACGTCCGCCGCGCCCAGCAGGTCTCGCGGCCAGGTGAACGACAGGAGCAGCTCGGTGCCGTCCGGGGTGTCCTGGGCCACCGCCGCGGCCTCCAGGACGTGCGCGGCCGCCATGCGCTCGGAGGCACCGCCGCCCAGGGCGTGCTCCCCGGCCGGCTGCCACTCCCCGGCGCCCGGACCGGTCGCTGCCCCGGCGGTGAACCGGCCCAGGTAGTTGAACCCGATCTGGGGCTGGGGCAGTTCGGCGAGCACGCAGGCGGTCTCCGGATTGAGATGACGCAGCATCCCGAACCCCAGACCGTCGCCCGGAACCTCCCGCAGTTGCTCCTTGATGCGCTTCACCGCCCGGCCGGCGGCCGCACCGCCCGCCAGTACCTCGGCGACGTCCACCGGCCCGGGGTCCAACCGCACCGGATACATGCTGGTGAACCAGCCGACCGTCCGCGAGAGGTCCATGCCCTCGACCAGGGGCTCACGCCCATGGCCCTCGACATCGATCAGTACGTCGTCGCGGGAGCCGCCGCCCCGCCCGCGACGCCATGCGCCCACCGCAAGGGCGAGGGCCGCCAGCAGCACGTCGTCGACACCGGCGTGGAAGGCGGACGGCACCTGTGTCAGCAAGCCGTGGGTGACGTCCGGCGGGACGGCCACCGCCGTCCGCCTCATGGTGGTCGCCAGATCCCGCGCCGGGTCCAGGGCACGAGAACCGACCAACGGGTCCGGGCCGCTCTCGCCGTCGAGGATCCGCTTCCACACCGGAAGCTCGGCGACCCGCTCGGCCGCGACGGCCCGGTCGGCCAGCTCCCGCGCCCAGCGACGGAACGAAACCCCCACCGGGTCCGGAGCCGGCTCCTCGTTCTCCGCGAGGGCCCGGTACGCGGCGGCCAGGTCGGGCAGCAGAATGCGCCAGGACACCCCGTCGACCACCAGGTGATGACCGACGAGCAGGACATGCCCGGCAGTTCGGGGTCCGGCGTCGAACCACACCGCCTGCAGCATCACCCCGGCGTACGGATCCAGCCGCGCCGCCGCCGCCCGCGTCTCATCGCCGATCAGCCGCTCGAGCTCCGGCCCCTCCAGCCCGGCCGCGTCCACGCGCCGCACCCGGTCGGCCACGGGTGCGCTTCCGGCCGGCGGCACATGCAGCCGCCATACGGCGCCGGCCGCGTCCGAGGCCTCCTCGAGACGGGCGCGGAGAATGTCGTGATGGTCCACCAGCACCCCGAGTGCACGGACCAGCCTCTCGAAGTCCAGCTCGGGCTCCCCGCTCACCAGCATCGACTGGAAGAGCCCACCGGCCAGCGCCTCCACGCCCGACTGGTCGATGAGGGCACGCATCGCCGGGGTCAGGGGCACCTCACCGACCGCGACGTCGACGCGCTGGATACCGGTGCTGGTCCCCGTGGCGGAGGCAACCGTGGCGAGGGCGGCGGGGGTTCGCTGCTCGAACACCTGCCGTGCGGTGATCTCCACCCCTGCCCGGCGGGCCCGCGAGACCAGCTGCATCGACATGATCGAGTCACCGCCGAGTTCGAAGAACGAGTCCTCCGCGCCGACCGTCTCCAGCCCGAGAACCTCGGCGAACAGCCCGCACAGCACCTCCTCCATGACCGTCGCAGGAGCACGACCGGCGGTGGCGGCGAAGTCGGGGGCGGGAAGCGCGCTTCGGTCCAGCTTGCCGTTCACCGTCAACGGCATCGCGTCCAGCAGCACCAACGCCGAGGGGACCATGTAGTCCGGCAGCCGGCCGGCAGCGAAGTCCCGGAGCACCG
>NZ_JAUYWJ010000062.1:0-5417 GCF_032656585.1 Streptomyces herbicida
GTGTGCCCCAGGTTCGACTTGATCGACCCCAGCCACAACGGCGCATCCACGGCACGGTCCTGCCCATACGTCGCCAGCAGCGCCTGCGCCTCGATCGGGTCGCCCAGCCGCGTTCCCGTGCCGTGCGCCTCCACCGCGTCGACCTGCTGCGGGGTCAGGCCCGCAGCCGCCAGCGCCTGCTTGATGACCCGCTGCTGAGCGGGACCGTTGGGGGCGGTGAGGCCGTTGCTCGCGCCGTCCTGGTTGACGGCCGACCCCCGCACCACCGCCAGCACCCGGTGCCCGTTGCGGCGCGCGTCCGACAACCGCTCCAGCACCAGGACACCCACACCCTCACCCCAGCCGGTGCCGTCCGCGGCCTCGGCGAACGGCTTGCACCGACCGTCCGCAGCAAGACCCCGCTGCCGGCTGAAGTCCACGAACGTGTCCGGAGTCGACATCACCGTCACACCACCGGCCAACGCCAGCGAGCACTCACCACCCCGCAGCGCCTGCGCCGCAAGGTGCACCGCCACCAGCGACGACGAGCACGCCGTGTCCACCGTCACCGCAGGACCCTCAAGACCCAGCGCATACGACACCCGGCCGGAAGCGATGCTGCCTCCGACGCCCATGAAGCCCTCGGTGTCGTGATGGGCGGAGCGTTCCAGCACCGTGGCGTAGTCGTGGTACATCACGCCCGTGAAAACACCGGTGGCGCTGCCGCGCACGGTGGCCGGGTCGATGCCCGCCCGCTCGAACGCCTCCCACGAAGTCTCCAGCAGCAACCGGTGCTGCGGGTCCATCGCCAGCGCCTCACGCGGGCTGATCCCGAAGAAGGCGGGATCGAACTCGGCGGCCTGGGCGAGGAATCCACCGTGCCGGGTGTAGGTCTTGCCGATGGCCTCCGGGTCCGGGTCGTACGACTCCTGCCACAGCGGACCACGGTCCGACGGGAACTCGGAGACGGCGTCGCCGCCCGCGGCAAGCAGGCCCCACAGGTCCTCCGGCGAGGCCACCCCACCGGGGTAGCGGCACGCCATGCCGACGATCACGACCGGATCGTCCGACGTCACCGACACGACCTGCGACCCGACCTCCGACGTCTCTTCGGCGCCCACGAGTTCGGCTTCGAGGAAGCCGGCGACCGCAATCGGCGTCGGGTGGTCGAAGACGAGTGTCGCCGGCAGCCGTAGACCGGCCTCCGCGCCCAGCCGGTTGCGGAACTCCACCGCTGTGAGGGAGTCGAAACCGAACTCCTTGAAGGGCTTTTCGGGTGCGACGTCGGCCGCGCCGCCGAATCCGAGGACGGAGGCGACATGGCCGCGTACGAGATCGAGCAGGACGCGGGTGCGTTCGGCGGCCGGCAGACGCTCGAGCCGGCCGGCCAGGTCTCCGGCCGTGGCCTTCGAGCCGGCCGCGACGGCCCTGCGTGCGTCGGCCGAGGACCGGACCAGTCCGCGCAGGGCGTGGGGCAGTTCACCGCGCCTGGCCCGCTGCTCCAGGGCCCGGAAGTCCATGACGACGGGAAGCAGATGCGCTTGCCCGCCGTACGCGCCGGAGAGCACCGCGTCCAGCAGGGCGAGGCCCCGTTCCTCGTCGATGGGCAGGACCCCGACGCGTGCCATCCGGTCCAGGTCGGCCGCGGTGAGTCCGGCGCCCATGCCGCCGACCTCCGGTGCCCACAGGCCCCACGCCAGCGAGACACCCGGCAGCCCTTGGGCCCGCCGCTGCGCGGCGAGGGCGTCCAAATAGGCGTTGGCGGAGGCGTAGTTGGCCTGTCCGGTGCCGTCGAAGGTGGCCGCGCTGGAGGAATAGAGGACGAACGCGTCCAGGTCGCGGTCGGCCGTCAGTTCGTGCAGGTACTGCGCCGCAAGCGCTTTGGGCCCCCACACCGACTCCAGGCGCTCCGGCGTCAGTGACTCGATCGTCGAGTCGTCGAGGACGCCGGCGGTGTGGACGACGGCCGTGATGTCCGGGTGGGCGGCGAGCAGACGGGCAACAGCCTCCCGGTCGGAGATGTCGCATGCCTCCACCATCACGTTGACGGCGCCCAACTCTCCCAACTCGGCCATGAGTTCGGTAGCGCCGGGGGCAGCGGTACCGCGTCGGCCGACGAGCAGGACGTTGCGGACACCGTGGGCAGCCACCAAGTGGCGCGCGGTCAGCGCGCCCAGGCCGCCGGTGCCGCCGGTCACCAAGACCGTGCCCGACGTGGACCACGAACCGCCGCCGTCCGACGACACCGTCTCGCGGGCCAGCCGCGGAGCATGGAACTGGCCCTCGTAGTAGGCGAGTTCGGGCTCACCGGCCTGGATGTGCTCGGGCAGGTCCCGGGTGTCGATCAGGACGATGCGGCCGGGGTGCTCGGCCTGGGTGGCCCGGGTGAGGCCGCGGATGCCGGACTGCTCCGGGTCGGTGGCGGCCCCCGTGGTGTGGACGAGGAGGGTCCGCTCGCCGTCGAGGTGGGCCTGCAGCTGCGGGAGCAACTCGGCGGCCGTGGCGGCCCGCAGGACCGTGTACGAGGTGGCGGGCTCGGTCACCTGCGCGGTGACCGGCACCCAATCCACCCGGTACAGGTCACGGACGGCACTCGCCTCCGCTTCCGCCGCCGTGACAGGGCGCAGGGCCAGCGCCCCGACCGTGGCCACCGGGGTGCCGACCGGGTCGGCGAGGTCGAGCCGGTAGCCCGAGGCCTCGTCCACGACACGCACCCGCAGCGCCGAGGCTCCGGTGGCGTACAGCGTGACGTCCGACCAGGAGAACGGCAACTGGGCCGCCGAGTCCGCCTCCTGCGCCAGGGTGATGGCGTGCAGGGCGGCGTCGAGGAGAGCGGGGTGGATTCCGAAACCGTCCGTGTCGGTTCCCTCGGGCACGGCCACCTCGGCGTGGACCGTGCCGTCGACGGAGCGCCAGGCGGCCGTGAGGCCCTGGAAGAGCGGGCCGTACTCCAGACCAGCGCCGGCCAGGTCGCCGTACAGGTTCGCGATGTCGACCGGTTCCGCGCCGTCCGGAGGCCAGACGCTGAGGTCGGCGACCGGCTCGACGGCATCGGCCGACAGGGAGCCCTCGGCGTGCAGAGTCCAGGTCTCCTCACCCTCCGGGCGGGAGTGGACGGTGACAGCGGGCTCGTCCCCCTCACCGACCCGCACCCGCAGCGCAACCGCACCGCTCTCCGGAACAACAAGCGGGGCATGCAGTGTCAGGTCACGCACGGCTCCGCAACCGATCTGGTCCCCCGCCCGCACGGCGATCTCGACCAGGGCGGCACCGGGCACGATCACCGTCCCGTGCACGGCGTGCTCGGCCAGCCACGGCTGGGCGGCCAGCGACAGCCGACCGGTGAACAACACACCCTCGCCGTCCGGCAGTTCCACCGCCGCACTCAGCAGCGGGTGCTCGGCATCCGCCTGCCCGGCACTGGCGACGTCACCGCGCGCCGCACCCGCGTAGGCGTCGAGCCAGTACGGCTGGTGCTGGAACGCGTAGGTGGGCAGGTCGACGGACCGTCGGCCGGGGCCGAAGTAGGCCGCCCAGTCGACGAGCGGCAGCCGGGTGAGTGCCTCGACCAAGGCCTGCGCCTCGGAACGGTCCCGCCGCAGACCCGCGACGAGCGTCGCTTCCGTACCGGTGTCCGCGGCCATCGCCGTGAGCACGGCGTCGGGGCCCAGCTCAAGGAAGGTACGGATCCCGCGCCCGTCGAGGGTGGCGACGGCATCGGCGAAGCGGACGGCTTCGCGGACGTGGCGGACCCAGTACGACGGCTGGGACAGCTCCTCGTACGACACCGCGGCACCGGTCAGCGTGGAGACGATCGGTATCGCAGGCTCGGAGTAGGTGAGTTGGGCGGCGACCTGCTCGAACTCGGCGAGCATCGGCTCCATCAGCGGCGAGTGGAAGGCGTGGCTGACGGCCAGCCGCTTGGTCTTGCGACCCGCCTCGGCAAAGTGCCGTACCACCTCCTCGACGCCTGCCTCCGGCCCGGAGACGACGATCGACACCGGCCCATTGACCGCGGCGATCCCAGTGCCCTCCGGCAGGACGGCCCTTACCTCGTCCTCCGTGGCCTGTACGGCGGCCATCGCACCCCCGGCCGGCAACTGCTGCATCAGACGGCCACGAGCAGCCACCAGCCTCGCCGCGTCCTCCAGCGACCACAGCCCGGCCACATGCACGGCGGCCAGCTCACCGATCGAATGCCCGGCCAACGCATCCGGCCGCACACCCCACGCCTCCAGCAGCCGGAACAGCGCAACCTCCAAGGCGAACAGAGCAGGCTGCGTGTAACCCGTCTCGTCGAGGCTTGCCCCGCCGAACATCACGTCCTTCAGCGGCCGTTCGAGGTGAACGTCCAGAGCCGCACACACCTCGTCCAGCGCGGCCGCGAACACCGGGAACGCCTCATACAGCTCCCGGCCCATCCCAGCCCGCTGACTCCCCTGCCCCGTGAACAGAAACGCCAACGGCTCCCGCCCACCGCTCGCCAAGGGGGTACTCCCACCGGCGATGGTCTCCAGGCCGGCGAGCAGCTCCTCCCGGTCGCCGCTCGCCACAGCCGTCCGGTACGGGAACGAAGACCGCTGTGTCACCAGCGAGTAGCCCACATCCGCCGGATCCACCTCCGGCCTGGTCACGGCGAACCCGAGCAGCCGCGCCGCCTGCCCGCGCACGGCTTCGGCGGTCTTGCCCGAGACGATCCACGGCACCACTGGCAGCGCCACCGCCTCCACCACCGCCGTCGGCTCCTCGGCCGGAGCCTCCTCGACGATCACATGCGCGTTGGTGCCACTGATCCCGAAGGACGAGACACCGGCACGCCGGGTTCGCTCCCCGGCGGTCCACGGCCGGGCCTCGGTCAGCAGCTCCACCGCGCCCGCCGACCAGTCCACATGCGAGGACGGCGCGTCTACGTGCAAGGTCTGCGGCAGCTGCTCATTGCGCAGCGCCAGGACCATCTTGATGATCCCGGCCACGCCCGCAGCCGCCTGCGTGTGGCCGAGGTTGGACTTCACGGAGCCCAGCCACAGCGGAGCATCCGGGGCACGGTCCTGCCCATACGTCGCCAGCAGCGCCTGCGCCTCGATCGGGTCCCCGAGCCGGGTCCCCGTGCCATGTGCCTCCACCGCATCGATCTGCTGAGCGGTGAGCCGGGCGGAGGCGAGTGCCTGGCGGATGACCCGCTGCTGGGACGGTCCGTTGGGTGCCGTCAGCTGGCTGCTGGCGCCGTCCTGGTTGACGGCCGACCCCCGTACGACAGCGAGCACCCGGTGCCCGTTGCGGCGCGCGTCCGACAACCGCTCCAGCACCAGGACACCCACACCCTCACCCCAGCCGGTGCCATCGGCGGCCTCGGCGAACGGCTTGCACCGACCGTCCGCAGCAAGACCCCGCTGCCGGCTGAAGTCCACGAACGTGTCCGGAGTCGACATCACCGTCAC
>NZ_JAUYWJ010000063.1:0-5038 GCF_032656585.1 Streptomyces herbicida
CTGACCGAGGAGGTCGGGATTGCGGCGATCAACGGTCCCCGGTCCGTCGTGGTCTCCGGTGCGGGGGACGCGGTCACGGCGATTGCCGAGGTGTTCGCCGGTCAGGGTCGCAAGACGTCCCGGCTGAAGGTCAGCCATGCGTTCCATTCGCCGTTGATGGATCCGATGCTGGCCGAGTTCGCGGAGGTCGTTCGTGGTCTGACGTTCAGTGAGCCGCGGATTCCGGTGGTCTCGAACCTCACCGGCCGGCTGGCCGAGCCGTACACGCCCGAGTACTGGGTGCGGCACGTCCGTGAAGCGGTGCGCTTCGCCGACGGCATCGAGACCCTGCACGAGCTGGGTGTGACCACGTTCGTGGAGATCGGCCCGGGCGGCGTCCTCAGCGGCATGGCGCAGGGCTGTGTGGACGACATCGTCACCATCCCCGTACTCCGGGCAGACCGCCCCGAACCCCAGGCGCTCACCACCGCGTACGCCCAACTGCACGTCACTGGCGCCGAAGTGGACTGGCACGCCTTCTTCCCGGGCGCCCGGCGCGTCGACCTGCCGACCTACGCCTTCCAGCGCGAGCGCTACTGGCTCGACGCCCCCGCCTCCTCCGGTGACATGCGCGCGGTGGGGCAGGGCGAGGCCGGTCACCCGCTCCTCGGTGCCGTCGTGCCACTGGCCGACGGCGACGGACACCTGCTCACCGGGCGGCTCTCGACGCACACGCACCCGTGGCTGGTGGACCACGCCGTCAGGGGGGTCGCGCTCCTGCCGGGAACCGCGTTCGTCGAGCTGGCGGTCACCGCTGCCGACGCCGTGGGCTGCGACCTGCTGGAAGAGCTGACGCTGGAGACACCGCTGCTCGTGCCCGAGCGCGGCGGCGTCGCCCTGCAGGTGCGCGTCGGCGCCGACGACGGCTCGGGCCGCAGGCCGCTGACCGTGCACTCGCGGATCGACGACGGGAACGCGTACGCCCACGGGGACGACTCCGAGTGGGCATGGGTCCTGCACGCCTCCGGCTCGCTGACCGTCGCCACAGACGGGCCCGTGGACGGCTCGCTCGCCGCGTGGCCGCCCGTGGGTGCGGAGCCGGTCGACGTCGACGGGTTCTACGACCGCCTCGCCGGCATGGCGCTCGACTACGGCCCCGTCTTCCAGGGGCTGCGCGCCGCGTGGCGGAGCGGGGACGACTTCTTCGCGGAGGTGGAGCTGCCCGGCTCGGAGCGGACGGACGCCGGCGCGTACGGCCTGCACCCCGCGCTGTTCGACGCCGCCCTGCACACCGTGTGGCTGGGCGCGGTCGAGCCCGAGGCCGGGACGGGGAACGGGCTGCTGCCGTTCGCCTGGAGCGGCGTGCGCCTGGCGGGTGCCGGAGCCTCCGGCCTGCGGGTGAAGGTCTCGCGCGCCGACACCACCTCCACGGTGTCGCTGGTGCTGGCCGACGGCACCGGTGAGCCGGTCGCGCAGGTCGACGCGCTGACGCTGCGCCCGGTGCCCACCGACCAGTTGCGCGCGGGTACCGGCAGCGACGACGCGGTCTTCGGCCTGGAGTGGACGCCGGCCAGGCTGCCGTCCGCGTCGGCCGGCATGAGGATCGAGACGTACGAGGATCTCGCCGCTCTTCGGGCCGCTGACTCGCCGACGGACACCGAAGCCGGTGCTGGCGCCGGCGCCGTGGCCGTCGCCGATGCCGTGGTCGTGCCCTGCCCGACCGGGGACAGCGCGGACCTGGCCACTCGGGTCCGTGAGGTCACCCATGCCGTGCTGGAGCTGGTGCAGTGGTGGCTGGCCGAGGACCGCCCGGGGCGCCTGGTGCTGGTGACGCGTACGGGAGACCTCGCCCAGTCGGCGGTCCGCGGACTGGTGCGTTCGGCGCAGACCGAGAACCCCGACCGCATCGTGCTGGTCGAGACCTCCAGCGATGCCGATGCCGACGACGGCAGCGGTGTTGACGACGCCGCACTTGCCCGGGTGCTGCCCGGCCTGATCGCGTCGGGTGAGCCGCAGGCCGTGGTGCACTCGGATGACGAGGTCCGGGTCCCGAGGCTGGTCCGCTTCGCCGCGCCGGACGCGGAGGCGGAGCTTCCCGCCCTCGGCTCCGGCACCGTCCTGCTGACCGGCGCGTCGGGTGGGCTGGGCGGGCTGTTCGCCCGGCACCTGGTCGCCGAGCACGGCGTCCGCAGTCTGCTGCTCGTCAGCCGCCGCGGCGGGGACGCGCCCGGCGCGGCCGAGCTCGCCGCCGAGCTGACCGCGCAGGGCGCCGACGTCACCTGGGCCGCATGTGATGTGGCCGACCGCGACGCCGTCCGTGCACTCCTGTCCGGGCCCGGGCAGAGCCTGTCCGCGATCATTCACACCGCCGGCGTCCTGGACGACGGAATCATCGGCTCGCTGACCCCCGAGCGGCTGGACGCCGTGTTCCGCCCGAAGGTGGACGCGGCGCTGAACCTGCACGACCTGGCGGGTGAGTTGTCCGGCGACCTGTCCGCGTTCGTGCTCTTCTCCTCGGTGGCGGGCATCCTCGGCACGCCGGGCCAGGGGAACTACGCCGCTGCCAACACCTTCCTCGACGCCCTCGCCGAGCACCGTCGTGCCGCGGGCCTGCGGGCCACGTCGCTGGCCTGGGGCCTGTGGGCGCAGGACAGCGAGAGCGCCATGACCGGCAGCCTCGACCACACCGATCTCACCCGCATCAAGCGCCTGGGCCTCGCCGCGCTCCCGTCGGCGGACGGCCTGCGGATGTTCGACGCGGCACTGGCCACCGATCGGGCGGCAGTCGCCCCGATCCGGCTCGACACGTCCGCCTTCCGCGACGGACACGGGCAGCCCGTGCCGGCGGTCCTGCGCGGACTGGTGCGGGTCGCGCCGGTGCGGCGCGCGGCGCAGACCGCGCCGAAGGGATCGCTGGGGCAGCGGCTGGCAGGGCTGCAGGAGGCCGAGCGCGAGGACGTGGTGCTTGACCTGGTGCGCACTGAGGTCGCCGCCGTGCTCGGCCACGTCGGCGCACAGTCGGTCGGCGCCGACGACTCGTTCAAGGACATCGGGTTCGACTCGCTGACCGCCGTCGAACTGCGCAACCGGCTCAACTCGGCCGTCGGCATGCGCCTGCCCGCCACCCTGATCTTCGACTACCCGAACCCGCTTGCCCTCGCCCGCTTCCTCACCGCCGAAGCCGCAGGCTCCGGCGAGGCGGCGGCAGCCGTGCCGGCGACCCTCTCCACAGACACCGGAACGGCGGACGAGCCCCTCGCGATCGTGGGCATGGCGTGCCGCTACCCCGGCGGCGTGCAGTCGCCCGAAGACCTGTGGCAGCTGGTGTTCTCCGGCCGCGACGCCGTGTCGGGCTTCCCCGAGGACCGCGGCTGGGACGTGGAGAAGCTCTACGACCCGAACCCCGACCAGTGGGGCACCAGCTACACCCGAGAGGGCGGCTTCCTGCACGACGCGGCGGACTTCGACGCCGAGTTCTTCGGGATCTCGCCGCGTGAGGCGCTGGCGATGGACCCGCAGCAGCGGTTGCTGCTGGAGACGTCGTGGGAGGCGTTCGAGCGGGCCGGGATCGACCCGGCGACGGTGCGGGGCAGCAGGACCGGTGTCTTCGCCGGCGTGATGTACCACGACTACGGCGGGCGCGTGCACACATCACCGGCTGGGCTGGAGGGCTACCTCGTCAACGGCAGCGCGGGCAGCGTCGCTTCGGGGCGCGTTTCGTACACGTTCGGGCTCGAGGGCCCGGCGGTCACGGTCGACACGGCGTGCTCGTCCTCGCTGGTGGCGCTGCACTTGGCGGCCCAGGCGCTGCGCAGTGGCGAGTGCTCGATGGCGTTGGTCGGCGGCGTCACGGTGATGGCCGGCCCGAACGTCTTCGTGGAGTTCAGCCGTCAGCGCGGTCTGTCGGCGGACGGGCGGTGCAAGGCGTTCGCGGCCGGGGCCGATGGCACCGGCTGGGCCGAGGGTGCGGGCATGCTGCTGGTGGAGCGGTTGTCCGATGCCCGGAGGAACGGGCATCAGGTGCTGGCGGTGGTCCGTGGTACGGCGGTGAACCAGGACGGTGCGTCGAATGGTCTGACGGCTCCGAACGGTCCGGCGCAGCAGCGGGTGATCCGGCAGGCGCTGGCGAACGCCGGTGTGTCCTCGGATCAGGTCGACGCAGTGGAGGCGCACGGTACGGGTACGAGGCTGGGTGACCCGATCGAGGCGCAGGCGCTGCTCGCCACGTACGGTCAGGACCGGTCGGAGGACCGGCCGTTGTGGCTTGGCTCCCTCAAGTCGAACATCGGCCATGCGCAGGCGGCCGCGGGTGTCGGTGGTGTGATCAAGATGGTCATGGCGATGCGGCACGGTGTGCTGCCGCGGACCCTGCATGTGGACGAGCCGACGCCGCACGTGGACTGGTCGGCGGGCGCGGTGCGGCTGCTGACCGAGGCCGTCGAGTGGCCTGCAAGTGACGGGCCGCGCCGAGCTGCGGTGTCCTCCTTCGGTGTGAGCGGCACCAATGCGCACGTGATCGTCGAGCAGGCGCCTGGCGTGGCGGAGGATTCCCCGGCTTCGGCCTCGGGTGGTGCGGTCGTTCCGTGGGTGCTGTCGGCGAAGAGCGATGCGGCGCTGCGGGAGCAGGCGGGCCGGCTGCTGTCCTTCCTGGACGCTGAGGGCGTCGGGGGCGTCGGGGGCGGCGGGGTACGACCGGAGGACGTGGCGTTCTCGCTGGCGACCTCGCGTGCGGTGCTGGAGCGCCGTGCGGCGGTCGTGGGCGGGGATCTCGCGGAGCTCCGGCAGGGGTTGGAGGCGCTTGTTTCCGCCGCTGCTCCGGTGGGTGGTGCTGTCGGGGGCAAGGTCGGGTTCTTGTTCTCGGGCCAGGGGTCGCAACGGATCGGCATGGGACGCGAGTTGTACCAGGCGTTCCCGGTGTTCGCGGCGGCGTACGACGAGGTGTGTGCGCTTTTGGATGCGCCGGTCGATGTGGACTCGGAGGAGTTGGATCAGACGGGTTCGACGCAGCCGGCGTTGTTCGCCGTTGAGGTGGCGCTGTTCCGGTTGCTGGAGTCGTGGG
>NZ_JAUYWJ010000064.1:0-4820 GCF_032656585.1 Streptomyces herbicida
GACACAAGCAGGCCCTGCTCGCGCTCGCCCGCCGCAGGCTGAACGTCCTGTGGGCGATGATCCGTGACGGAGAGTGCTATCAAGGTTCACCTCCCGTCACAAGAGCGGCTTGACATCACGATTGGGAAGTCCTTTCCCCCGTGCACACTCGAAGTCCTCGTAGTGGAGTCGTAGCAATCAGAACTACGACTTCACTCGTTGGTCCACTCTAGTGACGCACAGTGACACTGACCTCATGAACGCGGAACCCCAACACCCCCACACCCGCGAGGCGTTCTACCGCCGCGACCGCAGATCCGTACGTCTGGCCCGAGAGTTCACGCACGACACCCTCACCGACTGGGCCGTGGCCGAGCGCAGCCACGACGTACTGCTCTGCGTGAGCGAACTCGCCACCAACGCGCTGCTCCACGGCGCGCCGCCGGGCAGGGGTTTCGCGCTGCACCTCGCCCTGGACGGCGACGGCGTGCTGCGGTTGGAACTCCACGACAGCGGCTGTGGCACGGTCCGGGTCCCGGACCCGTCCCGGAGTCGGAGTGCGGCCGGGGGCTCCTGCTGGTGAGTGTTCTCGCGGACAAGTGGGGGGTGGGGGAGCGGAGCCCGGGCAAGTTCGTATGGTGCGAGTTCGAGGTGCGTGAGTCCTAGTCCCCGGTCCACTTCCGAAGCAGCGCCTCGCGCTCCTCGCGGGGCGGGGTGCTCTCGGCGGCGTGGTCGCGGCGCCAGGCGAGCAGGTCGCCGATGGCCGTGCGGCCGTCGGCGAGGCGTTCCAGGAGGGTGCGGGAGAGGTCGTACTCCTCCGGGGTGTAGATCCCGCCCGTGACGGCGGAGAAGACGCTGACGTGGACGGCGTCGTCCTCCACGGTCTCCACGCGCACGGTGTAGGCGGGTGGGAGGTAGCCGTCGCCGGTCACCGCCACGAGCAGCGAGTCGAGGGCGACGGAGGCGAAGCGCCGCGCGGCCGACCGCACGGCCACGTCATGGACTTCGATCCGCCGAACCTCGCTCCAGCTCCAGTCCCTCTCGTGATCGATGCCCAGGGCCTCGACGCCGTGTTCCGTCAGACGCACGGCGGACGCCGTGCCCACCGGCTCGGTCCCCACGTACACGCAGTCCTCGGTGATCCAGAACAGGCCGACCATGGCCATCGGTGTGCCTCCCCCAACGGTGTCGGCTGGTGAGACGCCGCGGGTGGCCGCAGGGTTGCTCGTGCAAGGAGGACGAACCCCGCGCGGGCACGCGAGCGCCCGCCCTCCGACACGGGGGAGTGAAGGGCGGGCGCGCTCAGGGGCGTGAGACGTCGGGCGAGGTGACGGCCGTTTCAGGCTGTCCCGCCGGAGGCTCACGCGTTCTTGATCGCCGAGATGTCGAAGATCAGCTTGATCTTGTCGGAGACGAGGACGCCACCGGTCTCCAGCGCGGCGTTCCAGGTGAGCCCCCACTCGGAGCGCAGGATCTCCGTCTTGCCCTCGAAGCCGACGCGCTCGTTGCCGAAGGGGTCCTTCGCGGAGCCGTTGAACTCGAGGTCGATGGAGAGCGGCTTGGTGACGCCGAGGATCGAGAGGTCGCCGGTGATGCGGTAGTTGTCGCCGCCCAGGGCCTCCGCCTTGGTGGAGCGGAAGGTCATCGTCGGGAACTCGTCCGTCTTGAAGAAGTCCGACGACTTCAGGTGACCGTCGCGGTCGGAGTTGCCCGTTTCGATGCTGTCCATCTTGACGTCGAGGGACGCGGTGGACTTCGCCGGGTCGGAACCGTCCAGGTGCAGCGAGCCCGTGAAATCGAGGAAACCGCCCTTGACGTTCGTGACCATGGCGTGGCGGGCCACGAAGCCGATCGTGGTGTGAGCCGGGTCGATCGTGTACTCGCCGGTGAGCGCGGCCAGCTCCGGGTTCACGGTGGCCTGCGCGGCGGCGGGGGCGGCGGACTCGGAGGTGTTCTTGCGGCCGAAGATGCCCATGACGTTGCTCCTTTGGGGACGGAAGTCTTGATGTTGAATCTTCAATGAGGTCAACACGGACGACCGTAGTGCTATTCCGTTCAATATTCAACATAGTCCACCGGCGTGTTTTCGCCAATACGGTGCGTCACGAGGTTCCCCTGTGAAAGGTGCGGTGGTAGACGCCAGAGGCATGACCTCCACGCGCCGCACCTTCCTGACCGCCGCCCTGCTCGCGAGTGCCCTGGCCCCAGGCGTTCCGACCGCCCGCGCCACCGGAACGGACCCCTGTGCGGCCCTGCGTCACCGCTGGCTCGACATCGCCCTCGGCACCGGTTACGACCCCGCCGCGGAGCCCTATGCCTCACGCCTCGCGCAGACCGGCGAGCTGGCCCGCGCCTTACGCGTCACCATGACCCCGACGGCCACCTCCCTGTGGCCAGGACACCCCTTCGACCCGCCCGCCGGCATCACCCAGAGCTACAGCCGCCTGTGGACGATGACCCAGGCCTACGCCCAGGCCGGTACCGGCTCCACTGGCGACGCGGCCCTCCTCGCGGACGTCCTCCGCGGCCTCGACCACCTCTCCGCCACCGTCTACAACCCAGCCACCACCCGCTACGGCAACTGGTGGGAATGGCAGATCGGCAGCCCCCGCCTCCTCATGGACATCACGGCCGCCCTGTACGACCACCTCGGCGACGCCCGCATCGCCGCGGCCTGCGCGGCCGTCGACCACTTCATCCCGGACAGCGCGCTCAGGGACTACTCCGGGACCTCCACCGGCGCCAACCGCGTCGACCTGTGCCGCTCCGTCGCCCTGCGCGGCGTCCTCGGCCGGGCCGGTGACCGCATCGCGCTCGCCCGTGACGCGCTGTCGCCCGTCTTCCCGTACGTGACGAAGGGGGACGGGCTGTACGCCGACGGCTCGTTCGTCCAGCACACCTGGGTCGCCTACTCCGGCACGTACGGACAGGTCATGCTCGACGGCCTCGGCCGGCTCTTCGCGCTTCTCGCCGGCTCCCCGTGGGAGGTCACCGACCCCGGCAGACGGAACGTCCTGGACAGCGTCGAGCGGGCCTACGCGCCGCTCATCCACGACGGCTTGGTGATGGACGGTGTCAACGGCCGTGCCATCAGCCGCGGTTATCTCACCGACGACGACCTGCACGTCATGCGCAGCGACCACTACCACGGGCAGGCGCTCATCGCGGCCGTCACGCTGCTCGCGGGCGGTGTGGACGAGGGCGAGCGGGAGCGGTGGTACGGCCGGATCAAGGGCTGGATCCAACGGGACGACGTCACGCCGATTCTGACGGGTCGGCAGTTCGGCGTCGCGGACCTCGCCCGGCTGCACGCAGTCGCCGGCTCACCCGTACCGGCCGCCCCCGCGCCCGTCGGCCATCACCTCTTCGCCGCCATGGACCGCGCCGTGCACCGCCGCCCCGGATTCGTCGCCGGCATCTCCATGAGCAGCGACCGGATCGCCCATTACGAGTGCGGCAACGGCGAGAACCCGCGGGGCTGGCACACCGGCGCCGGAATGCTGCAGTGGTGGGCCGACGGCCCGAGCGATCAGTACACCGACTGGTTCTGGCCCACGGTGGACTGGTACCGGCTGCCGGGCACCACCGTCTCCACCGGGCGCCTCGCCGACCGGGCCGGCGGCGAATGGGGCGCGCCCAAGCCGGACGTGCGGTGGGTCGGCGGCACCACGGACGGGGAGTACGCGGCGGTCGGGCAGCATCTGAAGGGTCTCGGCTCGACGCTGGAGGCCCGCAAGTCGTGGTTCTGCGTCGCGGACGCCGTGATCTGCCTCGGTGCCGGGATCACCTGCGCCGACGGGGTGGCCGTCGAGACGGTCGTGGACAACCGGAACCTGGGGGAGGGCGGCACCCAGGCCCTCCTGCGCGGCCGGTCCTGGGCCCACCTGGAGGGGCACGGTGGCTGGGTCCTGCCATACGGCGGCGACCTGCACGTTCTGCGCGAGGACCGCACCGGCGCCTGGTCGGACATCAACACCACGAGCACCGCGGAGCGCCGCACCCGGCGCTGGCAGACGCTGTGGCTCGACCACGGAACCGACCCCACCGACGCCGCCTACGTCTACCTCCTCCTCCCCGGCGCCTCCCGCCACGCCGTCGCCGCCCGCGCGGGCGACCGCCACTGGCTGTCCGTCCTCGCCAACGACGCCCGGGCGCAGGCGGTCGCGGTCCCGTCCCTGGGTCTGACGGCGGCCAACTTCTGGCAGGCCGGTACGGCGGGGCCCCTGAAAGCATCCGGGGGAGCGAGCGTCCTGGTCCGGCAGCACGGCCGTACGGCTACCCTCTGCGTCAGCGAGCCGCCGCGCACGGGCGCGCCGCTGGAGATCGTCTGGGACTGTCCCGTGGACTCGGTGGTCCGGGCGGACGCCTCCGTCGAGGTACTGTCGACAGGCCGCCGTTTGAGTCTCCGCGTCACTCCGGGGATGGCATGTGCCACGCAAGAATGTGAGGTGGCTCTCCGGTGACGGCTTTGTGGCACCTCTACAACGCCGATGCCCTCTGAGCAGTCGGAAGGCCTGCACGCCGTCGAGGTTCTGTTCAGGGGTACCAGGAAAACGGGCCGGAGACTGTACGGAGTCGACGGCTCGCTTTGCTTGCTGTCCTTCGTAAGGTCACTACATGACCGTTGTGGAAGAGAAGACGGGCGAGCCGACCGGCGAGCCGACGGACGCGCGCGGGCGGGTCGCCGAGCTGCACGAGATTCGTGCGCAAGCAGTGGCGGGCCCCAGCGAGAAGGCGACCGAGGCGCAGCACGCCAAGGGCAAGCTGACGGCGCGGGAGCGGATCGAGCTGCTCCTGGACCCGGGTTCCTTCCAGGAGGTCGAGCAGCTGCGGCGGCACCG
>NZ_JAUYWJ010000065.1:0-4643 GCF_032656585.1 Streptomyces herbicida
CGTCGAGGTGGGCCTGCAGCTGAGGGAGCAGCTCGGCGGCCGTGGCGGCGCGGAGCACTGTGTAGGCGGCGGTGGGCTCGGCCGCCTCGGCGGTCACCGGGACCCAGTCCACCCGGTACAGATCACGGACAGTGGCTTTCTCCACCGCCAACGGACGCAGAGCCAGTGCGCCGACCGTGGCCACCGGAGCACCGCTCGGATCGGCGGCGTCGATTCGGAAGCCCGAACCGGTGCGCTCGATACGGATCCGCAGTGCCGAGGCTCCGGTGGCGTGCAGGGCGAGGTCGGTCCAGGAGAAGGGCAACTGGGCGGTGTCGTCGTCGCTGTCCAGCAGGCTGATGGAGTGCAGGGATGCGTCCAGGAGGGCCGGGTGGATGCCGTAGCTCTGGGTGTCGGTGCCCTCGGGCAGCGCGACCTCGGCGCAGACGGTGTCGTCGGCGACGCGCCAAGCGGCCGAGACCCCCTGGAAGAGCGGGCCGTACTGCAAGCCCATGGCGGCCAGGTCGTCGTACAGGGTGGTGGTGTCGATCGGTTCGGCGCCGGCCGGGGGCCAGGCGGTGAGGTCGGTGGCCGGTTCCACGCTGTCGGCGGAGAGGGCACCCTCGGCGTGCAGGGTCCAGGTCTCCTCGCCTTCGGGGCGGGAGTGGACGGTCACGGTGGGCTCGTCACCCTCGCCCACACGGACGCGGAGAGCGACCGCGCGGTCGGCCGGCAGGACGAGCGGGGCGTGCAGGGTCAGGTCACGGACCGTGCCGCGTCCGACCTGGTCTCCGGCGCGTACGGCGATCTCGACCAGGGCCGCTCCGGGCACGATCACCGTGCCGTTCACGGCGTGCTCGGCCAGCCACGGATGCGTGGCCTGGGACAGCCGACCGGTGAACAACACGCCGTCTCCGTCGGGCAGTTCCACCGCTGCGCTCAGCAGCGGGTGCTCGGCGTCCGACTGCCCGAAGCCAGTCGCCGTTCCGGCGCCCGTGTCCGCGAGCCAGTACGTGCCGTGCTGGAAGGCGTAGGTGGGCAGATCGACGGGCAGGGCGCCGGTTCCCGCGAAGAAGGCGGTCCAGTCGACTGCGGGCAGTCGGGTGAGGGCTTCTACCAGGGCCTGGGGCTCGGTGCGGTCGCGGCGCAGGGTGGGCAGAGCGCGCGGGTCGGCGACCATCGCGGTCAGCACGGCGTCCGGGCCGAGCTCCAGGAACGTACCGATGCCCTGCCCGTCCAGCGTCGCCACGGCGTCGGCGAAACGGACGGCTTCGCGGACGTGGCGGACCCAGTACGACGGCTGGGACAGCTCCTCGTACGACACCTGCGCGCCCGTCAGGGTCGACACGATCGGGAACTTGGTCTTGCTGTAGGTGAGCTGGGCGGCGACCTGCTCGAACTCGGCGAGCATCGGCTCCATCAGCGGTGAGTGGAAGGCGTGGCTGACGGTCAGCTTCTTCGTCTTGCGTCCTGCCGCGGAGAAGTGCCGTACGACCTCGTCCACGCCCGCCTCCGGGCCGGAGACGACCACGGCGGACGGTCCGTTGACCGCGGCGATACCGGTGCCCTCGGGCAGGGCGGCCCGTACCTCGTCCTCGGTGGCCTGAACGGCGGCCATCGCACCCCCGGCCCGCAACTGCTGCATCAGACGGCCACGAGCAGCCACCAGCCTCGCCGCGTCCTCCAGCGACCACAGCCCGGCCACATGCACCGCCGCCAGCTCACCGATCGAGTGCCCGGCCAGCGCGTCAGGGCGTACACCCCACGCCTCCAGCAGCCGGAACAGCGCAACCTCCAGAGCGAACAGAGCAGGCTGGGTGTATCCCGTCTCGTCGAGGCCCTCACCACCGAACATGACCTCCTTCAGCGGCCGTTCAAGATGCGCGTCGAATGCTGCGCACACCTCGTCCAGCACGCCCGCGAACACCGGGAACGCCTCATACAGCTCACGCCCCATCCCAGCCCGCTGACTCCCCTGCCCCGTGAACAGGAACGCCACCGAACCCCCGACCGCCGACGGCGTCACGACCCCACCGGCGATGGCCTCCAGCCCGGCCAGCAACCCCTCCCGGTCCCGCGCCACGGCACCCGCGCGGTAGGAGAAGGAGGCGCGTCGGGCCGTCAGTGAATGGGCGATGTTCGTGGAGTCCAACTCCGGGTGTGCGGTGGCGAAGTTCAGGAGCCGGGCCGCCTGGGCGCGCACGGCTTGGGCGGTCCTGCCCGAGACGATCCAGGGCACGACCGGCAACCTGCGGGCCGAGGAGTCCGGTTCGGCGGAGGTCTCGGCCGGCGCCTCTTCGATGATCACGTGGGCGTTGGTGCCGCTGATGCCGAAGGAGGAGACACCGGCGCGCCGGGTCCGCCCCCCCGCCTTCCAGGGCCTGGCCTCGGTCAGCAGCTCGACCGCACCGGCCGACCAGTCGACGTGCGACGACGGTTCATCCACATGGAGCGTCCGCGGCAGCTGCTCATTGCGCATCGCCAGGACCATCTTGATGATCCCGGCCACGCCGGCGGCGGCCTGGGTATGGCCCAGGTTGGACTTGATGGACCCCAGCCACAGCGGTTCCTCGGGGCGGTCCTGACCGTAGGTGGCCAGCAGCGCCTGCGCCTCGATCGGGTCGCCGAGCCGGGTGCCCGTGCCGTGCGCCTCCACCGCGTCGATCTGCTGCGGGGTCAGCCGCGCCGAGGCGAGGGCCTGCTTGATGACTCGTTGCTGGGAGGGGCCGTTGGGGGCGGTGAGGCCGTTGCTCGCGCCGTCCTGGTTGATCGCCGAGCCGCGCACCACCGCGAGCACCCGGTGGCCGTTGCGGCGGGCGTCGGAGAGCTTTTCGAGGACGAGCATGCCCACGCCCTCGCCCCAGCCGGTGCCGTCGGCGGCCTCGGCGAACGGCTTGCACCGGCCGTCGGGCGCGAGCCCCCGCTGCCGACTGAAGCCGACGAACGTCTCGGGCGTCGCCATCACGGTGACACCACCGGCCAGGGCCAGCGTGCACTCACCGCCGCGCAGCGCCTGCGCGGCCATGTGGACGGTGACCAAGGAGGAGGAGCAGGCCGTGTCCACGGTGACGGCGGGGCCCTCGAGTCCGAGGACGTAGGCAACGCGCCCCGAGGCCACGCTGCCGGAGCTGCCGGTGCCGAGGTAGCCCTCCAGGTCGGCCGGATAGCCGTTCAGCCGGATGCCGTAGTCGTTGTACATGACGCCGGCGAAGACACCTGTCGCGCTGCCGCGCACGGTGGCCGGGTCGATGCCGGCCCGCTCGAACGCCTCCCACGACGTCTCCAGCAGCAGCCGGTGCTGCGGGTCCGTCGCCAGCGCCTCACGCGGGCTGATGCCGAAGAAGGCGGGGTCGAACTCGGCCGCCTGGCCCAGGAATCCGCCGTGCCGCGAGTACGTCTTGCCGATGGCCTCGGGGTCGGGGTCGTAGAGACCCGCGACATCCCATCCGCGGTCCGTGGGCAGCGAGGTGATGGCGTCACCACCGGAGACGAGCAGCTGCCACAGCTCCTCCGGCGTATTGACGCCGCCGGGGTATCGGCAGGCCATACCGACGATCGCGATCGGCTCGTCCGCGGCGGCGGCCACGGCGACGGCCGGGCCCTGACCGGCGGCCGAGTCGGACTCGTGACCGACCAGTTCGGTCAGCAGGTGGTCAGCGACCGCCGTGGGGCTCGGGTAGTCGAAGACGAGCGTGGCGGGCAGCCTGAGGCCGGTGTCGGCGCCGAGCGCGTTGCGGAACTCCACTGCGGTGAGCGAGTCGAAGCCCAGCTCCGTGAAGGCCGCGTCGGCGGACACGGCGAGCGCTCCGGCGAAGCCGAGCACGGCCGCCACCCGCTTGCGGGTCAGGTCGAGCAGGAGGTCACGGCGCGCCGCGGTGTCGGGCAGGGCAGCCAGCCGGTCCTGGAGGGAGTTCCCGGCGGGACGGCCTGTGTCCGAGCCGAGCGAGGCCCGTACGGCACGGGGTGCCCGAGGCCTCACGAGGTCACGCAGGAGCGCCGGCGCGTCCATGTCCCATGCGCCGAGGTTGAGCTTGATGGGCACGACGTGTGCACGGCTGTCCGACGCCGCGAGCGCCGCGTCGAAGAGCGCCGTGCCCTCCCCCGCTCCGATCGCCTCGACGCCCGCGCGTGCCATGCGGTCCAGGTCTGTTGTGGTCAGCCCGGCGCCCATGCCGCCGACCTGCGGTGCCCACAGTCCCCAGGCGATCGAGATGCCCGGCTGCCCCTGGGCCTGCCGTTGCGCGGCGAGGGCGTCCAAGTAGGCGTTGGCCGCGGCATAGTTGGCCTGCCCGATGCCGTCGAAGCTCCCTGCCGCCGAGGAGAACAGGACGAACGCCTCGAGGCCGAGATCCGCCGTCAGCTCATGCAGATGACGCGCCGCGTCGGCCTTCGGAGCCCGGACGCGGGCCAAGCGCTCGCCGGTGAGGTGCTCCACCGTCGAGTCGTCGAGCACGCCGGCGGTGTGGACGACGGCGGTGATGTCGGGGTGCGCGGAGAGGAGGTCGGCGAGCGCCGCGCGGTCGGTCACGTCGCAGGCGACGATCTCGACCTGGGCACCCAACTGAGCGAGCTCTGCGGCGAGTTCGGTGGCGCCGGGGGCTCCGGTGCCGCGTCGGCTGGTGAGCAGGATGCTGCGCACGCCGTGGGTGGTGACGAGGTGGCGT
>NZ_JAUYWJ010000066.1:0-4316 GCF_032656585.1 Streptomyces herbicida
GCCCGAGATAGTTGAACCCCACCTGCGGCACAGGCAGTTCCGCGAGCACCGGGCCGGTCTCCGGGTTCAGATACCGCAGCAGCCCGAAGCCCAGACCATCACCGGGCACAGCCCTCAACTGCTCCTTGATCCGCTTCAGTACACGACCGGCGGCCGGACCACCGGCCCGCACCTCGGCGAAATCGACACCTCCGGCCTCCAGCCGAACGGGATGCACACTCGTGAACCAGCCGACCGTCCGCGACAGGTCCATGCCCTCGACCAACGGCTCACGCCCATGACCCTCGACATCGACCAGCAGCCCACTGCCCGGATCACCGCGCCACTCGCCGATAGCCGTCGCCAGTGCCGCCAAGAGCACATCGTCGACACCTGCATGGAACGCTGCCGGGACCCGCGTCAGCAGTTCCGAAGCGACTGCGGCCGGAACGGTCACCGTCAGCTGCCGCATGGAAGAAGCCAGATCCCGTTGCGGGTCCAAGGGCCGTGACACCGGCAGACCGCCGTCTGCCGGCGCTCGGTCGAGCATGCGCGTCCACGCCGACAACTCACCGGCCCGCTCCGCGCTGTTCGCCTCAGCGGCCAAGGCCAGAGCCCATTGCCGGAACGACACACCGACGGGGTCCAGGGCTTCGTCGGGCCGCTCATACGCAGCCGCGAGGTCCGGCAGCAGGATCCGCCACGACACCCCGTCGACCACCAGGTGATGCGCCACCAGCAGCAGCCGCCCTGGAGCCTCGGGCCCGGCGTCCAACCACACCGCCTGCACCATCACCCCGGCCGACGGATCCAGCCGCTCCCCGGCCGCCCTAGCCACCTCGCCGGTCAACCGCTCCAGCTCCGCACCCGACAGACCGAACGCATCCACCCGACGGACCAACCCGCCGACCGCAACACCGCCCGGCGGCGGGACCAGCAGACGGTCCTGCTCCAGCCGGGCCCGCAGCACGTCGTGGTGATCCACCAGCTTCCCGAGCGCGCGCACCAGCCGATCGACATCGAGATCCTGCGGGGCCCGAAGAAGCAGCGACTGGAAGAAGTTCCTCGTCATGGCGTCAGGGCCGGACCGCTGCTCCAGAGCCCGCACCACCGGGGTGAGGGGGATCTCGCCCACACCGGTTGCCCGGGCATCGGCCCATGGGGCGGCCGCGTCGGGGAGCCGCTCGGCCACCAGCGCGAGCGCGGCCGGTGTGCGGTGCTCGAAGACCTGGCGTGCGGTGACGACGAGACCGGCCCGGCGGGCGCGGGAGACCAGCAGCATCGACATGATCGAGTCGCCGCCCAGCACGAAGAACGAGTCCTCCGCCCCGACCCGCTCCAGCCCGAGCACCGCGCCGAACAGCGCGCACAGCACTTTCTCGTCCGGCGTTGCCGGGCCCCGGCCGCCGGTCAGGCGCGCGAAGTCGGGAGCGGGGAGCCGACCACGGTCGATCTTCCCGTTCGCGGTCACGGGCAGCGCGTCCAGCACCACCACTGCCGCCGGGACCATGTAGTCCGGCAGCCGGTCTGCAGCGAAGTCCTGCAGCAGCGTGCCGTCAGCCTCGTCCCCGGCGGCGGGTACGACGTAGGCGACCAGGCGTTTCTCGCCCGGCCGGTCCTCGCGGGCGATCACCACGACCTGGCCGACCGACTCGTGCGCGGCCAGCGCCGTCTCGACCTCGCCCGGCTCCACCCGGTACCCGCGGATCTTCACCTGTTCGTCCGCACGGCCGGCGAAGACCAGTTCGCCCTCGGGTGTCCACCGGGCCAGGTCGCCCGTCCGGTACATGCGCCTCCCGTGCTCAGCGAACGGGCACGCCACGAACCGCTCGGCCGTGAGCCCCGCCCGGCCCGCGTATCCACGGGCCAGACCGGACCCTGCCGCATACAGTTCACCCGTCACACCCGCCGGCACCGGCTGCAGGAACTCATCCAGCACATACACCCGGGTGTTGTCACGCGGACGCCCGATCGGCAGGACCGGGGTCACCTGACCCCCTGGCCGGATCGTGTGCGTGGTCGCGCACAGCGTCACCTCGGTCGGGCCGTACAGATGACGGACCACCAGATGCGGCTGTGCGGCCAGGACCTGCGTCACGGCGCCCACCGGGACCACATCGCCGCCGGTCAGCACCTCAGCGGCGCCCCCCAGGCACTCCGGGGACTCCTCCGCCAGCACCGCGAACAGACCGGCCGTGACATGCACGGCGGTGACCTCGTGGCGCGCGATCAGCCGTTCCAGCTGCTCCGCGTCCACGCGCCCCGGCGGTGCCACGACGACCGTGCCGCCGCTGAGCAGCGGCATCCACACCTCGTACGTCGAGGCGTCGAACGCGTGCGGGGCATGCATCAGCACCCGCTTGCCCGGAGCCGCCTCCCAGCACCCGTCGGTCGCGAGCGCGGCCACCGAGGCCTGCGACACCGCCACGCCCTTCGGCGTACCCGTCGAGCCCGACGTGTACATCACGTACGCCAGGTCGTCGCCTCGGGCCCATGTGACCGGCCTGCTGTCGTCGGCACCCGCGAGCAGCTCCGCGACCGGCACCACGACCTCGTCGGCCACGGCCTGATCGCCGACCACCAGCGCCGTGTCAGTCAGCATCAGCCGCAGCCGCTCCACCGGTTGACCGGCGTCCACCGGCACATACGCGGCCCCGGCGACCGCTATCCCCAGCAGCACCGCGATCAGCTCGGCGGACCGCTCCATGGCCACGCCCACCAGCTGTCCGGGGCGTATGCCCCGGGTGAGCAGCCCGTGGGCGGTCCGGTTCGCGGCGGCTTCCAGTTCCGTGTACGTCCACTCCAGCTCGCCGGCCACCACCGCCGGCGCATCGGGGGTACGGGCCACCTGGGCCCGGAACAGTTCGCCGAGGGTCCCGGCCGGGGCCTTCCCGGCCGTGTCGTTCCACTCCGCCAGGACTGTCCGGCGCTCGGTCTCGTCCAGTACGTCGATCCGGCTCAGCGGCGCCTCGGGATCGGCCGCCACCTGCTCCAGCACCCGCAACAGACGGCACATGAGCGTCTGAGCGGTGGCCTCGTCCAGCACGTCCGGCCGGTAGTCCAGCCGCAGCTCCAGCCCGTCGACCGGTACAACCACGAAGGTGAGCGGGTAGTGCGCGGCGTCCTGCCCCTTGGCCCCTACGAGTTCGAGGCCGGGGGGCACGGGCGGGCCCGCCGGGTCGACGGGGTAGTTCTCGTACACCATCAGGGTGTCGAAGCCCACCACCGCGCCGGCGATCCGCTGGATCTCCGCCAGACTCAGATGCTGGTGCGCCATCAGCGAGGACTGCTGGTCCTGCAGCTCGCGCAGCAGGTCGAGCGTGGACTGCGCGGGGTCCAGGCTCACCCGTACCGGCAGGGTGTTGATGAACAGGCCGAGCATGTTCTCCACGCCCGGCAGTTCGCCCGGCCGTCCGGAGACGGTCGCGCCGAACACCACGTCGCGCCGGCCCGTCAGCTTGGCCAGCAGCAGCGCCCAGGCGCCCTGCACCACGGTGTTGAGCGTGAGGCCTCGCCCACGGGCCAACGCCCGCAGCTCCTCGGCCAGCCGGTCACGGGCCTTGACGGCCACCACACCCGGAAGTACCGGCACCGTCCCCCGATCGGCCGCCGCCGCCAGTGTCGGCTCGTCCAACCCGGCCAGGGCCTGCCGCCACGCCTCCCGCGCGGCCTCCTTGTCCTGCCGCGCCAGCCACGCCAGGTACTCGCGATACGGAGTCACCTGCGGCAGCCCGCCCGCCTGTCCCCCGGCGGCGTAATGGGCGGTCCACTCGCGCATCATCACGGGCATGGACCAGCCGTCCATCAGGATGTGGTGCATGGTGATCACCTGACGGAACCGGTCGGCGCCCAGCCGGACCAGCAGCAGCCGGAGGAGGGGCGGCCTCGCCAGATCGAAGCGGCTTCCGCGCTCCTCCTCGGCCAGTCGCTCCGCCGCCACCTCCGCCTCGTCGGCGGGGAGATGCGAGAGGTCAACTTCGCGCCAAGGCAGCGTCACGCCCTGGGCCACCACCTGGACCAGCTGTTCGGCACCGGCGGGCTGGCGGAATCCGGCGCGCAGGCTGGCGTGCCGCGCGAGCAGCGCCTCCCATGAGGCCCGCAGCACGCCGGCGTCGACGGGGCCACGCAGATCCAGGACCCGCTGCCCGACATACACGTCCACGGCCTGTTCGTCGTAGAGGGCGTGGAAGAGCAGTCCCTCCTGCAGCGGCGACAGCGGCCAGACGTCGGTCAGGCGCGGCTCGGCGGCCTCCAGTTCCTCCACCTGCTGCTGGGCGAGCGCGACGAGAGGGAAGTCGGAGGGCGTGTGGCCGCCCGCACCCGGGGTCGAACCGTGG
>NZ_JAUYWJ010000067.1:0-3703 GCF_032656585.1 Streptomyces herbicida
TGTAGTCGGCGTACTGGACGGGCAGGGGTGGCCAGTCGGGTGCCTGGCCCTGGGTGCGGGCGGTGTAGGCGTGGGTGAGGTCGGCGGCCAGAGGGCCGAGCGACCAGCCGTCACCCGCGATGTGATGTACGACCAGCAGCAACACGTAGTCCTGCGCCGACAGCTCGAACAGGTCGGCCCGCAGCGGGGGTTCGGTCGCCAGGTCGAACGGGTATCGCGCCGCCGATGTCAGGGCGTCCTGCAGGTCGGCCTCGGCCGTCGGGGTGATGGTGAGGCGCGGTACGGCGTCCTCGGGGGCCAGCACCTGCTGGCACGGTACGCCCTCCGCCTCCGGAAACACCGTGCGCAGGCTCTCGTGCCGGGCGACGACATCGGCCAGGGCAGCACGGAGCGCGTCGCGGTCGAGTTCGCCGGTCAGTCGCAGAGCCAGCGGGATGTTGTAGGTGGGGCTCGGGCCCTCCATCTTGTGCAGGAACCACAACCGGCGCTGGGCGAAGGACAACGGCATCACCTCGGGCCGCTGCCGCACCGTGAGCGCCAGGCGGCCGGGCCCGGCGGTGTCGAGGAGGGCCGCCACCGCCGCCGGGGTCGGGCCTTCGAACAGCGCGCGCAGCTCGAGTTCGACGCCGAACGAGGCCCGGATACGGGCGATCAGCCGGGTGGCCAGCAGGGAGTGCCCGCCGAGCTCGAAGAAGTCGTCGTCGACACCTGCCCGGGGCAGCCCGAGGACCTGCGCGAACAGGTCGCACACGATCTGCTCCTGCGGCGTACGCGCCTCCCGCCCGGCCGCGGCCGCCCCGAACTCCGGCGCCGGCAAGACGGCCCGGTCCAGCTTGCCGTTGGCCGTCAAGGGGAGACGGTCGAGCGGGACGACGGCCGAGGGCACCATGTAGTCGGGCAGATGGTCACGGGCGTGTTCGCGGAGTGCGGTGACGAGGGCACCGGTCCCGCGGCGCGCGGTGGGATTGGTCGTCCACCTGGCCAGGGGGGTGGAGACACCAGGGTCGACGGGTGCGTAGGTACCCAGGGGGACACCGTCGGCCAGCCGGCTCCGGTCGGCGAAGACGACGTCGATGGTGTCGGGGTCGTGAGTGTTCCAGGTGATGCCGGTCCAGTAGCCGTGCTCGTCGCCCAGCTCGTGGAAGACCTCCGTCCCGGCCGGGGCGCATGCGGTGCCGGTGGGCGGCGGGGCACCCTCGTCGAGGGCCTGCCGTATGGCGAGTTCATGGACGAGGCGGGGGTTGGGGACTCCGGTGACACGCAGGGCCGCGGGCCGCTCGATCTCCAACGCACGTGCGAGTCGGCCGAGGTTGGCGTCGGTATCGGGGTGAACGGTCCAGCTCAGGGTGGGGGTGTCGGTCAGGGGGTGGGGGGTGATGCCGGTCTTGTAGAGGGTGGCGTCGTAGCGGTAGCGGGTGAGTTCGTTCTCGGCGGTGCCGCGTTTGAGTTGGATGTCGGTGCCGGCGAGGTCGGGGATGTGGTGGGCGAGGGCGGTGAAGTACTGGGGGTCGACGAGGAGTTCTTTTTCCAGGACGAGGCTCTGTTCGACGGCGCGGCGGATGGCGGCGGTGTCGGTCGGGTCGTCGGCGCGCGTCGCCTGGACCGCAGTGGTGAATGTGCGCAGCAGTCGTGGGTTGCGGACATCGCCGATGAACAGGGCCCCGCCCGGGGCGAGGACGCGGACGGCGTGGTCGATGACCCGCTCCAGGTAACCGGCGTTGGGGAAGTACTGCACCACCGAGTTCAGAACGACGGTGTCGAACCGGCCCACGGGCAGGCCGCTGAAGTCATGGGCGGGCTGGGTGCGCAGCCGGACCCGGGAGCCGAGGACGGGATCCGCGTCGACATGGCGCCGGAGTTCCTCGATCACGGTCGGGGAAAAGTCTGTGCCCCAATACTCCTCGCACTCGGGCGCGAGCCCGGCGAGGAGGAGACCGGTGCCGACGCCGATCTCCAGTACGCGGCGCGGACGCAGGGACCTGATGCGGTTCACGGTGGTGTCGCGCCACTCCCGCATCTCCGGCAGCGGGATCGGCTCGCCGTCGTAACTGCTGGTCCAGCTCGCGAAGTTCTCGCCGAGCGCCGTCCGCGGTGCCGTGGTGTACACGGAGTCGTACAGGGTCTGCCACTCGCTCAGCTGGTCCTGCTCGACGGTCTCGTCCCGCCCGGGCGCCGAGGTGTCGGCCACGACGTAGGCGACCAGGCGGGTGTTTCCGGGCTGGTCCTCGCGGACGACGACGGCGGCCTGGGCGATGTCGGGGTGGTCGGTGAGGACGTGTTCGATCTCGCCGGGTTCGATGCGGAAGCCGCGAATCTTGACCTGGTGGTCGACCCGGCCGATGAACTCCAGCCGGCCGTCGGCGTTCCAGCGGACCAGGTCGCCGGTGCGGTACATCCGGCCGCCGGGTTCGGGGGCGTAGGGGTCGGCGACGAACCGCTCGGAGGTCAGTCCCGGTCGGCCCAGGTACCCGCGGGCGACGCCGGCGCCCGCGATGTACAACTCGCCGACCACACCGGGCGCCACCGACTGCAGGCCGCCGTCCAGCACATACACCCGGGTGTTGGCGATCGGGCGGCCGATCGGCGGGGCGCCCGTGCCGTCGGCCAGGTCCGCGGAGGTCGACCAGATGGTGGTCTCGGTCGGTCCGTACAGGTTGGTCAGATCCTCCGTAAGCGCGCGCATCGAATCGGCGAGCGCGGCGGGCAGCGCCTCACCGCCGACCAGCATGCGCAGTCCCCGCAGGGCCTCCGGCTCGTGCGAGACCAGCAGTTGCCACAGGGACGGCGTCCCCTGCACGACCGTGACGCCGTGCCGGGCGATCAGATCGAGCACGGCGGACGGCTGGGGCACGGCTTCCTTGGGCGCGAGGACGACCGCGGCGCCTGACAGGAGCGGGTGGTACAGCTCCAGCGCGGCGATGTCGAAGGCGACCGTGGTCACCGCGAGGAGACGCTCCTCGGGGCGCAGCGGGACCTTCTGCCGCATGGCCTCCAGGAAGTTGAGCAGCGCCGAGTGGGGCACGACCACGCCCTTGGGACGTCCGGTCGAGCCCGAGGTGTAGATCACGTACGCGGCGTCGGCGGCCCGCAGCGCCGCGGTACGGTCGCGGTCGGCCGGGTCGTTGTCCGGGCAGCCGGCCAGCAGCTCCTGTACGTCCGGGGAATCCAGCACCAGCCGCTCGGCCGCGCCGCGCGGAGTCCGCGAGTTCGTCGCCTGGGTCGTGAGGATCAGGGCGGGCCGGGCGTCCTCCAGCACGTACGCGATCCGCCCGGCCGGATGGTCCGGGTCCAGCGGCAGATACGCGGCACCGGTCTTGAGCACCGCCAGCAGGGCCACCACCAGATCGGCCGAGCGCGGCAGGGCGAGCGCGACCACCCGGTCGGGTCCGGCTCCCCGGCGCAGCAGGGCGTGCGCCAGCCGGTTGGCGTGGCTGTCGAGTTCCGCGTACGTCAAGGCCGTGTCGCCGGCGATCAGGGCTACGGCGTCCGGCGTGGCCCGCACCTGCTCGGCGAAGCGCACCGGCAGCAGGTCCGCACCCACCTCGGTCTCGGTGTCCAGCCAGGTGTCGAGCACCTGTTGGTGTTCTTCGGGGGTGAGGAGGTTGATGGTGTTGAGTGGTTGGTCGGGGTGGGTGGTGGCTGTTTCGAGTAGTTGGGTCCAGCGGTTGAGGAGGGTGTGGATGGTGGGTGGGTCGTAGAGGTC
>NZ_JAUYWJ010000068.1:0-3664 GCF_032656585.1 Streptomyces herbicida
CGGGCTTTCCTCCGGGCGCTTCCCTTCGGTCTTGCGTTTCCGACTCTATCAGACCTTTTCTCGATCCGATTTCCTCGGCGCTTTCCAGGTTCCCGCTTCCGCGTTTCCCTTTCCGGCGGTTCCGACTTTATCAGAAGTTTCGGGCCGGTCTGACCGGCTGCTCATTTCTGAGTAATCGGAGGAGCGCTTCTCGGAATTGTGACTCCACAAGAAGCAATAGATTCAAAGCCGCCACACGGGACCGTCTGTCCGGCCCTCTAGGCAACTGTTTGAATCTACCTCCCCACATGCTCCGTGTCAACGGCTCTCGTGGGGCGAAGAGGACACTAGCAGCTCAGGCCCTGTGCACGCACATCAGGCGGCCGTCGGGACGGTCGAGCTGCGCTCGGCCTCCTCGAGGTCGCCCGTTTCGCCGGCGCGTGCGGCACGGCCGCCCAGGACATAGACGTACGCGAGGAAGGCCAGCTCAGCGAGGACCCCAATGCCAATGCGGGCCCAGGTGGGCAGGCCCGAGGGGGTGACGAAGCCTTCGATGGCACCGGAGACGAAGAGGACCAGGGCGAGGCCGATCGCCATGGCCACGGCGGCCCGGCCCTCTTCGGCGAGAGCCGTGCGACGAGTGCGGGGACCCGGGTCGATCAGGGTCCAGCCGAGGCGCAGTCCCGTACCGGCCGCCACGAAGACCGCGGTCAGTTCGAGCAGGCCGTGTGGGAGGACCAGGCCCAAGAACGTGTCGAGTCGTCCGGCCGACGCCATGAGGCCGAAGCCGACGCCGAGGTTGAGCATGTTCTCGAAGAGGATCCAGAGGACCGGCAGACCGAGGAAGACGCCCAGGACCAGGCACATCGCGGCGGCCTGGGCGTTGTTCGTCCACACCTGGGCCGCGAAGGAGGCGGCAGGGTGGCTCGAGTAGTACGACTCGTACTCACCGCCCGGCCGGGTGAGCTCACGCAGCTGGCTCGGGGCCGCTATGGAGGACTGCACGTCGGGGTGCGTGCCTATCCACCAGCCCAGGAGGATCGCGATGGCGGTGGACACCAGCGCTGTCGGTACCCACCAGTGGCGCGAGCGATAGACCGCGGCGGGAAAGCCGTACCCCAGGAAACGCGTGACGTCGCGCCAAGAAGCGCGGCGGGTTCCCGTCACGGCGCTACGCGCGCGTGCCACGAGTTGGCTGAGCCGGCCCGTGAGCTGCGGGTCGGGGGCGGCGGACTGGATCAGGGAAAGATGGGTTGCGGTGCGCTGGTACAGGGCGACGAGTTCGTCGGCCTCCGCGCCGGAGAGACGACGCTGGCGGCGGAGCAGGGCGTCGAGGCGGTCCCACTCGGCTCGGTGGGCGGAGACGAAGACGTCCAGGTCCATCGGGTCTGTCTGCTCCTCGACTGCTCGTCGACTGCTGATCGGGGCTGTCAGCTTGTCGTACTGGGGCGCGATGCGCCCTCAGCTTGGCAGACTTGCGGTTCTCGAGGCAGACCAGGGGAAGGACGGCGGGCGTGAGTGAGCTGGTGACGGGCGAGGCGGTGGCGCTGGAATTGCGCCCCGCGAGGCTGCCCAGCAGGGCGCTGGCGATATTGCTCGACCTGGTCGTGGCCATGGCGGCCTATATAGCCGTGGCCTTGGTGCTGGCGGCGTCGACGGCGTCCTTGGACGAGGCGGCTCAGATCGCGCTCTCGATCGCGACGTTCCTGCTGGTGCTGGTGGGCGGGCCCATCGCGGTGGAGACGCTCAGCCATGGTCGGTCGCTGGGGAAGATGGCGTGCGGACTGCGCGTGGTGCGGGACGACGGCGGGCCCATTCGCTTCCGGCACGCACTGGTCCGGGGCGCCATCGGCGTGGTCGAGATTCTGCTGACATTCGGGGTCGTCGCCTGTATCGCGTCCCTCGTGTCGGCTCGCGGGCGGCGGCTCGGGGATGTGTTCGCAGGCACGTTGGTCGTACGGGAGCGGGTGCCCGTCGGGCAGACCGGCTTCGTTCCTCCGCCGCCGCCCTGGCTCGTGGGGCGCTTTGCGGAGGTCGACCTGTCGGCGGTCCCCGACGGTCTGTGGCTTGCCGTCCGTCAGTACCTGACGCGTATGCAACAGCTCGATCCGCAGGTCTCCTGGACCCTGGCGGAGCGGCTCGCGTCCGACCTGGCGGCTCGCACGGGGACTCCGGCGCCGCAGGGTGTTCCGCCGGCGGCCTATCTGGCGGCGGTGATGAACGAGCGGCAGGCACGCGAGGCCCGTCGGGCGTTCGGAGGCGGTCCGGCCGCGGGAGCGCCGTTTGCGGGAGGCGTGGCGGTCGGCGGGAACGTGCCCGTCGGAGGAAACGTGCCGCCGGTCGTGGGCGGCATGCCCGTCCGGGGTGGGGCACCGGTCCCGGGTGGGGCACCGGTCCCGGGTGGGGCACCGGTCCATGGTGGAACACCTGTCGCAGGTGCAGCGCCTGCCGTGGGAGGCGCCCCTCAGACTTACCCGCCCAGCGGTTTCCCGCCTGCCGCCGGTGTTCCTGGCGATTACGCCTCCCCGGCCTCCGCGGCCTCTCCGGCTCCCGTCGACCGGCCCACGTCCCCGCAGGACCGGCCGCCTGTCGACCGCCCGGCCACCGGCTTCGTACCGCCGGCATAGCTCGCACCGAGCCGCGGCGGCACCTCGTGCCCGTCAGCCGAACACCGTCGGCGGCGACTGCAGGTCCTCCAGCTCGATGCCGGGTGCCGCTAGGACCACGTCGCCCGTGATGTGCACGGTGTGCCGCTCGCCCGTGTCCAGGGCTGTGACCTGGTATTCGTCCACGGTCAGAGGGCCGTTGTCAGTGGCGTGTGTTTCGCTGTTCACCAGGGCCCAGGACTGGTCGACGGTGCGGGGGGCGAGGACCGGGTCCGTGAAGGCCACTAGGCGTACGCGGGTCGCGGTGGAGGAAGGTGTGAGGCGCAGGAGACGGGCAGTGGCGACCAGGAACGCGGGGGACGTGCCGGTGAAGGCGTGGGCGCGCACATTGCCTTCGGTGGCTTGAGTGCCGGTGGGGTCGGTTCGGACCCAGGTGACGCCGTCCAGGGCGGCACCGCGCACCTGCCAGCCTCCCGCGTGGAGTTCGAGGCGGATGGGGCGTCCGAGATCGTCGAGAGCCAGGTCGACGGAGCCGCTGTGTGCGCCCGACGGGGTGGTCAGCTGAGACACGTAGCGCCAGCCGGAGGGGCCGGGCGCGCACTGGAAGTGCTCTTCCGCGAGGGGGGTGTGATCGTGCGGATCGTGAAGCGAATATCGGCCGCGGGGCATGGGGGTCCTGGGTCTTGATGGGTTGGTGGTCCGGTCACCTCGACGGGCCGCTCCGGCCGGTGTGACGGCCGGCCGGCCAAAGGGGCAGGCCCCCGGCACGGGGGTGCGGGGGCCTGCCTCGGAGGACTTGCCGCCAGGAGGAGCGCGTCAGTGAACGGACGGGCCCCTCCGGCGAGCGGGACTGCGCACTCAGTAGCGGTAGTGGTCCGACTTGTACGGGCCCTCGACCTCCACGCCGATGTACGCGGCCTGCTCCGGACGCAGCGTCGTCAGCTTGACGCCGAGGGCGTCCAGGTGGAGACGGGCGACCTTCTCGTCGAGGTGCTTGGGCAGCGTGTACACACCGACCGGGTACTCGGACTGCTTGGTGAACAGCTCGATCTGGGCCAGCGTCTGGTCCGCGAACGAGT
>NZ_JAUYWJ010000069.1:0-3587 GCF_032656585.1 Streptomyces herbicida
TCCGGGCCGATGCCGTGGGCGATGAGGTGGTGGGCGAGTTGGTTGGCGTGTTCGTTGAGTTCCTGGTACGTGGTCGTGGTCCGGCCGGAGACGACGGCCGCGGCGTCGGGGTGAGCCGCGGCCTGCGTCTCGAACAGGCCGGGCAAGGTGGCTTTGCTCGCCTCGGGGACGTCGTTCGGTGCGGCGAGCAGGGCGGCCCGCTCCTCGTGGGTGAGCAGGTCGATCCGGCCGACCGGCCGCTCGGGGTCGGTGACGACGAGGTCGAGAACCCGGATCAGCCGGTCGAGGAGCCCGGCGGCCGTGGGCTGGTCGAAGAGGTCGTCGCGGTAGTCCAGGCGGAGGTAGAGACGGGAGCCAGGGGCGGCGATCAGGGTGAGCGGATAGTGCGTCGCGTCCCGCCCGCGGCCGAGGTCCGGGGTGATCCGCAGCCCGCTGTCCGGCCGCTCGTCAGGGTCGTCCCAGGGGTAGTTCTCGAACACCAGCGAGGTGTCGAACAGGTCACCCAGCCCGGCCAGTTGCCGGATGCGGGCCAACCCGAGGTGGTGGTGAGCGGTCAGCCGCGACTGCGCGTCCTGGAGCCGTACGACGGCGGACCGCAGCGACTGCGCCGGGTCCAGCGACACCCGCACCGGCACCATGGTGATGAGAAGTCCCACCATGGCCTCGACACCGGGCAGTTGGGGGTCGCGGTCGGCGACCACGGCACCGAACACCACGTCGTCGTGCCCGGTGCGCCGGCTCAGGACCAGCCCCCAGGCGGCCTGCAGCACGGTGTTCAGCGTCACGCCCTGACGACGCGCCCAGTCGGCGACGGCGGCCGTGCGGTCCTCGTCCAGCTCGACGGTGATCCGTTGCGGCATCAGCCCGGTCCGTCCCGGGTCCACCGGAGTGAGCAGGGTCGGCTGCTCCAGACCCGACAGCGCCTCACGCCAGGCGGCCTCCGCCGCCGGCCGGTCCTGCTGCGCGAGTCGGCCCAGGTACTGCCGATAGGGGGTCACCCGGGGGAGTGCGGCCTCGTCGCCGTGGCTGTCGTACAGCGCGCTCAGCTCGCGGATGAGGAGGGGCGTCGACCAGCCGTCGAGCAGGATGTGATGGGTGGTCAGTATCAGGCGGTGGTGCTCGGCGGCCATCCGTACCAGCAGGAAGCGCAGCAGCGGCGGCTCGCCCAGGTCGAACCGGCGGCCGTGCTCCTTCGAGGCAAGCCGGGCCAGTTCCGCCTCCGCCTCGGCATCGGGCAGTGAGGAGAGATCGAACTCCTCCCAGGGAACGCTCACCTGATGGGGAATCAGCTGGACCGTCTGTCCCGAGTCCACCTGCTGGAAACCGGCGCGCAGGTTCGGGTGCCGCTGGACGAGGGCGCGCACCGCCGTCCGCAGCCGCGCCGCATCGAGGGCGCCTTCGACGTCGAAGACGTGCTGCACCGCATAGACGTCCGCACCGTCCTGCTCGTAGCGGGAGTGAAACAGCAGTCCCTCCTGCATCGGAGAGAGGGGAAGGATGTCTTCGAGGCCCGACGACGTCATTTCTGAATCCTCCACGCGGCTTCCAGCTGTTCGATGTCGTGCTGGCTGAGTTCGGTCAGGGGGAAGTCCGAGGGAGTGTGGCCGCCCGTGCCGGACCGGTCGCCGTGCCGGACCAGGCCCCGGATCGCCTGGAACCACTGTTCGGCGAGGACACGGACGTGCTGCTCGGACCAGAGAGCGGGAGCCCACGTCCAAACGGCCTCCAGCCGCGGCCCGCCCGGTGCGTCACGGACCATGGAGTTGACCTCCAGCCCGTGCGCCAGGGCGGTCGCCGGATCGGCGCCGCTGAGCAGTCCGGTCTCCGAGGCCACCGTCCACTCGGGACTGCCGGGCACCACCGCTGTCCCCGCGGACGGGAACCGGCCGAGGTAGTTGAACCCGAGCTGGGGCACGGGAAGCCTGGCCAACCGCTGACCGGTCTCGGGATTGAGGTGCCGCAGCAGACCGAAGCCCATACCGTGGTCGGGCAGCAGACGCAGTTGCTCCTTCACTCGCTTCAGCGCCTGTCCGAGTACCGGCCCACCGTCGACGGCCTCGGCCCAGACCAGGGGACCCGGGTCGATCCGGACGGGATACAGCGAGGTGAACCAGCCCACGGTGCGCGACAGGTCCACCCCGTCGACGATCTCCTCGCGCCCGTGCCCCTCCACGTCCATCAGCAGCGCCGTCTGCCGCCCACGGCCGTGACGCCGGCGCCACTCGGCGATCGCCAGCGCCAGCGCGGTCAGCAGCACGTCGTTCACACCCGCGTGGAAGGCTGCCGGCACCGTGGTCAGGAGCGGGGTCGTGACCTCGGGCGGAAGGGACCAGGTGCACTCCCTCGCCCGGCCCACGGTGTCCCGGACGGGATCCAGTCGGCCGGCGGTCAGCGGCGGGTCGGCCACGCCGAGCAGGTCGGCCCAGAGCGTCACCTCCGCGGCGCGGGCCGGCCGCCGGGCCTCCACCGCCAGCAGCTGTGACCAGTGGCGCAGCGAGGTGCCCACCGGATCCAGCCGCGCCGGCCGGCCGAGCCCGGCCGCCTCCCAGGCGGCGACGAGATCCGGAAGAAGGATCCGCCAGGACACTCCGTCCACCACCAGATGGCTCACGACGACCAGCAGCCTGCCGGGGCGAGCGGGTCCCGCGTCGAGCCACACCAGCTGAAGCAGCGACCCCCGCTCGGCCGACAGACGGGCGGCCGCTGCCTTCACCTGCTCGCGGACCAGGGCCTCGTCCACGTCGGCGCCGCTGAGGTCGACCCGGTGCACCAGGCCGGCCGCCGACCCGGAGCGTACCGGTCCGACCTCCAGCGACCACGACCCGCCGCCCGTGTCGTCCTTCGTTCGGGTCAGCCGTAGCGCGTCATGGTGGTCCACGAGCGACTGGACGGCCGCGGTGAGGCGATCCTCACCCAGAGCGGCCGGCACCTCCAGGAGCATCGCCTGGTGGAACGCGTCGACCTCGCCGCCGCGTGCGTCGAACCACCGCATGATCGGGGTCGGCTCGACCGCTCCCACACCGGAGTCGGCGGCGTGTGGGGCCGCCCCGGCCAGTTCTTCGGCGACCGCTGCCAGCCCGGCCACCGTCCGCTGCTCGAAGACGTCCCGTACCGCGACCCCGATGCCCGCCGCACGGGCCAGGCTGACCAGACGGATCGAGACGATGCTGTCTCCGCCGAGCGCGAAGAAGTCGTCGTCGAGCCCGACCCGGTCCACCCCCAGCGCCTGCGCGAACAACTCCCCGAGCAGCCGCTCACGCGCGTTACGCGGCTCCCGGAGCGCACGATCCGCCCGCACGGCTGGGCTCGGTTCGGGCAGTGCGGCCCGGTCGAGCTTGCCGTTGGCCGTCAACGGCAGCCGGTCCAGCGCCACGAACACCGACGGCACCATGTACTCCGGCAGCCGTCGCCGTACGAACTCACGCAGATCCTCTGCCGGTGTGTCGGTGTGGGTGACGATGTAGGCGATGAGGCGGGTGTTGTCGGGTTGGTTGTGTTGGACGACGACGGTGGCTTGGGTGATGGCTGGGTGGTCGGTGAGGATGTGTTCGATCTCGCCGGGTTCGATGCGGAAGCCGCGGATTTTG
>NZ_JAUYWJ010000070.1:0-3412 GCF_032656585.1 Streptomyces herbicida
CCGGCGGCACAAGGCGCCATGTGGCCAGTTCATCCAGGGCGTCCAAGGCCATCCGCCACTTCTCCCGGTGCCCGACGTCCTCCGGCACACCGGTCTGCCGGCGTCGGACGGCGTCATGCGCCCACTGCTGGGGCAGGAACAGCCGCCAGTTCAGCGGGCACGAGGCAGCGTCGGAAACCGCGTGCACGCTGACCGCGACCTGGCAGTTGGCCTGCTTGCCCAGCGCACCGCAGTACTGGGGAGCGACCCCGACCGACATCTGACCGTCCTTGGGAAACGACACGTCGTCGACCGCCCAGGCCTCCGGGCCGATCAGCGGCACCATCCGTTCAGCGATCCGCCGACGCACCGGCACCGGATCCCACGGGGACTGGTTCACGAACTGCTGCAGGTTCTGCTCGTTGCCGTCCGGCAGCCGCGAAGCCATGGCCTGGATGGACTTGCGGCGACCGTCCATCATCAATCCCCGCAGATAGCAGTCGCTCTTGGCCCGCTGGTCCTTGCGGGGCACCGAGGCGAACACATCCGCCACGAATAACGCCAACGTCGCCCGAACACGATTGACTTCATGTGCGTCCACCCATTCAGACTGCCCCTGAACAAGGCCGACACACAGACGTAACGGAGTCCTACTAGCTGCCACCCGGGAAACCTCTCGGCGAGGCCGTAAGGCGGAGCCTGACCACGCCCGGAAATGATCTCTGCGAGCACGGCACTGACGAGTGCCAACCGCAAAATCAGTCCTGGCAGAAGACTCCCGTCGGTGCCCCACACCGGCAGCTGCCCGGTGACAGGCCGAGAACGGCTTTCCTACCGCTGAGCCGCAGAACTCATCACCGCCGCGATCAGACCACTCGATCCAGCCGGCCGCGGCTGGACCCTGCTTGTCCTGCGCGACCGAGCACTCCGGAACAGGTCGGCCCCTAGATGGCACACCGGCAGGCGCCCTGCCCTGCGAGCAACCATCACAAATCGTGACGACCCTTGAGGGTATTTGGCACGCCTGAGTGCCGTGGCTCGGGAAGTCGTGCGGGAGGTATTTCCAGGGGATTCCCGTGCGGTTCACGTAGAGGATCGCGTCGAAGACGTCGCGTAAATCAACCTTGGCCGGCTGACCGGTTGGTCTGCGGTCGAGCCGGGCCTTTCTCCAGGCCCTCAGCGTCGGCTCGATCAGGGCCCATCGGGCCTCGGACAGGTCGCTGGGGTACGGCTTGTGCTCGCTCACGGCGTAGCGTGATCATGGACGAGCCGGAGGGCTCGGTTCCGCTGTTCATCAGGCGATTCCATGGCACCTTCAGACCAGCCCGTCGGATCACCTGCGGTGACGTCTTCTGCTATCACCGGCCACCCGCAGTCCTGCGCCGCCTGTACGGGCGGGAGTTGGCCTGGCAGCCCGCCCGGGGCCAGGGATTCGTGGTAGTCGCCTCGCTGAACTGAGCCTGGACCGGGCGTGTGTTCAGTGCCCTTCGCCCGCGGATATGGGGTGGTCGTCGCGCAGGGTGTAGCCGTTGCTGAACCACATTACTTCGCCGACGTGCAGGCTCCAGCGCGCGGCGAAGCGTCCCGCCACCCGATCGGCGTCGGCCATGCTGTGCACCTGCTGCTCAAGGGAGATGATGCCCATCATCGAGCCGAGGCCGTGGCCTGTTGGTCCGGAGCGCTTGCCCGTGACCCATGCGAGCGAGGCGACCAGCGCAGTCAAAGGGAAAACCAGCACCGTCAGCAGTCTGGTCACTGGGGCCTCGACTTTTGGGCGGTTAGGCGATTTCGTTTGGATCACTCGGTCGTTGGTCTGAACAAGTTATTGAGAATCGAGACAGGAGTTTGACCTTTCGTCCGAAGGATGGGGGTGGTTGAGGGCCGTCATCGACGGCTGGGCCAGTCTGCGTTCTTGTACCGACCTGTGAGTGCCGTGGCCGTATCTGGTGCCAAGGGGCTCGTGCAGGGTGGTGCTGCTGCAGAGTCATGTGGCGGTGGTGACCTGTTGACGCAGGGCCTGTGGGGCAGTGGTGACGCTGAGTAGTCTCCGGTAAGGGCCTGTCGGCCATGCCTGCGGGAGTGTTTTGGGGGTAGCAGGTGTGGGTTATGGGTGGTGCGCATGTGTAGGCGGCTTTATGGATCAGGCGGGGGACGACGGCGACAGGAAGTCCTTGATCAGCGGACCGGTGGCGGTTGCTGCTGCGTTCGAGGGCAGCGAGGAGATCGCGGAGGCGCGTGATCTGGCCCGGACGTTCTTGGCGGATGTGCAGGCGGTGCGTGGGCTGCCGGTGTCGGGGAGGGCGATGGGCATGGTGCAGTTGGTGGTGAGCGAGCTGGTGACCAATGCGCGCAAATACGCGCCCGGCCCCTGTCTGCTGACGCTGGAGGTCGATGACGGATTGGTCGAGGTGAGCGTGTGGGACAGCAGCACGACTCTGCCGGCGGTGCTGGCCCCTGACCCGGCTCGGGTGGGCCAGCACGGTCTGGAGATCGTTATGGCGGTCTGCCGGTCCTTCGCGATCCACCGGGAGCCGGTGGGCAAGCGGATCACCGCTTCGCTCGTGCTGGCAGACGATCCTGCAGGGGATGCGGCCGGACGCCAGATGTTGTGATCGGCGGCGGTGACTGGGCCCGGCCGAGTCCGGTGAGTGCTCCCAGGCGAGGGCTTGCGGCGCTGAGGAGAGTGTCGAGGACCGCGTTGCCGACCTGCCACTCCATCAGGTGCGCAGAACTCTGCCGGGAACTCAGCGTCTGTTCGACGTCGCGCAGTGCGAGCTGGGTGGCCCCGGGGCCGAAGACCAGGTCCGCGAACCAGTGCAACTGGTGGATCCCGGCGGTGTGGTGCAGGCGGTGATGCCCGCCGGGGAGGTGCCCGAGGGCCGCGACGTGCAGACGGGCCGGGCCTGCCGTGCGGGAAACCTCCGCCCAGGAGGCCTCGTCCCAGGACGAGTAGGAAAGACCGCTGGCGCGTACGGCGTCGAGTATCCAGTTGCGTGCGGCGCGGCCGGTCTTGCGGGGCCACTGCTGTACGGCCTCGTCGACCGGGCGCATCAGATCGAGCTACACCCGCTTTAGGAGAGGCTCTATAGCCTTCCCTGTTTGTACTGATCTTCCCTGGGGTTCACCATTCCTCCTGGTCAAAGTGATGTGACCTTCCGTCCTCACTCGATGGTTCCCCGTCTCCTTCCGTTCTCATGAGGTTCCCATTGAGGGCCCAGGGAACCTGTGGGAGTGCGGGTGGGGGTGTCGGGCGAGGTCAGCTGTAGTCGCCGAAGGGTGAGCACCGCAGACCCCTTGGGGGCGACAAAGGCCCCGCCCGTTCGGCGCTTTCTAGGGGTCGTTGCAACACGTGGTCGTGTTGATCAGGCCGCGAGCAGTTTATGCAGGCGCTCGGCTGGGGTTTCCCAGCCGAGCGTTTTGCGTGGGCGGCCGT
>NZ_JAUYWJ010000071.1:0-3307 GCF_032656585.1 Streptomyces herbicida
CGGTGCTCCGGGACTTCGCTGCCGGCCGGCTGCCGGACTACATGGTCCCCTCGGCGTTGGTGCTGCTGGACGCGATGCCGTTGACGGTGAACGGCAAGCTGGACCGAAGCGCGCTTCCCGCCCCCGAATACTCCCTGATCACTGGTCGTGCTCCGGCGACGCCGGACGAGGAGCTGCTGTGCGGGCTGTTCGCCGAGGTTCTCGGGCTGGAGACGGTCGGTGCGGAGGACTCGTTCTTCGAACTCGGCGGTGACTCGATCATGTCGATGCTGCTGGTCTCGCGGGCCCGCCGGGCGGGGGTGGAGATCACCGCACGGCAGGTGTTCGAGCAGCGAACCCCCGCCGCCCTCGCCACGGTTGCCGAACGGCTGTCTGACGGTGACGCCGACGAAGGCGGGGCTCTCGCCGTGATCGAGGCCGTGGGCGAGGTGCCCCTGACCCCGGCGATGTCCGCGCTCGCCGAGGAGGCCGGACCGTCCGCGCTGGAGGGTGGCTTCTTCCAGTCGATGATGGTGCAGGTTCCGGCGGGGCTCGACTTCGGGCGGCTCGGCGACTCCCTGCGCGTTCTGGTCGATCACCACGATGTGCTGCGGGCCCGCCTGCACTCCTCGGCGGCGCGGTTGGTCGTACCGCCGGTCTCCGAGGCGTTGCCGGTGGCGGACTGGCTCCGCCGGGTGGACGCGGCAGGCCTGGACGGTCCGGAGCTGCACCGGCTGATCGGCGAGGAGGCGCGGGCGGCCGGCGACCGGCTGGATCCGTCGACCGGACGGATGGTGCAGGCGGTGTGGTTCGACGCCGGGCCCCGAACTGCCGGGCGGCTGCTTCTGGTGGGGCACCACCTGGTCGTCGACGGGGTGTCCTGGCGCATCCTGCTGCCCGACCTGGCGTCGGTCTACGCCGATCTGACCGCCGGGCGTGAGGCGGTCCTGGATCCGGTGCGGGTGCCGTTCCGCCACTTCGCTGTCTCACTCGCCGAGCAGGCCGTCGGCGCTGAACGGGCCGCCGAACTGCCCACGTGGACGCGGATCCTCCAGGGTCCCGACCCCTTGCTGGGGGCCCGCCCCCTGGACAGGGAGCGTGACGTGGCGACGTCCATGCTCCGGGTGGCGACAACCGTTCCGTCCGACGTCACGCGGGAACTGCTGACCCGCGTTCCGGCGGCGTTCAACGCAGGTGTCGACGACGTGCTTCTGGCGGCGCTCGCGCTCGCGATCGCGGAATGGCGTGGTAGGCGCGGTACCTACGCGAGCGGTGGGGTCCTGGTCGATGTCGAGGGTCATGGGCGTGAGCCCTTGGTCGAGGACATGGACCTGTCGCGAACGGTCGGCTGGTTCACGAGCGTGTATCCCGTACGGCTGGACGCCGGACGTGTCGACTTCGCCGAGGTGCGGGCCGGTGGTCCGGCCGCCGGTCGTGTACTGAAGCGGATCAAGGAGCAGTTGAGGGCCGTCCCCGGCGACGGCCTGGGCTTCGGTCTGCTGCGCTATCTGAACCCGGAGACCGCGCACGTACTCGCCGAACTGCCCCAGCCCCAGATCGGGTTCAACTACCTCGGCCGTTTCACCACAGGCGGGATTCGGGGCGGTGAGGACTGGCAGCCCGTCGGTGAGAACGCCCTGGGCGGTGGCGCCGACGCCGAGATGGCGGCCACCCATGCCCTGGAAGCCGCCGGACTGGTCCACGACACACCCGACGGCCCCGAGCTGGTGCTGTCGTTCACCTGGCCACAGCGACTGCTGAATCGATCGGCGGTCGACGATCTCGCGTCCGGCTGGACAGCCATGCTCGCCGGGATCTCCGCGCACATCACCCGTTCCGGCGGCAACGGCGGCCATACGCCGTCCGACTTCTCGTTGGTGACTCTGGCTCAGCATCAGATCGACGAGCTCGAGCTCGACCTGGATCTCGACCTTACGGACGAAAGGTAAGACCTCAATGAAGCAGATGCGCGTCGAGGATGTCTGGCCGCTGTCGCCGCTGCAGGAGGGCTTGCTTTTCCACGCCCTGTACGACGAGCAGGTCGTCGACGTCTACGCGGCACAGCGAATCCTGGACCTCGAAGGGGTGTTGGACACCGGCGTGCTGCGGGCGTCGTGGGAGGCGCTGCTGGCGCGTCACGCGAGCCTGCGTGCGGGCTTCCGTCAGCCCGCGGGCGCCCCGCAGCTGGTCCAGGTGATCATGCGGCAGGTGGCACTGCCCTGGCGGGAGGTCGACCTCTCGGACCTGTCCGAGGACGAGGCGGTGGCCGAGGCGGAGCACCTGGCGGAGGAGGAGCGCGAGCGCCGGTTCGACTTCGCGAAGCCGCCGCTGCTGCGGCTGTTACTGGTCAAGCTCAATGCCGGCTGTCACCGACTGGTGATCACCTTGCATCACGTCGTTATGGACGGCTGGTCGATGCCGGTGCTGATGCGGGAGTGGCTGACGATCTACGCTGCCGGGGGCACCGCGGACGGGCTGCCCCCCGTGACTCCGTACCGCGAATATCTGGCGTGGCTGGCCCGGCAGGACAAGGAGGCCGCGCGGGAGGCGTGGCAGGAGGCGCTTGCCGGGGTGGAGGAGGCGACCCTGGTGGCGCCGGCCGACCGCGATGCGGCGGGTGTCATGCCGGGCGAAGCGGTCGCCCACGCGGGTGAGCAGCTCGCCGAGAGACTGCGGGCGGTGGCTCGGGAACACGGCCTGACGCTCAACACCCTGGTGCAGGGCGCTTGGGGTCTGCTGGTCGGGAAGCTGACGGGTCGGCGCGAGGTGGTGTTCGGTGCGACGGTGGCGGGGCGTCCGGCGGAGTTGCCGGGTGTGGAGAACATGCTGGGGCTGTTCATCAACACGGTTCCGGTGCGGGTGTCGTTGGATCCCGCGCAGACGATGATCGAGATGCTCGGCGGACTGCAGGACCGGCAGGCGGCACTGCTCCCGCACCAGCACCTGAGCCTCACCGAGATCCAGCGGGCCGCAGGAGCCGGCGCCGGCTTCGACACGCTGATCATGTACGAGAACTACCCCGTCGACCCCACCGATGCGCGGACGCACGGCTCCCTGACGCTTACGGGAGCGGCGGTCGAGGACGCTGCGCACTATCCACTGACGCTGGCGGTCGTCCCGGCCGACGGCCTCGAACTGCGCCTGGACTACCGCCCTGATGTGTTCGACGAGGCTGCCGCTGAGGCGTTGGTTGGTCGTTTGGTGCGGGTGTTGGAGCAGGTGGCGGCTGATCCGTGTGTGCGGGTGGGTCGGGTGGGTGTGCTGGGTGATGTGGAGCGTCGGTTGGTGCTGGCGGACTGGAACGACACGGTGGTGTCGGTGCCGGGTG
>NZ_JAUYWJ010000072.1:0-3189 GCF_032656585.1 Streptomyces herbicida
ACCGTGCTCAGGGTGGCCGAGTTGGGAACGGCGATGGTCAGCCCGTCCGTGGGGGTGACCTGGAACGTGGTCACCCCGTCCCCCTGGTCCGGGGACGTGGCTGCTCCTGCGGGGCCACCTCCGACGGCGAGCAGGGTCGCGCTGGCGGTGTCGGTGGCGGTGTCGATCACTGACACGTTGTCGGAGCCGATGTTCGTGACGTAGGCCTTGGCGCCGTTCGCGGTGATGGCCACCCAGTTCGGGCCGGTGCCGATGTTGGTGGTGATGGTCGAGGAGACGGTGTCGGTGGTGGTGTTGATCACTGACACGCTGTTCGAGCCGTTATTGGTGACGTAGGCCTTGGCGCCGTTGGGGGTGACGGCCACCCCTCGGGGGGCAGTGCCCACGGCGATGGTGCTGCTGACGGTGTCGGTGCTGGTGTTGATCACTGACACGTTGTCGGAGCCGATGTTCGTGACGTAGGCCTTGGCGCCGTTGGGTGTGACGGCCACCGAGGAGGGTGTGGCGCCGACGGTGATGGTGGTGCTGACAGTGTCGGCTGCGGTGTTGATCACCGACACGGTGTTGTCGTTGAGGTTGGCAACGTAGGCCTTGGATCCGTCGGGGGTCACGGCCACCCCGATGGGAGTGTTGCCGACGGTGATGGTGGTGCTGACGGTGTCGGTGCCGGCGTTGATCACCGACACGGTGCCATCGGTGGCGTTGGCCACGTACGCTTTTGTGCCGTCAGGAGTGAAGGCCACTCCCTGGGGCCCGTCGCCTACGGCGATGGTGGCGCTCACCGTGTTGGTGGCGGTGTTGATCACCGAGACGTTGTCGGAGCCGTTGTTCGAGACATAGGCCTTGGTGCCGTTCGGAGCGATCGCGACCCATGTCGGATTGGTGCCGACGGTGATGGGTGTGGCGCCGACCGTGTCGTTCGTGGTGTCGATCACCGAAACGGTTCCATCGGTGTTATTGGCCACGTAGAGATAGTTCGATGGGTCGGCGGCTGCAGGAGGTGCGGCGACCATGGGCAGGACCAGTGAGGCCAGCGCCATCAAACCCACCACGGACCGCCGCCCGGCCGATACGGGCTTCCCCCTTCGCCGTCCGACCCATCTGCCGGACCGCTTTTCGGGGCGGTCACCCACTTCCGGCCGAAAGGCGCGATGTCCGAGCACGGAGACCTCCGCGTTCACGCTGAAGACGCCCGGATCCACCGTGGCGCCGAGATCATCTGCGATGACTCGAAGATCACTTTATGGACGCTGCTACTGCACTATTCCTAGCTGAAATAGCGTGTGTCGCCTTACTCATATATGAGTAATAAGTTCGCAATGCCCGCTGCGCCCTGGGGATCTCTGCCCGCGATCTGCGAAAACCGGAACGGGGGTGAGGACGACTGAGACATGGGGCAAGCGCTCCAAGCCCGAAGCGTGCCAGGGCGCTTGCGCTTGGGCATTGGCGTGAAGCCTTCGGCCCCTGGGGCGCGTTGGACGATTTCCATGTCGATGCCGAGGGTGGCGGCGTGCTCGACGAGGTGCCGGCGGTAGCCGCTGTCCCCCAGTCCGGTTCGCGGGGTGGGTAAAGCGCCCGGGGCGGCCAGAACGCGCAGCCGCGACGGGCAGGGGGGCGGCCTACGCGGCGGAAACGTGTTCCGCCCGTCGTCAACTCCAGAGAGGGAAAGGTGCGGCCCTTGCCACTGGCGTGAGCGAACTCGCCGGTCCAGGGCCGCAACGCACGCGGCTCACCTGGGAAATGCGAGGCCACCGGGCCGAGCAAGGTTGCCGGCCATCCGAGCGGTACCGGCAGCAACTCTGTTGCCTCTAATGCCTCTTTGATCGTCCATATGCCAGTTTCGTTTCCAGGTCCGCGGAGAGTGCGATGGTTATATTCCTAATATAGGAAGAGTCCGACACGTGCCATTTTTATTTTGCTTATTGCGGTAGCAATGCCCATAAATTGATCTTCGAGTCATCGCAGATGATCTCGGCGCCTTGGTGTGTGCGGGCGTCATCTCGTGAACGCGGAGGTCTCCGTGCTCGGATACCGGGCCTGTCGGCCCAATTTGGGTGGCCGCCCCGAAGGGCGGCTTGGGAGATGGTTCGGACGACGACGGAGGGGTGAACCGGTACCGGCTGGGCGACGGGCCGTGGTGGGACTGGTGGCCCTGGCCTCGCTGGCCTTGCCGCTGGCCGCTGCACCTCCCGCGGCGGCCGCGCCGTCGAACTTCCTCTATGTGGTCAATTCCGCCGACGGCACCGTTTCGGTGATCAACACTACGAACGACACTGTCGGCCCCACGCCCATCACCGTCGGCACCAATCCGACCTGGGTGGCGATGGTCCCGAACGGCACCAAGGCGTACGTCACGAACAATGGTTCGAACGACGTATCGGTGATCAACACCGCCACCAACACGGTCAGCACCACCTTCGCCGTCGGTAACGGCCCCCGAGGGGTGGCCGTCACCCCCGACGGCGCGAAGGCCTATGTCGTCAATACCACTGATGGCACCGTCTCGGTGGTCGACACCGCGACCGACAGTGTCACCGGCAGCCCCATCACCGTCGGCAATACTCCCATCGGGGTGGCCGTGACCCCCGACGGCACCAAGGCCTACGTCGCCAACCTCAATGGCAACAGCGTGTCGGTGATCAACACCGCGACCGACACTGTCAGCACCACCATCCCCGTGGGCAGTACTCCCTCCACGGTGGCCGTGGCTCCCAACGGCGCCAAGGCCTACGTCACGAACAACACTTCGAACGACGTGTCGGTGATCAACACCAGCACCGACACCGTCAGTTCCACCTTCGCCGTGGGCACCCAGCCCCGAGGGGTGGCCTTTGCTCCCAACGGCGCCAAGGCCTACGTCGCGAACTACGGCGACAACAACCTGTCGGTGATCAACACCACCACCGACGCGGTCTCCTCCACCATCACCACCAACATCGGCACCGGCCCGAGCGGCGTGGCCTTCACCGCGAAGGGCGACAAGGCATACGTCACGAACACCGACTCCAACAACGTGTCAGTGGTCGACACCGCCACCGACACGGCCAGCCCCACCCTGCTCGCCGTCGGCGGCGGTCCGCTGGGAGAGGCGGCCTCCCCGGACCAGGGGGACGGGGTGACCACGTTCCAGGTCACCCCCACGGACGGGCTGACCATCGCCGTTCCCAACTCGGCCACCCTGAGCACGGT
>NZ_JAUYWJ010000073.1:0-3186 GCF_032656585.1 Streptomyces herbicida
ACACAGTGGACGCGAGCAACTGAGGACAAGCCCTCGGCCTATTAGTACCGGTCAACTCCACCAGTTACCTGGCTTCCATATCCGGCCTATCAACCCAGTCGTCTACTGGGAGCCTTACCCCATCAAGTGGGTGGGAGTCCTCATCTCGAAGCAGGCTTCCCGCTTAGATGCTTTCAGCGGTTATCCCTCCCGAACGTAGCCAACCAGCCATGCCCTTGGCAGAACAACTGGCACACCAGAGGTTCGTCCGTCCCGGTCCTCTCGTACTAGGGACAGCCCTTCTCAAGACTCCTACGCGCACAGCGGATAGGGACCGAACTGTCTCACGACGTTCTAAACCCAGCTCGCGTACCGCTTTAATGGGCGAACAGCCCAACCCTTGGGACCGACTCCAGCCCCAGGATGCGACGAGCCGACATCGAGGTGCCAAACCATCCCGTCGATATGGACTCTTGGGGAAGATCAGCCTGTTATCCCCGGGGTACCTTTTATCCGTTGAGCGACGGCGCTTCCACAAGCCACCGCCGGATCACTAGTCCCGACTTTCGTCCCTGCTCGACCCGTCGGTCTCACAGTCAAGCTCCCTTGTGCACTTACACTCAACACCTGATTGCCAACCAGGCTGAGGGAACCTTTGGGCGCCTCCGTTACTCTTTAGGAGGCAACCGCCCCAGTTAAACTACCCATCAGACACTGTCCCTGATCCGGATCACGGACCCAGGTTAGACATCCAGCACGACCAGACTGGTATTTCAACGACGACTCCACAACCACTGGCGTGGCTGCTTCAAAGTCTCCCAGCTATCCTACACAAGCCGAACCGAACACCAATATCAAACTGTAGTAAAGGTCCCGGGGTCTTTCCGTCCTGCTGCGCGAAACGAGCATCTTTACTCGTAGTGCAATTTCACCGGGCCTATGGTTGAGACAGTCGAGAAGTCGTTACGCCATTCGTGCAGGTCGGAACTTACCCGACAAGGAATTTCGCTACCTTAGGATGGTTATAGTTACCACCGCCGTTTACTGGCGCTTAAGTTCTCAGCTTCGCCCCACCGAAATGGAGCTAACCGGTCCCCTTAACGTTCCAGCACCGGGCAGGCGTCAGTCCGTATACATCGCCTTACGGCTTCGCACGGACCTGTGTTTTTAGTAAACAGTCGCTTCTCGCTGGTCTCTGCGGCCACCCCCAGCTCGAGCAGCAAGTGCTCTCACCAGGCGTGGCCCCCCTTCTCCCGAAGTTACGGGGGCATTTTGCCGAGTTCCTTAACCATAGTTCACCCGAACGCCTCGGTATTCTCTACCTGACCACCTGAGTCGGTTTAGGGTACGGGCCGCCATGAAACTCGCTAGAGGCTTTTCTCGACAGCATAGGATCATCCACTTCGCCACAATCGGCTCGGCATCAGGTCTCAGACCATGTGCTGTCCGGATTTACCTGGACAGCGTCCTACACCCTTACCCCGGGACAACCACCGCCCGGGATGGACTACCTTCCTGCGTCACCCCATCACTCACCTACTAACCGCTTGGTCCGGCGGCTCCACCACTTTCCTTTGCCCGAAGGCTCCGGAACGGCTTCACGGCCTTAGCATCACGATGCTCGATGTTTGACGCTTCACAGCGGGTACCGGAATATCAACCGGTTATCCATCGACTACGCCTGTCGGCCTCGCCTTAGGTCCCGACTTACCCTGGGCAGATCAGCTTGACCCAGGAACCCTTAGTCAATCGGCGCAAACGTTTCTCACGTTTGTATCGCTACTCATGCCTGCATTCTCACTCGTCAACCGTCCACAACTACCTTCCGGTGCTGCTTCACCCGGCAGACGACGCTCCCCTACCCATCACAGCGCCCGTTGGGGCTATATGCTGCAATGACACGACTTCGGCGGTACGCTTGAGCCCCGCTACATTGTCGGCGCGGAATCACTAGACCAGTGAGCTATTACGCACTCTTTCAAGGGTGGCTGCTTCTAAGCCAACCTCCTGGTTGTCTGTGCGACTCCACATCCTTTCCCACTTAGCGTACGCTTAGGGGCCTTAGTCGATGCTCTGGGCTGTTTCCCTCTCGACCATGGAGCTTATCCCCCACAGTCTCACTGCCGCGCTCTCACTTACCGGCATTCGGAGTTTGGCTAAGGTCAGTAACCCGGTAGGGCCCATCGCCTATCCAGTGCTCTACCTCCGGCAAGAAACACACGACGCTGCACCTAAATGCATTTCGGGGAGAACCAGCTATCACGGAGTTTGATTGGCCTTTCACCCCTAACCACAGGTCATCCCCCAGGTTTTCAACCCTGGTGGGTTCGGTCCTCCACGAAGTCTTACCTCCGCTTCAACCTGCCCATGGCTAGATCACTCCGCTTCGGGTCTTGAGCGTGCTACTGAAACGCCCTGTTCGGACTCGCTTTCGCTACGGCTTCCCCACACGGGTTAACCTCGCAACACACCGCAAACTCGCAGGCTCATTCTTCAAAAGGCACGCAGTCACGAGGATCCGAAGATCCCGACGCTCCCACGGCTTGTAGGCACACGGTTTCAGGTACTATTTCACTCCCCTCCCGGGGTACTTTTCACCATTCCCTCACGGTACTATCCGCTATCGGTCACCAGGGAATATTTAGGCTTAGCGGGTGGTCCCGCCAGATTCACACGGGATTTCTCGGGCCCCGTGCTACTTGGGTGTCTCTCAAACGAGCCGCTGACGTTTCAGCTACGGGGGTCTTACCCTCTACGCCGGACCTTTCGCATGTCCTTCGCCTACATCAACGGTTTCTGACTCGTCCTGTCGCCGGCAGACGACAGAAGAGAGATCCCACAACCCCGCATGCGCAACCCCTGCCGGGTCTCACACGCATACGGTTTGGCCTCATCCGGTTTCGCTCGCCACTACTCCCGGAATCACGGTTGTTTTCTCTTCCTGAGGGTACTGAGATGTTTCACTTCCCCTCGTTCCCTCCACACTGCCTATGTGTTCAGCAGTGGGTGACAGCCCATGACGACTGCCGGGTTTCCCCATTCGGAAACCCCCGGATCAAAGCCTGGTTGACGACTCCCCGGGGACTATCGCGGCCTCCCACGTCCTTCATCGGTTCCTGGTGCCAAGGCATCCACCGTGCGCCCTTAAAAACTTGGCCACAGATGCTCGCGTCCACTGTGCAGTTCTCAAACAACGACCAGCCACCC
>NZ_JAUYWJ010000074.1:0-2688 GCF_032656585.1 Streptomyces herbicida
CGTCTCGATCGGGTGATCATCCGGTTCGCGGGGGACTCGGGTGACGGTATGCAGCTCACCGGTGACCGGTTCACGTCCGAGACGGCGTCCTTCGGCAATGACCTCTCCACACTGCCCAACTTCCCTGCCGAGATCCGTGCCCCGGCCGGCACCCTGCCGGGTGTCTCGTCGTTCCAGCTGCATTTCGCCGATCATGACATCCTGACTCCGGGGGATGCGCCGAATGTGCTGGTGGCGATGAACCCGGCCGCGCTGAAGGCGAACATCGGTGATCTGCCGCGGGGTGCGGAGATCATTGTCAACACGGACGAGTTCACCAGGCGGGCGATGCAGAAGGTCGGGTATGCGGCCAGCCCGCTGGAGGACGGCTCCCTGGACGGTTACAGCCTGCACCCGGTGCCGCTGACGACGCTGACGGTGGAGGCGCTGGGGGAGTTCGACCTGTCCCGCAAGGAGGCCGAGCGCAGCAAGAACATGTTCGCGCTGGGTCTGCTGTCGTGGATGTATCACCGGCCGACGGAGGGTACGGAGAAGTTCCTGCGTGCGAAGTTCGGGAAGAGGCCGCAGATCGCGGAGGCGAACATCGCGGCGTTCCGGGCGGGCTGGAACTTCGGCGAGACGACCGAGGACTTCGCGGTCTCCTATGAGGTGGCGCCGGCGGCGAAGGCGTTCCCGCCCGGCCTGTACCGCAATATTTCCGGGAACCTGGCCCTGGCCTACGGTCTGGTGACGGCGTCCCGGCAGGCGGATCTGCCGCTGTTTTTGGGTTCGTACCCGATCACGCCGGCCTCGGACATCCTGCACGAGCTGTCCAGGCACAAGAACTTCGGGGTGCGGACCTTTCAGGCGGAGGACGAGATCGCGGGGATCGGGGCGGCGCTGGGTGCGGCGTTCGGTGGTTCGCTGGCGGTGACGACGACGTCGGGGCCGGGTGTGGCGCTGAAGTCGGAGACGATCGGGCTTGCGGTGTCGCTGGAGCTGCCGCTGCTGGTGATCGACATCCAGCGGGGCGGTCCGTCGACGGGTCTGCCGACGAAGACGGAGCAGGCGGATCTGCTGCAGGCGATGTACGGCCGCAACGGTGAGGCGCCCGTCCCGGTGATCGCGCCGAGGACGCCCGCGGACTGCTTCGACGCGGCGTTGGAGGCGGCCCGGATCGCGCTGACGTACCGGACGCCGGTGATGCTGCTGTCGGACGGTTACCTGGCCAACGGGTCCGAGCCGTGGCGGATCCCGGAGCTGGACGGGCTGCCGGATCTGAGCGTGCAGTTCGCCCAGGGCCCCAACCACACGCTGCAGGACGGCACGGAGGTGTTCTGGCCCTACCAGCGGGATGCGCAGACGCTCGCCCGGCCGTGGGCGGTCCCGGGCACGCCGGGGCTGGAGCACCGGATCGGCGGGATCGAGAAGCAGGACGGCACGGGCAACATCTCCTACGACCCGGCCAACCACGACTTCATGGTCCGTACCCGCCAGGCCAAGATCGACGGCATCGACGTCCCGGACGTGGAGGTCGACGACCCGCACGGGGCCGGGGCCCTCGTCCTGGGCTGGGGCTCGACATACGGACCCATCACCGCGGCGGTACGCCGGCTGCGCGCGGCCGGCGAGTCCATCGCGCAGGCCCACCTGCGCCACCTCAACCCGTTCCCGCGCAACCTGGGCGAGGTCCTCACCCGTTACGACAAGGTGGTGATCCCCGAGATGAACCTCGGCCAGCTCGCCCTGCTCGTCCGGGCGAAGTACCTGGTGGACGCCCACTCCTACAACCAGGTCAACGGCATGCCGTTCAAAGCGGAGCAACTCGCCACCGTGCTGAGGGAGATCGCCCATGCCTCTTGAAGCCCTTCCCCTAGTTCCGAAGGCCGAGGGCCGGCAGTCCATGAAGGACTTCAAGACGGACCAGGAGGTCCGCTGGTGCCCCGGCTGCGGTGACTACGCGATCCTGGCCGCCGTCCAGGGCTTCATGCCCGAACTCGGCCTGGCCAGGGAGAACATCGTCTTCGTCTCCGGCATCGGCTGCTCCTCCCGCTTCCCGTACTACATGAACACGTACGGCATGCACTCCATCCACGGCCGCGCCCCCGCCATCGCCACCGGCCTGGCCACCTCCCGCCGCGACCTGAGCGTCTGGGTCGTCACCGGCGACGGCGACGCCCTGTCCATCGGCGGCAACCACCTCATCCACGCCCTGCGCCGCAACGTCAACCTCAAGATCCTGCTCTTCAACAACCGGATCTACGGCCTCACCAAGGGCCAGTACTCCCCGACCTCCGAAGTCGGCAAGATCACCAAATCCACGCCGATGGGCTCCCTCGACGCCCCCTTCAACCCGGTCTCGCTCGCCATCGGAGCCGAGGCGTCCTTCGTCGCCCGCACCATCGACTCCGACCGCAAACACCTCACCGCGGTCCTGCGCGCCGCCGCCACCCACCCCGGCACCGCACTCATCGAGATCTACCAGAACTGCAACATCTTCAACGACGGCGCCTTCGACACCCTCAAGGACCAGCAGACCGCCCAGGAAGCCGTCATCCGCCTCGAACACGGCCGGCCCATCCGCTTCGGCCCCGACAACACCCGCGCAGTCCTCCGCAACACCACCACCGGCGACCTCGAAGTCGCCACCGTCACCCCCGACAACGAACACCGCATCCTCGTCCACGACGCCCACACCGCATCCCCCAC
>NZ_JAUYWJ010000075.1:0-2452 GCF_032656585.1 Streptomyces herbicida
CTTCGGCCAGCCGATGTCGTCCGTGCCGGCGGCGGAGACGGTGGTCGCGGTCTTCGGCCAGCCGATGTCGTCCGTGCCGGCGGCGGAGACGGTGGTCGCGGTCTTCGGCCAGCCGATGTCGTCCGTGTTCTTGGCGGAGACGGCCGTGGCGGTCGGCCAGCCGATGTCGTCGGTACCGGCGGCGGAGACGGTGGTCGCGGTCTTCGGCCAGCCGATGTCGTCCGTGTTCTTGGCGGAGACGGCCGTGGCGGTCGGCCAGCCGATGTCGTCGGTACCGGCGGCGGAGACGGTGGTCGCGGTCTTCGGCCAGCCGATGGCGTCCGTGGTGGTCGCCGACTGCGTCGTGGTCGGCCAGCCGATGGCCTCGGCGGTGGCGGCGCCGGCTCCCACGGCGGAGAACGCGGTGGCGGCGACGGCGGCGGCGGTGGCGGCGATCTTGGCGATGCGGTTCATGGCGGGCTCCTCTGTGTCAACTTCGGTCCGGCTGCTTGGCAACCTCTTGCCAAGAAGGTTGGCAAGGAAATCTCGTAAATCACTGGGGAATTGGTCGAAATAGGCTCAAGAAGGGGGGCAGAAACGCCCCAGAGCCCCGGCCGGCGCACCGAAATTGCCATACCGAACCACTGCTGACCTGCGCAGATATAAGGATTTGGCAGAACGCGAGCCCCTCTGCCAGAACTTGGCAATTCCTAGGAAACGGAGCCGGGCAGAACCGGGACAGAAGCCAGAAGGAAGCCATAAGTGCCTGGCAAAGCCCCGCCACTAGAGCGCCGCCTGAGCCCACATTGCCAACTCGCCGTATCTGTTGGCAATGTGTTGCCAAGCACGAGGCAAGACATTGCCTCATCGCACGGGGGGAGGCCCCGGAAGTGAATGCGACGTCACACGGCAACCGAATGGTCCACCTGAACACGGCTGGTCTGGGCCGCATGCCAGCCGCCGTACGCGCGACCCTCACCGAGTGGACGCGCCACGACGACCGTTACGGCCCCTACGAGTTGGAGGAGCACCTCGACGACGTCGTCCTCGACGAGATCGACGAGCGCCTCGCCGCCCTGCTGGGTACCCCGGCCGGCGACACCACCCTGTTCACCGGCGCCGCGGACGCGTACGCCACCCTCCTCGGCCGCCTTCCGCTCGGCCCGGGCGACCGCATCTGGACGACTCCCTACGAGGGCGCCGCCAACCTCAGCACCCTGTACGCCCTGCGCGACCGCACCCGCTGCGCCCTGGACGTCGTACCGCTGCGCCCGGACGGCGACCTGGACCTGGAGTGGATGGCCACGCACATCGACGACGACGTCGCCCTCGTGTCGGTGACCTACGTCCCGGCCGGCTGCGGCATCGTCAACCCCGTGGAGGACGTGGGCCGCATCCTCGCCCCACACCGCTGCGTGTACGCCGTCGACGCCTCCTACGCGGTCGGCCAATTCCCCGTGGACGCGGCCCGCATCGGCTGCGACCTGCTCACCGGCGACGGCTGGCGGTTCCTGCGCGGTCCGCAGTCGGTCGGCTTCGCCTCTACGTCACCGGGGTTCAGGAAGCTCCTGGCACCGGCCGGTGTCGATCCGGTCGTACCGCCGCCCGGTGCCGCCATAGTGGCGCTGAACACGGCCCTGGCCGAGCACACCGAGGCCCTGCCGGACGACGACCTGGTCGCCGGCCTGCGCGCCACCATCGAGGAGGCCCCCGGCACCGAACTGATCGCCCCCGGGCGGATCCAGTCCGGCATCCTCACCTTCCGGCACGACGAACTGCCCGCCGCACTGGTGCGCCGGCAGCTCGCGGCCCGGGGTGTCGTCGTGTGGAAGACGGTCGCGCAGGAGACCCCGCTGTACCTGCCCGGCCTCGGCGTCACCACGGCCGTGCGCGCTTCCGTCCACCACGACAACTCACCGCAGGACATCACCCGGTTCGGCGATGCCCTGCGCGAGGTCCTGAAGCACGAACGGCCCCGCCACCAGGCGCCCGTGCCCGCACACGCACCCGTGCCCGAGCCCGGCTCCGCGCACAGCACCGTCACCGACCTGGCGCAGTGGCGCGGCCGGCGAGGCACGAAAAGCGGCACGGACACCGCCCCCGAGGCCGCCGCCGCGGGCCTGCGCAGGCCCCGCCAACAGCGCGACGGACGGCCCAACCTGACCCTGTACCGGACCCGGTGAGCACGACGGACACGGAGCATCACGCACGAGCGCCCCTCTAATGCGCCTGATTAGCCTCTGCCACGTGTACGACCCACAGGGACCGACAGGAGCCGACACGCGCATGTCCGTGGAAACCACGACGCCTCCCGGAACGGCACCGTCCCCCACCAAGGAGATCCACCGTCTCGATCGGGTGATCATCCGGTTCGCGGGGGACTCGGGTGACGGTATGCAGCTCACCGGTGACCGGTTCACGTCCGAGACGGCGTCCTTCGGCAATGACCTCTCCACACTGCCCAACTTCCCTG
>NZ_JAUYWJ010000076.1:0-2426 GCF_032656585.1 Streptomyces herbicida
CTCCGTGGCGTGACCCTCGCCCCAGTACCGAAGCCTCATCCTGATCGCCGCCGCGGCTCTCACCGCGGCGGCGATCGCCATAGGTGCCCGGCTCCGATCCACATCACCTCGGCAACGGCAGCGGACAGGCACCCAGGATCTACCTGGACGTGCCGTCGTGCGTTCAGCAACTCCACACCTCGACCGGCGATCTGCAAGAACACGACGACGTCGTAAACGAGCCTCACCTGCGGGGGTAGTCGCGCATCCCGGCTCCGGAACCGCCACATGTCGCCCGGCGGCGGGGAGCGCCGGCACACAGCCCTCTTGCTGAGGTCTGCCAGAGGGCAACCGCTTCATGCCCGTGTACTCGTCAGGAGCAGGGGCGGCCGGTCCGGAGAGTGGTGGTGGCCGCGGTGATGACGGTGTCGAGCCGGTCCCGGGTGTCCACCAGGGCGTCGATCTGTGTGCTGATCCGGTCCCGCTCCGCCGACAGCCGTTCGAGCAGCTCCGGTGTCACCTCGCCGGTCACGACGCACGGCAGCAGTTCCACGATCGACCTGCTCGGCAGTCCCGCCGCGTACAGCTGCTGGATCAGCAGGACGCGGTCGACCGCGCTGTCCGCGTAGTGCCGCTGCCCGCTGTGGCTGCGTTCGGAGGCGAGCAGGTGCTGCTCCTCGTAGTACCGCAGCGCCCGCACGCTCACGCCGGTCCTGGCGGCGAGTTCCCCGATGCGCATCCCATTCCCCTTGCCTCTGACGTCAGCGTCAGCTTTTAGCGTGACCGGTGTAGAGGCCTGTGGCCAGAGATTCCATCGGGAGAAGAACGAGATGTCGTACGACGGTTACAAGGGACTGCGGGTGGCGATCGACGCGGGCGTGGCTCAGGTCACGCTCGACAACCCGCCGGTCAACATGCTCGACACGACGCTGATCAACGAACTGCACGACTTCGTCGGAGCCGTCCGCGAGGACGAGCGGGTGCGTGTGATCGTGGTGCAGAGCGCCGACCCGGACTTCTTCGTCGCCCACGTCGACCTGGGCTTCATGCTCAAGCCGGAGACCTTCGCCGAGCTGGCCAACCCGGACGCCGGGACCGGTGGCGACGAGTCCTTGATCAACCCGATGCAGAAACTGATGCTGCGTCTGCGGGCGCTGCCGCAGGTGACGATCGCCAAGCTCGCCGGGCGCCTTCGTGGCGGAGGCAACGAGCTGGCGATGGCACTCGACATGCGCTTCGCCGCCGCGGGGCGGACCTGGCTCGCCCAGCCCGAGACCCGGATGGGCATCATCCCCGGGGGCGGCGGCACCCAGCTGCTGCCCCCGCTGGTGGGCCGGGCCAGGGCACTGGAAGTGATCCTCGGCGGAAACCTCTTCGACGCCGGGACGGCCGAGCGCTACGGCTGGATCAACCGCGCCCTCCCGGCCGAGGAACTCGACGACTTCGTCGACACCCTCGCCCGCCGCATCGCGGCACTGCGCCCGGAACAGATCACCGCGGCGAAGGCTGCGGTCGGAGCCGCAGCCACGGCTGGAAGCCTGCTGGAGGGCCTGGGCGAGGAGAGCAAGGCCCTGGGCGGTGTCTACCCGGCACCGGACGCCGTGGTCGAGCGCATGCGAGCCGCCGTGGCCGCCGGCGCCCAGACCCGCGAGGGCGAACTCGACCTGGAGGCGTCACTGGACGGCACTGCCTGAGCCTTACGCGGCCACCGGGCACGGCGCCATGGCAGCCGCCCGCAGACGGGTGGTGGCCGGCGACGGCCACCACCTGTACCGCGGCCGCTGACGGGAAGACAGCCACCGGAACGCAAGGCCACGAGATGATCGCGTCATGACTGAGATCGTCTTGATGTCCGACGCGAAGGTCGCAGCCGTGCCTGTTCAAGAGTGCGGTGAACAGCTGGTGGACGTACGACGAGCCGGCTCCCTGCTGGTCGATGAGCGGAAGTGGCAGGACTCCGCCGGCGCCTTCGCCCACCTACGGCAAGGAGTGCTCGACCGACTTCTCAAAGCACAGGCACGGTTGCCCGAAGGAATGCGCCTGCTGTTCGTCGAGGGCTATCGCCCGCCTGCCCTTCAACGTCACTACTTCGACGAATACGCAGCCCAACTGCGGGCCGATCGTCCCAAGTGGTCCGCTGAACAGGTTCGTTCGGCAGCCAGCTGTTACCCGCACTCTTGCAGAAAGCCCCGGTGTTCACGCCGGGGATGAATGCATCTCAAGGCTGCTCTGACGTGCTCGTTGGAGCGGACGTTTTTGCTGCTCGATGTACTGGCGGACGATTGCCAAGGGTGCTCCGCCGCACGATGCGGAGAAATACGAGGGCGACCACAGGTGGCCGTGCATGATGGCAGGGTTGATCCGGCCGGTGAACTCCTGCCGTATCCGGCGGGCGGATACACCCTTGAGGCTGTTGACCAGCTTCGACACGGCGACCTTGGGCGGGT
>NZ_JAUYWJ010000077.1:0-2055 GCF_032656585.1 Streptomyces herbicida
CGGGGATTGCGTTGAGTTGGTTGGTCCAGTAGGTGATCTGGGTGGCGAAGAGGCTGTCGGGGTCGTTCTGGTCGCCGAGGAGTTCGTTCTGCCACAGGGTGTAGTCGGCGTACTGGACGGGCAGGGGCGGCCAGTCGGGTGCCTGGCCCTGGGTGCGGGCGGCGTACGCCTCCGTCAGCTCGCGCGACAGCGGCCGCATCGACCAGCCGTCACCCGCGATGTGGTGTACCGCGATCAGCAGCCTGTGTTCCTGCTCCGACAGCTTGAACAACTCGGCCCGCAGTGGGGGTTCGGCCGCAAGGTCGAACGCGTGACGGGCACCCGTCTCCAGGGCGGCCGGTAGGTCGGCCTCGGTCGTAGGCGTGACGGTCAGGCGTGGGACGGCGTCCTCGGGGGCCAGCACCTGCTGGCACGGTACGCCCTCCGCCTCCGGAAACACCGTGCGCAGGCTCTCGTGCCGGGCGACGACATCGGCCAGGGCAGCGCGGAGCGCGTCGTGGTCCAGTCGACCGGTCAGCCGGACGACGAGCGGGATGTTGTACGTGGCGCTCGGGCCCTCCATCCGATGGAGGAACCAGAGCCGTCGCTGTGCTGAGGAGAGGGGAAGGACCGGCGGCCGCTGCCGCACCGTGAGCGCCGGTCGAGCGGGTCCGGCGGTGTCGAGGAGGGCCGCCACCGCCGCCGGGGTCGGGCCTTCGAACAGCGCGCGCAGTTCCACTTCGACGCCGAACGAGGCCCGGATGCGGGCGATCAGCTGGGTGGCCAGCAGGGAGTGCCCGCCCAGTTGGAAGAAGTCGTCTTCGACACCTGCCCGGGGCAGCCCGAGGACCTGCGCGAACAGGTCGCACACGATCTGTTCCTGCGGGGTACGTACCTCGCGCACCGACACCGGGGCCGTGAAGTCCGGCTCCGGCAGCGCGGCCTTGTCCAGTTTGCCGTTGGCTGTGAGTGGCATGCGGTCGAGCAGTACGACTGCGGCCGGCACCATGTACTCGGGCAGCCTGTCCCGCGCGAACTTCTTGAGGTCCTCGGCTCGGAGAGCTTCCCGCGCGACCGCATAGGCCACCAGTCGGGCGTCACCGGACTGCTCGTGGCGCACCACCGTCGCCTCGACCACACCCGGGTGGCCGGACAGCACAGCCTCGATTTCGCCGGGTTCGATGCGGAAGCCTCGGATCTTGACCTGGTGGTCGGCGCGGCCGATGAACTCCAGTTCGCCGTCGGTGTTACGGCGCACCAGGTCGCCGGTGCGGTACATCCGGCCACCGGGCTCGGGGGCGTACGGGTCGGCGACGAACCGCTCAGCGGTCAGTCCTGGCCGCCCCAGGTACCCCTGGGCCACGCCGGCGCCCGCGACGTACAGCTCGCCCACCACCCCGGGCGCCACCAACCGCAGGCCGCCGTCCAGCACGTAAGTGCGCAGATCGGGGATGCCGACACCGATCACACTGGCCGCCGCGGCGGTGGCCCGCTCGCGGGTCAGTGGCTGGTACGTCACATGCACCGTGGTCTCGGTGATGCCGTACATGTTGACGAGCACCGGCGCGTCGTCGGAGTGGAGCCGGTACCAGTCGGCGAGGCGGGACGGCTGCAGCGCCTCACCGCCGAACACCACGGTGCGCAGGGCAAGTTGGCGCCGGGCGTCCGCGTCCGCCTGGGCCAGTTGATAGAAGGCCGACGGCGTCTGGTTGAGGACGGTGACGCCCTCGTCGGCGAGGAGGTTCAGGAACGCGCCCGGCGTCCGGCTGACCTCGTAGGACACCACCACCAGCCGACCCCCGTGCAGTAGCGCTCCCCACAGTTCCCACACCGAGAAGTCGAAGGCGTAGGAGTGGAACAGCGTCCAGACGTCGTCCGAGCCGAACCCGAACCACTTCCGCGTGGCGTCGAAGAGCCGCACCACGTTCCGGTGGGTGTTGACGACGCCCTTGGGCTGTCCGGTGGAGCCGGAGGTGTAGATGACGTAGGCGGGGTGATGGGGACTGAGCTGGGGAGTGGGATTGTGCGTGGGTTGGTCGCTGAGGTCGAGGGTGTCGAGGTGGACGGTGGGGGTGT
>NZ_JAUYWJ010000078.1:0-2052 GCF_032656585.1 Streptomyces herbicida
CGGGGATTGCGTTGAGTTGGTTGGTCCAGTAGGTGATCTGGGTGGCGAAGAGGCTGTCGGGGTCGTTCTGGTCGCCGAGGAGTTCGTTCTGCCACAGGGTGTAGTCGGCGTACTGGACGGGCAGGGGTGGCCAGTCGGGTGCCTGGCCCTGGGTGCGGGCGGTGTAGGCGTGGGTGAGGTCGGCGGCCAGAGGGCCGAGCGACCAGCCGTCACCCGCGATGTGATGCAGCACGAGGATGAGGACGTACCGGTCGGGCGCGAGGCGGAACAACTCGGCGTACAGCGGAGGTTCGGTCGCCAAGTCGAAGGCGTGCCGAGCCGCTGACGTCAGCCCGTCCGGTAGCTCCGCCTCGGTGATACCGGTGACGGGCAGCTCGACGGCCACGTCGTCCAGGACCTGCTGGTACGGAGTGCCGTCGACCTCCGGGAACACCGTGCGCAGGCTTTCGTGCCGGGCCACCAGGTCCCCCAGCGCCGCACGCAGCGCATCGTGGTCGAGGTCGCCCGTCAGCCGCAGGACCAGCGGGATGTTGTACGTGGCGCTCGGCCCCTCCATCTTGTGCAGGAACCACAGCCGGCGCTGGGCGAAGGACAACGGCACCGTGTCGGGCAGCTGCTGCTTCGTCAGGGCGAGCCGCGCCGGCCCCGCCGTGTCGAGCCGGGCCGCCACCGCGCCCGCGGTACGTGCCTCGAACAGCGTTCGCAGGCCGATCTCGACGCTGAAGGCGGCCCGGATGCGGGCGATCAGCCGGGTGGCCAGCAGGGAGTGACCGCCGAGCTCGAAGAAGTCGTCGTCGACACCTGCCCGGGGCAGTCCGAGGACCTGCGCGAACAGGTCGCACACGATCTGCTCCTGCGGCGTACGTGCTTCGCGCCCGGCCCCGGCCGCCCCGAACTCCGGCGCCGGCAAGGCGGCCCGGTCCAGCTTGCCGTTGGCCGTCAGGGGGAGTTCTTCCAGCAGTACGACGGCCGAGGGCACCATGTGCTCGGGCAGCCGATCGCGCGTGAACTGCCTGACGTCCTCGGCCCGGAGAGCCTCCGGCGCCACCACATAGGCCACCAGACGCGTCTTGCCGGGCTGCTGGTCCTCGCGGGCAACGACGGCGGCCTGGGTGATGGCGGGGTGGTCGGTGAGGACGTGCTCGATCTCGCCGGGTTCGATGCGGAAGCCTCGGATCTTGACCTGGTGGTCGGCGCGGCCGATGAACTCCAGTTCGCCGTCGGTGTTACGGCGCACCAGGTCGCCGGTGCGGTACATCCGGCCACCGGGCTCGGGGGCGTACGGGTCGGCGACGAACCGCTCAGCGGTCAGTCCTGGCCGCCCCAGGTACCCCCGGGCCACGCCGGCGCCCGCGATGTACAGTTCGCCCACTACGCCGGGCGCCACCAATTCCAGGCCAGTGCCCAGCACATAGGCACGAGTGCGGGCGATCGGACGGCCGATGGGCGCGGACGGCGGCCAGTCGTCGGGGTCGTCGCCCAGGGTGTGCGCCGTGACCACATGCGTCTCGGTCGGGCCGTAGTGGTTGTGCAGGACCCGGCCCGGCGCCGACCGATGGAACGCGCGGACGACGCCGCTCGGCGTCAATGCCTCACCCGCCTGCGCGACGGTCCGTAGCCACGGCAGCGTACGGCCCTGCTCGACGACGGCCTCGGCGAGGGCCTCCAGCACGAGGTTCGGCGCAAACAGCTCCTCGATCCGCTGCTCGTCCAGCCACGCCGCGAACCTGGCCGCGTCGCGGCGGACCTCCTCGTTCGGGATCACCAGCGTCTTGCCGAAGGCCAGGGCCGACAGCACCTCCTGCGCGGACACGTCGAAGCTGATCGCCGTGAACTGCGCGGTCCTCGTGCCCGGTTCGCCGCCCACCGCCCTGTGGTGCCATTGCAGGAGGTTCAGCAGCGCGCCCGCGGGCATGACGACCCCTTTGGGCTGTCCGGTGGAGCCGGAGGTGTAGATGACGTAGGCGGGGTGATGGGGACTGAGCTGGGGAGTGGGATTGTGCGTGGGTTGGTCGCTGAGGTCGAGGGTGTCGAGGTGGACGGTGGGGGTGT
>NZ_JAUYWJ010000079.1:0-1953 GCF_032656585.1 Streptomyces herbicida
GTCCTCGTTGGGTGCGGCGGGCAGTTTGTCCTGGATGAGGTCCATGACCGTGGAGTCGGTCAGGGTGGTGACGTCTCCGAGCTGGCGGTTCTCGGCGACGTCGCGCAGCAGTCGGCGCATGATCTTGCCGGAGCGGGTCTTGGGCAGTTCCGCGACGGGCAGGATGCGCTTGGGCTTGGCGATCGGGCCGAGGGTGGCGCCGACGTGGTCGCGTAGGGCGCCGACGAGTTGGTCGTCCTCGGAGGCGGTGCCGCGCAGGATGACGAAGGCGACGATGGCCTGTCCGGTGGTCTCGTCGGCGGCGCCGACGACGGCGGCCTCGGCGACCGCGGGGTGGGAGACGAGTGCGGACTCGACCTCGGTGGTGGAGATGTTGTGGCCGGAGACGAGCATGACGTCGTCGACCCGGCCCAGCAGCCAGATGTCGCCGTCGTCGTCCTTCTTCGCGCCGTCACCGGCGAAGTAGCGGCCCTCGAAGCGGGACCAGTAGGTGTCGAGGAAGCGCTGGTCGTCGCCCCAGATGGTGCGCAGCATGGACGGCCACGGCTCGGTCAGCACGAGGTAGCCGCCGCCTCCGTCGGGGACCTCGCGGGCCTCGTCGTCGACGACGGTGGCCGAGATGCCGGGCAGCGGCCGCTGTGCGGAGCCGGGCTTGGTCTCGGTGACGCCCGGGAGCGGGGAGATCATCATCGCGCCGGTCTCGGTCTGCCACCAGGTGTCGACGATCGGCGTGCGGTCGGCGCCGATGTGCTTGCGGTACCAGATCCACGCCTCGGGGTTGATCGGCTCGCCGACCGAGCCCAGCACCCGCAGGCTGGACAGGTCGAACTTGGCGGGGATGTCGTCGCCCCACTTCATGAACGTGCGGATCGCGGTCGGCGCGGTGTAGAGGATGGTGACGCCGTACTTCTGGACGATCTCCCAGAAGCGGCCCTGGTGCGGGGTGTCGGGGGTGCCCTCGTACATGACCTGGGTGGCGCCGTTGGCCAGCGGCCCGTACACGATGTACGAGTGCCCGGTCACCCAGCCGACGTCCGCGGTGCACCAGTACACGTCCGTGGCCGGCTTGAGGTCGAAGACCGCGTGGTGGGTGTAGGCGACCTGGGTGAGGTAGCCGCCGGAGGTGTGCAGGATGCCCTTCGGCTTCCCCGTGGTGCCGGAGGTGTAGAGGATGAACAGCGGGTGCTCCGCCTCGAACGCCTCCGGCGTGTGCTCGGCCGGCTGCGCCCCGACGAGGTCGTGCCACCACACGTCCCGCCCGTCGGACCAGGCGACGTCCTGGCCGGTGCGGCGCACGACGAGGACGTGCTCGACGTTGTCGACGCGGTCGATGGCGTCGTCGACGGCGGGCTTGAGCGCGGAGGGCTTGCCGCGGCGGTAGCCGCCGTCGGCGGTGATGACGAGCTTGGCGTCGGCGTCCTGGATCCGGGTGGCCAGCGCGTCCGCGGAGAACCCGCCGAAGACCACCGAGTGGGCGGCGCCGATCCGGGCGCAGGCGAGCATCGCGACCGCCGTCTCCGGGATCATCGGCATGTAGATCGCGACCCGGTCGCCCGCCCGGACCCCCAGCTGGAGCAGGGCGTTCGCGGCCCGGCAGACCTCGTCCTTCAGCTCGGCGTAGGTGATCGCCCGGCTGTCGCCGGGCTCGCCCTCGAAGTGGATCGCGACCCGGTCGCCCAGTCCGGCCTCCACATGCCGGTCCACGCAGTTGTAGGCGACGTTGAGCCGCCCGTCCTGGAACCACTTCGCGAACGGCGGGTTCGACCAGTCCAGCGTCTCGGCCGGCTCGGTGGCCCAGGCCAGCCGGCGGGCCTGCTCGGCCCAGAAGCCGAGCCTGTCAGCCTTGGCCTGTTCATACGCCTCCGCCGTCACATTGGCGTGCGCGGCCAGCTCGGCGGGCGGCGCAAACCTGCGCTCCTCCTTGAGCAGGTTGGCCAGGCTTTCGTTGCTCAC
>NZ_JAUYWJ010000080.1:0-1937 GCF_032656585.1 Streptomyces herbicida
CTCAAACGCGCCGCCCACCGCGTCGCAGACCGCCCATGTGTTCCGGCCGTCACCATCGTTGGCGCCACCAAACCCAAACGGGTCAAGCGGACACCAAAGCCCTAAGTTACCGGTATTGGGGCTAGCCTCCCCGTTTCACTTCGGGAGGCTGAGCTGGTGTGATGGCCATGAAGTGGGGGTTTTGGTTGTTGGCTGCCGGGCGGGCATGGTCGAGGCCCGACGCGCGGGTCGGGTTCTCCAGGGTTCCTCGGTCGGGGTGTGTAGGGACGGTGCTGAGGTTCAGGTGGCTGGCCGTGGCAGCGCCGCCAGGCGGGCGAATGCGCTGGTCAGTTCGTTTCGCCAGGGCCAGGTCGCGGCGATCCGCAGGTGCATGCGGCGCCCGCCGCGGGTGATGCGGGCGGCGGCGTGCAGCAGCCGGTAGCGGAGCTTTTTCGGCTCGGCGGTGGCCAGTTCGCCCTCCAGCAGCAGGATGCGTGTCCAGGCGAGCAGGTCGAGGGCGGTCAGGGACAGTTCCAGCCACGCTTGGTTGACGTGGAAGTGTCGGGAGGGGAAGCGGCCGAAGCCGGTGGTCTTGCCGCAGCGGATGCGGTCCTCGACGCGGGCGTGGGCGCGGTGGCGGACTTCCAGGTGCTGCAATGAGCCTTTGCCGTAGGCGGTGTCGGTGAGGAAGACCTGGTGGCGCATCCCCTCGTCGAGATCGAACAAGGACAGCTGGGCGCCGGGGTGCGGGCGCTCGCGGCGGACGATGATCCGCGTGTCCTCGGGCAGACCCGGCAAGTCGACCAGGCCGGTGAGCTCGGCAACGTGGGCGCCTTGTCGCAGGGTGCCGTCCTGTTCGAGGGCGGGATGCCACACATGGTCGGGCAGTTGGCGTATCGCTCGGCGGACCGGTTCGGTGATGGACCATCCGACGGAGAAGGAGGTGTGGATCCCGCGCGAGCGGAGGCCGCGGATGTGGGTCAGGAACGCTTTGGCGGATCCGGCACTGTCCGCGCGGAAGAGGATGTCGGTGCCGTGGCGGTGGGCGTCGGGGAGCTGGGCGAGGGCGGCGTCGAGCACGGTGATGTGGTCCTCGGCGGTGTTTGCCGCGGCGTTGCCGGGCCGCAGCTGGCCGGCCAGGGCCTCGCCAGTGTTGTCGAGGAAGCACAGCAGCGGGTGGTAGCCGAAGCCGTGTTTGTAGGTCGGCGCCGCGTTCTGCTTCTCGGAGTGGCAGGTGACCAGGGTGGCGTCGATGTCCAGGACCAGGCCCGGCAGTTCGCGTCCGCCTGCACGTGAGGCCGGCATTGCCTCCAGTCTCTCGCTGGCTTGCAGCCAGGCGGCCTCGCGGGCGGTGGCACGGGCCGCGCGCAGAGCCCCGAGTGCGGCCGGATCGATGCCCGCCAGCAGTCGCCATGCGGTGGGAGTGGACGCGGTGGGGCCGAACACCTCGGCCTGATCGCGCAGCAGGGCCAGGTCGGCGATCGCCTCGCCGCCGTCGGCCAGCCTCACCGCCAAGTCCACGGCGATCCGGCCGGGGGCGTGGCCGGTGCCACGCGGCCGCAGTTGGCGCAGCGCGTCGGTGAAGGCCGTGGTCAGGCCGGTGGCATCGGCGAGATCGGCCAGCAGCCGGGACCCGGCATGACTGACCACCCCGCGGCCGTCGGCTGATACGACGAGCTTGGGACGCGACCCGGTAGTGTGCACGCAGAAAGTGCCTTCCTGCTGTGATGACAGAAGCCCTAGACAAGCCTCATCATCCCAGCTCAGAAGGCACTTTCGCGTTCCCGCTCAAGATCGGGACGCCACCGCAAGTGAAACGCGGAGGCTAGTAGCAATACCGGTAACTTAGGGGCAATCTGGTCGTTGTTGTGGTGTGCCAAGAGCAGGTCAACTGAAGTCATCAGGTGGGCGACTGTCGGATCGGGTCGCGGTCGGGGTGCTGACACAGGCGTTTCCTC
>NZ_JAUYWJ010000082.1:0-1604 GCF_032656585.1 Streptomyces herbicida
TCGGGGGCGGGAAGCGCGCTTCGGTCCAGCTTGCCGTTCACCGTCAACGGCATCGCGTCCAGCAGCACCAACGCCGAGGGGACCATGTAGTCCGGCAGCCGGCCGGCAGCGAAGTCCCGGAGCACCGCGGTGTCGATCGCCTGCCCGGGCGCGGGGACGGTGTAGGCGACCAACCGCTTGTCACCAGGACGGTCCTCACGCACCACCACCGCGACCTGACCGACCGTCTCGTGCGCGGCAAGCACGGCCTCGACCTCGCCCGGCTCCACCCGGAACCCACGAATCTTGACCTGACCGTCCGCACGACCCACGAACTCCAACTGCCCCGCATCCGTCCACCGGGCCAGATCACCACTGCGATACATCCGCACGCCAAGCCCGGCAAACGGACACGCCACAAACCGCTCAGCCGTCTGCCCAGCACGCCCCACATAACCCCGGGCCACACCCGCACCCGCGATATACACCTCACCCACCACACCCGCAGGAACCGGCTGCAAGAACCCATCCAGCACAAACACCCTGGTGTTCGCAATCGGACGGCCGATCGACGGAGCCGAAGCGACTCCGCCGTCCGGATCCGGCAACACCCGATCCGCCGTCGCAATCACCGTGGTCTCCGTCGGACCGTAGGTGTTCCACAGTTCCCGGCCCTCGACCCAGCGGCCCGCCAGATCAGCAGTCAGCCGCTCCGCACCCAGCACCCACCGGCCCACACCAGGCACCCGCGCCGGATCCAGCACACTCAGCAGCGACGGCACCACACTCGCCGCCCGGACCCCACACCCGGCGATCATCCGCGCCAAAGCCCCGGGCTCGGCACGCTCCTCACTCGTCGCCACCGCCAACGTCCCACCCGCACCCAGCACCACCGCCACATCCAGCACCGCAGCATCGAAACTGAACGACGCGAACTGCAGCACCACCACACCCGCATCCACACCCAGCACAGGCCGCAGCGCCACCGCCAGATTCGCCACACCACCATGCGTGGCAACAACACCCTTCGGACGCCCCGTCGAACCCGACGTATAAATCACATACGCCAACTGACCCGGCACCGGCTCCACACCCAACCGCCCACCCGACTCAGCCGCCACCGCAGCCACAACCCCCGGGTCATCCAGCAGGACCACATCAACACCAGGCACCCCCAAACCAGAGGTGCTCAGCACCACCCGGGCCCCACTGTCCTCCACCATGAACGCCAGCCGCTCCACCGGATACTCCGGATCCAGCGGCACATAACCCCCACCCGCCTTCCACACCGCCAGCAGCGCCACCACCCACTCCACACCCCGCGGCAGACACACACCCACCACGTCCTCCCGGCCCACCCCACGCGCCACCAAAAACCGCGCCAACCGGTTCGCCCGCTCCTCCAACTCCCCATACGACAACGCATCCGACCCCGAACGAACCGCCACCACACCCGGCGAACGATCCACCCACCCCTCAAACACCGACACCAACGAACCACCCGGCACCGACACCACCGTGTCGTTCCAGTCCGCCAGCACCAACCGACGCTCCACATCACCCAGCACACCCACCCGACCCACCCGCACACACGGATCAGCCGCCACCTGCTCCAACACCCGCAC
>NZ_JAUYWJ010000083.1:0-1556 GCF_032656585.1 Streptomyces herbicida
GGGCCGGGCCCCCGACTGGACGCCGCTCGCGGTTCAGTACGCCGATTATGCGCTGTGGCAGCGCGAGGTCCTGGGTGAGCTGGACGATCCGGACAGCGTGATCAGTGGGCAGCTCGCCTACTGGCGGGAGGCCTTGGACGGCCTGCCCGAGGAATTGTCTCTGCCCGCCGACCGGCCCCGCCCGGCATCCGGAACCTTCCGCGGCGCCTCCGTCCCGGTGCAGCTTCACCCGCACGTCCACGCCCAGCTCGTGTCCATCGCGCAGCGGCACGGCGCCACGATGTTCATGGTCGCGCAAGCGGCTCTGGCCTTCCTGCTCTCGCGCCTCGGCGCGGGTACGGACATCCCCTTGGGTACGGCCGTGGCCGGCCGTGGTGACGAGGCGCTGGACGATATGGCCGGGTTCTTCGTCAACACGCTGGTGCTGCGCACGAACGTGGAGGGCAATCCGACCTTCGCGGAGCTGCTGCGCCGGGTGCGGGAGACGGACCTGGCGGTGTACGCGCACCAGGACGTGCCGTTCGAGCGGCTGGTGGAGGACCTGAGCCCGACCCGGTCCCTGACCCGGCACCCTCTCTTCCAGGTCTCGCTCGGCATGCAGAGCGTGCAGCAGAAGGCAGGTACGGAGCCGGATGCGTGGGACTGGTCCGGTCTGAGTGTCCGGCCGATGATGCCTTCCCTGGAGACGGCGCGGTTCGATCTGTCGGTCACGCTCACCGAGCACCGCGATGCCGAGGGAGCCCCGTCCGGTATCGGCGGTGCCATCCAGTACGCGGTCGACCTGTTCGACGAGGAGACGGCCGAGGCCCTGGCCGGTCGTCTGGTGCGGGTGCTGGAGCAGGTCGCGGCTGATCCGCAGGTGCGCGTGGGCCAACTCGAGGTGCTCGACCACACCGAGCGCGATCTGGTGGTGTCGGGTTGGAACGACACGGATCGGCTGTTGCCTTTGGGGAGCCTGGGCGAGCTTTTCGGGGCTCAGGTGGCTCGTAGGCCGGATGCGCCGGCGGTGGTGGCCGGTGAGGTGGAGTGGTCGTATGCGGAGTTGGATGCGGCCTCGAACCGGGTGGCGCGCGAGTTGATCGCGCTGGGTGCCGGTCCGGGCCGGCGGGTCGGTGTGGTGATGGAGCGGTCGGCGGAGCTGATCGCGGTGCTGCTCGGTGTCGCCAAGTCCGGTGCGGCGTACGTCCCGGTGGACACGTCGTATCCGGCGGCCCGGTCGCGGGTGGTGCTGGCGGATGTGCCGGTGGTGGTGGCCGGTCAGGGGCTGGCGGAGCAGATCGTCGCCGACGAGGTGGTGGATGCGCGGGTTGTGGTGCCGGTGCGGCGGCTGCTGACCGGTGGCGACGACGGCCCGGTGGGCGTGCGGGTGCACGGGGCTGACCTGGCGTATGTGATGTATACGTCGGGTTCGACGGGTGTGCCGAAGGGCGTGGCGGTGTCGCAGTCCTCGGTGGTGGCGCTGGCGACGGACGGCTGGGATGCGGGCAAGCGGGTGCTGATGCACGCCCCGCATGCCTTCGACGCCTCCACCTACGAGATCTGGATGCCGCTGCTCA
>NZ_JAUYWJ010000084.1:0-1491 GCF_032656585.1 Streptomyces herbicida
CGCATGAGTTTCCTGAGTCAACCTCTATGCCGCCAGAGGCGTGTCGGCGGGCGTGTTGATCTTGCTGTTGGCTTGATGGATGACGGGGTCGTAACAGGCGCCGTTGCGCCAGCAGGCCCACATCACGCGCAGCCAGGCACGTGCCAGGATGCGGATGGCATGCGGGTGTCGCTTCTTGCGGGCCCGGGCGTCGTTGTAGATCTTGGCGGCCCAGTCGCTGTCGTGTCGGCTGTTGTCGGCGAAGGTCGTCAGCGCGACGCGGGCTCTGCGGTTGGTCGCGAAGCGGAAGGAGACCGTGCGGGCCTTGCCCGAGGCGCGGGTGACGGGGACGACGCCGGCTTCGGCGATGAGCTGTTCGCAGGTCTGGGCGCGTTCCAGGATCGGGCCGATCTCGCCGATGACCTGGCCGAGGCTGACCTTGCCGATGCGCGGCAGGGTGGCGAACAGCGGCGCGTAGGGATGCGTCTCGGTGGCTGTGGTGAGGGCCTTGTCCAGCGCGCGGATGGTGGCGCGTATGCCCTGCACGAGCTGGACCTGAACGCGGACGAGTTGTTCGACGACGGCGTCGCTGAGGCGGGAGGCGGCCTTCGGGGCCGAGCGCAGGCGTTCGATCAGGACGCTGCCGGGCTTTTTCCCGGAGTAGCCATGGCGTTTGCACCAGGCTTCGAGGCGTCCGGCGGTGAGCTTGGCGGCGGAGGCCGGGGTGGGGTAGCGCTCCAGGAAGGCCATGGCGATGTCGCTGTCGAGTTCGTAGAAGACGGCTTTGCCGCCGGGCCAGTGCTCGTCCAGCAGGGCGGCGAGCTGGTTGACGGCGGCGACCTTGGCCTCGATGTGGTCGGCGCGCTGCCGGGTGAGGGCCTGGAGGTCGAGGGTCGCCTGCTCGGTGGGTTCCAGCCGGGGCAGCATGTGCCCGTCGGTGCGCAGGTAGTCAGCAAGCTTCATACTGTCGCCGGCGTCGGTCTTGGCCTTGGAGGCTCCCCAGCGCGCCCGCATCGCGTTGAAGGCGTTGGGGTGGACCGGCACGACGGGGTGGCCGGCGGCGAGCAGCCGGTCGACGGCCAGACCGCGGCTGGTCTCGATGGCCACAGGCAGATCCGCCGGATCTCCGTGCTTGCGCAGCCGGGCCAGGGTCTTGGCGAACCCTTCCTCGGTGTGGGCGAGTTCCCACCGGTCGACGCGCTTGCCGGTGTCGTCCATGACGGTCACGTCATGGGTCTCGGTCGCCCAGTCCCATCCGATGAACACGTGCGTCGTACTCCAAGCCGGTTCGAGGAGCACCTGCCCAGTGGTGAGGTCGTCTGCCGGGAGCTCATTAATCGGCCCTCTGCGGGGCGTGTCCCTGAAGCCGATCAGACGGCCTCGGCCCGGCGGGGCTGGCGGAACTCATGCAGGCCGTCAAGCGGCTCGCACCCATGGCCATGCACCCACCGGGACCGAGAGGTCACAACCCTACTCGTGAGGGCTGCAGAAGGGATGGTCCTCTAATGAGCA
>NZ_JAUYWJ010000085.1:0-1471 GCF_032656585.1 Streptomyces herbicida
CAATACCGGTAACTTAGGGCTTTGGTGTCCGCTTGACCCGTTTGGGTTTGGTGGCGCCAACGATGGTGACGGCCGGAACACATGGGCGGTCTGCGACGCGGTGGGCGGCGCGTTTGAGCGGCCAGCCGGCGACTTTGCGTTTGATGACGCGGGGGTTGGCCCGGCGGCGTCGCCGTGGCAGGAGGCGTTCGAGGAGTTCAGCTTGGGTGGCCTGGATGGCGCGGGCGAGTCGGCCGGGGGGAAAATGCCGCCTGGTCGGTGACCTGGCGGCGCACGACGCGCAGTGAGCGGGTGAAGGAGATCCGGTCGGGGTCCTGGTCGGCTTGCCGTGCGGCCTGGTGCATGAGGTGCCGGATGGCGTGGTGGACGAGCAGGAAGCCGTAAAGTTCCTGCTCGGCCCCGTCAGGGTGTTGCGAGCGCAGTACCAGGTGTGGCCCGCCGAGGTGGGTCTTGATTTCGTCGAGGGTGGACTCGAACTCCCATCGCTGGGCGTAGAGGGCGGCCAGTTCCGCGGCCGGGGCCTTGTCCGGGTCGAGGATCGTGGTGATGAGCCGGTAGACGCCTTCATGGCCGGCGACGGTGTATTCCACCGCGCGTACCGGCACCCCACGACGGGTGTGGTGGATGTCGCTGCGGTCGAAGATCTCGGTGAGATACGAGCCGTCCGGCAACTGCTCGACCACCGGCAGCACGAGGTCTTTGCGGACCCGCCACAATAGGTCCGCCCCGGTCGCCGCTGCCTCGCGCCACAGGTCCACGCCGCAAAAGCCGCGGTCGGCCAGCAGCAGCATCCCCTGCCGCAGGGACCCCAGCACCGCCCGGGCCAGAGTCTGCTCTCCGGTGCGAAGAGCTGCGAGCGCGACGTCGAAAACGGCGTGGGTGCCGCACTCCACCAGGCCGACCATGCGCAACTGCGGATAGCCGACGTCCTGTTCACCCCGCCCGGAGCGGGGCGGACGGCCGAACGCCTCCACGTTCGCCTTCGTGTCGGGCAGGTCAAATGTGGTGCCGTCGATCGCGGTCAGCCGCCAGTCGCGGTAGAAGGCGCCCTGAGTGTCCGGTGTGGCAACCGGACGGCACACCCGCGCGAACAACTGCCGCATCGGCGCCACCCCCAGCCGAGACCTGGCTTTCCAGATCGCCGCCGTACTCGGCACCACCCACGATGCACGCCAACGCCGCGCACCCTGCAAACCCGTGGTCAGCAGCCGGGCGACCTCCTCATAGCTCTCCCCGGAGAACAGGCACATCGCCAACACGAAGTAGACCACCAGCCGGGCCGGCAACAGCCGGTTCCGCTGCTGCACCCGACCCGTCTCCGCCAACACCTCATCCACCAGCGACTGAGGAAACGCCTGTGTCAGCACCCCGACCGCGACCCGATCCGACAGTCGCCCACCTGATGACTTCAGTTGACCTGCTCTTGGCACACCACAACAACGACCAGATTGCCCCTAAGTTACCGGTATTG
>NZ_JAUYWJ010000086.1:0-1442 GCF_032656585.1 Streptomyces herbicida
TCCCAATCGTGATGTCAAGCCGCTCTTGTGACGGGAGGTGAACCTTGATAGCACTCTCCGTCACGGATCATCGCCCACAGGACGTTCAGCCTGCGGCGGGCGAGCGCGAGCAGGGCCTGCTTGTGTCCCTTCCCCTCGCTGCGCTTGCGCTGGTAGTACGCCTTGGAGGCGGGGCAGGTCGTGATGCTGACCATTGCCGACAGGTACATCGACCGGAGCAGGCCGCGGTGGTACCGCTTGGGCCTGCGCAGGTTGCCGCTGACGCGGCCGGAGTCACGGGGTCTGGGCGCCAGGCCGGCGAAGCCGGCCAGCCGGTCGACGCTGCCGAAGGCGTCCATGTCCCCGCCGGTCGCGGCGATGAACTCGGCACCGAGCCTGGGCCCCATGCCGGGCAGACTGCGGATCACCTCGGCGTGCGGATGCTTGCGAAACCTGGCCTCGATCAGGGCGTCGAGCTCGGCGATCTCCTCATCGAGGGCCATCACCCCTTTCGCGAGGCGGGCCACCATGGCGGCGGCCAGCTTCTCGCCGGGCAGCGCGCTCTGCTGGGCCTGAGCGGCCTCCACGGCCGTCTTCGCGAGGGCGGCGGCGCCGCGGACCTTGCGGTTCTTCAGCCAGCTCTCGATGCGCTTGGCGCCCGCCCGGCGGATCGCGGCGGGGGTCTGGTAGCCGGTCAGCAGCATCACCGGCCCCTTGTTGACCAGCTCCAGCGACCGCTCCAACGCCGGGAAGATCTCCAGCAGTTGGGCCCGAAGGCGGTTGATCTGCCGGGTGCGGTCGAAGACCACGTCCAGCCGCCGGGTGGTCAAGGTCCGCAGGTCGACGGCGATCTCGTCGCCCGGCCGCAGGAGCCCCAGATCCCGGCGGACACGCGCCTGGTCGGCGATGACGAAGGCGTCCTTCGCGTCCGTCTTGCCCTCGCCACGGTAGGTGACCGAGGCCCGGTGAACAGCCAGGCCGGTGAGATAGGCCATGGGCTGGCCGTGGTTGAGAAGCAGGCCGATCAGCAGGGCGGCACCGCCGTGGTTGAGGTCGACAGCCCACAACACATCGGCGGATATCTCCAGGACGTCGCCGATGAGCTGGAGCAGCTCGGTCTCGTCGTTCAGGACCCGGCGGGACAGCAGCCGTTCGCCGTCCGCGTTGATCACCACGCAGTGGTGGTGTTCCTTGCCGATGTCCACCCCGGCCCAGATCTCGGGCACGGTCACCTCCGCCAGCTCGCAGTCTCACTTCAAACCCGCAGACGACCTCGCCGACGTTGTCCTACAGCAGCGATCAGAGTCGCGTCTCCCAATTGGCGGTCGAGCCGTCGCGGGACTCCGGGCGGCCAAGTCCTTTGAGCCTTGCCAACGGCGCCCGCATGACAGCCATACCCAGAGCCCCTGGGCCTTCCGATCTTACGAATGACCAGATCAGACCCACGCCTAGAAAGGTAGGAC
>NZ_JAUYWJ010000087.1:0-1397 GCF_032656585.1 Streptomyces herbicida
CGGGTGTGTCTGAAAGATCGTGTAAGTCCGTGACGTGACAGGCTGGCCGGGGTCCGGTGTAGGGCCTTGACCAGCCGGGACGGACGGATATGGCAGACAACGAGAACCCGGCTGTGGAGCCGGTCGAGGACAAGCTGGTGGACGAGGTAGTCGAGCGGTTGATGGACCGTGCCGACGCCTCAGGAGCCGCTTTGCTGGGCGAGGGCGGGCTGCTGACCGCCGTCACCCGGGCGGTGCTCGAGCGAGCCCTGGATGCCGAGATGACCGAACACCTCGGCTATGAGAAGCATGACCCGGTCGGCCGGGGGTCTGGCAACAGCCGAAACGGGACCTCACCGAAGACCGTGCTGACGGATGCCGGGGCGGTCACGGTGGCCGTTCCCCGGGACCGCAACGGGTCGTTCGAGCCGCAGCTGGTGCCCAAGCACGCGCGGCGGCTGGCCGGGTTCAACGACCAGGTCCTGTCGCTGTATGCCCGCGGTATGTCGGTGCGGGACATCCGCTCCCATCTGGCCGGCATGTACGGCGTCGAGGTTTCACCGGACCTGATCAGCAAGGTCACCGACGCGGTCGCCGACGAGCTGGCAGCCTGGCAGAACCCGCCGCTGGACGCGATCTGGCCGATCATCTACATCGACGCCCTGTGGGTCAAGATCCGTTCCGGGGCGGTGGTCTCCAAGCCGGTCTACCTCGCGGTCGGGGTGGACATGGACGGCCGCAAGGACGTCCTCGGGCTGTGGGTCGGCGACGAGGGCGAGGGCGCCACCACCTGGATGACCGTGCTGTCCGAACTGCGCAACCGCGGAGTCCAGGACGTATGCATCGTCGCCTGCGACGGACTGAAGGGCCTGCCGGACGCGGTCACCGCGACCTGGCCCAAAGCCACGGTCCAAACATGCGTGATCCACTTGATGCGGGCCTCACTGCGGTTCGCGTCCAAGAGGGACCATCCCGCACTGGTGCCGGCGCTCAGAGCGATCTACACGGCACCGACCGAGCAGGCCGCCGAGCAGGCACTGCAGGAGTTCGCCGCCTCCGAGCTGGGCCAACGCTACCCGGCCATCACACGCAGCTGGCGCAGCGCGTGGAGCGAGTTCACCCCTTACCTCGCTTTCCCGCCGGAGATAAGGAAAGTCGTCTACTCCACGAATCTGATCGAGTCGATCAACGCCCGGCTACGGAAGGCCACCCGCAACCGGGGCCACTTCCCCTCCGAGCAGGCGGTTCTGAAGGTGCTCTACCTCGCCGTCCGGGAGCTGATCAACCCCAAGGCCCGCGACATCAACCACGTCGCGGCACACTGGAAGAAGGCGCTGAACCAGTTCTCACTCTTCTTCGAGGACCGGCTCAACACCAACTGAAGCCCAAGGACTTACACAAAGACACTGACACGTCCC
>NZ_JAUYWJ010000088.1:0-1309 GCF_032656585.1 Streptomyces herbicida
GGGGCCTTGACCCCGGAGTTTGAACACGTCTATGCGGCTCGGGCCAGGGTAGTTGATGTTGGGTGGACGGTGATCTCGTAGGTGATCGGGGCTCGCTGGCCGAGCCGGGAATGACGGCGTCGGGTGTTGTAGCGGGACAGCCAGTGGAAGGCGTCGAGTCGTGCCTCGCGCTCGCTTGACCAGCCCTTTCGGCCCTTCAACGTCTCCCTTTTGAAGCTGGCGTTGAACGATTCGGCGGCGGCGTTGTCCGCGCTGGACCCGACGGCGCTCATGCTCTGCAGGACACCGGCCCGGCGGCAGGCGTCCGCGAAGGCCCGGCTGGTGTACTGGGCTCCGTGATCGGTGTGCATGATCGCCCCGTTCAGACTGCCGCGGGTCCGTTCCGCGGCGGCGAGGGCGTCGATGACGAGCTCGGTGCGCATGTGGTCGGCGATCGCCCAGCCTGCCAGGCGGCGCGAGCACAGGTCGATCACTGTCGCGAGATAGCAGAATCGTCCGCCGCCGACGCTCAAGTAGGTGATGTCACCGACGTACTTGGTGTTGATCTCCTTCGCGGTGAAGTCGCGGCCGATCAGGTCCGGGGCCTTCGCGGTGGCCGGGTCGGCGATGGTGGTGCGGTGCCGGCGCCGCAGACGGACCCCTTCGAGGCCGATGGTCCGCATGATCCTGGCAACGCGCTTGTGGTTGACCGCCTGGCCGCCCTCGTCGCGGAGCTCGGCAGTGATCCTCGGGACTCCGTAGGTGCCGTCGGACTCCTTGTGGGCCTTGCGTATCCGAGCCGCGAGCCGGTCGTCGGCGGCCTGGCGGGCCATGCGAGCCCGGGCCGTGCGACGCCAGTAATAGAAACTCGAGCGGGCGATCCCGAGAATGTCGCAGAGCCGCTTCACGCCGTATCGGCGCTGGTGATCCTCAACGAACTGGCAGCGGTTCACCAGCGCGTCTCCGTCGCGAAATACCGGGCCGCCTTGCGGAGGATGTCGCGTTCTTCCTCCAGCTCGCGGATCCTCTTGCGCGCGGCGGCCAGCTCCGCCTGAACCGGGTCACCGGCAGGCTGCGGTGCCGTTGCGGGGGCGGAGTGGGCACCGGCGCGGCGTCCGTCGGCGGCCCGGATCCAGTTCCGCAGCGTCTCGGTGTTCACTCCGAGATCGGCGGCGACCGACTTGATCGTCGCTCCCGGACGCGACCGGTACAACGCGACCGCGTCCGCCTTGAACTCGGCGGGGTAATGCTTCATCCCCACAGGGACTCCGTTCTCCTGGACCATCAAGATCCAAGTCTCTCCGGTGTCCAAACTCCAGGGTCAGGGCCC
>NZ_JAUYWJ010000089.1:0-1304 GCF_032656585.1 Streptomyces herbicida
TAGTAGGACTCCGTTACGTCTGTGTGTCGGCCTTGTTCAGGGGCAGTCTGAATGGGTGGACGCACATGAAGTCAATCGTGTTCGGGCGACGTTGGCGTTATTCGTGGCGGATGTGTTCGCCTCGGTGCCCCGCAAGGACCAGCGGGCCAAGAGCGACTGCTATCTGCGGGGATTGATGATGGACGGTCGCCGCAAGTCCATCCAGGCCATGGCTTCGCGGCTGCCGGACGGCAACGAGCAGAACCTGCAGCAGTTCGTGAACCAGTCCCCGTGGGATCCGGTGCCGGTGCGTCGGCGGATCGCTGAACGGATGGTGCCGCTGATCGGCCCGGAGGCCTGGGCGGTCGACGACGTGTCGTTTCCCAAGGACGGTCAGATGTCGGTCGGGGTCGCTCCCCAGTACTGCGGTGCGCTGGGCAAGCAGGCCAACTGCCAGGTCGCGGTCAGCGTGCACGCGGTTTCCGACGCTGCCTCGTGCCCGCTGAACTGGCGGCTGTTCCTGCCCCAGCAGTGGGCGCATGACGCCGTCCGACGCCGGCAGACCGGTGTGCCGGAGGACGTCGGGCACCGGGAGAAGTGGCGGATGGCCTTGGACGCCCTGGATGAACTGGCCACATGGCGCCTTGTGCCGCCGGTCGTGGTCTCGGATGCCGGCTACGGCCAGAACGCCGACTTCCGCGCCGGCCTGGCCGAACGGAAAATCGCGTACGTGGTCGGCATCCGCGGCGACATCACCGTCCAGCCGCACGAGGCGGTGCCTGCCGCCCCCGCCTGGTCCGGCAACGGCCGCCGTCCCGTTCCCCGCTACCGGCAGCCACCGGTGACGGTGGCGAAACTGGCTGCTGCCCACGGACGGGAAGCCTTCGGGGCAGTGACCTGGCGGGAAGGCTCCCGCGGCCCGATGACCTCACGCTTCCTCGCGATGCGGGTCCGGCCTGCCGGGGTGCGCTCGCGTCGGCTGGCCCAGGCAGCTGCGGTGGCCGAGCACGGCCGGTGGGACGGCGTCCTGCCCGAGGTACGGCTGCTGGCCGAATGGCCCGACGGCGAGGACGAACCGACCCGGTTCTGGTTGTCCGACCTGCCCGCCGACACCCCGGTCGCCGACCTGGTGCGGCTGGCAAAGATCCGCTGGCGCATCGAGCACGATTACCGCGAACTCAAGCACGGCCTGGGCCTGGACCATTTCGAAGGCCGTTCCTGGAACGGCTGGCACCACCACGCCACCCTGGTCACCGCCGCCCATGCCTTCCTCACCGAGCAGCGGCTGGCCCCAAAAGCCGACACGCCGGACTCCCCCTCTACCA
>NZ_JAUYWJ010000090.1:0-1246 GCF_032656585.1 Streptomyces herbicida
GGCGCTTTCTAGGGGTCGTTGCAACACGTGGTCGTGTTGATCAGGCCGCGAGCAGTTTATGCAGGCGCTCGGCTGGGGTTTCCCAGCCGAGCGTTTTGCGTGGGCGGCCGTTCAGCTCGGCGGCCACGGCCGCCAGGTGGTCGCGGGTGTGGACGGACAGGTCGGTGCCCTTGGGGAAGTACTGCCGCAACAGTCCGTTGGTGTTCTCGTTGGAGCCGCGCTGCCAGGGGCTGGCCGGGTCGCAGAAGTAGACCGGGATGTCGGTGGCGACGGTGAAGGAGCCGTGGGCGGCCATCTCGGCGCCCTGGTCCCAGGTCAGGGACTGCACCAGGTGAGCGGGCAGCGTCCGGACGGTTTCGACGAGCGCGTCGCGGACTTGTTCGGCGGTGCGGCCCTCGGGCAGGTGCAGCAGCATCACGTAGCGGGTGGCGCGTTCGACGAGGGTGCCGATGGCGGAGTTGCCGTCCTTGCCGATGATCAGGTCGCCTTCCCAGTGGCCGGGCACCGCCCGGTCTTCGGCCTCGGAGGGCCGTTCGCTGATCATGACCATCGGGGTGGAGAACCGTGGAGTGCGCTGCTGGGCCTGTCGGCGGGGCTTGCGGCGGGCGCGGCCGGTGCGCAGGGCCCTGGCGAGTTCCCGGCGCAGTTCGCCGCGGCCCTGGACGTAGAGGGCCTGGTAGATCGTCTCGTGGGCCACGTGCATCTCCGGCCGGTCGGGAAACTGTGCCCGCAGAGCCTGGCAGATCTGCTCGGGGCTCCACCGTAGGTCGAGGTGGCGCTGGATGAAGTCCCGCAGCTCGGGGTTCTGGCCGATCTTCCCGTGCTTGGGCCGGGGCCGGCGGGTGTCCGCGCGGGCCTGGGCGGCGTGCGGTCGGTACTGCCCGTTGACCGGGTGCCGGTTGCGGCGGATCTCGCGGCTGATCGTGGATGGGCTGCGGCCCAGCTCGGCGGCTATCCGCCGGATGGTGGCCTTCTCCCGCAGCCGGTCGGCGATGTGGATGCGGTCGGCCTCGCGCAGATACCGGGACGGGCCTTCGGGCGGCACCACGGCAAGCACCGGCGGTCTCGCCTTGTCCTTGCCCGAAGCGCCCCGGCCGTTGCGCCACCGCTTGCCCGTCCGGTAGTTGATCCCGACGCGTTTGCAGGCTTCGGCGCTGCTCAGGCCCTGATCCATGAGCCGGAAGTATTCCTCCCGCTCACGGACCAGGATCTTGCGGCCCTGAGCCTTGCCCCGGTTCTCCCGGAT
>NZ_JAUYWJ010000091.1:0-1243 GCF_032656585.1 Streptomyces herbicida
CGACCGTGGACTTGCCCACACCCATCGGGCCGACCAGCACAACCGCGGGCACGGCGCTCACCGGATCGCCAGGTTGTCGAGGTACGAGCGGACGTTGCGGCGGGTCTCGGTCACCGAGTCACCGCCGAACTTCTCCGCCACCGCATCCGCGAGGACCAGGGCGACCATCGCCTCGGCGACAATGCCCGCGGCCGGCACCGCGGAGACGTCGGAGCGCTGGTGGTGGGCCTGGGCGGCTTCGCCCGTCGACACGTCCACGGTCTGCAGGGCGCGCGGCACGGTCGCGATCGGCTTCATCGCGGCCCGCACCCGCAGCAGCTCACCGGTGGTCAGTCCACCCTCGGTGCCGCCGGAGCGGCCGGAGACGCGCCGGATGCCCTCGGGCGTGTTGACGATCTCGTCGTGTGCCTTGGAGCCGGGCACCCGGGCCAGCTCGAAGCCGTCGCCGACCTCGACGCCCTTGATCGCCTGGATGCCCATCAGGGCACCGGCCAGCCGGGCGTCCAGCTTGCGGTCCCAGTGCACATGCGAGCCGAGGCCCACCGGAACGCCGTACGCCAGCACCTCGACCACGCCGCCCAGCGTGTCGCCGTCCTTGTGGGCCTGGTCGACCTCCGCGACCATCGCCTTCGACGCATCCGCGTCCAGGCAGCGCAGCGGGTCGGCGTCCAGCCTCTCCACGTCCGCCGGGGTGGGGTACACACCCCGCGGAGCCTTCACGGAGCACAGCTCGACGACGTGCGAGACGATCTCGATGCCCGCCGTCTCCTTCAGGTACGACCGGGCGACGGCGCCGAGCGCCACGCGGGCCGCCGTCTCGCGCGCCGAGGCACGCTCCAGGATCGGCCGGGCCTCGTCGAAGCCGTACTTCTGCATGCCCGCGAGGTCCGCGTGTCCGGGACGCGGACGGGTCAGCGGGGCGTTGCGGGCAAGCCCCGCGAGGATCTCCTGGTCCACCGGGTCGGCCGCCATGACCTGCTCCCACTTGGGCCACTCGGTGTTGCCGACCATGACCGCGACCGGGGAGCCGAGGGTGAGACCGTGCCGGACTCCGCCGAGGAAGGTGACCTCGTCCCGCTCGAACTTCATCCGCGCACCGCGCCCATAGCCGAGCCGCCGCCGCGCGAGGTGGTCGGCGACCATCTCCGTGGTGATCGGCACGCCGGCGGGAAGGCCCTCCAGCGTCGCGACAAGTGCGGGACCGTGGGACTCCCCCGCGGTCAGCCAACGCAGCCTGCTCAAC
>NZ_JAUYWJ010000092.1:0-1170 GCF_032656585.1 Streptomyces herbicida
CGCCGGATGGTGTTGAGGCGGGTGATCAGGGGGGCGAGGGTGTGTCCGTCGCGTTCGGCGGCGGCCCAGTCGCGGGGTTTGAGCTGGTACTTCTCCGAGTCGAGGTACTCCTCGCCGCCCTGCCTGAGCGGGGTGTTCTCGCACAGTTCGTAGCCGCTGTAGATGCCCCAGGAGGGGGAGAGGGTCGCGGCGAGCACGGCGCGGACCTCGAAGGCGGGCCGTCCGCCGTGCTGGAGGTAGGCGTGCAGGATGTCGGGGGTGTTGGCGAAGAAGTTGGGCCGCATGTAGCCGGCCGCCTCCCCCGACAGCTCGGTCAGGTATTCGGTCAGCTCCTGCTTGGTGTTGCGCCAGGTGAAGTACGTGTACGACTGCTGGAAACCGATCTGCGCCAGCGTGTGCATCATCGCCGGGCGGGTGAACGCCTCGGCCAGGAAGATCACATCCGGGTCGGTGGCGTTGACGTCCGCGATCACCCGCTCCCAGAACAGCACCGGTTTGGTGTGCGGGTTGTCCACCCGGAAGATCCGCACCCCGTGCGCCATCCAGTGGCGCAGCACCCGCAGCGTCTCGGCGACCAGTCCGTCCAGGTCGGCGTCGAAGGCGATGGGGTAGATGTCCTGGTACTTCTTGGGCGGGTTCTCCGCGTAGGCGATCGTGCCGTCGGGGCGGTGGTGGAACCACTCGGGGTGCTTGTGCACCCAGGGGTGGTCCGGGGAGCACTGCAGCGCGAAGTCCAGGGCCACTTCCAGGCCCAGGGCGCGGGCCCGGTCCACGAAGTGGTCGAAGTCCTCCAGGGTGCCCAGCCGGGGGTGGACGGCGTCGTGGCCGCCCTCGGGCGAGCCGATCGCCCAGGGCACGCCGACGTCGTCGGGGCCGGCGGTCAGGGTGTTGTTGCGGCCCTTGCGGAAGGTCGTGCCGATCGGGTGGACCGGGGGGAGGTAGACGACGTCGAAGCCCATCGCGGCGATCGCCCCGAGCCGGCGGGCGGCGGTGCGGAACGTGCCGTGCGGCTGCTCGGGCGTGCCCTCCGAGCGCGGGAAGAACTCGTACCACGAGCCGTACAGCGCGCGTTCGCGCTCCACCAGCAGCGGCATCGGCTCGGACGCGGTCACCAGCTCCCGCAGCGGATAGCGCGCCAGCACCTCGTCCACCTCCGGCGCCAACGCCGCC
>NZ_JAUYWJ010000093.1:0-1153 GCF_032656585.1 Streptomyces herbicida
TTGGCCCGGTTCTTCGATCCCTTGGCCTTGCGGGACAGCTCCCGCTGAAGGCGCTTGAGTTTCTTCTCGGCCCGGCGTAGGAAGCGGGGGCTGACGATCTTGCTGCCGTCGGACAGGACGGCGAATGCGGACAGGCCGAGGTCGATACCGCACTCCGCTTCCACCCCTGGGAGGGTGTCCGGCTCGGTGTCCACGACGAAGCTGAGGAAGTACCGGCCGCAACTGTCCTTGGTGACGGTCAGGGACGTGGGTGCGGCCGGAAGCCTGCGGGACCACGTGACCTTGAGGTTGCCGACTTTGGCCACGTACACCGTGCCGTCGTCCTGGAGGCAGAAGGCGTTGGTGTTGAGGCGGATCGACTGGCGGGTGTCCTTCTTCGACTTGTAGCGGGGAGGGCCGGCCTTGCGGCCCTGCCGCTTGCCCTTGATCGAGTCGAAGAAGTTCTTGTAGGCGGTGTCCAGGTCCCGCAGAGACTGTTGCAGGACGACCGCTGACACGTCGGCGAGCCAGGCGCGTTCCCCGGTGCGCTTGGCCTGGGTGATCCGAAGCCGGGACAGCTCTGCCGATTTCACGTACGGCAGCCCTGCAGCGTGGGCTTCTTTGCGGTCGCGCAGGCAGTCGTTCCACACCACGCGGGCACAGCCGAACGCACTGGCCAGCGCGCGGCGCTGGGAGGCGTCCGGGTAGGCCCGGTAGTTGTAGCGGAGCTGCACACCCAAGATCCTACTGCGATTGGTCTCATGGACGGGCTGGACGATTACAGGCGTGGAAGGCATGTTGTTTCGGCGATGCATGTGCACTTGGAGTTCAACGGCGAACGCGATCGCGTCCACCTCCTGGTGCACTACCCGCCCAAGGTCGCCGTGTCGAAGCTGGTCAACAGCCTCAAGGGTGTATCCGCCGGCCGGATACGGCAGGAGTTCACCGGCCGGATCAACCGTGCCATCATGCACGGGCACCTGTGGTCGCCCTCGTATTTCTCCGCATCGTGCGGCGGAGCACCCCTAACAATCGTCCGCCAGTACATCGAGCAGCAAAAACGTCCGCTCCAACGAGCACGGGCCCTGACCCTGGAGTTTGGACACCGGAGAGACTTGGATCTTGATGGTCCAGGAGAACGGAGTCCCTGTGGGGATGAAGCATTACCCCGCCG
>NZ_JAUYWJ010000094.1:0-885 GCF_032656585.1 Streptomyces herbicida
AGCCGGTGTCGCTCCACGGGCGGTCGTTCGAGGTGGAGGCTGCCACGACGATCGTGCCGGGGACGCCGGCCGGGGAGTGTTTGCAGGCGTCGTCGTGGAAGTTGCCGGCCGACACCACCGTGGGGATCCCCGCGTCGACCATCTTCTTCACGGCGGACTCCACGGCCGTCGACCGGTGGTCGAAGTTGAGCGACATGTTCACCACCGCGGGCTTCTGCGCGTGCGCGGTGACCCACTTGACCGACTTCACCACGGCCGCCTCGGCCGCCGCCGGGGAGCCACCGCCCTCGCTCTCGCACAGGATGCCCTGGACGCGTACGAGTTCAGCCTTGGGCGCCACCCCGTACTTCGCCCCGCCGATGATGCCCGTGACGAACGTGCCGTGGCCGGTGCCCCCCTCGTCGGGGCAGTCACCGGAGTCCTTCGGGCCCACGAAGTCGGCGCCGAGGTGGGCGCGTCCGCCGAACTCCTTGTGGGCGATGTCCATTCCGGTGTCGATCACGTAGACGTGAACGCCCTTGCCCGTGGCGGTGGTGGTGAGCTTTCCGTTCAGCGGCCGCGACCGCTGGTCCAGAATGTCGAGGTTCCACGGCACGTGCCGGGTGATGGGCGACGCCGTGGTCTGCGCGATCCCGGACAACTTCCCCACGCTGTCGGCAGACGTCTGCGCCGAGCCGGGCGCCACCCCGTCCCCGGCGGGCGCCACGGACTCCCCCTTCCCGTGCGCGGGGAGCTTACCGCCGTTCCCCCCGGCCGCCGCGCCGGCTTCCCCGCCGCAGGCCGAGGCCCCGAGCACCGTCGCCATGGCCACCACCATGAGACCGGCCTTCGTCACGTTCCGCGTCACAACGTCCCCCGCATCCCTGCTTCGTACACAGTCAGCGC
>NZ_JAUYWJ010000095.1:0-865 GCF_032656585.1 Streptomyces herbicida
GTTGGTGTTCTTCGGGGGTGAGGAGGTTGATGGTGTTGAGTGGTTGGTCGGGGTGGGTGGTGGCTGTTTCGAGTAGTTGGGTCCAGCGGTTGAGGAGGGTGTGGATGGTGGGTGGGTCGTAGAGGTCGCTGGAGTATTCGATGGCGCCGGTGATGCCGTGGGGTTCGCCGTGGGGTCCGCGTTGTTCGGCGAGGCTGATGAAGAGGTCGAATTTGGCGGTGTGGGTGCGGCCGGGGGTGATGTCGATGTGGAGGCCGGGGAGGTGGAAGGTGGCTTCGGGGGCGTTTTGGAGGGCGAGCATGATTTGGAAGAGGGGGTGGTGGGAGAGGGTGCGGGTGGGGTTGAGGTGTTCGACGAGGTATTCGAAGGGGACGTCTTGGTGGGCGTAGGCGTGGAGGGAGGTGTCGCGGACGCGGTTGATGAGTTGGGTGAAGGTGGGGTTGTTGCTGGTGTCGGTGCGTAGGACGAGGGTGTTGACGAAGAAGCCGATGAGGTGGTCGAGGTTGTGGTCGGTGCGTCCGGCGATGGGGCTGCCGAGGGGGATGTCGTGGCCGGCGCCGAGGCGGGTGAGGAGGGCGGCGAGTCCTGCTTGGAGGACCATGAAGAGGCTGGCGCCTGTTTGGCGGGCGAGGTCGGTGAGGCGTTGGTGGAGGGTGGTGTCGATGTCGATGGTGAGGTAGTCGCCGCGGTAGGTCATGACGGTGGGGCGGGGTCGGTCGGTGGGGATGGTGAGCTGGTCGGGGATTGCGTTGAGTTGGTTGGTCCAGTAGGTGATCTGGGTGGCGAAGAGGCTGTCGGGGTCGTTCTGGTCGCCGAGGAGTTCGTTCTGCCACAGGGTGTAGTCGGCGTACTGGACGGGCAGGGG
>NZ_JAUYWJ010000096.1:0-752 GCF_032656585.1 Streptomyces herbicida
AGGGCGTCCAGGTGGAGACGGGCGACCTTCTCGTCGAGGTGCTTGGGCAGCGTGTACACACCGACCGGGTACTCGGACTGCTTGGTGAACAGCTCGATCTGGGCCAGCGTCTGGTCCGCGAACGAGTTGGACATCACGAACGACGGGTGACCGGTGGCGTTGCCCAGGTTCAGCAGACGGCCCTCGGACAGCACGATGATCACCTTGCCGTCCGGGAAGGTCCACGTGTGGACCTGCGGCTTGACCTCGTCCTTGACGATGCCGGGCACCCTGGCCAGGCCGGCCATGTCGATCTCGTTGTCGAAGTGACCGATGTTCCCGACGATGGCCTGGTGCTTCATCCTGGCCATGTCCGCGGCCATGATGATGTCCTTGTTGCCGGTCGTGGTGATGAAGATGTCGGCCTTGTCGACGACCTCGTCCAGGGTCGTGACCTGGTAGCCGTCCATCGCCGCCTGCAGCGCGCAGATCGGGTCGATCTCGGTGACGATCACCCGGGCACCCTGACCGCGCAGCGACTCCGCGCAGCCCTTGCCCACGTCGCCGTACCCGCACACCACCGCGGTCTTGCCGCCGATCAGCACGTCCGTGGCACGGTTGATGCCGTCGATGAGCGAGTGACGGCAGCCGTACTTGTTGTCGAACTTGGACTTCGTCACCGCGTCGTTGACGTTGATCGCCGGGAACAGGAGAACGCCGTCGCGCTGCATCTCGTACAGGCGGTGCACGCCCGTCGTGGTCTCCTCGGTCAC
>NZ_JAUYWJ010000097.1:0-699 GCF_032656585.1 Streptomyces herbicida
GCTGCTCGCTGGTGCGGATGACAGCGCACCGGACGTCCGTGCCGTGGGCGGGGATCTGGCGTATGTGATGTATACGTCGGGTTCGACGGGTGTGCCGAAGGGCGTGGCGGTCTCGCAGTCCTCGGTGGTGGCGCTGGCGACGGACGGCTGTTGGGAGGCGGATGCGGGCAAGCGGGTGCTGATGCACGCCCCGCATGCCTTCGACGCCTCCACCTACGAGATCTGGATGCCGCTGCTCAACGGTGCCACGGTGGTCGTGGCCCCGCCCGGGTCCGTGGACGCAGGGCTGCTGGAGCAGCTCATCGACCAGTTCGACGTGACGACTGTGCATCTGACGGCTGGTCTGTTCGGTGTGCTGGCCGAGGAGTCGCCGCAGTGCCTGGGCGGCGTGTCGGAGGTGCTGACGGGTGGTGATGTGGTTCCGGTGGGTGCGGTGGCGCAGGTGTTGGCGGCCAATCCTCATCTGGTGGTCCGTCATCTTTATGGTCCGACCGAGGTGACGTTGTGTGCGACCACGCACACGATTCCGGCGGGTGGTGAGGCGCCTGAGGTGCTGCCGATCGGGCGTCCGCGTGAGAACACGCGGGTGTTCGTGCTGGATGAGTTCTTGCAGCCGGTGCCTGTCGGTGTGACGGGTGAGCTGTATGTCGCGGGCGCCGGTCTGGCCCGCGGCTACGCCGACCGACCCGCTCTGACGGC
>NZ_JAUYWJ010000098.1:0-662 GCF_032656585.1 Streptomyces herbicida
AGTCCGAAGGCGGGGTTCTGCTTGCGGATCTCGATCATGCGGCGGGTCCAGTGCAGGAGGCTGGACGGGGAGGACATGGAGGCCTCGACGTTGGTGACCTGGTAGCCGTAGACCGGGTCCATGATCGTGGGGAGGTAGAGGCGGCCGGGGTCGCTGGAGGAGAAGCCGGCGTTGCGGTCCGGGGTCCACTGCATGGGGGTGCGCACGGCGTCGCGGTCGCCGAGCCAGATGTTGTCGCCCATGCCGATCTCGTCGCCGTAGTAGAGGATCGGGGAGCCGGGCAGGGACAGCAGCAGGGCGGTGAAGAGCTCGATCTGGTTGCGGTCGTTGTCGAGGAGGGGGGCGAGGCGGCGGCGGATGCCGATGTTGGCGCGCATCCGTGGGTCCTTGGCGTATTCGGCCCACATGTAGTCGCGTTCCTCGTCGGTGACCATCTCCAGGGTGAGTTCGTCGTGGTTGCGCAGGAAGATGCCCCACTGGCAGCTGGAGGGGATGGCGGGGGTCTTGGCGAGGATCTCGGAGACGGGGTAGCGGGACTCGCGGCGCACGGCCATGAAGATGCGGGGCATGACCGGGAAGTGGAAGGCCATGTGGCACTCGTCGCCGCCGCTTGGGAAGTCGCCGAAGTAGTCGACCACGTCCTCCGGCCACTGATTCGCCTC
>NZ_JAUYWJ010000099.1:0-614 GCF_032656585.1 Streptomyces herbicida
GAGGCGGCCGAGGGGGCCGAGCTGGTGGTGCTGGGGTCGCGGGGGCTGAGCGGTTTCACGGGGTTCCTGGTGGGTTCGGTGGCGCTGGGGGTGGTGGGGCGGGCGACGCGGCCGGTGGTTCTGGTGCGGGCCGGTGAGGAGTGCGCGGATGAGCATCTGCCGGCTCCCGACGGCAGTGCCTCGACGACGACCGGGTACCGGGACGTGGTGCTGGGGGTCGACCTGAGCGAGCCGTGCGACGAGGTGATCGAGTTCGCGTTCGAGGCGGCGCGGCTGCGGCGGGCCCGGCTGCGGGCGGTGCACGCCTGGCAGCCGCCGGGGCCGCTGGGTCTGGGCGAGGGGGACATCGGGCTGATCGACGACCCGCGGCGGGCCGAGGAGTGGCTGGGTTTCCTGCGGGCGGTGCTGCAGGTGTGGCGCGACAAGTATCCCGAGGTGGAGGTCCTGGAGACGGTGGTGGAGGGCAAGCCCGCCAACGCGCTCCTGCGCGCGGCGACCGGGGCGAGCCTCCTGGTGGTGGGACATCACCTTGCCGAGCGGCGGATCGGCCCGCGCACCGGGCCCACCACCCACGCGGCCATCCAGCACGTCTACTGCCCCGTGGCCGTCGTGCC
>NZ_JAUYWJ010000100.1:0-581 GCF_032656585.1 Streptomyces herbicida
GACGATCTCGACCTGGGCACCCAACTGAGCGAGCTCTGCGGCGAGTTCGGTGGCGCCGGGGGCTCCGGTGCCGCGTCGGCTGGTGAGCAGGATGCTGCGCACGCCGTGGGTGGTGACGAGGTGGCGTGCGGTGAGTGCGCCGAGGCCTCCGGTGCCTCCGGTGATCAGGGTGGTGCCGGTGGCGGGCCAGGTGCCGGTGGCGGCCGCGGCCGTCTCGCGGGCCAGTCGGGGTGCGTGGAACCGGCCGTCGTGGTGGGCGAGTTCCGGCTCACCGGCCGGGATGTGTCCGGGCAGGTCCTGGGTGTCGATGAGGACGATGCGGTCGGGGTGTTCGGCCTGGGCGGCCCGGGTCAGGCCGCGGATGGCGGACTGCTCGGGGTCGGTGGCCGCGCCGGTGGTGTGGATGAGCAGGGTCTGCTCGCCGTCGAGGTGGGCCTGCAGCTGAGGGAGCAGCTCGGCGGCCGTGGCGGCGCGGAGCACTGTGTAGGCGGCGGTGGGCTCGGCCGCCTCGGCGGTCACCGGGACCCAGTCCACCCGGTACAGATCACGGACAGTGGCTTTCTCCACCGCCAACGGACGCA
>NZ_JAUYWJ010000101.1:0-567 GCF_032656585.1 Streptomyces herbicida
TCCCCGGACCAGGGGGACGGGGTGACCACGTTCCAGGTCACCCCCACGGACGGGCTGACCATCGCCGTTCCCAACTCGGCCACCCTGAGCACGGTCACCCCGGGCCATACCGCCACCGGCCAGCTCGGCCAGGTCACGGTGAACGACGAGCGTTCGCTGGCCGATGCCAGCTGGGTGGCCACCGCCTCACTGACCGATGCCTTCACCACCCCCGGCGGCAGCCCCATCACCGGCAGTGCCACCACCTACACCCCCGGAGCGGCGACCTCTTCCGTCAACGGGCCGTTCACTGCGGGCACAGCGGGAACGCTCGCCTCCGCCCGGACCGCGTTCAGCAAGCCGAGCGGTTCCGGCAACAACTCCGTCAGCTGGAACCCCACCCTGGACGTCGCCGTGCCCGCAGCCGCGGTCGCCGGCATCTACACCGGGACGGTGACCCACTCCGTGGCGTGACCCTCGCCCCAGTACCGAAGCCTCATCCTGATCGCCGCCGCGGCTCTCACCGCGGCGGCGATCGCCATAGGTGCCCGGCTCCGATCCACATCACCTCGGCAACGGCAGCGGACA